>JAJDEW010000057.1 GCA_029259595.1 Planctomycetota bacterium | reverse complement strand
GAGCACGGCTTGGCGGCGGGCGCAAGAGGCTGCTTGATAGAAGCGGCTGCGCCGCACGCGGAGGGACCAGTGAGGGGTCTCGGCGTCAGCGCGGGCCGCGGTGCGCCAGCCTCGCGTGCGACGCAAACGCGCATGGTCGAGCGATGCACGGTCTCGACGAGGCACTGTAGAGCGCCTGCTTCTGGAGCAGCAGCGCTCCATGTGCAGACTTCGGCGTCGCGCTTAAGCTCTCCGATGCCGTGCTCCGCCGCAGCGTTGTGCTGGGGCGTGCGTGGTTGGTTCTTGAGGTGCACGACACCGTGTTCTGCGCACCACGCGTCGATCACGTTGCCCACGTACACGCTCGCGTTGTCCGAGACCAGGACCAGCGGAGGACCGTCACGCGCTTGCACGGCGCTGCGTAGGAGCGCTCGTACCTCCTCCGCGGTCGCCTTCGGGCCCACCGACAGAGCCAGCGTGCGCGTCGACGCGACCTCTCGCACCACCTCGGCCTCGACACCGCGCCCCTGATCGTCACGGCCGAGATGCGTCGCATCGATCGCCCACATGGTGTCGCGGGCCAGGACTTCGATGCTGTGGCGTTGCGCGCTGCGCAGTGCACGCAGCTCGGCCCGGCGTTCGGCCTTGAGCTCCTTCAGCATCCGGCGCACCTGCCACAGCGATGCTCGTCCGTCCAGTGCCCGATAGATAGGCTCCTCGGCGCTCGTCCATCCCTGCCGATCGAGCTCTGCGCGGACCTGGACCCGGATTGCGTCGAGCTCCTCCTGCGACACGCCGCTTCGCGCTGAAGCTTCGCGGCGGGGTCACGCGCGAGGCCTGTCCGACGATCGTCACGGGTCCGGGCGAGGAGACCCAGGTCGACTACGGCGACGGGCCCATGGTCCGCCACCCCGAGACGGGCAAGTACCGCCGGACGCGGCTCTTCGCGATGACGCTCGGGCACAGCCGCAAGGCGGTCTGGCTCTTGTGCTTCAAGTCGAGCTCGCAGAAGTGGTGCGAGCTGCACGAGGAAGCCTTCGCACGGCTGGGCGGGACGACCAAGACCATCGTGCTCGACAACCTGAAGGAGGGCGTGCTCGAGCCCGACATGTACGACCCTGAGCTGAACCCGCTGTACCGCGATATGCTCGCGCACTACGGCGTGGTCGCGCTTCCGGCGCGAGTACGACACCCCGACCGCAAGGGGAAGGTCGAGAGCTCAGTGGGTTTCGCGCAGGGAATACCGCTCAAGGGCATGCGCTTCGAGAGCCTCGAGGAAGCCCAGGCGTATCTCGATCGCTGGACCGAGCGCTGGGCGGACACGCGCATCCACGGCACGACCAAGCGCCAGGTCGCCGCGGCCTTCGCGGAGGAACGTCCGGCGCTGCAGGCGCTTCCCGTCGAGCGCTTCAAGTACTACGGCTACGGCACGCGCACAGTCCACCTCGACGGATGCGTGGAGGTCGACGCCGCGTACTACGGAGCACCTCCCGGCTGGCTGGGTCGAGAGGTGACGGTCCAGTGGAACGCGAGCTTGGTGCGCTTGCTCGATCCGAGCACCGGCGAGCTGCTGCGCGAGCATCGCAAGAAACCGCGAGGATGGCGCACGGTCCATCCGTCGGATCGTCCGGCCAAGACGCCTGCGACGACGCTGCAGCTCCTGGCGCGTGCACGTCGTGCGGGCGCTTCGGTCGGTGCGCTGTGCGAGGAGATCCACAAGCGTCGCGAGGAGGGCGGAGTGCGCCAGGTCCTTGGCATCGCGAAGGCGCGTGATCGCGTCCCTCCACTTCGCCACCGTCGAAGTCTGCTGGGGCGCCTGCTTCGACGGGATGTGCTCCTCGATCACGGCGCGTAGCACATCGACCGCGGGCAGGTCGTCAGCGGCGCCGTCGAGCAGGCCGACCTTCGAGATCGCGTCGACGTACCCGTTGACGGTGTTACGGCCGATGTGAAGCTGACGCGCGATCTCGCGACGGCTGCGGCACAATCGATGTAGGCGAATCACTTCCTGAAGTCGGTGCATGTCGATCCTCGCTGCGCCCATCCGTTCCTCCTTTGCTGGGGTCAGCGAGGAGGGTGGATGACGCGGGCAGCACGTAGCCGTCCGGTGAGCCCATCCTCCCGCTTGGTTGCCCCGGCATGGGGGCTATTGGCTCACTTGGTCCTGGCGCGCGCGCCCCATGCCCAGGGCGTCAGGCTGGCGATCTCCGAGGCCGGCGTCGTGGCTACGGCCATGAGCGCTTCAGCCAGGTACGCCTCCGGATCGACGTTGTTTTGCCGACACGAGAGCATCAGGCTGTAGAGCCGGCAGGCGACCTCGCCGCCACGCTCGCTCCCGAAGACGAGCCAGTTCTTCCGGCCGGTCACGACGTGCCGCAGGTCCCGCTCGGCGTCGTTGTTGTGGATCGGTACCCGGGCGTCCTCCAGAAAGAGCACCAGCGTCGCGCGCTGGTTGAAGAGGTACTTCAGTGCCTTGCCGAGCTTCGACTTCGGCAGGGTCGTCCGTGCGCCATCCAGCACTTCTGCCGCAGCGTAGATGCGCTCCACGATACGTGAGGACACGCGAGAGCGGATCTCGTTGCGGATCACCAGTCCTCTTTCGCGGTCGAGGTTCTCCACGCGCCCGTTCACGGCCCTCTCCACCCGGAAGAGTCGGCCGATCTCCACCAGCACGAGTGCGGCCTCCTTCGAGCCCACGTCCAGCGCCTCCTTGAAGTACCGACGCGCGTGCGCCCAGCACCCGGCACGCCGGATACCGTTTCGCTCGCAGACCTCGTCGTAGCCAGAGTATCCGTCGATGACGAGCGTCCCCGACCACTCCCCCAAGAAGTCGGTTGGCCCAGCCCGGCCGCGCCCCGGCCGAAACTCCACCAGCGCCTTCGGCTGGTCCACGTCCCGCAAGCTCCGCCACCCGAAGACCCACGAGTCCTTGCTGCCCTTCTGATCCTCGAGCCTCAGCGTCACCGAGGTCTCATCGGCGTGCAGCACTTCTTCCGCGAGCAGCTCCTTGTGCATCTGCGCCAGGACAGGCTGGGCGACCAGCTCGTCCACGCGCACCAGCATGTCCCACATCGTCTGCCGCGACAGCTTCACTCCGTCGCGCTTGAAGATGTTCTCCAGCCGGTTCAGCGGCAGGTGGTCTTGGTATTTGGCGACCGCCACGTGGGCGTGCACCGTGGCGTCGTACTTGCCGCCTTCGATCACTCCATCGGGCAAGTCCGCCGTCTTGACCTCGTGGCCGTGCGGACAGGCGTACTTCGGTCGCTCGTAGCGGTCGACGACCATCCGTGCGGGGATGATCCGTCCGCGCTCGGTGACTTCGGTCCCGATCGTTCTCAGCTCGTCGCCGCAGCACGAGCAGGTCCGCTCGGACTCGGGGACGTCGAGCACGACGACGTTGCGGGGTAGATGCGCTGGAAGACCCGAGCGGCCGTGCCCCTTCTTCTTGGGGCGGGGAGCAGGCGTCTGGAGTTCTGGCTCGGGGACGACTGGTGTCTCGCCGACCCGGAAGAGATCGAGCTGTCCCGCCTCGAGGCGCTCCGAGCTACGGCCGAAACGCCGCTGCTGCAGGAGATTGATCTGCTCGCGCAAGAGGTCGTTCTCCCTCGTCAAAGCATCGACCAGCTTCAGCGCGGCCTCCAGCTTCGCGGTCATCTCCTCGCTCGCAAGCACACCATGATCATCGGCAATCCCGCGCGATTCCTGTCCCGCAGCTACGCAGAAATTGATCCGCGCAGCTCGTCGTGCGAGCGTCGTCGCCGCGCTCCGCGAAGATCGATCCCATCGAGCAGCAGCGCGAGCTCCGAAGCTGTCACCTCGAAGGCCCCCTTCGATCCAGACGCTCGGTCAAAGACGCGAAACTGTCCATGTTCGAGCCGCTTTGCCAGCAGGCAGTAGCCAGAGCGGTCCCACCACAGGATCTTCGCGCGGTCGCGGCGGCGGTTCACGAAGAGGAAGAGGTGACCGGACTGCGGGTCTTCGTCCACCACGTCGCAGACCAAGGCCGAGAGCGTATCGAACGACTTGCGCATGTCCGTGGCGCCGCGGGCCACGAAGACACGCACCGAAGGCGGAAGGCTCAGCACGAGCTGAGCGCCTGGACCAGTCGTTCGAGTTCACCGCCGTCCAGGCCCAACGGCACCTCCAGGGAAACGCCGTTCGGTAGCCACACGCTGACGACTTCCGGCGCGACCTCGGGCGGTACCGGATCCGGCACGACTCGAACGGGATCGACGAGGCGATCACGTGAAGCGCCCTCCTCTTTGAACTTGCGACGCCAGTACAGGAGTCTCGAGTAACCGATCTCCTCCCGCTTGCCGAACGCGAGCAGGCTCAGCCCCGAAGCTCTCCAACGATCAAACACACCGCGCATCTCCTCGGACTTCATGAGCACCTCCTGGGTGGAGGACCATCTTCCGAAATGGGGCGACCAGCTCAACCCGCGCGAGAGAGGGGCTCACCGGACGGCTACGGCAGCACGACACCGGACCGTCGGAGTCGCCCCGGTAGGTGGCTCCGCTTGGCCGAACCAGGGTGGTTCCGCTTGGCCGAACTGGCGTGGCTCCGCTTGGCCGAACTGCGAGTGGCACTGATACCCCGATCTGCAACACTTGAGCCAACCATGAATCACTTAATCAGACACTCGGCAGTGAGGACTTGGAACGATGAGAAGGCTCCTCACCGCTTACCTTTTACCCGCTTTGCGATACGCCTCGAGCATCCCCCTTGCAGTGCGTTGTGCCCGGCCATTCTCTCCTTGCATGAGCTGCTCGAACGCACTCTGCACTTGAGGCAACTCAATGAAGTTGGATAGGGCACGCACGATTTCGAGCTGGACCTCGTTGCTGGACCTTGCAAGGAGGTCCTTTAGAGGGTCGACGATGCGTTGATCTTGAATCCCATCCACCGTGTTGATTATGGCTAATGTCGCTGTGTCGGTACCTTCAGCAGTTGAAATGAGGTCATTGACTTCACCGATCACAGGACCGAGGGCGTCCATCTCGGACGGGAACCGCTTGAGAACCCGAATAGCTCCGAGCCTCTCGGACACTTCTAGCCGGCGATCAAGAACTTCTTGCTGGTAGCTGGTCATTGCATCACGCCCAAAGCTCGTACTCGCGAGATCGTGTTCATCTTCACGGTAGCCTCGCTCTTGCCTTCCCATCGCTGCCTTAGCCATCCATTCCGCAACATCGCTCTCCAGACTCGCAACAGCGGCTTCCAATACATCTAGCTGCAGTTCGCTCGTGCTTGCCTCCTCCCTGGCCTCGGGCACAGGCTGAACCGGGGGCTGCTGCAGTTCCAAGGACTCCGTGATAGCGGCCGTTGCCCGCTCGATTTCCTTTTCGAGGGCCTGCACCTTTGCTCCCAGAACAACCAAGTTTAGTTCCTTGGCCTCCAGCCTTCTGTTGGAACTTCTGTTTCCCAGAAGGACAATAGTGGCGGCGACACTGCAACCTAGCGCCACCAAGCTCATGGCAGCGACTAGGCGGAGACTCTGTCTGTTTCCTTGTTCGTTTTCCATGACTTAGTCGACTTGCCTTCTCCAGATAATCGTCTTGGCTTCTCTTCGCACGTCTTCCGCGGGGTCCTCGAGGGCCGCATGAATGACCTCCCACCCCTCTTCTGTGTCGTATTTTTCTAGAACAGCCAAGCCATACCTCCGGACCCCATCGAAGGAGCTGTAACGCACCCAATCCACTATCACAGAGTAGATGACTTCGTTCTTCGGAAGGGAGGTTGCCGCGAACGCAAGCATCCTCTGATTCTCGTCCTTTGTGGCTTCTGTCGCGTCAACAATCCAATAAGGCACAAGCCCAATCATGAATGATTCCGGATCGCTGAGCAGCGTGATGTAGGAGAAGGCCCTTGCGCGCACATCGGAGCTAAGCTCTGGATCCCGAATCTGGTCCACGTAGTAGCGTGCTGAGTAAAGCTCGTCTGCGAACGTGCCTCCCTCAGAGATGAGCAAACGGCAACGAAGCTCCAAGAGCTCATGCATCCTCTTCACACGCTGCTCAATTCGCGTCGCCCGTACATTTAATGCGCCTGTAAGCCCTGCTGCAGACTCACCAGCGGCAGCCTCAACTGCACTCCGCCTCCCCCGGTCGTTCAGAACACGCATTTGCCCATATTTAAGCAGAAGCTGATCGACGTGTTCTTGCAACTGATTCACCGTGGAGAACTCTGCGTAGTGATCAGCGTCCGCCTCCTCGTTGGAGGACCGGTCTATCCACCCAAACACGAGAGACGTTACGCTCAACAGCAGAGCCCCGATGGCAACGATGAAAGGCCTTGATGTGTTCATTGGGCGTTGTTGCAGGAATCGAAATGGGCTTTCAACTCCCCCATCCCAGGCGGATTCAGACCTTGATCGCGTTCGGCGCCGGTCGGCCCAACTCGAACTGCCGGTTCAAGACATTGCAAGCGACCACCGCTTCGGTCTCCTGCGCCTTCGGATGACGAGCACGCAGCCGGTCCCCGATGATCGACTTGTACCTGGAGAAGGCGTTCTCGACGGTGCCTTGGCGATGATACCCGGACTCCTTCTTCCATCGTCGTCTCCCGATCTTCTTCACCTTTCGAATCGCTTGATCTCGGGCAGCCGAACGTCGCCCTCGTCGCGAGACACTTGCTGCTCTGGTCGGTCGAACCACATCTTTCGCTCGTCGAGCATGGGCGGCCTCGTAGATCGCGATGGTGTCGTAGGCAGCGTCCGCCGTTACGCTCAGAATCCTGGAGTCAACCTGCTCCATCATGTCGATCCCTATCTTTGCGTCGTCGACGATGCTTTCAGTGAGGACCCGCGCCACGATCACGCCAGACCGATCGACGCCAAGGTGGAGCTTCTTCCATCCCCGTATGCCCTTGCCACCGTGCTTCGCGGCAGCCCATTCACCTTCGCCGACGATCGAGAGGCCGGTGCTGTCGACGATAAGATGAACGGGTTCGTTGGAATCGTGCCGGCGAAGGCTGACATCGAGTTGCTGGCTCCGCCGCGAAAGCGTGGTGTGGTCGGGGGCTTCGAGCTCGACATCCATCCAGGCAAGCAAGGACCGCAGGAATCCCTCCGTCTGGCGCAACGGCAAGTTGAAAACAAGCCGCATGGTGAGAGCCGTCTCGATCCCCACGTTCGAGTACTTCCGCTGCCCGCCACGCTTCCGTGATTGCCTGGGCTTCCACGCATCGAGCGCGTCCGAGGAAACCCAGATCGTGATGTCGCCTCGCTGCACGAGCGAGCGCTCGTACTCTGCCCACTTGCCGACTCGGTACTTCGTCTTGAATCTCGGGTGCACGCGCGACTTCATGACGGGATCGTGACCACTACTCCATCAGGATAGCCAGGATGTCGACGCGAGGCAGGTCGGAGCGTAAGATCGGTGCACCAACGCCGCTAGGAGGAGCGATAGGGAACTTGCGACATGTGGATCTTCACTTCGCGCGAGCCGCTTGCGAGGAGCCCTTTCGAGTGTAAGTACTGCTCGAGACCGGAACGGACCTGCTCGGGGTCTGGGGTGGGCCCTATCCAGATCTCCTGGATGGCCCCTTTGGGCAACGGCAGCTCGATCCGGGGCTTGGCATAGGAACCGAACGTCCCGGAAACCGCTGTGGAGGCGATTGCGACGAGCCTGCACTCGGATTCGTCGCGGAAGGCCGGGTGTTTGAACTTCGCGGCCTCCTCGAGCAGTGGGTCAACAAGCCTATTGAGCTGGTCGTTGGACCACTCCCGGAACGCTAGGAGGTTAGCGAACGCGCCCGTCGCCTCCTGCAGACAGCCTTCGAGCAAGTCCCGGACTCGTTTCCGCGTCAGCTCCTCCTCATAGACGCACTCGACGAACCTCATGGGTTCGTGCATGCCTAGAGAGGCCAAGACGGGCCCCGAGAATCCGACCGCGAAGCCACCGCCTGCCGGGCAGTAGGCCTTCCATTGGTTCTCATCGTCGCGCTGCCGAGAGAAGGAGGCCACATAGACCGCTCTTCTCGAGTTCCTTTGGAAGCCGCCGTCATGGAGCGAGTCCAGGGAGCGCTCGACGATGGACAGGGAGATAGCCGCGGAGGCCCAGTCGAGCTGCGTCAGCTCGCCGCTGGGTTTCGGCGCGTGACGATCCTTGACCTTCTCCCCTTCGTCGGCGATGACGCGCAGGCCGTCCTTGAACTCGCGCTCGTCCTTCATGGGGTTCACGTGGAGCAACCACAACGTACCTTTCACCAAGCCGAGCAAGCCGGCCGCTTCCGTGTAGTGGTAGAGGATCGTTTCGTCCTCCATCAGACGACCTCATCCAGCGTCCACGCGAGGTAGGTGGCGGGATCGGGGGCCACAACGACGCGGCTGTCGTCCTTGTGGTCCCAGCGAAAGAGCCCGTTCACATTGGGGCCCTCGCGACGCAGGCCGTAGCCGATGCAGTCGCCGTTGCCGGGGGCGCTGGAGACGAGGAAGCGAGTCATCAGGGTGAGCGCATTCGAATGCGCCCGTCCCATGAATTTCTGGCCGATGAGGCCCGCGCGCAGGTCTTTCGTCTTTGCCATTGTCCCTACCCAAAACGCCGCAAGCGTGCCCAAAAAAACTATCATGATCAAAAGCAGCCTGACGACCGCTGCGCCGCAAGTTGGCGGTTGTCGTGTTCGCACAGACCTCCCCCATCAAGCGGCGACCACACGGACGCCTGGAAGCTCTCAGGCGGCGCGAAACTGTCCGTGATGCAACCCGCCGAGCACGGGCTTCGCGCAGACTTCACCGACGGCCTCAACCCTTCTCGGCATTGGCGAGTTCCGATCCAGCGATTGGCGGTCTCGCAGGAGTAGCCGGGGCAAATCGCCGGAGAAAGCCTCCAGGATCTGGCGCGCTGTCCACGCTGCCGTCGTGCGGGGGTTGCGAACGCCACGAGCTCAAGGACCTACATAGAGATCGATCGCGTTCGTGAGCTCCCAACCCCCGTTCGACAGGCGCGCCCCTTGGACGCGCCCGACCAGAGCGAACTCGAGGACGGGTGGGATCGGAAAGGCGAACGATCCAGCGCTCGAGAAGCGAAAGGTGTATGGAGGAGCCAGGAGAAGCTCTCCACGAACGCTCGAGTCGAGATCGATGGAAGGCATCAGAGCTTCCGGTCCGATCGCGAGCAGGCTCGGACTCTGCGCTTGAATCTGGAACCTCCACGGGCTCGCGGCATGACTCGGGCCGCGGGTCTCGAGCACGTAGGGATTCACGCCCCGACCGTTTCGGATCACCCAGGCTGGGGAGGATCCGTCGTGCATCTGGACGACCCACACCGCTCCGACGTCCGTCGCCCCGTCGTCGTCCCCCGTGGCGCCGACCGCGATGTCCTCGACCCCGTCTCCATTCAGGTCCCGCAGGTCGGCGAGCGCAGCCCCGAAGCGATCGTGTGTGTCAACCACTCCCTCCAACTGGAAATCGTTCAAGAAGATGGAGAACTTACCGACGAACGGCGTGTCGTAGTCGTGGATGATGACAGCTCCTTTCTGCGGCCCGTCAAAGGGCACCTCTGCACCCGGTGCCCCGACTGCGATGAGCCCGCTCGGGAAGGCCACGCACGACCAGCCCTCGCGGATCTCCTGCGAGTCGTACTGGGTGTAATCGGAACTGGCTCCCCCTCCCGCGAGCTCATCGTCGGCGAGCAAGCGGTAGCGATGGTATGAGCCGTGGTTTGCGGGGAAGCCGGAGTCCCAGCTCGGTTCGCCCACGACCAGCTTGTCAACCCCCGTACCGTCGAGATCGCCGGCCCAGGAGATGCACCGCCCCCAGTTGTCTTCGTAGAAGGTGCCACCCGAAGGAAGTCCACCGAGCCCGGGCGCCAGCACGGCTTGGGTCATCATCGATCCGTCCGCGAACAGGCCCAGGACCCAGATCTCGCCCCGCGGCGCTTGATCAAGGTCCTCGGTCACGGCGCTGACGGCAATCTCGCGGATGCCATCCTCGTCGTAGTCGCCCAACGTTGTGATCGAGCTGCCAAAGACGTGATCGGGAAAGAGCAAGCCGGCGAAATCGGGATCCCCCGGCCCCAGCTCACGTTGCCTCAACACCTTTCCGCTTCGCGAGAGGAAGAGAACGATAACCCCACCTCGTCCACGGGCCGATCCGAGGCCGGGGCACCCGACGGCGAGCTCACTCGTGCCGTCGCCGTTCAGGTCACCGATCCCCGCGAGCGCCGTCCCGAACCTGCCACCGGCCGGGAGTGTTCCCAAGAGGCCACCATGGCCTTGCGCAATCTTCTGGCGTGTCTTGACGTTACCGTCCGCATGGAGAAACACGATCCACACCGCTCCACGCGCGTCACCTCCGTCATCATCTCCCGGAGCTCCGATCGCCAAGTCGTTCACGCCGTCGCCATCTAGATCCCCTAAAGAAGCCAACGCCGCCCCGAACTCGTCCTCCGACTCCAACAGGGGATCTGCCAGCGGATCCTGGAACCGCCCTTTGGTCAGACTGATTTTCGAGTCGTGCAAGACGAAACGGGGATCGTCGTCGCCCTGAACGCAGGCGAGAAGCAAAAGGATTACGAGCATATGAACCTCCGGGGACACGGACTGCCCTTGATGCCAGCCGCGGCCCCCTTGTCGGTACCGATACTCCACCCGCGAGCCTAGGATCGCATCTTGACCGACAGTAGCTCCACATCCTCGAGGCAGCAAGACTCTACGGGGACACCGAGAACCTGCGTCGCGACGACCTCGCCCGCAGCCTCGGCCCTCCGGCTCTCTCCGACCGGTCCACTGCCCTTGCCCTTTCGGGCACCTCACGTCGCTTGCGCATCGCGCTCTCCTCGGTCCTACGGACCGACTGAGAGGCACGGAACTACCACCTGTCAGGACAATGCAGCCTGGTAATCGATTCCTTGAGCGCCACACAGGTCGGAGCGTAAGATCGGTGCACCAACGCCCTTCCCACCCACCATTGCTGGAACGCACGCTCGGGTCGCTTCATGTCTCGTCGACGTTTCACATGGTCAGCTCCTTGCATCTGACTGGATGGCGCCGGCTTCGCCTGGCGCGCCGGACGCGTACAACCAAGCCAGGCCGGCACAGAAATGGAACTTCACGGCAGAGTTATTACGTCGCCGCTTCTTGCTCCTCTGAGAACGTGACTCTCCCCTCCAAGCATGATCAGAAGATCGACGACAGGTTTGGATGCAGCAACAATGAGATCCCCGCTAGAAAACACCCCAAATCTTGCATCACATGGTATTTCTTCACTACTGCCATCAGTTGTTCCCGCGCTCTTAAAGAGCCCACTAACTAGAAAGGCGGGACTACTCGAACTTGCGAGTTTCAGATTCAAAACATGGATCATATCCGAAAGATCAATTAGGCCAAGAGTAAAACCTTCGCTAGGAGTGATTCTATTAGACACGTAGATCGGTGATTGATCCGACGTCAAGTAGACTTGGATTCCAATAGGCTCCCAGACTGAACTGAACTCAAAGACACCCTCCGCTGAGACGCTGGAACAGAGATCACCACGATTGGTCTGAAGCACTACGGTACATTGGTTAAGTGGCACACCCTCACCAGCGACTATCCGCCCCTGGGTGGCCTTGCGCACCGCAGAGACCGCAAGATCGATGTCTATACCCTCGGATCCCTGCACCACAGACTCTCCGTATCCCGTCACGTTACCTCCATGACGAGCAAAAACATTGATGAGGTTTCCCTCTTGAACCCAGCCCCTCAACTCATAGGCACCGATTGCATCAGCCGTGCTCTCCAGAACGCACCCGTGGCAGAATGAGTAGTGGCAAGAACAGGAGTAATCACCACTACCTGTCACAGATCCGTACAACTCTGCCCCGGCTATGCCATTTCCATCAGTAGCGGAGCGGACAGCGCCCGCACAGAGAGCTTGTGGTGGTCCCAGGCTGATGGCTCCTAGGTCGTATATACCCGGCTGTAGTGGAGGTTTAATTCCGAAGGCGGCTCCGTCCGCTTCCTCATCAAGAGTTTGAACCAGGAAATACGCCGGACAAGACTCCTGGGGCACAAGCCAAAAGGAACGTGATATCTTCCCGTCTCCATCTGTTTCGAGCGTATAGCCCGCCGATGCCGTCGACTGTAGGGATGGGACGCAGTACTCAAAATAAACTTGCTCATTGCGGAGCAGCTCCCCACGAGCCCACACTTCGAACTTAATCACAACGGGAAAGTCAGTCTTCGCAACAACATCGACAGTCACAACATCGCCGCCTTTCTCCGGACCCGAAAATCTTGAAGGTCTTGGGAGGTCTGGATCCCCAATAGCATATACTTCAAGCGTTTCCCCGATGGGAACTCCATCGAATCGCACGACTCCTAACAGCGCCTCTTTAACTCTAATGCCAATAGCTGGATGTGAAAGACTGAAGCTGACGGGAGCGTGAATCACGTCTCCACCTGGGGAGACGACCCGAACTTCAACTGATCCCACATCTGCTAGGGTGAGCGTAACCGAGCCACTCGATGGCCAGTTCTCCAGACTGAGGCTACGACTCGCATCGAGGGTGCTGAACTGCCAGTTGGACTCAAGATCCAATGTCAAAGCAACCTTGAGGTTCTTGAAGTGGCAAAGGCCATCAATTCCTGTAACCCCTATCCCACATGCGCCAGATTGAAAACCTTTAACGTCAACCTGCACGGCAGGAACTGGCGCTCCGAGGAGGTCAACGACCCGAACTAGGAGATACGAAGACTCAAGCGCAACAATCGTCTGCGGTAACGACCCGAGGTTCCTGGAAAACCCGAACCGCGCACCAGTCAGCCACGTGACGAATGGCACGCCAATCGCCTCCGGCACGCTTAGTAGGCCCAGCTCGTCAGCGATCACACTACTCTGCGCTTCAACCGTCTCGTCACAAAACAGCAAGGACTCTAGGCTCGGGGCTCGCTCCACTTCGGCAAAGCTCACTATCGCATGCCTCACAGGCTTACCTAGTTCATCGACGATCCGAATTGTTCGGCCCAATTGGACTCTGCGGCTGACCCTATGCTGAGCCAGCGAATCCTTCTGCACCAAAGGCTCTGCATCCGGAGCCTCCTCCCTAGAAGGAGCCACTTCAGAAAGTGAATCATCATCACCCCTTGTGCAAGATCGAGCGGAAAGTAGAGCAACCAAACAAATGGCGATGCCTCCGGCCCCCACCCATTTCATCATTTGTCGCTCTTTTTCCACAGTATGTAACTATGTCTTTTTTATTGAGAACCCCTCGTGCATTTCTTGCAACCAGCAGTCTTGCTGACGCACAAAATCTGCACACGCATGCCCGAGCCCCTCTTTAGCGCACAAACATGTGGTGCTCAGATAACTCCTGCCAGCAATTGCCTGTCGGGTAGCTCCGTGCCTCGGTTCCATCGGATCAGATTGAATTGCTCGAGGGTGTGCAGGATCGCGTGGCGTTCCGCACGCCGCCGAGCACGTTTGTTTGTTGAGTCGAGCACGGCTTGGCAGCAGGCGCAAGAGGCAGCCTGATAGAAGCGGCTGCGCCGCACGCGGAGGGACCAGTGCGGGATCTCGGCGTCGGCACGGGCCGCGGTGCGCCAGCCCCGCGAACGGCGCAAGCGCGCATGGTCGAGGCGCTGCACGGACTCGACGAGACAGCGCAGGGGACCTCCACGCGGTGCAGCAGCACCCCAAAGTCGGACCTCGGCGTCGCGCTTGAGCTCTCCGATGCCGTGCTCGGCCGCAGCGTTGTGCTGGGGATCCCCGACACCGCCTGCTGGTTGAGCTGCCAGACCCGCAGAGGCGCGACTCCGAGCGTCTTCGACAGCTCCTGCTTCGACTTCTTGCCCAGCCAGTATTCCAGGATCAGCACGCACATCTCGTGTGCACGCCTCTGCTCCTGCTCGCCCGCCTGGCTCCAAAGATCGCGCACCGCCAGCGCCGGACGCTTCGGCACCTGGAAGACCGTGCGCTTGCGACCGGTGCGTTTGCGCCGCGGCCGGACTTCGCTCGTTTCCTCGTCCATCGGGTCCATCTGCGCCATCTGCGCCATCTGCAGCCTCGTTTCCTCGTCCATCGCTCTGCTCCTCGTCGTCGATTCGCCGGCCGTCGTTGGCTTGCGGCACGCCCAGCTCGGCCAGCTCGAGCTCGCGCCGTTTCCCGTCGGACGTCTGCACCACCAGCCGCCCCTTCTCACCGTGCAGGGACACGCTCTCGTCCCCGATCTGCCCAAAGAGGTAGACCGGATGACGCTGCGCCTCGTCGAGCGAGAGCCGCAGCTCGTCCGCGGCCAGTCGCGCCTCGAGCGTCTCGCGCAGCGTGCTCTGCGCCCCGAAGAAGCGGTCCGCGGGCACCGCTCCGTCGATGCCCTGGTGCGGACGGAAATGGTTGTAGTGGGCCAGGTAGTGCCCCAGCCGTTCACGCGCGTCGCCCAGGTCCGCAGGCTTCGCCCGCTCCCAGAATTCCTCGAAGATCGTCTTCCACAGGCGCTCGCATTTCCCCAGCGTCTGTGGGTGATGCGTGCGCGCCACGACGTGCGGCACGCCTTCCTTCACCAGGAGCTTCTGGAAGCGGCTCTTGCCGCGCCACGCGAAGTACTGGCGACCCTGGTCGCTCAGGACCTCGACGGGCTTGCCGAAGCGCGCCATGCCCTCCAGCAAGGGGTCGATCACGAGGTCCGCGCGCTGCTGTCCCGCGAGCTTCCAAGCCACGACGAAGCGACTGAAGTCGTCCAGGTACACGCACAGATAGACACGACGACCCGGTCGCGCCAAGACGTAGCTCGTGATGTCCGTCTGCCACAGCTCGCCGGCTCCCGCACGCTCGAAGCGCCTCGGCGGCTTCACGCGACGCCGGGGCCGACGAGCAGGTGCCGGCAAGGGCTCCACGTCGTGCTCACGCAGCACGTTT
>JAJDEW010000056.1 GCA_029259595.1 Planctomycetota bacterium | reverse complement strand
GGCGCGCTGCATGCGTCCGGAAAGCCCGGCCGGCACACGAGAGCCTCGCCGAATCGACCGATTCGCCTGCGTTCTCGCGCACCTGCCGGGCCTCCCGGTCACATGCATCGCATCCGAAGCACTTTTTCATCAGGCTGCTAGTGTAGGTGCGCGCCCGGCGCGAGCAATCGTGCCTTGGGACCGCGACTCCCCGCGGCTCGATTGCATGGGCGGATTGGAGTCGAGGGGGCGATCTTCGTACCGTGCTCCAGCGACCCCGTACAAGGAACACCCCATGAAAGCTCTCGGTCTCGTCGGAATCCTCCTTCTCGTCCCCCTGGCAGCCTGCGCCTCGAGCGGTCCGGCTGCGTCACCGGGCGCCGCTCCCGAGGCGCAGAAGGGGGACTCGTCCAAGGCGACCGAGCGGGAGGAGCTCGAGCGCGCGCTGGAGCTGGCGCACGCGCGCTTGGAACTGGCCAAGCTCGCGGCCGCGGCCGAGGCGGAGGAGGCCTCGACGAAGATCCGCCATGCCAAGGTCGAGGTCGAGCTCGCCTCCGCGCGACTGGCGAGCTTCCGTGAGGCCGGCATCCCCAATCGCCTGGCCTCCGAGCGCCTCGACCTGCAGTCCGCGGAGGAGCGCGCGGCCGAGGCGGCCGAAGAGCTGGCGCAGATCGAGATCATGTACAAGGATCAGGACCTCGACGACGTGACGGCGGAGTTCGTCGTGAGTCGCGGTCGCCGTGCGGCGGAGCGCGCGGCTGCGCGCATCGGAATCCTGCAGGCTGAGCTGAAGGCGCTGGAAGAGCGCGAACTGCCGCACGAGGAGCGCACCCTGGCCCTGGCGCTGGACCGCGCGACAGCGAACCTGGCCGAAGCCGAGCGCGCGGCGCGACGGAAGGAGCTCGAGCAAACGATTGCACTGAAGGAGGCCGAGGGCAAAGTGTCCGCGGCCGAGAGCGCGTTGGCCGCCCAGAGCGCGGAGTCGGACGCGTGAGGTCGTCGAGACCTGGCCTGCTCGCCGCGCTGCTCGCGCTCCTTGTCGGCACGGTTCCCGCGGCGGCGTCCCAGGAGGGTGGGATGCGCGCCGAGGACGTTCCGATCGCGATCCGAAGCGGCGTCGAGTTCCTGCTCGAGACCCAGAACGAAGACGGGTCCTGGGGAGGCGTCAAGAATGCCACCTACACCAGCTCGTTCGCCAATCCGGCGACGTACCGCGCCTGGCAGATCGGTGCCAGTGCACTCGCCACGCGCGCGCTGATCGAGCTGGGCGATCGCGACGTCCACTTCGCCGCGGTCGAGCGCGGGCTCGAGTTCCTCGTGGCGAACGCAAATCCCGTCCGCCCGGCGGAGTGGGACGTGGACAACAACTGGGCCCTGGTCTACGGACTGGACGCCGTGGCGTTCGCTCTGCAGGACCCGCGCTTCGCGACGGGGCCGTGGAACGAGAAGCTGCGCGCGGCCGGTCAGACGATGCTGGCGGGGCTGAAGAAGTACCAGTCGCCGCGCGGGGGCTGGGGCTACTACTCGGACTCGGTGGCCGGCTGGCGGCCGGACTGGGCGACGTCGTTCATGACCGCCGTGGCCGTCCTGTCGATGGTCGAGGCGCGCGCGGCCGGACTCGAGGTCGACGAGAAGGTGTTCACGACCGGGGTCAAGGCCCTGGAACACACGCGCTTGCCGAACGGCGCCTATGACTACGAGGTTCGGGCCGTGACGCGCCACCTGCGTCTCGAGTCGATCAACCAGGTCAAGGGCTCGCTGGGCCGCATCCAGGTCTGCAACCTGGCCCTGTTTCGTGCGGGCGGATCGGTCACGGAAGCCGACCTCGTGACAGGGCTCGAGCAGTTCGTGAAGCACCACAAGTTCCTCGACGTGGCGCGCAACAAGCCGATCCCGCACGAGGCCTACTATGCGAATGCGGCCTACTTCTACCTGTTCGCGCACTACTACGCCGCGCGCGTGCTCGAGAGCTTGCCGGAGACTTCGCGCGCCAAGTTCGCCCCGCACGTGCAGGCCGGCATCCTGAAGAGCCAGCAGAAGGACGGTGCGATGTGGGACTTCTGGATCGCGTCCAACACGAAGGCCTACGGGACGGCTTTCGGGGCCTTGGGCTTGGACCACACCGTCCGCTCCTCGGACTGATGGGCCGGCACAAGCAAGCCGCCTGCGGAGCGAGCGTCGCCTGGATCCTCGTTCTGGGGGGTTGCGTGGCTCCGGCCGAGGACGAGCGCGAGCCCGAGCGCTGGTGGAAGGGCAACACGCATACGCACACTCTCTGGAGCGACGGCAACACGGCACCGGAATCGATCAGCGCCTGGTACGAGGAACGCGGCTACGACTTCCTCGTCCTCTCGGACCACAACGTCCTCTCGGAGGGCGAGCGTTGGTTCCCGATCTCGTCCGACGGAAGCGGTCGGCTCCTGCCGGAGCACGTCGAGGATCTCCGCGAGCGCTTCGGGGACGACCACGTGCACGTGCGCCCGAGCTCGACCGGTGGTCGTGAGATGCGTCTCATGACGCTGCACGAGCTGCGCGCGACGTTCGAGGTTCCCGGTGAGTTTGTCTTCATCCAGGGCGAGGAGCTGACGGACAGCTTCGAGAAGCAGCCCGTACACGTGAACGGCTTGAACCTCGCGGAGGCGATTCCTCCGCAGGGGGGCGGAAGTCTGCGCGAGGTGCTGCAGCGCAACGTCGACGCCGTGATCGCCCAGGGGCAAGCGCTCGGTCGACCGACGCTGGCGCACGTCAACCATCCCAACTTCGGCTGGGGGTTGACGTGGAACGATGTCGCGGCCGTGCGCGGCGAGCGCTTCTTCGAGGTCTACAACGGCCACCCCAGCGTTCGCAACCAAGGCGACGCGACGCACCCGGGGACGGAGCGCATGTGGGACCTGGCGCTGACGTGGAGGTTGTCCGAGACGGATCTGGGGCTGCTCTACGGGCTCGCGACCGACGACGCCCACGACTACTAACGGTGGGGCGACGGGCGCGCGAATCCCGGCCGCGGGTGGGTGCAAGTGCGTGCGGCGCGCTTGACGCCGGACGACATCCTCCTGGCCTTGCGTCGGGGTGCCTTCTACGCGACGAGCGGGGTCGAGCTGCGCTCGGTCGAGCACAGCGAGAGTGACCTGCGCGTCTCCATCGAAGCTCGCGCGGGGACCGCCTATCACACGCGTTTCATCGGAACCCGGCGCGGTTCGGATGCCGTCGGCGCGACCCTCTTCGAGACCGATGACAATCCAGCCGTCTACACCTTCACGGGCGACGAGCTCTACGTCCGGGCCGTCGTGACCTCGTCAGAGCTGCACCCGAATCCGTATGCGGCAGGCGACTTGGAGACCGCCTGGGTACAACCCGTTCGCCCTGGTGACGCGGGCTCCGGCCAGAACTGAGGGCCCTCGCTACAGGCCGGAGCGGACGGCGACGAACAGTCCGAGAGTGAGCACACCCGCGACGCCCGACATGGCGAGGGGCGTCGTGACGAAGTAGGGCAGCCCCATCAGTGCCAGGCCGGTGAGTAGCTGCGGGAAGCGGGCCTGCTTCTTGCCGTAGAGAAAGAAGCCCAGGCCCACGCTGCTGACGACGAGCGACGCGAAGAGCGATCCGGCAGAGAAGTCCATGCAGGCCTGATCGGACGGGACGCGGCCGCGGAGGAAGCCCGAAGGCCGAAAACGCGGTCAGCGGTCTCCGGTGTGGCGGACGCCCCCGCTGGAGGACCCGCCCTGGGAGGGGTAGATTCCCGTCCCGCCCGTCCCGGGGCCGGAAGTCGAGGAGCGCCCGGTGACGACGAACTCGAGCTTGTCCTCTTCGACGAGCTTCTTGAGCGGCGCGAACTCGGCCGCTTTGGGCGTGATCTGGCCGGTCTTGCCCGGGCCGAGACGCAGCTTCTTGCCACCCGGAAGGGGGACCGCCAAGGGCATCTTCGTCTTGTTGCGAACGTCCATCGTAGGCCCCACCATACACCGGTTGACGATGGGGAAGGAAGCTCGATTTGCCGGGCGCCCGGTCGATTTTTTCACGGCGGGGCGCGGCCCCGAACCGCTTTGAACTACGCGAGGTCATGCGATGAGTCAGCAGCAGAAGTCGGGCGCCCGCGACGGGCGGGGGATTCCCTACGGACCGACGCGGCGGGCCTGGGAGGAGCAGGTGCCGGCGGGGGCGCGGGTTCGGGGGCCGAGTGAAGATCCGCTGGAGGTGTACCCCGCGGTGCCTCCGGACGACGTGAAGGGCGCCTTCGCGAAGATCGACTACACGCGGTTCGAGATCCCACCGACCGGGTTGAACGAAGAGCAGCGGGCGACGGCGCTGGCGTCCCTGCGAACCTTCGCCGAGGGACAGCACGCGACCTTCGCCGGCTTCCAGGCCAATCAGGATCAGAGCTACTCCGAGCGGCTCGCGTGGCTGCTCGACATGCACACGAACAACATCGGGGATCCCTACGCGTCGGGTGCCTTCACGCTCAACACGAAGTTCTGCGAGCGCGCGGTGATCGACTACTTCGCCGCGCTCTGGAACGTCGATTGGCCGAACGACCAGGGCCGTACGAAGGGCGCGGGCGATCTCGAGCGCGTGTGGGGCTACGTCCTGACGATGGGCTTCACGGAGGGCAACATCTACGGCCTGTTCAACGCGCGAGATTACCTGGCCGGGCGTGCGATCCTCGAGGATTCGGCCGGCCAGCAACGCGTGAGCGAGCACCTGGCGCGCGGCAAGGAGGCTCCGATCCGGCGGCACTACCTGGCCGAGCCGCTGCCGTGCGCTGCCGCTTCGGCGTCCGACGGCCCGGACGACGGCACCAAGGCCTATACCCCGATCGTCTTCTACTCGGAGGACGTGCACTACTCCGTGATCAAGGCGGTGCGCGTGCTCGGGCTGCGCAGCTTCTACGAGGAAGGGAGCACGCTGTACCCCGGACAGTGTCCGATCCACGGCGGCGTGTGGCCCGAGGAGGTGCCTTCGCACGACTACGATCACGACAACCCCGCCTCCGGAACGATTCGGATCGAGGATCTCGAGCAGCTCGTCGAGTTCTTCGTGCAGCGCGGTTATCCGATCATCGTCGTCGCCAACCTGGGCACGACCTGGAAGGGCGCCTACGACGACGTCCCCTCGATCTCACGGATGTTCGAGACGCTGGGGAAGGACTATCCCTGGCTCTGGAAGCGCACCGTGCGACACGACGGTGGGCACTCCGAGGAGCGTCGCGGCTTTTGGCTGCACGTGGACGGTGCCCTGGGCGCGGCCTACCTGCCCTTCGTCGAGTTGGCCCACGAGCGCGGCAAGCTCGAGCACAAGGGGCCGATCTTCGATTTCCGCAACCGTGCGGTGATGAGCATCGGCTGTTCCATGCACAAGTGGATCGGCGGGCCGTGGCCGGCCGGCGTCTTCTTGACCCGGCGCCGTTACCAGCTCCAGCCTCCCGACGATCCGGGTTTCCTGGGCTCGCTGGACACCACGCTGGGGGGATCGAGATCCGGCTTCTCGCCGGCGCTCCTGTGGGACTACTTCTCGCGGATGAGCTACGAGGACAACATGAACAAGGCGGTCGCGACCGAGCAAGTCGCGGCCTATCTCGAGCAGCGCTTGTTCGATCTCGAGGCCAGGTTCCGCGCGCGCTTTCCCGGGGAGCAGATCGACCTGTGGATCGCTCGCTCTCGGCTGGCGCTGACGGTTCGCTTTCGGCAGACGAACGCGACACTGAACTACAAGTGGACGCTGGACACCGATACGCTGTTCGTTCCGATCGGTGGGCACCTCTATCACCAACGTTCCTACTCGCACGTCTTCGTGATGCACTCGGTCTCGACGGAACGCGTCGACGCCTTCATCGCCGACCTTTGGGAAGCGGGCAAGGACGACTGGCATGCCGCCTTTCCCGCACGGATCGACGGACATCCCAACCCCGGCGCGGAGCGCGCACCCGAGGCCCTCGAAGCCCCGCAGCGCTTCATCGCGCACGTCCCCTTCGCCGGGCGCGGCTGGGGCTCGTCGCGCCGGAGCTGAAAGGACGCACTCGGTCATTCAGGCGTCCGTCAGGACGACGGGCCCGGCCCTCCAGCCGTTCGCGTCGTGCACGGCGATCGCCAAGCCGGGTCCGGCCGGGGGGAGACGGGTGAGGAGCTCACCGCGTTCCGACCAGATCGCGCTCGAACCCGCGGAGGGCAGACCGCCGGACGGACCGCCGTAGTTGGCCAGAACGGTGGCCATGGCGTGTCGGCGCGCCTGGGTCGCAAGGCGCGCGGCGTCGTGCTCGAGGTCGGCGGGGATAACGAACATGCTGGCGAGGTAGAGGCCGGCGCCACGCGCGGCGGCGCGTTCGGAATGGTCCGGGTGTCCGACGTCGGCGCAGATGGCGAGGGCGGCCTGCCGTCCACGGATGTCGAGCAGGGGGTCGGATTCCCCCGGCTGGAAGACGCTGGCTTCGGGGGGCGGAACTTCGCCGCCCGGGTTGGCTGCCGCGGGGAAAGCTCCCAGGTGTCGCTTCGTGTAGAGCTCGACCGACCCGTCCGGAGAGAGGATCAGGGCCGCGAGGTGCCGCCGTGCGCCTGCTCGAACCGGAGCCCCGACGATCAGGATCATGGACCAGGAGGCGGCAGCCTCCTGCAAGGGCGCCAGGCGTGGGTCGTGCAGCGAGAACTCGAGCTCCGCGGCGAGGTCCAATTCGTAGCCCGTCAGCGACAGCTCGGGGAAGAGCAGCAGGTCGACCTGCGCGTCGGCGGCGGCGCGCGCGAAGCGCAGGTGCGCGGCGATATTGGCGGCGACGTTGCCCCGTTCGGGGAGCGTCTGGGCGGCGGCGATCACGCAGCGGCTCTGCACGCGGATACGCTAGCACGCCAACGGCGGCGAGGTCTCGCGCTTGCAGGGATAGCGCGCCAAGACCTCGTAGCGGGCCTCCCGGCGCCTGTCTCGGGCTGGAAGCGAGATGTCCTCGAGGTGGCGCTTCCTTGGGAGCTGCGGTGCAATTAACATGCGTGGTGCTCCCCTCAGCCCCCCTACCTGGAATCATGACGCAACGACGCAAACGACGGACAGAAGAAGAGCAGATCGCGGATCTGAAGGCCGAGATCGAGCGGCTCAAGGCACGTGCCGCCGAGAAGAAGGTGAAGAAAGACCCCGCCCTTCGGCACATCTCGGGGGCGATCAAGGCGATCGACAAGGCTGCCAGCCTCACCGAGGACAAGGCGACGAGCGCCGCCCTGGGCGAGGCGCGGGTGACGCTGGCCGCGTGCCTGGGCCTGAATGGTGCGGTCGTTCCCAGCTCGACCCGCGGCCGCAAGCAGGCCGGGCCCGCGCCGGACCCCAAGCGCGTGCTCGACTACATCAGCCGCAACCCGGGGACGCGCTCGAAGGACATCTGTGAGGAGCTGAACACCGATCCCGGGACTCTGCGACCCGTCCTTCACCAGCTGCGCGACGACGGCCAGATCGAATCGGAAGGCAAGGCGCGCGCGATGCGCTACCGCAGTTCGGTGTAGCCCCCGCCTTCCACGGCCCTGGCAGCCCGCTACCTACCGCGCAGCTTGTCCCCCTTGAGGGGATAGCTTGCGGCCACCCAGGCGCGCCAGGCCGCGTCGATCTCGAGCACGCTCAGTCCCAGGTGCGTCTTGAGGACGTCGCGTGCTGCCATCTTCTGCTTCAGGTCGTCGAGCATCGGACGGAGCTTGGCGGCGTGGTGGAGGACCAGCCACTCGTAGAACGACCAGCACAAGGCCTGGTCGCTCTGCTTCATCGCTCCGGTGTTGCGATCGAGCAACGGCGGGAGCTGGGGGCGGTCCTCCTTGTCGAGGCGCTTGCGGATGGCCGCGCGCCAGACGCCGTCGGCATAGGTTTCCGACAGGGTCGCCTCTTCGATGCAAAACTGCGTCGAGCGCCCGAAGAGCTCGTACTCGTAGTAGTGACCCACGCCCGCATCGAGCCAGCCGCCACCGAGGTCGCCGAACCAGAGTTCGCGCTCGAGATTCGACAGGAGCATGTGCGCGGCGTTGTGCGCGAAGAGCGCGCGAATCGTGTCGACGCGATCGAACAGGTTCGGTTCGGTCCACACCGAGAACTTGGGCGCCCTCCCCAGCATCTTGAAGTCGCCACTTGAACCCGAGCCGATGAGCTCCAGCATGACCTCCTTGTGGGATTCGGGCTCGCCCCAGATCCACATCTGCATCTTGGTGAAGTAGTCCCCGTCCACGACGACGAAGTGCTCGTCGAGACCCCTGGCGACGGCCTCGACGTCCCCCGCGATGGCATGGATCAGCGAGTGTTGATCGACCTTTTTGCGCCCCTCGCGAACGTCACCGGTCTCGACCACCAGGCGGAAGTGCTCGGTTTCGATGCGGGGGAGCGGGCGCCCGAGCCGCGCTTCGATCGGGGTGCTCGCGAGCCAGTCCCGAATGCTGGCGCGTCGCTGTTCGACCGCGGCGTTCTCCGGTCCGCCCTCGCAGCGCGCGCAGTCGACGAGCAACGCGCCTCCGCACGCCTCGCAGGCCGCCGCGCGACTGCAGAAGAGCACCTCGCTCTCCGCCGCCGTGAGGTTCTTGTCGTGGTTGGTACAGGGCACCACGCCACGGTGCTCGCAACGGCGGCAGCCCTGGTCGTCGGCCGCGCCGGAGAGGCCCGAGAGCAGAAGCAAGACCAGCAGCATGCCGGCAGTATAGCGGTGCGACGGTCGAACCGTCAGGGCGGCCTCCCGGGTGGAGACGGGGCGGCGCGCAGCGCGCAAAACGCTGCGCACGGCCCGACAGCGGACCTACCAGTTCGTCGGCGCGTAGTCCTTCAGGAACTTGCCCCAGCAATGCGTACCGGTCAGAAAGCCGGTGAAGATCGGGTCGAGCACGCGCGCGGCCCCGTCGATCGAATCCAGCGGCGGAATGAAGCGCTGCTCGGTCTCCTTGCGGACCGACTTCTCGAACGGGTCCTCGTCGGTGACCCAGCCGGTGTCGACGCTGTTCATGTGGATGCCGGAGGCGACGAAATCGGCGGCCGATGTGCGCGTCATCATGTTCAGCGCGGCCTTGGCCATGTTCGTGTGGGGGTGCCGCGTCGTCTTCAAGGGGCGGTCGAATTGCCCTTCCATGGCCGATACGTTGACGACGTGCTTGTCCCGCGTCGGGACTCGTAGCATCAACGGCTTGAGCCGCGCCGTCAGGACGAAGGGCGCGATCGAATTCACGAGTTGCACCTCGAGCAGCTCGGCCGTGGGGACGTCTGCGAGCTGCATCCGCCACGAGTTGGTCGCCCGCAGATCGAGCTGCTGGCCCTCGCCGTCGCGCATGCCCTGCGGGAAGAGGTGCGCTTGGTCGCGCTCGCCGAGCAGATCGAGCTGGTTCAGCACGGCGGCATGGGTGAGGCCGACGAGGCCGGCTTCCTCCCGGCTCCGTGCGCGCAGCGCGTGCTTCCCCGGGCCCTCGTTCGCCGGATCCGACCCGATCCAATCCCTGTGGGACGCGAGGAGTCTCCCGGCGCCGTCGGCGAGGTCGGTGACCCGCTCTCCCTCGATCAAGTGCGTGTAGTAGTCGGGTGGGCGCCGCACCGTCTGGCAAGCGTTGTGAATCAGGAAGTCGAGCCGCGGCAAGCTCTCGTTCATGTGCACGCAGAACGCCTCGACGCTCGGCGTGTGACGGAGATCCAGGCCGTGCACCTCCAGCCGCGCTCCCCAGTCGCCGAAGTCCGCCTCCGCCGCGTAGCGCCGCGCCGCGTCCTGCGGAAAGCGCGTCGTGGCGACGACCCGGCAACCGGCGCGTAAGAGCTTGAGGACGGCTTCGTATCCGATCTTGACGCGGGCCCCCGTGACGAGCGCGACCCGGTCGCGCAGATCCGTGGTCTGAAGACGCTTCTGCCAGTTGACCTCGCCGCAGGACGGGCACATCGAATCGTAGTGCGCGTGCAGCTCGACGAAGTCCTGCTTGCAGACGTAGCACGACTTGGGCTCGAGCAGGCGTTGCGCGCGAACGGAGGCTTCCGCGCGCGACTGCGTCGCAACGGGAAGCGCCCGTGGAGCCTGCTGCTCGAGGAGTCGGCGAGCCTGGGCATCGATCGCGAGGCTCGGGGGTGCGACCGGAAAGCGCAGCGAGCGCTTCAACGCACGGTTGCTGGTTCCGTCGAGCAGCGCTTCGTCGTGGGCGCGCTTGCGCGCGCGCTGGGCACGCCGGCGCTTGCGCGTGAGCTTGTGGCGTTCGAGGCGATCGAAGGGCACGAGGCGCCCGGCGGCACGCTGCAAGCGCGCGCGAAAGGCGGGGTCCAGACCGTCCAGGCCGAGGGGGTCGTCGGCCAGAGCCTCGAGCCAGGCCACCGCGGCGAGGGCCTCGGCCGGGGCGCCCTCAGGGGTTTGCGCATCCATGCGCGTACTCTAGTGTCCCGGATCGCATTCCTCCCGAGCTCGCGCGGCCTTTCGGCTCGCGCGGTCGACTGCGCCGGCCGCTCGAGGCCTGGCGGGACTTGCGATCCTCGGCCCGTGCGCGACCCCGGACGGCCCGGAAAAGCCGCGCCGCGGGGGCTCAGGTGTCTTCCGGCGCAACGTCGTAGGGCGGAAGGTGGCGCAGACGAACGAGTCGATTGATCGGTGCGTTCTGCAGGACCGACTGTCCACCGCCGGGCCAGAAGACCCGGACCTCTTCGACGACTTCGGAGAATCCGAGTCCGAAGTGCAGCTGGAAGGGCGAGGAGGACTTGTAGCCCACGCCGGCCAGGACCTGCTGGCTCTGTTGCTTGCCGCCGCTCGTGACTCGGACCCAGGCTCCGACCGCCGAGCGGTTGCCCGGCTTGCCTTCGAGGTGCACCTGGAGCCAGTTCACGTGGGAGGTGTTCTGGTTGATGAAGAGCCGAATCGGCGCGAAGTAGGCCGAATGGACGAGGTCCAGGTCGCCGTCGCGGTCGATGTCGCCGGCTGCCACGCAGTACGAGTAGAGCGGGTAGGACAGCCCCATCGGCTGCGCCACGTCGCGGCAGGGGAACTGGCCGTCGAACTCGTAGAGGCGATCCTTGTCGCCGGCATTGCAGGCGTACAAGTCCAGGTCGCCGTCGTTGTCGAAGTCGAAGAAGAGGGTGCCCCAACCGACGGAATCGGAGGTGACGCCGGCCTGGAACGCCACGTTCACGAAAGGGCCGTTGCCGGTGTTCAAGAACAGCGGATTCGCACCGATGTTCGTGCAATAGATGTCCGAGTAGCCGTTGCCGTCGAAGTCGCCGATGGCGACTCCCATCGAGTCGATGTGAGCCTGCGTCTGGGTCTCGAAGGTCGCATCCACGAACGTCCCGCCCACGTTCTTCCACATGTAGTTGTGCTTCTCCGTCCCGGGCGTGCCCTTGTCGTTGGAGACGTAGAGATCCGGATCGCCATCGCGGTCGTAGTCGAAGAAGACGCTTTGCCAGGCTGCAAGGTCGCGGTGGTGGAGCCCGGCCTCGACGACGACGAAGACGCCCGCATCGTTGCGGTAGAGCTTGTCGGGCGAGGGATTCGAGAGCTTCGTGTTGTTGGCGAGGTGCAGGTCGAGGTCCCCATCCCCGTCGAAGTCCGCCCAGCAGGACCCGACGCCGAAGCCGAAGTCCCCGAGCCCTGCCTCGGCGGTGACGTCCTTGAAGACGAGCCCGCCCAGGTTGCGGACCAGCCGATCGGCGGCGTTGGCGTTGGAGAAGTACAGGTCGATACGGCCGTCACCGTCATAGTCGGCCGCCACGACGCCCGAGGCCGTCCCGGGGATCAGCGGTGCCAGCCCACTCGTGAGGGAGCGATCCGTGAAGTGGCCGCTGCCGTCGTTCTCGAAGACGCCGATGACACCATCGAAGCGTCCCAGGGTGACGAGGTCGAGATCGAGGTCTCCATCGAGATCGCAGAGCGC
>JAJDEW010000055.1 GCA_029259595.1 Planctomycetota bacterium | reverse complement strand
GCGGGCGCCAGGAAGACCGACTGCAGCGCGATCCGCTGGGCCAGGACGCCGGGGGGCAGCTGGATCGTCGCCGGGAGGTCGAGCGTGCCGCCGGCCGGGATCAGCCCCGCGAACACGACCGAGGCGGGTTGTTGAAGGAGGGTGGGCCCGAGGAAGTTCGGCAGGTACAGGACGTTCGGCGCCGTCGAGTAGGCCACCCACGCGAGCTCGCCGGGGGTCGCCGCGGCGGTCATCGTGAACGGGAGCCCGGCGGACGCCGGTGACGTCGCGGTGAACCCGTGGGGCAGGTCCGGAGTCAAGTCCTGTACGACGCCCGCGACGATCTCACGCGCGGGTCCGGTGGGGCCGAGCGGGCAGCTCATGCCGGGATCCGAGGGACCGGGGTCGCCACCGAGCGTCTGCGTGTCGATGAGGTCGGCGGCCGCGCTCGCGTCCGTGAGCAAGAGCCCGGGCCCGCCCGCTCCGGATTCGAAGCAGCCGAAGATCGAACCGCCCTGACCACCGGTTCCTCCGCGCAGCGTCGAGCCCGCCGAGTACAGGAAGCCGCCGGTTCCGAGCGCGGCCGCGGGGCCGCCCGTCTTGGACGAGAGGATGTCGCCGCCCCCGAGGCCGCCCAGGAGTTCGCTGTCGTAGAGGAACACCGCGGCGTTGTCGATCGTGAGGGCCGGTCCGCCGTCGCCGCTCAGGCCGGAGCTACCGTAAGCGTTCGCGCGAACGATGACGACGCGTGACGAGTTCGCGACGCGGATACTTTGCGGTGCGATGTTGGACAGGGAAAAGCCGGGGAAGAAGCCGTCCTCGATCCAGACCGTGCCGGCGCAACTCTCGACCTCGATCGGAGCGGGGCCGCCGAAGGGGCTGTCGTCCGCGCGCACGTCGATCCCGCGGACGATGACCTGCTTGCCGGCCGTGAGACCTTCGACCTTGATCTGACCGAACAGCGTGACGGAATGGCCGGCGTCCTCGATCAGCGTGAGCGCCTTGTCGGCGATCGTGACGAAGGCCGAGTACGTCCCGTCACGAACGACGATGACGTCACCTTCTGCGGCGGCGGCGACGGCCCCTTCGATCGTGGAGAAGTCGGCGCCGGGATCGGTGTCGTCGACGACGAGCACCTGGCCTGCGAGCGGGGCTGCGGCGAGGAGCAGGCTGGCGAGCGGAAGCAGCGGGCGCGGGTCGAGATTCATCACGAGCTCCGGGGGCCGAGGGGGAAGGAGGGCGGGCCAGGTCGAGCGGGGGGCGCTCACCTATCCAATCCAACGGGCGCTCGCGTGGGGTCAGGAAACGGCCGCTTCTGTCCCCGGCAGCAGGGAGCACCCGGCCGGCCCAGGTCCCTCCGGGCGCTACTGCATACGAGGTCGGCCTCGGAAAGCGGCCTTCCTGACGTGAAGAGAGGGGTTGCGCCGCAGCGTGCTTCGGTGTTATAGATGACTATAACAGTTGGCTCCGCTCCCATGTCCGCTCCCCTCCACATCCACCTCACCCCCGGCGACGAAGCGCCGCTCTACCGCCAGCTCGTCCGGCAGGTCGTGGCCGCGATCGCCTCGGGCCACCTGGCGCCGGGCGCACGCCTGCCGTCGCTGCGGGAGCTCGCGAAGACCCTCGTCGTCGCCCCGCTGACGGTGAAGAAGGCCTACGACGTGCTCGAGGAGCGCGACCTGATCGAGACGCGGCGCGGGCAGGGGACCTTCGTCCGGCTGGACGCCGGGAGCTCGTCGCGGGAAGCGACGGAGCGGCTGCGCCCGTTGGCGCGGCGGCTCCTGGTCGAGGCCGACCTCGCGAACGTCGACCCCGAAGCCCTCTCCCTTCTGCTGGACCGAGAACGAACACGCCTCCGCGAGGAGCGCGAGACACGGGAAGAAGCCTCATGAGCGTCTTGGAACTCACGAACATCACGCGCGTCTTCGAACGGGGTCTCCCCGTCCTGGATGGCGTCGACCTCACGATCGAGGCCGGCCAGGTCGTCGGCTTGCTGGGTCAGAACGGGGCCGGCAAGACGACCTTGATGCGCATCGCGCTCGGGATGCTGAGGCCGCAGACCGGAACGGTGCGCGTCTTCGGGCTCGACCCGTGCGAGCGCCCGGTCGAGGTCAAGCGCCGCGTGGGCTACGTGTCCGAGGACCAGGTCCTGCCGCCCTACCTGCGGGTCAAGGAGGTGCTCGCGCTGCACCGCTCGCTCTATCCGAGCTGGGACGCGGACTTCGCGGACGAGCTCCTCGGCCGCTTCTCCTTCCAGGGCAAGGAGAAGATCGCGAAGCTCAGCAAGGGACAGGCGCGGCGAGTGGCCGTTACGTGCGCGCTCGCGCACCGTCCCGAACTGCTCCTGCTCGACGAGCCCGCCGGCGGCTTCGACCCCGCCGCGCGGCGCGAGTTCCTGGAGACCGCCTTGCAGCTCTTGGCCGACGAGGGCAGCGCCGTGCTCTTCTCCTCGCATCACATGAGCGACGTCGAGCGCATCGCGGGGCGCGTGGCCGTGCTGGACCGCGGCCAGAAGATCGTCGATCGCGACCTCGACGAGCTGCGCGAGTCGACGACCCTGGCGGTGCTCGCAGCGAACAACGGCGTGGTTCCGCTCGACTTGAAGGCGCTCGACGGTTGTCTCGGCGCACGCATCGTGCGGGATGAGCTGCACGGGCTCTTCCTCGGGAGCCCGGAGGCGGTGCGGTCGCGGATCGCGAGCGTCAGTGCGACCCAGTCGCCACGCTTCGCGGCGATCACACTCGAGGACCTCTTCATCGAGCTGGTAGAGGGACGCCGGTGAGCTTCGCCCTCTATCGCCATGAGCGCGTCGTTCGACTCACGCCTGTGATCTCGGCCCTGTCGGCGCTCTTCACCCTGCTGGTCGGATGGACGCTGCTCGGGGTCTTCACGCGCCTCGAGACCTCGAACGGGCAGCCGGTCTTCGACGCGGAAGACGCCTTGCTCGTGCTGCTCCTACCGCTGCTTCAGACCCTGGTCTTCGTGCTGCCGTTCCTGCCGGTCCGGACGCGCGTTCAGGACCACGAGCGGAGCCTGCCGGTCACGCGTCGGACCCTCGTCGTAGTCCGGATCGCCGCGACCTGGACGGCGCTGGTGGTCCCGTTGCTCGTTTCGTCGGGCTTGATCCTGATGCGGTTGCGCGGGGAGGGCCACGCGGGCGCCCTGCTGCTGCCCGTTGCGAACCTGGTCTGCGCGCTGACGCTGGTCGTGTTGCTCGCCTTCGCCTGGAAGCCGGCCAAGGAGCGGCTGTCCATCCTCGAGACCCTCGGCCTCGCGCTCGTCGCCGCGCTCGTCGTCTATGTCAGTTTGTACGGGGGACTGCAAGGCATCGGCCTGCTCTATCTCGCGGCGAGCCTCGTCGCGGCCTTCGTCATCCACCGGTTCGTCCCGGCTTCGACGGCGGAGGATCCGGCCGCGGACACCACGTTCGTCGAGGACGTCGGCCCGGGCCGCGAGCCCCTCCTGTCGCCGCTGACGCGGACGATCCTGAAGACGACGGCCTTGCGGCCCTTCAATGTCACGGCGCTCTTCTTTCTGGTCGTTTGCATCGGGCTCATCGGCGTCGACAACCCCGTCCTGATGCTGTGGTTTCCGATCGCCTTGCCGATCCACGTCCTGATGCGGAGCCTGACCCTGTTGAACGGCTTCGACGCGCTCCCCATCGCCCGCGCGCGCCTGTTTCCGTGGATCGCGCTGCCGACGCTCGCGGCCCTCGTCGTGGGCTTCCTCTTGATGGGCGTCTTCCCGCACGAGTACCGCTCCTACGATCCCGTCGCGAATGCGGTCGAGCTCGATTCCTTCTCGGAGGACGCTCTCGGCGCGGAGGGCGAGTACTCCTTGCACGTCCGGACGCCGCCTCAGCTCTGGCAGCTCGCGACCACGGCCGATGCGAGACTCGTGGAAGCACCCTGGGGAGAGTCGTTCCGTCCGCTGCCGCATGCCGTCCTCTGGGGAGCGCCCCTGGTCGTGTTCAACCCCTACGACGTGGGCCCGCAGAGTTCGGTGCGCTTCCTGACCTGGCAGCTGGCGCGGGCGCTGAGCGTAGCCCACGGTCTCCACCTGACTCCTGAGGACATCCACGCACGCTGGTTCGCCGACCTGCATCCGGACACGAAGCTCGACGACGTGAAGAAGAGCGGGCTAGATCCGCAGCCTTGGAGCGCCTTGACCGCTGCCCGCGGGACGACCTCGCCCCGCAAGTTCGGATCGCTCGTCGCTCTCGCCGTCTTCTTCTGGTTCCTGAGCACCGCCTGGGTGCTGCGCCGCAACGTGCCGGCACGAACGCTCCATCTGTGGCGGCGAGCACGCACACGGCGAATCGCAATGAGCCTCGGCCTGGCCCTGGTGTTCGTCCTGCTCTTCGCTTTCACGCTGCGCGACGACGCGTTGCTGCCCGTGCTCGGGGCGCTCGCTCACCGTTCGCTCGATCTTGCCCTGGGCACCTCGGCCTGGGCCTGGGTCGGGTTCGATCTCGTGTTGGCCGTGGTCGCGTCGCTGGTTCTCGTATGGCGCCTGAACCGGATCGAGGTCCCGCCGCTGCCTCGCACCGGCTGGAAGAAGTGCGAAGTTTCCGTCTTCTGACGCCGACCTACCCGTCGACAGGGGGCTCCCGGATCGCGGGAGATGGCGTATCTTCTGCGCCCATGAAGAAGCTCTCTCTCACCCTCGCCCTGCTCGCACCCTGGCTCTTGCTCGTCGCAGGCTTCGTCCCGGCCGCTCCCTCGCAGGACGATTCTCCCATCGCGCGCGCGATGGGCGACATCCAAGAGAGCCTGAAGAAGCTCGAGGCCTCGCTCGACGACGAGGCGAGCCTCGCGGCGGCGTGGCCCGAAGTGTGTCGTCTGCAACGGGTCGTGCTCGATGCCAAGGACGCGCTGCCGTCGACCGTCACCGAGCTCGAGGACGAGAAGAAGCGCGACAAGCAGACGATCGCCTTCCGACTCGAGATGCAGGGCCTGTTGCGCGGCTTCCTCGACCTCGAGGCGGCGGTCCTCGAGGGCAAAGAGAAGGACGTGAAGAAGGCCTTGCGTGGCTTCGAGAAGCTGAAGAGCGCAGGCCATAGCGAGTTCAAGCCCCGCCGCTGACGCTCGTATCCGTCGTCAGAGTCCCGGGGCGAGCACTGCGATGTGCGCCGGCGTCGACAGGAAGATCTGACTCGGTGCGAACGACAGGAAGGCGGCCTGGAGCCAGAGCTCGGAGACGAGGACTCCCGGCGGCAACGTGATCGTCGCGGTCAAGATGCTCGTTCCGCCCGCCGGGACGAAGCCCACCGGAACCGACGACGTCGGCTGTTGCAGCAGGGTCGGGCCCAGAAGACCCGGGACGTAGAACGCGAACGGACCGGGGCTGTAGCCGACGATGGCGAACTCACCGGGCGTTGCGGAGACCGTGATCGTGATCGGCTGGCCGGACACGACCGGTGACGTCGCGTCGAGATCGTGCGGCAGGTTCGGCGTGAGGTCGTTCACCGTGCCGGCCTGGATGTCGCGCGGCGTTCCGTTCGGCCCGGGATCGCACACGCCCGCGCCTTCGAATCCGCCGGGCGGACCGCCGACCGTCGCCGTGTCGATCAACGCGGCTTGCGCGCTGACGTCCACCATCTGCAGCCCCGTTCCGCCGCCGCCGCTGTCGGCGCAGCCGAAGATCGAACCCCCGATTCCTCCGACCCCGCCGAGCAGCGTCGAGCCCGACGCGTAGAGAAAACCCTGCTCGAGCAAGAGCGCCCCTGGTCCGCCGTCCGAAGGCGTGGAAGGATCCTGACCCCCCGGTCCACCTTCCAGCACGCTGTCGAAGGCGTAGACCGAGGACGATGCGACGCGCAGGCCGGGGCCCCCGGGGACGCTCACGCCGAAGACGTTGCCGCCGAGCGCGGAGACGCGTGTGAGGACCACGCGCGACGAGTCCTCGACCTCGATGCAGTTGGCGCTGACCACGGACTGGGAGAACGACGAGAACGAGCAGTCCTCGACCCAGACGACCCCTTGGCAGCCGTCGACGACGAGCGGCGCCAGCGCGTCGAAGGGCGCCGCCAGGGCTTCGATGGTGACCCCCGTGAGCACGAAGGGCTGCGACGGCGCCAAGCCCATGAGCCTGAGCTGACCACCCCACAAGACGCTCGCACCGACATCCGCGACGATCGAGAGGGACTTGCCCGTGACCGTGACGAATTCGGTGTACGTGCCGTCGCGAACTACGATGACGTCACCCTCCGCCGCGGCGACCGTCGCCGCCCCGATCGTGGCGAAGTCCGCCCCCGGATCGTCATCATCGACGGTGATTGCCTGAGCCGACAGCGAGGACGCGACGAGCAAGGAGACCGAGACCAGGCGAGCATGTGCGGACATGGGAACCTCCTGTGGTGACCCTCGACGAGGGAAGACTCTCGTCACGCCAGCCTACCAGGCGACCGAAAAGGCGTGCCCGCACGAGACGTGCGAAACCAGATCCACGAAGGGGCCCTCTGCCCGATCTCGGCCGTCCGGCCGCGACGATTCCAGGAAGAGGGCGGCATCGTGGAGTTTCTGAACTCCAGACGATGCCGCCCTACGGGTCGCGAAAGCCCGCCGATCGTGGTCGAGCTCGAAGGCAGCTCAGGTGATTCCTCTGGCGGTCAGTTGCAGGGATCCTCGTTGCTTTCACCCGGATTCATCTCGTCAGGCCCCACGTTCGGAGGGGGGAGCTGGTCCAGACTGATGATCCACTGGGTGGGATTGGCTCCAGAGTATTGGCCTGCCGCGAAGAAGTACGTCCCGCTGATGCCTGGGTAGCTGCCCTGGTCCATTGCGATCGCGCAGGCCCCGAAGGGCTGAGGGCTCTGGAAAGGCGTCGTCGAATAACAGCCCGAGCTCGCCTTCAGCTGCACGAGGGGCGCCATCTCTCGCTTCTTGTCGTGCTTCTCCCGACCGGTGAAGTAGACGCCGACCGGACGCTGGTTGGAACTGACGCTACAGACGAGACCAACGGTCCGGTCGAGGTTCACCATGATGGAGGGTCCGAACACGTCGGGCGTTTCTCCCGGGAGCGCGATCTCCGCGGCGTTGATCCTGGCCTGCTGCCTGCTCTTGGGCGGGCTCGTTGCCGCAGTCCCGTCCCACCCGTTGCTCTCGAACTCGTACCACTTTACTTGGTGTCGGTTGCTCGAAGGACCCTGCAGGATCGTATGAGCGGCATAGATGTAGCAGTCCACGTAGGCGGCACCGCCGATCCGTCCATCCAGCGTGGACAGCAGAGGAGTCGGGCCCGGAGAGCATGCCGATTGAACGGCTCCAGACCCGGGTTGAGGGACCGCATAAGGTGCAACGGCAACATCGACGCTGGACAGCGTCGGCGACGACAAGGGGTTGACGATCGTCTCGATCCGAATGACGCTGCTCGTGGTACCCGTGATCGGAAGGTACGCGCTGACAAAGTACGTGCGGTTTGCGGCCGAAGCGACGGGAGCCGTCGTGGGCACAGGAGTCGCGTACGTGGGCACAGCTGTCGGGACGATGATGTCTTGGTAGACGAGCGCGCCCGCCAGGAGCTGCGACTTGTCGATGATCCGGTACAGCAAGCCTGTTTGGGTCCCCGAGCTGAAGGAGAAGAGGTTGGCCGTGAGGTACACGGCCTGCGAATCGACGCCCATCTTCAGGGAACTCGGATACGACAGTGTTCCACCGACGAGGACATTTGCGGGCGCCGCGTGCGTCGTCCATGAGATCGCATTGATCGGGTTGGAAGCGATGCTGGAGACCCCGATCGAGGTGCTGGCCGTCGAGCCCGGAATGTTCACATTGAGGGCGCTCATGATGAAGACGCCGTTCGCGAAGGCGACCTGGGCGTTGAAGGGGCTGCCGCCAAAGAGCGAGTTCAGGGAAGCCGTACAGTTGGGCGGTGTGTAGCACCCCCACGAGCTTCCGATGAGGCCGGAGACGGTGTACTGCGTGCCGGCCGTTGCGACCAGGGTGTCGACATGGGTGAACGGAGGCCCGGCGTCGATGAAGTAGCCCGAGGCAACACTCGGATAGGAGTTGCCGAACCCGTTCGGAGGCCCCGTCGGACTCTGGAGTTGCGCGTGGGCGGGAGGGCCGGCCAGAGTGCAGGCGGTCAAGAGAAGGAGAGTGCGAGCGTACTTCATGGAGGATGTCCTTGGATGAAGACAGCGTGAGTCGCCTCCGCGTTCCTAGGGCTGTTCTCGACGAGCGAGCGCCTGCCGAGGTGACGCGTGGACGTTGACGACTCCTTCTCTTTCCCTGCGCCTCTTCGGTTCTGGAAACCTGGCGAATTTGTCGCACACGCCGGACATCGACGAAGCTCGAAAACCGGTTCGATCCTCGTCTCCATGCGAGAGCCTCTGTTCGCGGCAGGTCGCCCCGATTTCGTCATGGACTCACTACCTGGGCCGTTCTTGGGAAGGCGGCGGAAGCTCGGGTTCCGACGACGACCCCGCAACCGGTCATCGAATCGGACGCAGTCGTATGTCGCGAAAGCGGATCGGGACGCCTTCGGACTGTAGAGCGATCTCGCCCGGGACCTCTTCACACCAGTCGGCGGTGTTCTGAAGCACGCCGTTGACGCGCAGCTCGAGGCGGGATCCGTCGAGCAGGAGTTCGTAGCGGTTCCACTCGCCGAGCGGTCGCTCGGAGGAGGGTTGCAGGCGCGTCGTGCGCCGTCCGCTCGTGCGGGCGGGGTCGACCTCGAGGCCGAAGGCGTCGATGTTCCAGATGTCGCCGGCGTGGCCGGATTGCAGCTGGGCTTCGATCGAGCGGGGCCAGACCTTGTCGGCTCCGACGCGACGTAGCAGGACGCCCGAGTTGCCGCCGCCGGAGGCCGGATCGAAGCGCCATTCGAGCGTCAGGAGGAAGCTCTCGAAGCGCTCCTTCGTGCGCAGGTAGCCGGCCGGCGTGCCGCGACACACGAGCTCGCCGTCTTCGACGCTCCAGACGTCCGCGAGGTCCAGCTCGGGATCGTCGAGGTGGAACGTCCACGCGTCGAGCGTGCCACCATCGAACAGGACCACCTCGTCTCCGAAGACCGGCTCGCGCTCGGGGTCCTCGGTCAAGAAGGCGACCAGGTCGGCCAGGTCCTGCGGCGCGAGCTCGTGCGCGACGCCGGCGGGCATCGTGGAGACCGTCTGCTTGGTACGCGACACGATCTCGTTCGCGGGGAGCACCACGCGCTCGCCCTGCGTGTCCTTGAGGACCACCGTAGGGCCGTCGGCCAGCAGAAACCCCGACCACAGGAAGCCGCCCTGCGTCTCGAACACCCAGCTGTCGTAGCCGAAGGCGATGGCGGCGCTCGGGTTCAGGATCGCGTCGAAGAGCTCGGCCCGTCCGAACTTCTCGCGAATGCGCGTGAGGTCCGGACCGACGTCCTTGCCGATCCGTGCGTCGCCCGAGCGGTAGGCGTGGCAGGCCAGGCACTGCGAACGTTCCCGGTCCTGGAAGGCGGCGCGCCCACGGCGTGCATCGCCTTGCAGCTCGAGCAGCGCGCGCACGGAGGGCAGCGGCGACGCGTCGTCGGTGCGCGCGAAGTGCTCGCTGGCCAACGCGCGGATGCCGATGTCGGGGTTGCGGAAGATCGTCTCGGCAACGGCGTCGCGGAGCGGTCCTGCGAGGTCCTGCGCGCCGCGCAGGAGCCGAAGCGCGCCGCGTGGGTCGAGTGCGAGCTCGCGTGCGGCCTCGATCCGCAAGTCCAGCGACAGGGATTCGTCGCGCATCCGCGCCGCCCACAGGCCGTCCCGCGGCGGGCCTGCGGGGCGCGCGACGCGGACCTCGAACACGACCGACGTCGAGCGTCCTCCGTTCTGCCTGGTCCCGCCCGCATCGGGACCGGCGCGCGCGCGGAAGCGTTCGGCCCCGGGCGGCACGCGCCAGGCCACGGTCGAGCTCGCGTGCGTGCCGATCCCGTCGTCGTACGTCGTACCGTCGACGACGAGCGGACCTCCGGCGCAGTTCTTCCCGACGTTCACGCCGCCCCACTGGGACTCCGCACCGAGCCAGGTCGCCTCGGCGAGCTTCCAGGTCGAGTCCGCTCCGACAAAGCGCGGCTCGATCCAATCGGTCCAGTCGCACGAGTTGCCGTCGTCGGCGTCGGTCGTGACGAGGTAGACGAGCTCGGCCGGACCCAGCTCGACGTCGATCTCGATTGCGCCGGTATGCAGCACGTCGCTTTGAAAGACGAGTTCGGCACCCGCGGCGTCGCCGTTCTCGATGGCGCGCTCGAGGCCGTAGCCCCGCCAGTCGTTCGTCGCGCGCTGTCGAATCCAGAAGGCCGCGTACGGGCGCAGGTCTTCGGGACCGGCCTGGGCGATGGTCAGGACCGCGTCGGCGGCCTCGCGGTCGGCTCGAAAGGCCAACGCGTCGATCGCGCGCCGGCGTTGGTCGGGCGTCAGCGAAGGCTCGAGCGCGCGCGCGAGGAAGGCGGGGATCGAGGCAGCCGGGTGGAGGCGCCAGGCGAGCGCTTCGAAGCGCGCGTCCCAGTTGCGCGGCGCATCCCCGAGCTCGGCCGCGAGTTCGGGCCAGAGTTCGTCCTCCTTGCCGCGCGTCGCCAGCCCGAAGGCTTCGACGGCGTAGCGATCGGCGGGGTCGACGCGCTCGGCCAGGTCCAAGAGGAGATCGAGACACGCCTCGAGCGTTACCCCACGCAAGGCCAGCGCTGCTTCGCGCCGTACACCGGCGTCGGGATCGCGGGCGAGGCCGTGCGCACGGAGGATCCGGACCGTCTCGCTGGCAGGTGCAGCGCGACGCTGCAGCGCGCGCAGCGCGACGGCGCGCAGTTCGGGCTCGGGATGCGCCAGATACGAAGTGACCGTCTTCGCGTCATCGAGCTCGGGTGTCGCGAGGAGCCAGAGCGCACGAGCGATTCGACGCGGGTCGCGCTCGGACGCGCACTTGGCGCGCAAGGCGTCGCGCGCTGTGTTCTTCCCGGCGAGCAGCGTCCGCCGTGCCTCGAAGCGCGGGTTCACGGCCGGCGAAGCGAGCGCCGCCACCGCCTCTTCGATGGTGCCCGTCGCCAAGACGACGCCGGCCGCAGCCGCGCCACGCGGCGCGATGCGAAGGATGCGACCGTAGGCCTCCGCGTCGCCGGCCAGGTGACCGCCGACGCCAGGGTCGAACCAGTCGGCGACGAAGAGCGAGCCGTCGAGCCCGACGACGACGTCGCTCGGCCGGAACCAGCGCCGGTCGCGAAGCGGGGACTCGTCGCGCGGGCGCAGCAGATCCGTGCGTTCCAGCGCGAAACCCGCGCCCGAGCGCACGGTGCGATGGGCGTAGACGACGTTGGCGCCCGCGTCCGTGTTCACGACCGCGCCGTCGATCCAGGGCGCGAGCAGATCGCCCTCGTAGACGGTACAGCCGGTCGGTCCGCCCGCGCCGTTGATGCAGCCCGCCGGAACGACGCCGGGATCGTCCTGGTGCCAATGCGCCGCTTGCGTGTCCTGCCCCGGACGTCGATCGGCGCCCCAGGTCCGCGCGCCGTCCTCCGAGAAGTAGCCGTGGTTCCCGCCCTCGAGGCAGAACAGCGTGCGGCAAGCCTGGTTGCCGTCGTCGTCGTTGTCCGTCTGGAACAGGTTGCCGAAGCTGTCGAGCGCGACCTCGTAGTTGTTGCGGAAGTTGTGGGCGAGCACGCCCAACCCCGTCCCGTCGGGCTCGACCCGTAGGACCAATCCGCCCGTCCACGCGCGACCGTCGTCGCTCGTCAGCCCGGGCTTGTTGTCGGCCAGCGCGGGCCCTCCGCCGTTGTAGATGCTGCCCGAACGCAGGGTCCATCCGGCGTGATCGGTCACGATGTGCGGTCCGGCGTTGCCCGCGCTGAAGACGAAGCTGCCATCGGGCGCCAGGACCAAGGAGTGCAGACCGTGGTCGTGGTCGAAGCCTCCGAAGCCGCTGAGGAACGTCTCGCGCCGATCGGGGACGTCGTCACCGTCCTCGTCGACGTACACGAAGAGGTGCGGCGAGCATGCGACGAAGACCCGCTCGCCGATGACCGCGATGCCGAGTGGCGCGACCAGCTCGGGATCCTGCACGAAGACCTTGGACGTCTCGCAGCGGCCGTCTCCATCCGTGTCGGACAGGATCACGACGCGATCACCGCCGGCGTGCTCGCGCCCGGGATTGCGGCCACCCCATTTGCGGTAGTTCACCGCTTCGGTCACCCAGATCCGCCCGTGGACGTCGACGTCGAGCGCGGTCGGATTGTAGAGCTCGGGAGATTCGGCCCAGACCGACACCTCGAGGCCTGCGGGCAGGGTGAAGCGCTCGGCGAGCTCGTCTTGAAGCGGAAGGAGGGCGAGCAGCCAGGCGCTGCGGGCGGTGCGGCGATGCGGATGCGACATGCCGGAATCGTACGGAGTCCGGCGAGCTCCACCACGCCTCGGTGCTGATCCCGCCGCGGGTTCGAGGCGCCGCTGCCAGCGATCCGGTTCCGCGCGCCGTCGGCGCGGACGGAGCGCAGCGCCATCGACGTGGCCGAGTCCGTGTCAGCGCTCGAGGCCAGCGAGGGCGTTCGAGAAGGACCAGTTGTTCGGCGACGCGAAGTCGAGGCTCAGGGCCTGGAAGTAGAGCGGGCGGCAGGCGGGGAGGCCGGGCGGCCAGATGAAGTCGATGGTCGCGCTGCCTTGGGCGTCGGTGACGTAGGAAAGCACGACGCTGTTGCGCGGGACGAGCACGCCGCCGAGGACGGAGACGAAGAACGTGCGCGTGCTGACGACGAGGCCGCCGACCGTGTTCGGGCGCGCGTTCGTCAGCCGCACGGACAGCGGTGCGCCCGGCGCGGGCACGCCGCTGCCCGTCAAGAGCGGAAAGCCCGTCAGGCCGGCCGTCGCGTTGCCGAGATCGTTCCAGTCGACGACCGTGCCGAGCCGGAGCGTGGCGGTGCGCGTGTTGCCTGGTGCGTCGGCGAAGGACCAGCAGAAGGCCACGCCGCCCGCGCCGGTCAGGGTCGGGACCGCCGCTCGCCACAGACCGCCGCCCTGATGGAAGCCCGCCCCGCCGCTCTCGCGGATCGCGCTGCTCGAGCCTTGCCAGGCCGACCAACGCGCGGTGACGTAGGAGGCCTTGCCGTCGTCCTGGATCGCGTCCTGCGTCGTCGCGTGAAAGAGCGTCTCGAACGGGTCGATGGCCGGCGTCTCGAGCGCCAGGAGGAGCGGCCGCACCGAATCGGCCGGGCCGTTGTTGAGATAGACCCTGTTCGTGAAGTCGCCCGACTCCCCCTGGGCGGTGACCAGATCGTAGTCCCCGTCTCCGTCCAGATCGCCCAGCCCGATGTCGAGGGTCGAGTCGAAGACCGTCTCGATCGCGTCGTTGACGTTCGTGAAGACGCCGAAGCCTTCGTTGCGGTACAGGCGCTCCCCGCTCGGCCCGAGCGATCCGATCAGGATGTCGAGGTCGGCGTCGTCGTCATAGTCGAGCGCGGCGATCTCGTTGTCGTCCTCGCCGTTGGGGAACGGCAGGAGTGAGGTCGTCACCGCGCCGCCGCTCTGCAGCGCGAGCCCTTCGAAGGACGCGAGTTGCGCCACGACCATGCCGTCCATGTCCCGGTCGCCATCGAGGTCGCCCCATTCGACCTCGTAGGTCGCGTTCGAGCCGACGTCGTCGAGGACCGAGCTGCTCGAGAAGACGCCGCTGCCATCGTTGAGATAGAGGCGCGAATGAACGTCGAGCAGGCCCTTGCCGGACAGGACCACGTCGATGTCGAAGTCCCGGTCCCAGTCGAACAGCGTGACGTCCTGGGCGTTGTAGAGATCGGTCGGGAGCTTGTGGGTCGAATCGAAGAAGAAGCCGTTGCCGAAGTTCTCGTAGAGGCGCGCCTGCGTGGCGACCCCGCCGAAGGTCGCGCCGTCGGTGAAGACCAGGTCCAGGTCTCCGTCGTCGTCGACGTCCCCCGCGCAGACGCAAAACGAAGCCATCGGCGTGGCCGGCAGCCGGATCGCCGACTGGTCCGCGAAGTTGCCGATGCCGCTGTTGATCAGGATGCGGGGCGTCGCGGTCGGGTTCGGCCAACCGCTCTCGGGGGCGTAGACGAGATCCAGGTCCCCGTCGCCGTCGAAGTCCTCGGCGATCACCATCTTGGCGTTGAAGGGGGCCACGTTGAGGCGCTCGTGCGCGGCCGTGAAGTGGCCCGTGCCGTCGTTCAGGAAGAGGTGCTGGGGCAGCTCACCGCCGGCGCCGTAGCCCTGGCCATTCGCGAAGAGCAGATCTAGGTCGCCGTCACGATCGACATCCGCCAGCTCGACGGCGTCGGACCAGAGCGACTGAGGCGGCAGGGCGTTGCTCGCCAGGCTGAATTGCGCGGCGAGGGGCGTGCCCGCGAAGGCGAGTGCGATGGCGATGGAGGTGCGCATGGTGCAGGGCAAGGTTCGAACAGGGCGCCGAGCTCTGCGAGGCGGGCTCGCCGCACCTGCGGACACGCTCGGCCCGCGCGGCGGCGGAACGGGCTGAAGCAGAAACGTGATGCGACCCCGGCGCGCGACGAGGCCTACTGCTGAACGCCGGCGATGGCGTTCGAGAAGGACCAGCCCGCGGGCGCGCCCGCGTCGATCAGGAGCGCCTGGAAGTAGATCGCCGTGCAGGGCGGCGTGTTCGTCGGCCACAGGAAGTCGATCGTGGCAGCGCCGTTCCCATCGGTGGCGAAGACCAGGACCACGTTGTTGCGCGGCACGAGGATGCCGCCGAGGACGGGGACGAAGAACGTCTGGCTGCTCGCGACGACACCACCGAACGTGCTCGGGAGACCGCCGGAAAGCTGCACGCTCAACGGTGCTCCGAGCGCGGGCGTTCCGACCCCGGTCAAGGTCGGTACCCCGGGCGTCCCCGCGGTTCCGTTACCGAGGTCGTTCCAGTCGAGCACGGTGCCGAGCGAGAGCGTGCGCTCGGACCGGTTCCCGGCCGCGTCCTCGAAGTCCCAGCAGCTCGCGAGCCCGGGTGCGCCCGGCAACGTCGGAACGCTGAAGCGCCAGCTGCCGCCGCCCTGGTGGAAGGCGCGCCCCGAGGTCGGCTGGACCCCGGCCGACGTGCCCTGCCAGGTCCGGTAGCGCGCGGTGACGTAGCCCGGATCGCCGTCGTCCACGACGGCGTCCTGGGTGCGCGCGTGGAACACGGTCAGGAGCGGGTCGAAGGCCGGCACCTCCATGCCGAGGATCACGGGCGCCCTCGTGTCGGGCACACCACCGTTGCGGTACACCCGGTTCGTGAAGCTGCCCGATTCGCCCTGGCCGGTGACGAAGTCGTAGTCGCCGTCCCCGTCGATGTCCCCGACCGCGAGGTCGAGCGTCGAGTCCGTGATCGTCTGGATCTGCGCGTTGACGTTCGTGAACGAGCCTCCGCCGTTGTTGCGGTACAGCTTCTCGCCCGAGTTGCCGAGCGAGCCGATCAGGACGTCGAGGTCGCCGTCGTCGTCGTAGTCGAGCGCGGCCATCTCGTTGTCGTCGTTGCCGTTGGGGGACGGCAGGTTGAACGAGCTGACCGAGGTGATGGAGTTGATCGCGATCCCGTCGGAGAAGCCCGAGAGCGACACGACCATCCCGTCGAGATCGTTGTCGCCGTCCAGGTCGCCCCACTCGATCTCGTAGGTGCCGCCCGAACCGAGCCCGTCGAGAACGTTGCTGACGGAGAAGGCGCCCGTTCCGTCGTTGAGGTAGAGCCGCGAGCGCTTGCCCGTCGCCCCCTTGCCCGACAAGGCGATGTCGATGTCGAAGTCACCTTCCCAGTCGAAGAGCGTCACGTCCTGGGCGTTGTAGAGGTCGACCGGCAGGTCACTCGTCGCATCGACGAAGAAGCCGCCGCCCGTGTTCTCGAACAGGCGCGCCTGCGAGGGCGCGCCGGAGAAGGTGCCGCCGTCCGTGAAGACCACGTCGAGGTCGCCGTCATCGTCGACGTCGCCCGCGCAAACGCAGAAGCTGGCCATGTTGATGGCGGGCAGGCGCGCGGCGGAGTCGTCGGTGAAGTTGCCCGTTCCGTCGTTGATGAGCAGGCGCGGCTTCTGCGAAGGGCTCGGCCAGCTGCTCTCGACCGCGAACAGGAGGTCGACGTCGCCGTCGTTGTCGAAGTCCTCGCCGATCACCATCTTGGCGTTGAAGCTCGCGACGTTGAGCTGCGCGTGGGCGGCGGTGTACGTGCCCGTGCCGTCGTTCAAGAAGAGGTGCTGCGGCAGCTGGCCACCCGAGCCGTAGCCCTGACCGTTGGCGAAGACCAGGTCGAGGTCGCCGTCCCCGTCTACATCCGTGAGCTCGACGCCGTCCGTCCAGGAGTTCTGGGCCGGCAGAGCCGTCCCGTCGATCGTGAACTGCGCCAGCGCGGGTGAGGCGCAGAGGAGGAGAAGCGTGGCTGCGGAACAAGGGAGAGTGAGCATGGACGCGTGAAGATCGAGGGAGAGGGCGAGAGGCGAAGCTGCATCCTAGCCCGCATCCCCGCGGAGCTGCCGAGGCTTTCCCGTCAAACGACTCCCTCGGCGACCTTTCCGCGCCAGACGGCGACGCAGGCGCCCTGCAGCGGCGAAGTTCGAGTCAACGATGCGCGCAGCGAGCGGATTCAGCTCGCTTCGGACTCATCGCCGCGTCAGGCAGGCCCTCAGCGACCGCGCGTCCGCGCGCGCACCAGCTCGAGCTCGACGACGACGGTCCAAGTCTCGATCGAGCGCGCGAGGAAGGTGTCGAAGGTCAGCGCCTCGTCCGTGAGCATCTCGCGCACGAGCGGTCGCAGGGCCAACGCATACCGGTGCACGCGCAGGTCGTAGTCCGTGAGCTCTTGCCCGCGCTCTTCGAGCTGTCGCACGCGCTCGACCAGGGGGTCGCGGCCCGCGCCGGCGGCATGGTGGATCCCCGGCGAGAGCGCATGGGCGATGCCTTCGTTGACGGTCTGCGTATCGAAGGGCGCGTCCCGGTTGCGCACGGCCGCCTCGATGTCGGCCCTGCGCAGGTCCAGGAAGACGTGCGTCAGTTCGTGCAGGAAGGTGCCGAAGGCGTCCGCTTCGCGCGGGACTTCCAGCGTCAGTCTTCCGCCGTTGAAGCCGCCGCCGAAGTCATTCGCGGCGGGGTTGGCGAGCAGGAAGACGGGGACCGGTTCCGGGGAACGACCCACCAGAGCCGCGAGCCGCACCGCCAGCGCCTCGAGCGCGCGCAGCTCGCGCGCGATGCGTCGACCGAATTCCGCGACGCGTTCGCGCTCGGCGTTGATCAGGTGCTCGACCCGCTCGGCGAAGTGCGTGAGCACGAGACGCTCGAGCTCGGCTTCCTCGGCCTCGATCCAACCCGCCTCGACGCCTGTCGCCAGCGCTTCGTCGAGCGGCGCCGCGGTGTAGAACGTCTGCTCGAGCCCGCCACCCCAGCCGCGTCGCTCGCGCAGGCGGGCGTGGCGCGCCAAGAGCGTTTCGTCCTCGGCACTGAGGGGCTCCAGGGCCGCGCGGTACTGCGTATGGCAGAACGGGCTCCACTCGGCGACCTGATCCACGACGTGAAAGAGGTGTGCCGTTCGCGACACGTGGACCTCCAGCACGAGCGGCCCGGCCGTGAGCGTGTCCGCCGTCGAGGAAGGCTCCGCCACCGGCTGCAGGGGCAGGGGAAGGAGCAACAGGAGGCCGAACGTGTCGAGTCGCATGCCGCGCTTACGGAGTCGGGTCGTGGGGATTTCTGGCGCCACCGCGTGGCCGCTGGCGCGTGGGACGCCACTCGCTATCATGCAGCAAGCAACCGACCGAACGAGGACCCTCATGGCCAAGAAAATCGACTGGTACTACCACCGCCGCGGCTGAACGAGCTGCAAGCGCTCCGACACCTTCCTCGAAGGTACGGACGTGACCGTTCGGGAAACGGTCAACGCAACCAAGGAACGCTACGGCAAGTCGGACCTGAAGGCGCTCTTCGCGGACGCCTCGAAGGTCGTCGTGGCCAAGGGCAAGAAGGTCGTCGAGTTCGACCTGAAGAAGGCGCCGCCGACGTCCGCCGAGCTCGAGAAGGTCGTGCTCGGTCCGACCGGTAACTTGCGCGCGCCTGCGATCCGGACCGGCAAGACCTGGCTGATCGGGTTCAACGCGGACGCCTACGCGGAACGCTTCGAGGCCTGAGCGGACCCGCCGCGTCCGAGCTCCTCGACGTGGCGCTTCGCGTCGATCAACGTCATTCCGAGCTCCTGACGGACCAACTGGATCGCCTCCAACTTGTGGTCTCGTTCGAGGAGCGTCGTGAGACGTTCTTCGAGCGTGCGCGTCGCGTCGGTGCCGTCGATGCGTCCCGTGGGTAGCGCGCGCACACGACCGTCGAACGGCTTCAGCATGCCCCTGTGCCACTCGACCCACAACACACCCGCGCGTGGCGCGAAGACGGGGACGTGGCGGTGGCGCGTGCGGGAGCGGATGCCGAGGAACGTGCGCTCCGGAGCCTCGCGCAGGCGTTCGATGCGCACCGCTTCGTGCACCGCTTCGTGCACCGCTTCGGTGGGGGTGTCCGTGAGCGTGAGCTCGAGAAACGAGCGTCCGGTGCGGTGCGGTCCGTCCTGGCCCTGCACGTCGCGCACTTCGCGCACCAGGCGGACGCTGGCGATGTCCGTGAAGGGCAGGCGGACCACGGTCGGATCGTCCCCGCCGAAGTGCTGGTTGCAGAACGAGCGCAGGTTCAGCCAGGCGCTGTCCTTCGAGACGGCCAGCACCCAGTTGCCGGCGCGGAACGTGGCGAAGAACGTCCCGACCAGGGTCGGGAAGATCAGGAGCCACAACAGCCCGCCGATCAGGACGAACGGGCCCGTGACGATCCAAGCGAAGAGGCCCGCGTCGGCGATGCGCGGGCCTCCGAAGACCAGGGCCACGGCGGGGATCGCGCCTGCGATCACCACGGCCAAGAAGGCGCCGAAAGACGAGTTGCGAAACGTCGCGCGCGCGTCGGTCGGCCGGGTGCCGGTGGGGAGGAGCTCCATGCCCCCTTCTCGGTCGGCGGGAGGCCCTCGCTTGAACCCGGGGCGCGCGAAGACCGGCGCTACAAGAGAAGGAACGCGAGCGGCGACGAGACCCGTCCGATCCCACACGGTGCGGCCGGATCGAGCACGACGAAGACGACGTCCAGCGCGAGGAACACGGAGACCGTCGGCGGGACGTTGATCGTGGCCGTGGCCTGCCCGTTCGCGTCGAAGGTGCCGGCGAAGCCCTGGAAGAGACCAGGCCGATTCAGCGAGAGCCGGAAGATGTCGTCGGGAACGAGCGGTAGCGTGTTGCCGCACAGCTGGAAGCCGGCCGAGCCGGACGCACGCGCGGCGGCCATCACGTAGAGGGCGCCCGGATCGGACGGCGCGCACAGCTCGAGCGTGCGTGCCCCGGCCGGCGCGATCGCGGCCTGGGAGCCCCCGATCACGATCGGAGGACCGGTCGGGCTGCCCAGGAAGTAGGTTCCGCTCGCAACCTGCTGACCCGCGGCATCCACCTGCGGCCAGCGTGTCACGTACGACGCGAAGGGACCGACGGCGACCGCGGCGCTCGGCTCCTGGTACACGAGCGCACCCGCGGCGTCGAAGACCCGGAAGCTGGCCGGATCCCAGAGCGAGGTCGACGGCGTGTGGTTGACGAAGACGTGATTCACCGGACAGCCGACGGGCGGCAGGTCGGGACCGACCTGGATCGCAACCTGCGCGCTGGCGGGGACGGCGAGGAGCAAGACGGCGAAGGCGATGGAATGGATCGACATGCGGTGGTTCCTGGGTCGGATGGGGCCAGACCCGGGCAAGGATCGTGCCACGACCCTCGAGTGTACTGCACTTGTTCAGGGTCCCGCCTGGCTTCACCCGACGCAGGCGTACAGCCGGCGCGGGCGCGAGGATCCGCCCCGCAGTCCCGCGCGTCGTGTCCTCCGCGGAGGTCAGTCCGCTCGCACGAAGCGCACGTTGCGGGCGCGATTCGTGTTCAGGACGAAGCCGCTCGGTCGACGGCTCTCGGGCGTTCGTCCTCGCCGAAGCCCAAGCAGCCTGATGAAAAAGTCATCCGGCGCGCTGCATGCGTCCGGAAAGCCCGGCCGGCACACGAGAGCCTCGCCGAATCGACCGATTCGCTTGCGTTCTCGCGCACCTGCCGGGCCTCCCGGTCACATGCATCGCATCCGAAGCACTTTTTCATCAGGCTGCTATTAGCTCCAGGGGCCGCGGCGCGCCCTGCTGGAACATCGACCAGACGTCGCCGCCGACCTTCAACCGCCGTCGTGTCCGCCACGCTCGACGCGCGCGCGGACGGTGAGCAGCGGCCGCTGGGCCATCGGCTCGTCGTAGACTTCGACCGTCCACGTGAACTCGGAGGGCAAGCGTCCGGGGTCGGCCGGTCGCCAGCGCGCTTCGTAGAGCCGCTCGGACCTCGCGCGTTCGAGGCCCGCGGAGTCGACGACGCGCACGATGAAGTGCCCGCGCGGCGGCAGATCGAGCCGCCACTCGAAGAGCGAGACGTCCGTACGTGCTCCCGAGTGGAGCAGGCCGCCGACGTGCTCGTAGACCGGCCGCTGTTCGCGGGCGGCTTCGGCGTCGCGTCCGACGCGCGCCAGGACGCCGAGGAGCGCGAGCGTTCCCAGCAGGCTCGCCGTGAGCGTGAAGAGCGGGGAACGTGTACCGCCCTGCGTAGCGCGGTCGGCGCGCCCTGATTCTGGGTGGGCGAGCAGGGCGAGCTCGCGCCGCTCGTGTTCTCCCACGCGGGCGACGCGCTCGGAGGTCGCGAGCACCCTCTCCATCTGAGCGGTGCACGCGGCGCAGGTCACCAGTGGCGACGCGCGGAAGGCCGCGCGGGGATCCTCACCGGCGGCGAGGGCGAGGTCGAGCCGGTGTCCGTGCGCGGCGGGATGCGTGCGGGTCGGACCCGCATCGTCGAGTAGCGACGCCAGCCGGCGCAGACCGCGAAAGAACCAGGTGCGGGCCGTCCGCTCGGTCTTGTCGAGATGCCGCGCGATCTCGGCGAACGAGCGCTCCTCGAGCAACACGAGCCGCACCAGCGCGCCGTCGGAGCGCGGGAGCTCCGCCAGGGCCGCGTAGACCCGCTCGGTCTCGAGCAGGACCGCGTTGTCGGGGTCGTCCTGGCCGGCGGGCAGGCCCTCGCCCAGCTCCTGGAAGAGCAGCGGTTCGGGGGCCCGGGCCCGCAGTCGCCGCAGCCACTCCCGCGTCGTGAGCCGCAACACGTGGGCCTCGAGCCGGTCGCCGCTGGCGTGCTCGAGCCCTTCCCAGGCGGCCCGCCGCGCGGTCTCGGCCATGCCTTCGACCTCGGCTGGCGGGAACGGCTCACCGTGACGGCGGTTGCGATCGGCCAGGAGGTCGTGCGCGCACTCGAGCCGCCCGTGCAGCTCGTCCCGCGCGGAGGGCACACCGGACAGGGCCCGTCGCACGAGCACCGCTTCGTCGGTCAAGGGTCGGCGAGGCATGACCGCGCGATCCTAGCAACGGAGATGGCGCGGATCCCTAGTGTGTGACGCAAGAAGTGGTCGGAAGTGCAAAGCCGGGACGGGCCTTCCTTCGGGCCGACCGAAGACCCGTCGGCAGTCGCTCAGCTCCGTTCGACGAAGGCCTTGAGCCCGTCGCGGAACAGGGTCAGCCAGCCGGATTCGAGCGACGCGCTCGTCGCGGGGGAGACGTGTCCGAAGATCGAGTGCTCGAGCGTGAGCCGCGTGGAGCCGTCCTCCTCGGTCAAACGCCAGGTCATGATGCTGCGGTGGGGGCCGCCCCAGTCCTTGCTCGAGTCGCCGGAGACCTGCAGGAACTCGGGCGCGCGCAGGCCGACGACCTGGCCCCAGATCTGGCCTTCGCCACCGCCCCAGTCCTCGAACATGTGCCCGCCGAGGCGCGCTTCGATGTGGAAGCCGCCCGGTGCGGGGGCCGTGTAGAAGTCCTCGTGCCACCAGGAGGAGGTCTCGAGCACCATCGTGTTCCAGACGCGCTCGCGCGGGGCTTCGATCAGGATCTCGACGAGGATGTTCTGGACCCCCGTCGGGGGTGCTTCGGTGGGGCTCATGGTTCGTTCTCCTGGAACGGCCAGCGCGCGTTCGCGCAGCTTCAGCAGGCGGTCGGCGTCGTCCACTTCGAACGAGCGGATCCAGCGCCGGTACACGCCACGGATGGGGACGGGGTTGAGGTGATGCCAGCGCTCGCGGCCGCGCTCCTCGAGCACGACGAGCCCCGCCTCGCGCAGCACCCCGAGGTGCTTGCTCACGCCGAAGCGGGTCATGTCGAAGCGTTGCGCGAGCTGCCCGAGGGGCTTGGGCCCCTGGCGCAGGTCGTCGAGCAGAGCCCGGCGGGTCGGGTCCGCGAGAGCCCGGAAGACGAGCTCGTCGGCGGGCAGGACCTGGGCGGCGGGGACTGACATGTGACCATTGAGTCACATATCTGAGCTTCCGCAAGCCCCAGGGACCTGTTTAAGGAGAAGTCCGCGCTCCCGGAGCGACCTTCGCATCCCCGCAGGAGCCCGGCAGGGCGGCGCAAGTCCTGCACGAGCCAGCGCTTGCGCGTTCGGGCGGGAGCTCGAGCCGGGGGGCTGCTAGGACCCGCAGGTCTCTGGAGCCCGCGGGAACGGTGCGGCTCTCGGGACGTTCCGTGGAGGCGGCGGCCGCGCTCGAGCGCGCCCTGGACGAGCTCGCGCCCGGCGCTCGGCTCGAGGACGGACGGCTCGCGGCGCTCGAGGCCCTGGGGCCTGGCAGCCTGATGAAAAAGTCATCCGGCGCGCTGCATGCGTCCGGAAAGCCCGGCCGGCACACGAGAGCCTCGCCGAATCGACCGATTCGCCTGCGTTCTCGCGCACCTGCCGGGCCTCCCGGTCACATGCATCGCATCCGAAGCACT
>JAJDEW010000054.1 GCA_029259595.1 Planctomycetota bacterium | reverse complement strand
GCAGCCTTGTCCGCAGCCTTGTCCGTGGACCTTGTCCGTGGACCTTGTCTGTGGACCTTGGCCGTGGGCCTTGGCCGGGGATCTTGGCCGTGGGCCTCCGTCACGACCCCGAACCCTGTCGGCCCGGCACCGTCTTCGACCCGAGTCCGAGACCTGAGGTCGAGCTCGGTGGTCGCGGAGCGCAGGCCCGCCGTAGGCGAGCAAGCAGCGCAGCCTCGGAGCCGCAGGCTCCGTAAGGTGCCGTTGCGCGGCGGCAGCCGCGCAATCCGGCACAGGCACGCGACGCCGTGGGTGCCGCGTCTACCCTACGTCCGCAGTCGGCGTCCTAGGTCTTTGCGGCGACGGGCGGCTTCACGACCTTGCCGCTCTTGATGCAACGGGTGCAGACCAGGATGCGGCGGACTTCACCACCGATCCAGGCCCGCACGCGCTGGGTGTTGGGGCGGAATTTCCGGAGGGTGTGACCGGTCGTTCGCAGACCGATCCCGCCCTTCTTCTTGGGCAGACCGCGCCTGGCGATCGACCCACCGCTCTCCGTTCGCTTCTTGCAGATTTCGCAGACCCTGGCCATGGCTCGCTCCGCCGGTTCGCACCGGTGATTCCGGGGGGGAGTCCGCTCGAATCCGGATCGAGGGCGGACGCATCCCACAAAGGGCGGAAGAGTCTAGCGGCGCTCGGAGACCAGGACAAGAGCAGGAGTGAGCTCGTCGGGGCACACGGGACCGCCGCGGGCTCGGCTGGGACCCGCTGGAGCCCGCTCGCAGGCCCGTGACCCCGGTACCGGCGTGACCCGGATTGCGCGCCGGTCTCCGGATCCAGGGCCCCTCCCCGGGTGCCCGCAGCTCAGAGCTCGGTTCGGCCCGGGACCTCCGCTGCCGCAGGCCAGCGAGGCCGCCAACGAAACGGCGGCAGCCGGGGAGCCGATGGGCTCCCGCAACTGCCGCCGCGTTCGCTACGGGCGAGAGCTCGGTCCCGCTCGAGCGCAGGCTCTCAGAAGAGCTTGTCGAGGGCGGACTCGGCATCGCTGCCGAAGTCTTTGTCCAAGCCGCCGTCGCGATCCTCGGAGGAGATCTCCTCCAGGATGCGGTCGATCCGTTCGCCCGTCTCCTGTGCGTAGAAACGAACCATGCCGAGATTCGTCCGGCCGTCGAACAGGCAGGCCATCAGGGTCCGGTCGCCGATCAGCTGGAGCTGGATCGAGTCGCGCTTGCCCTGGTGGAAGAGGATCGAGAACTCGGACTCTCCGAGCAAACGAGCCATCTCCATCGTGGCGGCGAAGGACCCGGCGACCAGGGCCGAGATCGTCTCTTGCGAGGTTTTCATCGGCTCCCCGCGGCGCGTCACGAGGTGGCCGTCGCGGTCCACCAGGAGCACGCAACGGGCCTTCGAGAGTTCCAGGAAGGCGTCGATCTCGGCATCCAGCCGCTCGACGTCCCGTTCATAAAAGACCAGGCGGTTCCGCTTCAGTTCTTGATCACGCTTCGTCGTCATGGCTTCTTCCTCTTACAGGACCTTCAGTGCGAACCAGGCCAGGACTGCACCGGCTCCTGCAGCGAGCACGATGAAGGCGCCTGTGAAGAAAGCTCCACCCCGCTTCTTCGGGGCAGATACTTGTTGGGTGGCGGCCGCGGACTTGGGTCGCGAGCGGCGCGCGCCGGCGTTGGCATTGCCCTGGGACTGCGGACGAGTGCGCTGACGGGCCGCGGGCGCGGGCGCGGGAGCTTGTCCCATCACGTCCGCAGCGCTTCTTCGCTTCGGTGCAGCCGTCTGGGTCGCGCCGCCGTTGCTCTTCATCTTCAGGGACGGGGACTGGGCGGGGGCACGCTGCGCCGCGACCGGAGCGGGACGCTGACGCTGTGCGGGCTGGGCCGCGGGCGAAGTCGGCTGACGGCCGGCCTTCGCGGGCTGCGGCGCAGCAGCGCTCGGCAGGGGCGCCGGAGCGTTCGAGCCGGGGCCGGCCTTGGCCGGAGCCATGGACGGCTTCGACTCCCCGCCTGTCTCCTGCATGATGCTGCGAAGCACCTGCGCGGCGAGCGACTTGAGCGTCGGGAACACCCCTTGACCCGAGTTCGCGATCGCCTCGAAGGTCGGGGCGTTGTGGGGGTTCATGTGCTTGTTCAGCTCCTCGACGGACATGGCGTCCGGGAGGTCCCGCTTGTTGAACTGAACGACGTGCGGCATCGTCGAGAGACTCTTGCCGTACTCGTTCAGGTTCTCCTCCAGGTTGCGGAACGACTCGAGGTTCTGCTCGAGCATCGAGGCCGAGGAGTCGGCGACGAAGATGACGCCGTCGACCCCCTGCAGCACGAGCTTGCGCGTCGAGTTGTAGTAGACCTGGCCGGGAACGGTGTAGACCTGGAAGCAGGTGCGCATTCCCGCGACCGTGCCGAGCTCGAGCGGCATGTAGTCGAAGAAGAGCGTCCGGTCGCCGTCCGTGCTGATGCTCGTCAGGTCGCCGCGGTTGCTGTCCGGAGCGCGCTGGTGAACGACCTCCAGGTTGGTCGTCTTGCCCGACATACCCGGGCCGTAGTAGACGATCTTGACGTTGACGGTCTTCTGGGCGAAGTTGATTTGGACCATTTCGATTACCCGAAGGACTCTTCTCCTTGGTGTTCTTCAGCCTCACCGAAGCTCTCGTCGTCCGGCAATTGCAACGACGGCATAACGGCGGGGGGATCGGGAAGTGCGGCGTGCTCCGCGGGGTTGCCGACAAGGGGTGCGGTCGACGCGTGGGAGCGCTTGCCCATGTTCTTCAGGCCGCGTTCGATCCGCGCGATCGTTCCTTCCATCGACAGTCGTACCTCTTCGGGGCCGAGCCCCCTGGCGAGCAAGACCAGAAGCACCGCGGTGTCCGTGCGATGCATCACCAAAGTGCCGCGCGTGGACTTCAGAACGGCTCGACGCGGCGTGTGCCAGGAGAGTTCGGCGATGGCGCGCTCGAGCTCGCCGAGCCAACCCACGGCCAGTGCGGCGAAGACGTCTTCACGCCCCAGGGCCTGGGTCAGGAACCCATCGCCATCCTCGTCCTTGACGGGATGGGACTTGCCGGGCACCGCGATCGGGACGCCATCGTGCGTGACCATCATGACGAGGTTCACGCCGGGCAGATCCGCGAGCGGTTGAAGGGCGCTGATCACGACTCGTCCTCCTGGTCCGTAGCCGCGTTCATTCCGGCCAGAGCGGCCAGCTCACGCTCGCGCTGCGGGGACAGGTGACCGGTCGTCCAGACCGCGCCCGCGTCCAGCTCTCCTGGCGCGATCGCCAGAGTCCCGAATTCGCCTTCGATTTGAATCTGCATGACAGTCCCGAGACCCAATCGTCGACCGGTGGCCCTGCCACTCTTGAGGACGTTGCGAACCGCACGGGCATGTCGTTCGGCCGTGGCGCCCTTCGGGCCCCGAACGAGGGCCGTGGCCCCCCTGACATAGGAGGCGGCGGTCACGTCGGGTTGCTCGGCCAGCTTGCGCAGGATCGGGCGCACGTCGCCCCCATGGGGACTTCTGGCCTCGTCGTCGGAATCCAGTTCGTCCGAGAAGCGGCCGGTACGCTCGACCTCGATCAGCGCGCGATCGATCGTGGGAGCCTTGTCGGAGCGCTCGGCGAGCGAGCGGAAGCGGGCTTCCAGCACCGGGTCGCCCGGCGCGAGCTTCAGGAGCTCCTCGACGCAGTTGCGGGCGTCTTCCAGCGCGCCGAGACGCGTCGTGAACTTCAGCCGCAACCGCAGCGGACGCGCGTCACCGGGGAGGTGGGCCATCGCCGCTTCGATCGCGACCAGCGCGGCGCGGCCCTGGTCGCGACCCCGGTCGGCGAGGTAGCGCTCGAGGCACACCTGCGCCCGCAGGACGTGGACTTCGTTGTTCGCCTGCGGACTGGAACTCCAGCGCTCGACGACCTCCGCCGCGCGCGCGAGCTGGTTCGACCCGATCAGGAGCTTGCAGAGCTCACGCCAGAGCGCCGGACGCGGCGCGTGCTCGAGCTCGCCCTTGATCTCCGACAGCCGCGAGTCCTGCTCCAGGCGACGGGCGCGCTCGCTCATGCGAGCCAGCTCGACGTTGCCGGGGAAGGCACCGAGGCCTTCCTCGCAGGTCTGCTGGACCTCGCGCGTCATGCCCAGCAAGGCGTACTCCTGAGCCAGAGCCGCGTACGTCACGGGGGACGGCTTGGAAGCGAGGCGCTTGCGGGCCTTGCGGATCCGGTTGCGGGCGAAGAACTTGCGGAGGACCTTCATCATTTGGATTCCTTCTCGGACTCCAGGTAGTCGTGGATGGACTGGATGTCCTTCTCGACCCGCTCGCGCATGGGCCAGTCAGGGGAGGCCGTCTCGAGAGCCAACTCGAACTCGGCCAGCGCGCGTACGAAATCCCGGGAGTCCGCGGCCATCAGGCCCCGGTCCCGAGCCAGGTTGGCCTCTTCCCGCCGGCGGGCGAGATCGGAGTGACGCTCTTCTTCCTCCCGGCGCAGCGCTTCTTCCATGCGCTCGATCTCGACTCGCAAGTGCGCGCGCTCACCCAAGACCTTCAGGCTGCCGTGCCAAGCCTGATGCTGTTCGATGAAGCCCTCGACCGCCTTGAGGCGATGTCGCAGCGAGCCGAGGTCGTCCGCCTCGAAGGTGGGCAGGGATTCGTAGGACTCACGGATCACGTACTCCCGCAGGAAGCCGGCCGTGAGGATCAGGGAGACGGCGAGGGCTCCCAGTGCGAAGCGCCAGCGACGGCGGCGCTCGGTGACCGTGTCGACCTCCTGGAAGCGCAAGTCCCGGATCATCCGGGCGACGTCCTTGCGCGACCGATCCAGGAGGATCACCTCGCGCAACCATTCCAGCGCCTCTTGCGACTTGCCGCGCTTGAGCAAGCCCTGGGCCCGGTCCAGGTAGCGGTTGACGAGGTCCTGGACCATGCCCTTGCGCCGCATCAGGGCTGCAAGGTCCCGCTCCAGTGCCTTGTGTCCGGGGAAGTGCTCGGTCAAGAGCTCGAGGACGGCCATCGCGTGCTCGGACTGGCTCGACTTCTCGAGCCGCGCCGCCAGCCGGCGTCCCGTCGTGACCGCCGAAATGCCGAGATCGTTGGCCAGCTCCGGGCGCGACAGGCCGAGCACGGTCAAGGCTTCGAGGACCTCAGGATCGGCGTCCTTCGCTCCCGCCGACGGGAGCAGGACGTTCATGCAGTCCTCGACCGTCTTCGCGTCGAAGCTCGCGACTTCTCCCACGCGTTGGCGCAGGTGTTCATCCAGCTCTCCCCGCGCTTCGGGGGAGCCGTTCACGGCCAAAGTGGCGTCACGGACGATCAGGGTGTTCGTCATCAATGGGCATCCCTGAAAAAAAAGATTCGGTCCGAGCCGGACCGGGGGGGCAAGTTCGAATCTTCTCGGGGACGGCTCGCCAGCTATCGGACCGGCTCGCACGGGACCTGAAGGGGATTCGTCCGTGGATGTCAGGCCTGGCAGGCAACCGGCAAGCATTTCCCGGACGCACGCCGATCCGGTTCCGCGCGCCGCCCTCGCGCGTCAGTCAGTAGACGACGGGCCGAGCGAGGGAGGGAACGAGCTGCCAGGCCCCCGCCCATGTCAGCGCTTGGGCGATCAACGGCAGCCCGACGAGCGACAGGTCGGGCGCGATGCCGACCGTGCACGCGGCGCGCGCGCCGACGAGCGCGGCCGGACGCACGATGTGCCCTCGCGCAGGCTCGAGCCAGAGCTCACCGAGCGAACCGAAGATCAGCGGTGTCGGGCGTGGAAAGCCCATCAGGAACAGGGCCGCCGTCGCTCCCGGTGCGGCGAGTCGCAGCTCGAGCGTCCCGCCCGGCCGCGTCGGACCGATCCACTGGAGTTCACGCTCGCCGGTGTCGAACAGGCGCACCGTACCGTCGGTCGCAAAGAGGTTGGCGTGCAGGTCTTTCGTGCCGACGGCGAGCCGCGTTCCGCCGCGGTCCAGATCGAGCGCGTACGGGCTGCCGGCGAGGTTCGGCTCGAGCCGAGCCCCGGGCTGCCCCCGTTCGAGCAACAGCACCTCGGGGCGCCCGTCGCCCGTCCCCCAGAAGGCCGCGGCGATGCGCGCGCCGTCGTCGCTGACGCGCAGCTCGACGGGGTAGTTCTGCAGGCTCGACACGCCGCCGCGTTGTTGTTCTTCGTTCAAGAGCTGCCAGTTCGCCGTGTCGTAGACCCTCACGCCGATGCCGCTTCCGGAGACGGGATCCCACGACAACAGGGCCAACGTGGCTCCCGTAGCGTCGAGCGCGGTGCGCAGCACCCATTCCCCGTTCGGGTCGGCGAGCTCGTGCACCTTCGTGTAGCCCGTGCCGTCGTCGACGTAGATCGACGTCGACTCGAACTCCGACACGGCCAGGGTCGTACCCGCCGCGTCGAGCGCGAGTCCCTCGAGCGCACCGAGCCGGATCTCGTTCAGGAGGTTCGCGCCGTCCGCACCATCCAGGAGCCAGAGCCACGAGCCCGCCCCCACCGCGACGCGCGCGCCGTCCTCCGAAACGACCAGCCGCCGCAGGCCGTTGGCACCGAGCCGCTGTGTCCACAGCACGGCACCGGTCGCGGGCTCGAGCCGATCGATCCGCACCTCGCGCACCAGGTCGTCGAAGACCGCCACGTAGAGGCCCGCGCCGTCGCCGGAGCAGGCCACGAGCGCCGTTCCATTGGTCAGAAGGCCAGGGTCGAAGGTCCAGGCGGGCGTGAAGCCGGGCGCGGCCGGGTCCATGCGAACGACGCGCGTACGGCGCCGCAACACGTCCGGCCAGGCCTCCTGCCATAGCCCGTAGAGCGCGACGGCGTCCCGCGCCGCCGCGACCTGGACGACCCCGAAGGCGGCCTGGGGCAGATCGGAGACGAGCAACGCCGCATCCGGGGCTTCGAGCTCTCCGGCCGCGTGCAGCGCGAAGCCCGGGTGGCTGCCGGAGCGGCCGACCCAGACGAACTCGCCGGCGCCCGTGAAGGTCAGGCTGCGCGGGATCCAGGGCAGGGCTGCGGGCGCGTCGAAGGCCCAGCGCTCACCGCTCGCGAAGGGGTCGGCCTGGGCGGCGACTGGCAGCCGGCTCGCTCCCGCGAAGAGGGCGATCGAAAGGGCGCAGACGAGCCGCCAGGAGATGCGCGGATGAGGGGAACGCGGCATGGGGGGAACCTGTTCGAACCTACCCTCGTCCGGGCGCGGGGGTCGGGCAGGATCCCTCCGAGGGGGCGAGACTTGGCCGGACTCCCCCTTTGGATTAGAGTCCCGCGGCTCAGACCATGAAGAAAACGTCACTCCATGCGATCCACGCCGGCCTCGGGGCCCGGATGGTCGAATTCGGCGGCTGGAGCATGCCGGTCCAGTACCGCTCGATCCTCGAGGAGGCGAAGACCGTCCGCACGCGCTCGGGCCTCTTCGACCTCGGACACATGGGCCGCTTCCGCGTCACGGGCAAGGACGCCGTCGCGCTCGTCGATCGTGTCGCGACGAACCACGTCGCCCGCATCCCGGTCGGCGCGATCCGCTACTCGCTCTTCTGCAACGAGTCGGGCTACCCGCTCGACGACCTGCTCGTCTATCGCGACGAGGACGCGGTCTTTCTCGTCGTCAACGCCTCGAACACGCGCCAGGACCTGGACTGGATCCGGTCCCATGCGAACGGGCTCGACGCCGCGGTCGAGGACTTGACGGACGCCACGGCGATGCTGGCGTTGCAGGGGCCCGCCTCGCAGGAGATCCTGCAGGGGCTCGTCGACGGCTGCGACCTGGCCTCCATCAAGTACTACCGCTTCGGCTTCGGCAGCCTATGCGGTATGGAGCACATCCGCTTTTCGCGCACCGGCTACACCGGTGAAGACGGCTTCGAAGTCTACTTCCCCACGACGGAAGGTCCGCGGGTCTGGAACGAGCTCGCGACCGCGGGTCGGGCGCACGGGCTCGAGCCGATCGGACTCGGCGCGCGCGACACGCTGCGGCTCGAGGCGGGCATGGCGCTTTATGGTCACGAGATCGATCTCGAACACGACCCCTGGGAAGCGGGGCTCGCCTTCGGCATCGCCCTGACCCCGGAAAAGGGCGACTTCGTCGGACGGACCGCGCTCGAGCGCCTGAAGGCGAACCCGCGCCGGCGCTTGGTCGGCATCACCTCGCCCGGTCCGCGCGTCCCCCGCCAGGGCATGACCCTCTATGCCGGCGACGAGGAAGTCGGGCACGTCGTGTCCGGTGGTGTCTCCCCCACGCTCGACACGAACATCGGCTCGGCTTACGTCGTCCTGGGCCAGGACACGCCGGGCCGCGAACTCGAGCTCGACATCCGCGGCAAGCGCCAACCCTGCGCCGTGCGAGAGCTCCCCTTCTACTCCCGAACACGCAAGAAGAAGACGACCTGAGGAACGAGAACGACATGCGCCCGAACGATCGCAAGTACACGAAGTCGCACGAGTGGGTGAAGATCAGCGGCGACACCGCCATCGTCGGGATCACCGACTTCGCGGTGCAAGAGCTCTGCAGCGGCAACGAGGGCGACCTGGTCTACTGCGACCTGCCCGAGCCCGGACGGACGCTCGAGGCCGGCGAAACCTTCGGCGAGATCGAGTCGGTCAAGGCCGTGGCGGACCTGAACACCCCGGTCGCCGGAACGGTGGCCGAGGTCAACGTCGCCATCGAGGAGCACCTCGAGATCCTGTCGAAGGACCCCTTCCAGGAGGGCTGGATGATCAAGCTCAGCCCCAAGCCGAAGAACCTCGACGAGCTGGATCTGTTGGACGCCGCCGGCTACGAAGAGCACCTCTCCGCCGAGAAGCACTGAGCCTGCGTCCGCCGCGCGCGGCGGACCCACGCGACACGAGTCCGGCATGGAGACCTGGCGCCTCTTGCGCACCTTCGACGCGGAGCCAGGCTTCAACATGGGGCTGGACGAGGCCTTGCTCGAAGGAACCGACGAGCGGCCGACGCTGCGCCTCTACACCTGGCGACCGGCGGCCCTGTCGCTCGGCTACTTCCAGCGCCTCGCGGAGCTCTCGCCCGTCGCCCGCGCCTGGCCCCTGGTGCGGCGCCTGACGGGCGGCGGCGCGATCCACCACGAGAACGAGCTCACCTTCTCGATCGCCGCCCCGCTGGACCATGCGCTGTACCGCGGCGAGGTGGCGGAGTCCTACCTCCGGGTCCACGCGCGCATCGCGCGCGTCCTCGCGACCTGCGGCGTCGTCGCGGAGCCGCGCGGCGCCCGCCGCCTCGACTCCGACGACGACACGAGCGCCATGTGCTTCCACCGCTCGACCTCGATCGATCTCGCCTGGAACGGCGCCAAGGGCGTCGGCTCGGCCCAGCGCCGCAAGGCCGGCCGCGTCCTGCACCACGGTTCGATCAAGCTCGCAACGAGCGCGCTCGAAGGCCCCATCGCGACCGTCGCAGACGCCGGCACTTCGCTCTCGCCCGCGGCCTTCGCCGAGCGTCTCGTCGCCGTCTGGGAAGCGGACGGCACGACCTTCGAAGCCGAAGAACCGAGCGCCACGGAACTCGCCCACGCGCAAGCCCGGGCCGGCTGGTTCTCGTCGCCCGCCTTCCTCGAGCGCCGCTGAGGGCGAAGGAACCCGGGCCTCGCCCGCGTTCCGCGCCCGCTCCGAGGATGGCCGCCTCGGCGATCGATGGTTACCCCGCCAGGACTCGAACCTGGAATGACTGGACCAAAACCAGTTGTGTTGCCAATTACACCACGGGGTAATCGGGGTTCGCGGGGCGGCCGGGCCGCCCGAACGAGCGGGGACGATAGCAACGCCCCGAAAGGGGGTCAATCGCGGCGTCGTGAGGGATCGCTGGCCGCGGCCTCGAGCACGCGGCGCCAGCCGAGCCAGAGCAGCGTGCGCGCCGCGATCGAGCGGATCCAGTCCCGGTCCGTGGGCGGGAAGCGGCGCTCGACGGTGCGCACGTCGTCGGCCATGGACAGGCCGAACCAGACGAGGCCGACCGGTTTCTCGGGTGAGCCACCGCCTGGACCGGCGATGCCGGTGACCGAGAGCCCGAGCGTGGCTCCGCTCGCGCGCGCGGCTCCGCGGGCCAGGGCGGCCGCGACCTCGCCCGAGACGGCGCCGTGGCGTTCGATCAGCTCAGGCGCCACGCCGAGGCGAGCGCACTTGGCCTCGTTCGAGTACGGCACGAAGCCCTCGCGCAGGACGGCGCTGATGCCGGGGACGCGCGCGAGGAGCGCGGTCGCGAGCCCGCCGGTGCAGCTCTCGGCCAGCGCGACGGTGGTGGACGTCTCGAAGAGCGCGCGCGCCAAGAGACGTTCGAGCTCGGGTTCCGCCTCGCTGAAGAGGTGCTCGGCGAAGCGCGCGCGGAAGGCGGTGGTCCGTTCCTCGAAGGCGAGGCGCGTCTCCCGCGTCGAGCCGCGGGCGCGGATCACGACGCTCAGGATCCCCTTCTTGACCGTGCAGCCCATGCGCGGCTCGGCGTCGCGTTCCATCCAGTCCCCCACGGACTCCGCGAAGGTGCTCTCCGGCAGCCCGAAGAGGTGGAAGCGCTGCTCGAGCCGCTCTTCCGCCCGGCGCAGCCCCGGCAGGATCTCCTCCTCGAACACGACCTGCATCTCGCGCGGCGGACCGGGCAGGACGATCACCTCGCGTCCACCTTCCGCGTAGCGGAAACCCGGTGCGGTGCCGACGCGATTCTTGACCGGGAGCGCGCCGACGGGGAACAACGCCTGACGTCGGTTGGCAGGGGCCATCGCGACGCCGCGCGCCTCGAACCAGCGCGCGAGCTCGCGCACGGCCTCCTCCGATTCGAAGAGCTCGCGTCCGAGCGCGCGCGCCACGCCGTGACGGGTGACGTCGTCGAGGGTCGGGCCCAATCCGCCCGTCACGATGACGAGCCCGCTCGTCGCGAGGCCCGCGCGCACGGCGGCGGCGATCTCCTCCTCGTCGTCGGCGGCGACGTGCATCGAGCGCACCGCGATCGCGCAGGACGCCAGGCGCTCGGCCAGCCACGGCGCGTTCAGGTCCGGGTGTGCACCGGCCAAGAGCTCGTCCCCCACCGACACCAAGGCGGCCTCGCGCTCGCTCACGTGCTTGCCACTGCCTTCGTCTTGCGCGCGCTCCAGCGCGCCGTCCAGATGCCGATTTCGTAGAGCAGGACCATCGGTACGCCCATCATGCACTGGGTCACGGGGTCGGGCGGTGTCAGGATCGCCGCGATGACGAAGGCCAGGACGATGAAGTGGCCCCGGAAGCGGGCCATGTCCTTCGGGCGGACGATGTCGGTCGCTGCCAGGAAGCTCATGATGAGCGGCAGCTGGAACACGAAGCCCATCGCGAAGCAGAGCGAGCTCATGAAGGTGAAGAACATCTCGAGGCTGATCTTCACGTCCACGAGATCGAGCGGCGCTTCCTGGTTCAGGAAGTACATGCCGTAGGGCACGAGGAAGAAGAACCCGAAGAGCACGCCGACTCCGAACAGCACGAGCGAGGTCGGAAAGTACTTGAGGACGCTCAGCCGTTCGCGGTCGTAGAGCCCGGCGGCCACGAAGCCCCACAGCTGCCACAACAGGATCGGCGCGCCGAAGGCGACCGCGAAGTACAAGCAGACCTTCAGCATGAAGAAGAAGTGCTCGCCGACCTTGATGCCCTGGGCGCGCCGGTCGAAGTGCAGCAGGCGCTCGTCGGCTGGATCGGCCGAGACGAAGAACTCGGTCCGCTCGCGCTCGGGATCCCCCGCCAGAAGACCCTTGGCCTCCCCGACGTAGTGCTCCTCGAGCATGTCCATCGCCTGGTGGTAGGGAACGAACATCCACCGCGTCACCAGGTCGCGGTAGCTCCAGCACGCGACGAACGCGACCAGGACGGCGACCGCTCCCTTCAAGAGCCTGGAGCGGAGCTCGTCCAGGTGCTCGCCGAGCGTCATCCGCGACTTGGCGAAGGGATCCTGCTCTTCCTCAGTCATCGCGCGTCATGATCCGCGGGACAGGCCTCGAAAGCAAAGACGGGCGGGACCGATCGATCGGCCCCGCCCGCGGGCTGGTGCTTCAGACGTCGGTGGCTACTGCCCCGAACCGCCGCCCGAATCGATCCGGAAGAACTCGCGGATGTCCTGGAGCGGAACGATCTGGACGCCCTGCGCCTCCGCGTCCTTGAAGACGCCGAGGTCCGAGGGACGCAGCGGCTCCTCGAGCGGCTCGTTGGTCTCGGGATCGTTGTAGAGCTCGGATCCGACGATCAGGAAGTGGGTGGTCAGGTCCAGCTTGTCCTGGACGTTGATGCCCATGCGCTCGAGCAAGAGCTCGAGCTCGTTCTTGTTGAAGGCCCCCGAGAAACGACCGACCAAGACCGCGTTGCGACCTCCGGTCGGATCGTAGAGCCGGTTCACGATGAGGTCGCCGGTGACGACCGGATCGAACGGGTCCTGGACGTCCATCAGGACGACTTCGGCGCGGTTAGCCTCGACCTTCGAGACCTCGGCGTAGGCCTTGAAGCGACGCACGCCGGGCGTGTTGGACTCGACCCGGAAACGGGTGCCACGGGTCAAGCGGTTGTTCGAACCCAGGTTGATCCAGGCCAGACGCAGCTTCTCGGAGACGGCCACGATCTTGCCGTCGGGATAGTCGCTGAAGGGCTCCTTCGTGAAGCGCGTGACGCGGGCCAGCTCGTTGATGCGCGTGTCGCGCGCCGCGAGGTCCTGGTCCTTGCTCTTGAGCTCGGTCCGCAGTTTGGCCTGCAGCTCGCGCAGCTCTTGGTCCTTGTCACTGAAGTTGTTCGTCGCCGTGGCGAGGCGCGTCTCGAGCTCCGAGATGCGGGACTCGTACTTGCCGGCTTCGTCGGCCTTCTCGCCGCGCAGTTGCTGGATGACCGAGTCCTTCTGCGAGGTGACGTCGCGCGTCGCCTGCTGGGCCGCGGCGAGCTCGCCCTCGAGGCCTTGGATCCGCGTCTGCAGCTCGGAGATGGTCCGGCCCTTCTGGTTGAAGGCCGCGGTCACCTTGGGCAGCACCTCTTGGAAGGTGTCGTCGCTGTCGGTGATGTCGGTGAAGGTCGTACGCAGGTCGGAGATGGCCTGCTTGGCTGCCGCGACGTCGCTGGTCGGGTCGGCCGAGGCCGGATCGAACCAGCCGAGCACCTGGCTGACGGAACGCTTGAGGTCCGCCTGTTCCGAGGTCAGCTCGACGGCCGAGCTGCGGGCCGCGAGAGCAGCGTCGAGTTCGGTCTGGGACTTCGCCAGGTCGCTCTGCGAGATGAACGCAAAGGCCACGGAGACCAGGAACAGAACTCCAACCGAAATCATCCAGACGGCGCTGACGCGCGCAGCTCCGCGAGTGGATCGTTTCATCGACATCATCCTCAGGAAGGGTCGGGGCAGGGGGAGGAACCGGGGCGTCCGGGTGCGTGCCAGGGGGGAATGCGTAGGGTCGGGCGACGCTCGGGGATCGATCGACTCCGAGCACCGCTCAGGGCACGGCAGCACCGTTGCACCGGGTGGCAGGACGGGGTCTAAATACCCGAACGAGCGTGGTTTGCGCAAGGTTGCCGCAGGAAAACGGGCATCCCCGGACGTCCGTCGCGACAGCCTCGCCGAGCTAGGCTACCCCTCGCGTCGGGAGGGGTTACCCTGCGCGCCATGAGGAGCGACGCGACACCCCCCCGAGGGGCCCCCGCGCCAGGACCGGGACCGCTCGTGATCGGGATCCTCGGGGGCATCGCCTCCGGCAAGTCCAAGGCGGCCGCCCTGCTCGCCGGGCCCACGGGTCGGGTACTCGCGGCCGACGCGCTCGCCCACGAGATCCTGCGCTCCCCCGCCGTGGCCGAGCGCGTCCGAGCGCGCTTCGGAGCGGAGTTCCTGGACGCCCGCGGTGAGCCGGACCGCACCCGGCTGGCCGAGCGGATCTTCGCCGGCCCCGACGGCGCCCGGGCGAGAGCCGAGCTCGAAGGCTGGATTCACCCCGCCGTTCGTGCCAGGATTCAGGACGGCCTCGACGAGGCGAGGGATGCTCGCGTCCCCTGCGTCGTCCTGGACGTCCCCCTTCTCCTGGAGAACGACGCCCAGCACGGTTTCGTGGGCGCCTGCCATGCGCTCGTCTTCGTCGATGCGGACGAAGCCGAACGCGACCGACGCGCACGAGAGACGCGCGGCTGGAGAGCAGGCGAAGTCGCGCGACGCGAGGCCTCCCAGCTCCCCCTGGCCGAAAAGCGAGCCCGGGCCGACTTCATCCTGACCAACAACGGCAGTCTCGACGAGCTCGAACGGGCGTGCGCGACGATCCGCGACGCCCTCGACGCGCGCCGCGCTTGAAGTCGCCCCTCCACCGTTCCCTCCACCCACCGAAAGAGCTCCGGCGACCCGGCCGGCACGCAAAGAAGACGATGGCGAAGAAGCGCAACTGGCATCGCAAGAAGAAGTTCCGTCCGGCCTCCGCAGGCGGCGGAGGTGGCGGCGGTGGACCGGCCACCATGACGTTGCTCGAGGAACCGCGCGTCGACTTCGACGCCCTCCCCGCCGACCTGAACGAAGAGGAACTCGAGGAGCTCGAGGCGAGCCTGCCCAAGTCGACCCGCAAGACGAAGCCGAAGGCGGTCGTCTACGACGAGCTCATCAAGAATCCGCTGGCCGAGCTGCACGAGATCGCCAAGAAGGAAAAGGTCGACGTCGACGGCTTGCGGCGGCGGCGCGACCTGGTCTGGAAGATCACCGTCGAGCGCCTGACGAAGCACGTCCCCGTCCGCGTGACGGGCGTGCTCGAGACCGACAAGAACGGACATTCGTTCCTGCGCTTCGCGGTCCACTCCTACCTCGCCAGCGAGGAGAGTCCCTTCGTCCCGCCGTCGTTCGTCGAGCGCTACAGCATGCGCACGGGGATGACGATCGATGCGGAGCTGCGCGCCCCCAAGGAAGGCGAGCGCTACCTCGCGATCAAGCAAGTGCTCTCGATCGACGGCAGCCCCCCGGAGGAGGCCTTCGGACGTACCCCGTTCAAGGAGCTCGTTCCGCTCTATCCCACCGAGCGTTTGATCCTCGAAGGCGCGCCCGAGAACCCGCTCGAGATGCGCATCACCGACCTGATCACCCCGATCGGGCGCGGTCAGCGCGGCTTGATCGTGGCGCCACCGCGGACCGGCAAGACCGTACTCCTGCACCAGGTCGCGAACTCGATCGTGGCCAACGCGCCCGACGTGCACCTGATCATCCTCCTGGTCGATGAACGTCCGGAAGAGGTCACCGACTTCGAGCGCTCGATCCCCGAGGGCAAGCGCGAGGTCATCAGCTCGACCTTCGACGAGTCGACCTCGCGCCACATGAAGGTCGCCCACATGGTGATCGAGAAGGCTCGCTGCATGGTCGAGGCCGGCCAGGACGTCGTCATCCTGCTCGACTCGATCACGCGTCTCGCGCGCTCGTCGAACAACGAGGCGCCTTCCAACGGCAAGCTTCTGTCCGGCGGCATCGAGGCCACCGCGCTGCAGTTTCCCAAGCGCTTCTTCGGGTCCGCCCGCAACATCGAGGACGGCGGCTCGTTGACGATCCTCGGAACCGCGCTGGTCGAGACCGGATCCAAGATGGACGAGGTCATCTTCGAGGAGTTCAAGGGCACCGGCAACATGGAGCTGGTGCTGGATCGCCGGCTTTCGGACCGAAGAATTTTCCCCGCGATCGACATCAACCGCTCGGGCACGCGCAAGGAAGAGCTCCTGTTCACGGAAGAAGAGATCCACCGCATCTGGATGCTCCGCAAGGTTTTGAACGAGCTCGATCCCGTCGAGGCGATGGAGATGCTCGTCCAGAAGATGAAGCGCACCAAGGTGAACGGCGAATTCTTGATGACGATCGGAAGCTGAGCTGCCGAAGAGGGCTCCGTGCACATTCTCTTCGCACTGGAGAACTGGGGCATGGTCGGCGGCACCGAGCGTCACGCCTCGGTCGTCGTCCCCGAGCTCCTCCGTCGCGGTCACGGGGTCTCCGTGCTGTGCGACAAGGACCTCGCGCCCGGGTTCGCCGACGTCCCCGTCCACGCCGTACCGGCGATCGGCCCGGGGACGCTGACGCGCGCCGAGCGCGCCGAGCTCGCGCGCACCGTCCGCGGGATCGCGCCGGATGTGATCTTCCTGTCGAAGTCCCGCAACGTCGACGCCATGGACGTGCTGGTCGACCTGGCCCCCACCGTCCGCTACGTCCACGACCACACGCTGTTCTGCCCGGGCCTGAACAAGGTGCGCGAGGACTTCGAGACGTGCCATGCCCCGATGGGGCTCGAGTGCCTGAAGCGCTATTGGTTCTCGAACGGCTGCATCTGCTTCAAGCCCTCCACCCACGGCCGCGGGTTGCGTCGCCCCGTCAAGGCCGTACTCGCGAAGCGGCGCGAGATCGCCATCAACCAGCGAACGGCACGCATGCTCACGAACTCCGAGTACATGCGGGGCGAGCTCCTCAAAGTCGGCTTCGCGCCGGAGACGACTTCGGTGCTCTACATCTTCACCGAGTCGAACACGCCGTCGCAGCCGTGCGGTACCCTCCCCGCCGCCACCGAGGCCTTCCTCGCCGCCAGCGACGCGCCGCTCTTCTTCACGCCCGCGCGGCTCGTCCTCCCGGACAAGGGCGTCGACTATCTCCTCTCCGCGCTGAGCAAGGTCCAAGCTCCCTTCCGCGCGGTGGTCGCCGGCGACGGACCACACGAGGATTGGCTGCGCCAGAAGGCGCGCGACGAAGGCGTCGCGGACCGTGTTCACTTCGCGGGCTGGATCGACTCCGGCTCGATGGAGACGCTCTACGCGCGCGCTGACGCCGTCGTCTGCCCGTCCGTATGGGACGAGCCCTTCGGACTTGTCGGTATCGAGGCCATGTCGCACGAAAAGCCGGTGGTCGCGTTTCGCGTCGGCGGCATTCCCGAGTGGTTGACCGACGGCGAGACCGGCTTCCTGGTTCGCGCCAAGGACACCGACGCGATGGCGGGCGCGCTCAAGCGACTCTTGACCGAGCCCGGGCTCGCGCGCTCGCTCGGTGCAGCCGGTGCCGAAGCCGTCGCGCGACGCTTTCCGAAGGCAGCCCATCTGGACGGGCTCGAGCAGGCGCTGCTCGCGGCGGGCAAGGCGGCCTGATGCACATCCTCTTCTTCATCGACACGTGGGGCTTGATCGGCGGCACGGAACGCCACGCGGCCGTGGTCGTCCCGGCGCTGCTGGAGCGCGGACATCGTGTCACCGTGCTGTGCCGCGAGAACCAGGACCCCGACTTCGTGCAAAGGCCCCAGGGTGCCGCGGAGGCGTCGCTCGAGATCCTGGAGATGCCCGAGGTCGCCGGGCTCGAGATGTGGAAGCCCTCCGTGCGCGACCTGCATCGGCAGCTGCGGCGCTTGAAGCCGGACGTCGCCTTCCTGTCGGCGAGTCGCAACGTCGACGCGATGGAGTGCCTGGCCGACGTCATGCCGGTCGTGCGCTACGTCCACGACCACACGCTCTTTTGCCCGAGCCACAACAAGTACCGCGAAGACGGCGAGCTGTGTTCGGATCCGATGGGGCTCGTGTGCCTCGAGCGTTACTGGACCAAGGGCGGTTGCGTCTGCTTCAAGCAGGACCGCCACTACAACCGGCTCCTGCAGCCGCTCCGCGAAATGCAGCTCAAGCTGCGCGAGCTCGAAGTCGCCAAACGCTGCGCCAAGGTGCTCACGAATTCGCACTACATGCGCAAGGAGCTCCTGCAGGTCGGCTTCCTGCCGGAGCGGACGGACGTCCTTTATTACTTCACGCAGTCGAACACCCCCGCCCAACCGGCCGGCCCGCTGCCCGACGAGACCGAAGCCTTTCTGGCGCAGACCGGCGTCCCGCTCGTCTTCACCCCGGCGCGCCTCACCCTGCCCGACAAGGGCGTCGATTACCTGCTGACCGCCTTCCACTACCTCGGCCGTCCCTTCAAGGCCGTGATCGCGGGCTCCGGACCCGACGAGGATTGGCTGCGCCAGAAGGCGCGCGACGAGGGCGTGGCCGATTCCGTGCACTTCACGAGCTGGCTCGGTTCGACCGGGATCGAGGCGCTCTACGAGCGCTGTGACTTCGTCGTTTGCCCCTCGATCTGGAACGAGCCCTTCGGCCTCGTCGGCATCGAGGCCATGGCGCACCAAAAACCGATCGTCGCCTTTCGCGTCGGCGGCATCCCCGAGTGGCTCGAGGACGGCGTCAACGGCTACCTCTGCGAGCGCAAGGACCCCGTCGGCATGATGCGCGCCATCGAGAAGCTCTTGGACGACGACGGCGAACGCCGTGCGATGGGCCAGCGCGGCCACGAGCTCATGCACGAACGCTTCCCGCGCCAAGCCCACGTCGACCGCCTGGAGACGATCCTCGCCGACGCCGCCGGTTGACGGTTCCGAGCCAGCCCTGCCGGCGGGCTCACTCGTCGGCGTTGGCTTCGCGCCGAATGGCTTCGAAGTCGCGCTCGGACGAGCCCTCTGCGCGACGGGCTGCGAGAACCTCGTCGACCTGCTCGAGGGCCAGGTTCAGCCAGACGAGCTCCTCGCGCATGTCGCCCGTCCAGCCGTCGAACGCCGTGCGGTAGAGGGCGGCGACATGCTCGATCAGCGCTTCCGGCACATCGAGGTGCTTCCACTGGAAGAGCAGGCGGTTCTTCTCGATCGCCGCGCGGACGAACTTGGAATCGACGAAGCGTCCGATCGTGCCGCGGTGGTGGTGCTCGACGACGGAAGCCGGCTGGTAGAGCACGCGCCGACCAGAACGCCAGGCGCTCCAGCACAGGTCCACGTCCTCCCAGTAGAAGGGCTCGAACAGGGGATCGAAGCCCTTGCGCGCGAGGAATTCGTCGCGCCGGAAGAGCACCGTGCCCCCCACCGCAAAGGCGATCGGAACCGGGCGGAACGGCTGGCGTTCCTTGTCCAGCTTCAGCCCGGGTTGATCGAGCGAAGCGAAGCCGTCGGCCCACGAAATGCGCGTCAACGACTCGACCTGGCTCTCCTCTCCGTTCAAGAGCACCCGCGGGACGACGGCGAACACGTCGTCTTCGAGGCAGGCCACCAGCGGATCAAGGAAGCCGGGTCGCACACGCACGTCGGTGTTCAGCGAGAAGACCAGTTCGTGTCGTGCGGCCTCGACGCCCGACAGGAGCGCCTGCGCGAAGCCGCCGTTCGCGGCGCGTGACACGGCGTGCACCGACGGGAAGTTCTCCGCGAGCCAGGGCGCGAGCTTGTTCTCGCCCGTGTCGTCGACGACGATCGCCTCGTCGCCCAGCGAGCGTCGTTCGAGCTCGTCCAGGAGCGGCGGGAGATTGTCGCGCAGGAGCTCGATGGTTCCGAGCGACGGCAGGACAACGGAGACGGGTCGGGTCATTCGTCCCCTCCCCCGTCCTCACGCGGCCGCGTGCTCCAGTCGAGCCAGCTCTTCCAGCGATCGAGCCGCCGCCCGACGCCCGTGTGCTTGATGATGAAGCCAGCGAGCTTGCGGCCCCTGGCCTCTTCGTAGGCAGAGCGCATCTGCTCGCGGCGCCAGTCGAGCTCCGAGCTGACCTCGAACATGCGATGGCGACTCCGCTTGGCGGACTCGACCAGGTCCATGAAGGCGCGCGCTTCCTCGTCGGTGGCAGAACCTTCCTGCGCCTCGCGCACGCCGCCGAACAGGGGCAAGAGCTCGGCCTTGAGCAGCTGTTCCTGGGCGCGCAGGGCCAAGAGGCCGAGCTCGGCCGTCGACTTCAGGTTGCCCTCGATGCGGCGGGTCTCGAGCTCCTTCGCGCGGACGTCGTCCTTGGCATCCGTGAGCTCACCCTCGACTTCCTGCAGCACTCCCTCGGTCGACGACAGCTCGTCCTTCGTGCGAGTAAGCTCGCCGGCCTTGTCCTGCAAGCGCTCGGTCGTTTGCTCGAGCTCACCCGAGAGGCGCTCGGTCCGTGACTCCGACTCGACCAGCGACCGTTCGGCTTGCGCCAGCGCTTGCTCGAGACGCAGGGTGGTCTTTTCGAGCTCCTGGCGCGCGCGCACGAACGAGGCGACCTTCTCCCGCATCCAGGCGATCTCGTCGTCCTTGTCCGCGACGACGCTCCGCAGCCAGTCGCGCTCTTCGACGAGTGCCCCCATTTCGCGCACGCGCCAGTCGAGCTCGTCCTCCTTGACCTGCAGCGTGTTCTGCATCCAGGAGTTCTCGAGGTTCGCGTCGCGCAGAAGGATCTGCACCTTCGGATTCGACAGGAGCGCCTTGGCGAAGAGTTCCTTCACGTCCAGCTCACCGACCTGACCACCGAACCCTCGACGTAGGCGATCGATCCCCGACAAGGCGCGATGAAAGAGCTCGCGGCTGGGCTCCGCGGCGAGCTTGCGGTAGCGGGCCTCGAACTCCGACAGCGACGCGAGTCCGGTCGTCCCACGCTCGCGCTCGAACTCGGCCAGGAGCGACGCGTAACGCTCGAGCAATTCGGCGGCCTGCTCGTCGATCGTCTTGACGCGCCGGATTCCGCCCGCGAGGCGTTCGATCAGGCCGGGCTCCTGAACGCAGCGCGCCATGACCCGTGCGAGATCGGCCGCATCGTCCTTGGCGGCCAACAGGCCATCGACGCCGTCTTCGATGCTCTCGGGGAGCGCACCGAAGCGGTACGCGATCACCGGACGCTTGGCGGCAAAGGCCTCGCGGATCACGATCGGGTAGTTCTCGACCCAGATCGACGGAACGACCACGACATCGATCCCTGCCAGCAGACGCGGCAGCTCGGGGCGATCGTACTCTCCGGCCCAAACGGCCTTGGCATCCAGCGAGGAGATGCGCAGGCGCTCGACGTTCGGGCGGTCGGTGGAGTAGCCGTAGATCGAGAGCTCGCAGGGCAGGTCGAGCCCGCGGAAGGCGTCGACGAGCCGGTGCACGCCCTTGTGCTTGGCCAAGCTGCCGAAGAAGCCGAAGCGGACCGGCGCCTCCGGATCGCGCCGAACGGGCGGGAGGTCGACGAGATCGCCGGTCTCCACCCCATACGGCAAGACCTCGATCTTGGCGCGATCGACCCCGCCCGCGACCAGCTCGCCCGCCAGAAACTCCGTCGGTGCGATGATGCGATCGAGCGCGTCGAAGGCCCGGGCGCGCAGGGCGTCGAGCTCGAAGCGCCGGTCGAAGGCCTGGTCGAACTCTTCCTGGGACATCCCGGAGCGCGCCAGGTCCTCGTCCAGGATGCCCGCGAGGCGCTCGTCTTGCTCGGGCGACAGCTGGTCCTCGAAGGCCCCCATCTGGTAGTCGCCCAGCTCGGGGATCGCGTTCAGGTGGCCCAGGGCCAGGTCGCACCGGGAGCAACTGGCGGAGTCGCCGCGGATCTCGCAGTGAGCGAGGTCCGGGCGCAGGAGCGTGTAGCGATGGCAGACCGCGTAGTAGTCGTGGGCCGTGTAGAGCGTCGGGATGCCGCGCTTCTTGGCCTCGTGGATCAGGCCCGTGCCCAGCTTGAAGACGTGCTGGAAGTGCACGACCTCGGGCTGCTCGCGCTCGAGGAAGTCGGCGAAACTGGCCGCCGCCTGGGGCAGGTCCAGCTGCTCGCGCGGGTTCTTCGGGCCGGCATTGACGGTCAACCAATGGACGTCGAAACGACCGTCCGGGCCGCGTTGCTCGACGCGGCGCAGCGAGAACTCCGGCAAGAGCGAGGCCTTGCGCGGAGCGAAGACGGTGACTTCGTGGCCTCCGATCCGCGACAGCGCCTTGGCGAGACTCTCTGTGTAGTTCTCGACTCCGGTGCGGTCGTAGGGAGGGAATCCGTGGGCGACGAGACAGATTCGCATGGCGCGGGGGTCAGTATACGGGAGCGGATGTCTCCGCCTCCCCGAGTCCTCTTCTTTCGACCTTCCCCCGGCGCATCTTCTGTCCACTTTCGGACTCGTGTGCGGCAGGAGAAGAAGCGATTTCCCGCCCCTCGCCCGCGACGAGGTAAGTCCGCGGAAAGGGTGTGAGCTCGGCTCCAGGCACCGACTCCTGCGGACCGAGAAGGCACGCGGGAAGGCCGGTCCAAGACCGGAGAATCACATGGAATGGGGCAGTTTCAAGGTGCTCGAGGCACCGCGGCGAGGGCGTGAGCACCGCAGGGGGTTCACGATGATCGAGCTTTGCATCGCGCTCTCGTTGCTCGTGATCGGTCTCGCCAGCGTGGTTCAGGCCACCTCCCGCATGCACTCGCTGCGCAAGCAGAACCGCGAACGCATCCTGGCACAGAACGCCATCCGCTCGATCTCCGAACGCGTCCACGCCCGCTCCTATGTCCTGTCGAAGGACCCCGACACCTGGGCGGAGGAGCTCGCCCTGAGCCTCGACCCGGGCGGCTTCATCGGCTCGACCTTCGAGGTCCAAGGGCTGAACGAGGACGTCGACGACCCGCTCATTGGCTCGATCCGCGTGTTCACGGACGAGCGCTTGACCGATGGCAACATCGGGTTCCAGCTCGGCATGCCGCGCGACCTGAACGGCGACGGGGACGCGACCGACGCCGACGTGCGTCCGGACGGGCGCGTCCTGCCGGTCTTGGTCACGGTCCATTGGCGCGGCGAGACCGGCACGAACACCTATCGCCACGGCTTCTGGGTCATGGGGTACTGAACCATGAAGCGTGCCAGCCAGAGCTCCGGCTTCGCCCTCTTCGAGACCCTGATCTCGGTCGGGCTGTTCGTGATCGTCTTCCTGAGTGCCGTCGCCATGATGGACTCCGGACGGCGGCTTTCGCGGACGACCCTCGAGATCAGCGTGGTCGAGGACCTCGCTCAACAGATGCTCTTTCGCATCGAGCGTGAGCTGGCGAACGCGACGGGGGCCGAGCCGCGCACCGTCGTGGCTGGACAAGACCTGACGGCGGGCGAGACCGCGCGCCTGCAGGTGTCTTCGACCGTCGGCTTCCCCCCCTTCGGTCGACTCGTGCTCGAACCCGGTTCGCCGAACGAAGAGATCCTGTCCTACGGATCGATCGACGCGACCGAGTCGTTCTTCCAGAACCTCGCTCGCGGAGAGAGCTGCTCGGATCCGGCCGTCCACGGGCTCCTGCGTGACGTCCTCTGGGCGGGGCTGGCGGAGCCGATCGAGAACCAGGACAACCCGGGCCCGGGTGAGTTCGACGGAACGTCGTCCGAGTTCGGAAGGCCGATCTTCTTTCGCGGCCTCGGAACGGGCTTCTCCTTCCGCATCCCCGTCGACCCGACCGGTGGTTCGAACTTCCTGAACGGCGACGACCTGAACTGGGGAGCGGAGATCAACGGCGTCCAGACCACGGACGGCTGGAAGGCGCTCTACTTCCTACCGAAGACGGAGTACGTCGAGGCCGTCACGAACGAAGACGTGAACCGGGACGGGGACTCGCTGGACGTCTTCGACATCGGTCAGATCCGCATGCTGTCCTGGGACCGCACCGATCCCGGGCGACGCGTCGACATCGGCCTCGGTCCGTCCGCCATTCTCCAGGAACAATGCAACTGGGGCTCCGATCTGGATGGCGACCAGTTCGACGACCCGATCTTCCTCTGGAACAAGGACACGAACGAGCTGCACATCCGCCTGTTCTACATCGGGCTGACGCAGCGCGACGCTCCGATCGTCCGGCAGGTGCATTCGACGACGTTCCTGAGGAACGAGCCCGAGCTCGACTGAAGGCGGAGCCGGGGTGAGGGGAAGACGGAAGACGTGGACAGGGAAGAGGTAAAGCCATGAAGCTGACGCGCACGTATCGAAAGTTCGGAACGGAACAGGGCATCGCCCTGATCCCCACCCTTCTCGTCGTCTCCGGCTTGGCCGTATTCATGGTCGCACTCCTGGCGACCGTCCTGACCGGCAAGCGCACCGTCAACCTGCACAGCGACGAGCATCGCCTCTCGAGCGCGGTCGAGAGCGCCGCCATGCTGGCGTCCGAGTCGATCTGGAGCCGCTACCTCGCCGACCAGGGCGGCAACCCGGGGACCATCGTGAGCTTCCGGCAGTTCATGGACGGGCTCGGGGTCACGAACAACGGCGTCGGAGGTCCGCCCTCGATCCAGCAAGGCGCCGATCTCAAGAATGCCCTGGGGTTGCCCGTCGACCCCGAGGGCCAGGTCCAGCTCGCGAACGTGAACCTGGATGCGCTGCGCGTCTTCCGTCGCGACGTGGGCGACGCGACCCAGCTCTACGTCACGGTTTCGGCCACGACGAACCGCGGCGAGGGCATCGTCAACCCGGCACTGAACCGCGCCGTGCAGCAGGCCTATACGATCGAGCCCGCCGATTTCGACGGGTTCGAGTACGCCATGTTGGCCAACAACGTGAACTGCATCTTCTGCCACACGAACGTGGATTCGGTCGAGCGCTGGTTCAACACGGAAGTGGATGAGTACAACAGCTTCGAGCGCATCCGCGTGGGCACGCTCGAGAGCTTCATGATCCGGCACGACATGGACGGCAACGCCGCCCTGATCAACGACTTCGACGCGGACTCCTACGTCGCCGGCTCCTTGCTCACGCGCGGAACGGCCACGGATCATGACGGGACGTCCATCGCCGACTGGTCCAACATCAACTTGCAGGGCTACGCCTTCGACACCTTCGGCAACATCGTCGAGGACACCTGGGGCCAGCCCTCCGTGACGCCCTTCGTCCCTGCCGGATCCCCGCCGGGTCCGCTGGAAAACCTCTACCTCGAGTACCCCGACGTCTACTCCTTGATGACCGACGGTCCGCTTCCGACGAGCTTCCCCGCGCCGATCCCCGACGACGGGGGAATCGTGCCCGGAACGGGACAGCCCGACCCGCTCGCAATCGGCAACCGGATCGTCGACGACATCGAGTTCCAGACCCTGGCGGCAGAGGCGCTCGGCGAGATCAGTGCTGGCGTCATCAACGTCTCGGCTCCGGGCACGACCTTCACGAACGCGATCGAGTACGCGAACGCCTTCTGGAACGGCAATGCCGACAGCGTCAACCGCTCGGCGACGGGTAACGTCATCCTGACGGGCCAGGCGGACGATCCGATCACGATCGACGGCACGGTCGCCATCGACGGCGACCTCATCATCAACGGCTACATCCGCGGTGAGGGTTCGCTGATCGTTCGGGGCAACGTCTACATTCCGACGGACCTGCAGTATTACGACGGAACCACGACGAACGGAAACGGAGACGTCGTTCGTTCCTTCGGCATCGACCCGGATGGCTTCCGCAACGCCCTGGGCCTGACCGCCGGTGGAAACGTCCTGATCGGCGACTTCTACCGTCCGTCGATCCTGCAGGCCGACGGCTCGATCGTGATGCCCGCCGCGGGCGACATGATCGAGGGCAACCCGGTCAACGGCGACGGAAGCGTCGGAGCCTGGTCCTTCTCGCTGGCCGAGATGTCGATCTTCAACCGAGCCGAGTGGGCACGGACTCAAGAGTTCCTGCCCGCCTCCAGCGCCGAAGCCGCCGGACCGTCCTCGGGCTGGACGGCGAGCAACCCGGGTTACGACCCCGCCTATGTCCCGCGCTACTACGGCCATGGTCCGGGCGACGTGATCCCGATCTACAACAAGGGTGAGCTCTACTACGACGTCTCCACCGGCACGTGGCGGGGCGACTCCGAAGTTCCCATGCATTGGGACTCCTCCTTGCTCTCGTACGCCGACCCGACCGACCCGACCGACCCCTTCCTCTTCGCGGCGGATGGCAGTTCGAAGGCGGTCACGACGACGATGACTCCCACCGCCGGCTGGATCAGCGACACGATCTACAAGGCAGGGCTCGCCTACATGGAAGCCCGCCACCCGTTCGGCGAGCCCATGAAGATCGACGGGCTCCTCTACACGAACAATGCGATCTTCACGCTGGTCAGCCGCTACTCACGCATGGTCGGCCGGATGGTCATGAACGGCTCGCTCGTCGCCGCCGACCTCGGCATGCTCGTGCCGGGCATCCGCGATTCGAACAACATCCTGTCGAATCACAGTCCGAACTCGAACTACGCGATCGGGCTCCAGCTGAACTACGACAAGCGCGTGAAGGACATGCTCAACGTCAAGAACCCCAACCGGGTTCAAATGAAGCGCACGCTCTGGAACCCCACGGCCAACATCCAGTAGCCGTCCGTCCGCAACTTCCACCCAGGTCTCTTTGACAGAGAAGGGGCTCCGTGGCGCGGCCACGGAGCCCCTTTTTTCTTGGATCCGACGGTCGGCCCTCAGCCTTCCTGGGCTTCGAGCCAGCGCTCGGCGTCGATGGCCGCCATGCAGCCCATCCCGGCCGCCGTGATGGCCTGGCGGTACTTCTTGTCGGAGATGTCGCCGGCGGCGAAGACTCCTTCGACCGAGGTGAACGTCCCGTCGTGGACCTGGATGTAGCCGCTCTCGTCCATGTCGACCTTGCCTTGGAAGATCTTCGAGTTCGGCACGTGCCCGATCGCGACGAAGAGTCCCTCGCAGGGAAACTCCGTGATCTCGCCGTTCTCGGTGTTTTCGAGCTGGGCCGCGCGCAGCTTCCCGTCGTCCCCGGTCAGAAGGTCCTTCACCTCGTACGGTACGAGGAATTCGATCTTGGGGTTCTTCTCCGCGCGCTCGTGCATGATCTTCGAGGCGCGCCACACGTCCCGGCGGTGGATCACCGTCACCTTCTTGGCGTAGCGCGTCAGGAAGTTGGCCTCCTCCATCGCCGAGTCTCCGCCCCCGATGACGACCAGTTCCTTGTCGGGAAAGAAGGCGCCGTCGCAAGTCGCGCAGGCGGAAACCCCGCCACCGGTCGACATCAGCTTCTTCTCGGATTCGAGCCCGAGCAGTCGTGCGCTGGCCCCGGTCGAGATGATGATCGAATGCGCGAACAGCGTCTCGAACTCGGTCGTGATCTCGAACGGTCGCTTCGAGAAGTCGACGTTCGTCACCATCCCGATCTTGATCTCGGCTCCGAAGCGCTCGGCCTGGGTGCGGAAGTCCATCATCATCTGCGGGCCGAGAACGCCCTCGGGATAGCCGGGGTAGTTCTCGACGTCGCTCGTGATCGTGAGCTGCCCCCCGGGCTGCATGCCCTCGACCACGACGGGGGCGAGGTTGGCGCGCCCCGCGTACAAGGCGGCGGTGTAGCCGGCCGGTCCGGATCCGATGATGACGACGTTGCGCGGTTCGCTCATGGTTGGTCAGGTCGTGGTCCGCGACGGCGAACCCGGGAAGTCTCGTGACGGGTGAAGGCGGCCGGAACGGCGGCCCGTTCGGGCGGGTCAGTGTAGGGAGGTCGGAATCGGACACAAGCCGGACTTGCCGTCCGGCCGGGCCCGATGCTCTACTCGCGCGGCGTCGGCCGCGAAGTCCGCTCTACGGACGAATGCGGCGTACGAGACCTGCGATTCCGCCCGGAGCCAGCGATCCACCTGGAGCCGGCTCCTTCCGAGCGGACCGCGCCCCTCACCGCCGCCCCGCAAACGACATGACGACGACCTGGGCAAGCTGGCGGCCACGGCTCGCTGCGCTGTGCGACGACCTGCGCGCGGCGACCTCGGACGCCCTGGAGCGTGCGGAGCGCGGCGACGATCCGGAGGCGCTGCGGCGTCCCGAGCGCGAGGGGGTGGGCGACGTCAGCTTCGGCCTCGATCTCCCGAGCGAGCGCTGGCTCGCCGCCTGGTTCGAACAATGCGCGCGCCAGGGGCCACTCTCGGTGCTGACAGAGGAGACAGGCTGGAGCCATCGCGGCCCGGCCCCCGACGGCGGCACGTGCTCGCTCCCGGGCTTCGATCACGGTGGCCCCCGCATCGCCTTCGATCCGATCGACGGAACGCGCAACCTGATGGCCGGCCTGCGCTCCGCCTGGACCGTCGTCTCGTTCGCCGATCCGGGCCGCGGAGAGCCGCGCCTCGCCGACGTCACGGGCGGAATCGTGAGCGAGCTGCCGACCCGCTCCGACGCACCAGTCGCGCGCTATGTGGCGGCCGCCGGCGGCGTGCTCGAACTCGAGCTCGCGGGCCCCAACGGAGTCGGGCGCGCCGCGACCCTCGTCACGGTCGACTCGGACGATCGCCCCGACCACGGCTACTTCCCCTTCTTCCGCTACGACCCGACGTTGCGCCCCGCGCTCGCGACGCTCGAAGCCGACTTCTTCGCCCGCCTCGCCCGCGACGAAGGCGCCGACGTCCGCACGTGCTACGACGACCAGTACATTTCGAACGCTGGCCAACTGGTCTTGCTCGTGCGCGGGATCTACCGCTCGATCGTCGACGCCCGCGCCCTGCTCGGTCGTCGCGCCGGTCGACCGACGACCACATCCAAACCCTATGACGTCGCCGGCGCGATCGTATGCGCACGCGCCGCCGGAGCCGAGCTCACCACTGCCGACGGGAGTCCACTCGACTTCCCCATCGACGCGACGACGCCCGTCGACTTCGCCGGCTGGGTCAACGCCGCGACGCGTCGGCGACTCGAGCCCCACTGGCTGGCCGCTCTGGGCTGACCAGCTCGCCACGGACGGAAGCTCGACAGGCTCCGGAGGTCCTGTCCGAGTTCAGCCGCGGTCGCGGGCGACGTCGAAGCGGTTGAAGAAGTGTCCGCCCAGGAAGATCAGCCCGACGTCGACGAGCAAGAGCGCGCCGAGCAGCGCCGCGAAGGCGGCGGCGAGCCCCACGTTCGGGCCGGCACCCGCGACGTTCGTCGCGAGCATGTAGCTGCCGATCCCGGCTCCGCCCCCCACCGCACCGACGACCGCCAAGAGGACGAGCCGCAAGAGCATCATGACCATGCCCCGACCGGCGTTCTGCAGCGCTCCGTCCTGACCAGGCACGAAGCGCACCGGCGAGAGCAAGAAGACCGCGTTGTCCAGCGCGACCCAGGCCAAGACCGTCAGCGGAACGACCGCTGCGATTCCGACGGTCGTAGGCCCGAACTCCGACACCGCCAGCGCCCGCAACAAGATCGCGGTGACGATCAGGACCGACACCAGGACGACCTCCGGCAGGAGCATCGCGAGGAACAGTCGGCGCGCACTCAGCGGCCAGGCCTTGATGACCTCCATGCGCTCGAGCTCGTCTCGGAAGTCGAAGCGCAGCCCCGCGCAGAGGTAAAGCGTGCCCAACGTCGCGATCATGACCGGGGCGAAGTCCTGCTGCTCATTCTCGGGGCCGATGCCGGAGACCGAAGTCAGCGCCGTCACGAAGACCAGGACCAGCGTCGAGACGATGAGCGTGCCCTTCGCCTTGCGCACGATCGCACCGGTCTTGCGCCAGGCGATCGCGCCGGCGGGACCACGGCCGAAGAGCCACGGGATGCGGTAGGCCGAGATGCGGCGCGACACCGAGCCCGAAGCCGCCCCCCCGCCGCGACGGGCGCGCTGGATCTTGGCCGCCACGCTGGCCGAGGTCGCGAGCGACGTCTCGCGAAAATCGACCGGCAGCCGCACGGTCAGCTCGACCAAGAGGAACCAGAACAGGACACACCCGGCGAACCAGGGCAAGAACGTGGCCGCATCGGGCGCCATCGCGACCCGAATCCAGGGCTCGAACGGCGCGGTGAGCACGACCAGCGCCGGATGCACCGACGCATCGCCGTCCATCGGCTTCAAGACCGCGAGGAGCGAGCCGAAAACGGGCACTTCACCGGGCGCGCTCCCGTCGAAGACGAAGAGCGGGACGATCACGGCAATGCCGCCGATCGCGAGCGTCCAGACGAATCCACGCACGAAGCGCAGACGCTGAACGAAGCGGGCCTCGAGCCCACCGGCCAGGATCGCCACGAACTGATTCACGACCGGCAGCGTCTCCACCGCCAGGAAGACCCCGAGGAAACCGAACAGCGGGTGCGGGAGCCGGCGCACGGCGATCAAGCTCAGGACCAGGGCCCCCAGCGCACTCCGAAAGACGTTGATGAAGAGGCGGTAGCGGATCAGGTCGCTGCGCTTCAGCGGTGCGCTGAACAGCCGTTCGATCTCCTCCTTTGGAAGGAAGAGCCCGCGGTAGAAGAAGGCGCTCGACAACGAGAGAGCCGTCAAGAGCAGCGCGGCGAGGGCGACGATGGAAGGGGACGATCGGGCTTGTCCGTCGTCCCCCGAGCCCAGGAAGACGTGCACGAGGATGCTGCCGATCCAGAGAACGAACAGCCCCACGCCGAGCAGGGTGAGGATGGCTCCCTTCCAGGTCCTCATCTTGCGCACCTGACGGCGCACGCCCCCGCGCAGCTTGAGCACGAGCAACCGTCGCAGCGCCGGATGACCGAAGAGGACGTTCACCCCCGGACCTCGTCCTCGGCCGCCTCCTCGAGCGTTTCGGCGGCGGCGGCCGGAGCCTTCTCGTCCACGGGCACCGGCCGAGGTTCGGTGGCCGCGAAGAAGATCTCCTCGAGCGATTCGCCGGGAGCCAGGTTCGTGCGCGCCTCGTCGAGTGTTCCGAGGAAGATGCAGGCACCGCGGTCCAGGATCAGGAGCCGGTCCGCCAGCTCTTCGATCAGCTCGAGCAGGTGCGAAGAGAGCAGGACGGAGGTGCCCGCGGCCGCCAGCTCGCGAATCGCCAGCTTGGCCGACCGGATCCCGCGCGGATCGAGCCCGGACAGGGGCTCGTCCAGCAACACCAAGCGCGGTCGCGAGAGCCATGTGCAGCTGAAGGCGAGCTTCTGACGCATGCCGCGGCTCAGCTCGCCGCCCAGCGCGTGGCGCTTCTCCTCGAGCTCGAAGCGCGCGAGCAACTCGTCCGCGCGCGCGCGCCAGCCTTCGACGCGATACAGCTCGGCGGTGAACTCGAGATGCTCCTCGACCGTCAGCGTGTCGAAGGGCTCGGGATCATCCGGCACCCAGCCCAACTGGCGCTTGGCGGCCTCGGCCTCCTTCGCGACGTCGTGGCCGCAGACCGTGACGCGCCCCGACTGGATCGGCAGGACGCCGGCGATCGTCCGCAGGGTCGTCGTTTTACCCGCCCCGTTGGGTCCGACCAACCCCAGGACTTCCCCCGGCGGCACCGTGAACGACAGCTCGCGCAGGGCGAGCGTGTCCTCGTAGCGCTTTCCGAGCGCGTCGACGACCAGGGTCGGCGCCGGCGCCACGGCCGGAAGCTCGCCCCCGGACGCGGGCGCGAGCTCGGATGCGGGAGCGGAGGGGGGCTCGGAGTCGCGGTTCACGGCCCGAAGGATAGGGTCGGACTCCTCCGTTTCCTATCCTTGCGCGGCCTTGCGCCGCCCGAAGACCATCCTCGTTCGCCTGCTCCTCGTCGGACTCTCGCTGGTCGCCGCCGATCAGCTCGTGCGCTTCACCGTGCTCCGCGACGGGCTGTTCCTGGGTCGGCCCCTCCCGCCCTTCGGGGCCCTCCCGCATCCCGCGCACCGCGCCTGGGCCCAGGAGCTGCGCGGCCCCGAGGCGCCGGGCATCGGTCGCTTCGACGCCGAACTCGGCTGGGCTTGGCGGCCGTCGTCCGCCAGCGACGACGGACTGTTCCACGTCAATGCCCTGGGCGCGCGCGGCGAGCGCGCGTACGACGCCGTTCCCCCGCCGGGAGTGACGCGCGTCCTCACGTTCGGAGACTCGTTCACGTTCTGCGACGAGATCCGCGACAACGGCGCCTTCCAACACATCTTCGAGAACCGTCACCCTGATCACGAAGTCTTGAACTTCGGCGTCAGCGGCTACGGCACGGACCAGGCCCTCTTGCGCTACCGACGCCTGGGACGCGAGCTGGGCGCCGAGGTCGTCTGCATCGGCCTGTTGCTCGAGAACATCGGCCGCAACGTCAATCGCTATCGGCCCCTGTGGAATCCGTCCACCGGCTTTTGCCTCGCGAAGCCGCGCTTCGTGCTCGAAGGCGAACAGCTGCGCCTCGTCCCGCAGCCCTTCCCTTCGCGCAGCGCCCTGGCCGACGCGCTGGAAGGCGGCACGCTGCTCGACACCATCGCGCCCGACGAACACTGGTACGAGCGCCCGCCCGTTCCGCTCGGGCGCGCCTCCGCCTTCCTGCGCCTGGCGTGTGGCTGGCAGGCCCACGCGCTGCGCGCGCCCGAGCGTCTCTGGCAGGAGCCCGCCGGCGAGCCCTTCCGGGTCACCATCGCGCTGCTCGAGACCTTCCAGCGCGAGGCCCTGGCCGCTGGCGCACGGCTCGCGCCCGTCCTGCTCTTTCCTGCCAAGGAGGACCTGGCGGCCTACGTCGACGAGGACCGCGTGTACTGGCAGGCGCTCCTCGACGAGCTCGAACGCCGACAGATCGACGTCCTCGACCTGATCCCGGCGCTCGCCGCGCGCGAGCGCGAATTGCGCGCCGCTCCCGAACAGGGCACGCTCTACTTCGGCGGACACCTCTCGAGCGTCGGCAACGCGGTCGTCGCCAGCGAACTCTGGCGCTGGCTCGGCGAGCGGCCCTGAAGGCGAGCCAGGGTTCGGATCAGCGCAGGCGCGCGATCACGCGGCCGACGTCCAGCAGGAGCGCCACCTCGTCCTCGCTAAAGTCGCGCTCGGTCGCATTCGCGACCCCCAGGGCCCCTACCGCGCGCTCCCCGTCCAGGACCGGCACACAGATCGAGCCCTTGAGTCCGGTCTCCTTCGCGCGCGGGCGCACGTCCCCGCTCGTGTCCTCCTGCAGGTTGCAGGCGGTTACGGGCTGGGCGCGCTCGACGGCCAGGCCGGCCATCCCGCGCCCGACCGGGATCACGCGGATCTGCTCGAGCACGGGCGGCGGCAGCGGGCCGCTGGCCGCGAGGTGCAGCGCACCGTCGTCGGACAGGAGATGAAGGGTGCCGCTCTGCGCTGCGAATTCGCGCAGGACGTGCTCGAGGAGGGCGTCCCAGGCTCCGTCCGCGGCGAGGGGCTCGAGAGTGCTGAGCAGGGCGGTCGCATCGATCTTCATGGAACGAGTGTAGCGCTTGTCCAGTCGAACCGAGGCCCGGCGGCTCGCGGGCGCTATCCTGACGGGGATGGGCGCCAGGGGAGACGATGCCGAACGGGACCACGAACTGGTCCGCGACGCCCTGCGCGGAGATCAGGCTGCGGTCGACACGTTCATGGACCGCATGCGCTGCGTCCCGCGCATGCTCGCGGCCAAGAACCGTCGCTATGGCAATCCCTTGCAGGTGAACGAGCTCGAGGACGCCATCCAGGAGACGCTGGCCGCGGTCTGGCGCAAGCTCGAGACCTACGACGGACGGGCATCGCTCGAGACCTGGGCGCGCCGCTTCGCGTTCTTCGAGTTCCTCATGGCACTGAAGCGTCGGCGCGGGCTGCCCTCCCCCCTGCTCCATCAGCCGCTGGGCGAGGCCGAGGCCAGCACCGCCGGCGGGGACTACTCCGCGTCGGACTTCGAGCCGTTGCTCGCGACCCTGCAATCGCTCGAGCCCGGCATCGCCGAGGTGATCACGCTCAAGCACTTCGAAGATCTTTCCTTCCCGCAGCTGGCGAAGCGACTCGGAATCCCTTCGGGGACGCTGAAGACACGCTATTACCGAGGATTGCGAGAACTGAGGCGGCGTCTGGGCAGACAGAAGGATTCCGGCGATGGGAGAGCCCGGTGAGTAGCGAGCACACACACGACCACGAGGAGCGCCTCGAGCGCGTCCTGGCGGGCGCGGAGGACCCGGTGAGTGCCCTCGCCGCTTCCGAGCTGGCCTCCTGTCCCGAGTGCCGAGCCATGGCAAAAGAACTCGAAGACCTGACGAACCTGCTCGACGCGACCGGAGCCGAACTGCACGAAGCGGACGAGGCCGAGGATCGCGCGCACGACGAACTCGTCGAGCGCGTGCTGGGCCCGCATCTCCGACCGACGCGGCCCACGCCGGGGCCGGCCGTCGTGCGCCTGTGGCTGGGAGTCGCGGCCGCCGCCGTGGTGCTCTTCGTCCTGTTTCTCAGCGCTCCGTGGCCGGGCGACCGACCGGAACCAGGCCTCCTCGGTCCGGGCGACGACTGGGAGGCAGGCTTTCCCGTGGGCGAGGTCGCGGCCTGGAACACGTTCACGTGGAGCGGTCCTGCAGAGGGCGTCGGCTGGTACGAGCTGCGCATCCGCGCGCGGGACGCTGACGCCGACGCACCCGAGCTCCTGCTCGCTCCGGACCTGCGCGAGCCTGCGTGGACCCCGACGACGGAGGAGACCGCAACGTGGCCCGAGGAGGGAATTCGATGGGAAGTGCGTGTGATCGACGGCTCCGGACGCCGGATCGCGGTGTTCTCTCACGAGGCCTGGCTCTCCTCGCGCTGACCGTCGGCGCGAACGCGCCCCGCGCCCAGGACTGGCTGCCGCTGCAAGAGCGCGTGATCGCGCTCGGCCAGATCCTGCGCGTCGGGCAACGGAGCGAGCTGGCTCCGACGCTCCAAGAGCTGGACGAACTCGAGGTCGAGCTCGGGGCCTGGTTGTCGGACGCCACGTCGGCCGACGAACGCAGCGACCTGCACTGGTGCCTCTACAAGGCGCGGCTCGATCGAGCGCACTTCGTGACGTCGAACGCGGACGCGGAGCGCCTGGCCGACTACGAGCGCGCCCTCGCGCACGCCGACGCGAGCGGCTACTCCCAACCACGTGCCAACGCACGCCTCTTGAAGGCGCGCCTGTTGAAGGAGCTCGAACGGGGCAGCGAAGCGATCCGCCTTCTGGAGACGACGCTCGAGCTCCTGCCCGAGGCGCGCAGCGCACGTCCGTACGTGCTCTTCGAGCTGGCGACCGTGCGCCATCGCATGGGTTCGTACGACCTCGCGCTCGCGACCTTGGACGAGCTCGAGACCGCGCTCCCGGCCGGCCCCGAGGGCGAGCGCCTGCGGCTGTGGATCGACGCCGAGCGCGGCGAGGTCCACTCGCTGATGGGGTTGCTCGACGTCGCGGCGCGCTTCATCGATTCGGTCGCCCAGCGCACGCGCGAGCTGCGCAAGGACGGACTCGTATACATCGAGGAGATCCTCTCGTCACGGCAGCGCGAGGCGAACCTGGCCCTGAATCAAGAGCGCTTCGCCTGGACGATCGCCCACGTGGACCGTTGCCTGGCCGACGAAGAGCTCTACGCCTTGCGCCCCGAGGCGACGGCCGTTCTGGCGGGGATCCGGGCCGAGGCGCGCGCGGAGCTGGAGCGGCGCGATCCGACCCGTCCGCGGCTCGCCCGCGACGAGCTCAGCAACGTGCTCGCGGGCGACCTACCGTCCCTGGACAGCTTCAAGTTCGAGGTCGTGCTGGCCGAGGTCTTGATGCGCGCGGGTGCCTTCGACGCCGCGGAACAGCGCCTCTCCGCGGCGCGCTCCCGCATCGAGGCGTGGAAGGGCATGAACGACGCTGGCATCGTCCCGCAGAACATCGCGCTGGCGGCGGCCGAGGCGCGCCTGGCACTCGCGCGTCCCGGCACCGAGCGCGCGACCTTGGAGGCGCGGCTCGAGCGACTCACGCGCGCCTTCGAGGACAACCTGACCGTGTGGGCCTCGGCGCCGATCCGCCGCGGCGGGCTCGGCTACCTCCACCACCACCAGCGCCGCGGCTGGCTCTGCTTGCTCGTGGAGTTGCACCTGCGATCGGCCAGCGCGGAGGCCTCCGAGCTCGCGCTCGAGACCGTCCTGCGCGCCCAGGCCCAGGGCTCGTACGTGCGCAGTCTGGGGACGAGCACCGGCACCGCCGCGGACGTGAAGGCGCTCGCGACGGAGCGCGGCGGCTTCGTGGTGCTGCTCCCGGGACCGGACCTGACGTTCGCGTTCCTCGTCGACCGTGAGCGCGTGCGGATCGAGACCCTGGCCGCCGATCACGTCCTGCGCGACCTGGCGCAGGACTGCGGCGTGTCGCTCGCTCGGGGCGCCGAGGGCGCCTGGCCCACGCCCGAGTCGAAGGCCTTGGCGCAGGCCCTGTTCGCGTCGGAAGTCGGGGACGCACTCGAAACCTGGCGCGAGCTGACCTTCGTCGGGCTCGAGCTCGTCGGCGACGTGCCGGTCGAGTTGCTCCCCACCCCGGCGGGGGTCCCGCTCGGACGGGAGCGGGCCCTCGCACGGCTCCCGAGCCTGCCCCTGGGGCTGCATCTCGCCGAGCGCGAGCGCGCTCGCCCGACGAGCTTCACCCACGACCTGGCGCTCGTCGCCGCGCCGCTGCCGGGGCCCGCGGTCCTGGAGCGCTGGTCGAAGGCCGCGACGATCGAGCTCAGCGCGGACGATGCAACCTGGATCGCTGCGCCCTTCGACCCCGAACGCGTGCTCGTCCGCACGGGTCGGGACGCGACGCCGGCCGCGGTGTTCTCCGAGGAGCTGCTCGGTGGCGTGCGCGTCCTGCAGATTCTCGCCCACAGCGTGCTCGACCGCAGCCGCGAGCGGCCCGTCCTCCTGGTCCTCAGTGCGGACGGCGAAGGCGCCGAGGGTCTCGTGAGTTGCGACGACGTGGAAGACCTCGGTGTCGCACCACCGCTCGTGCTCTTGGCCTCGTGCCAGACGGCCCAGGGTCCGCTGCGACGCGGCGATGCGGCGACCGGCCACATGGGCGGCGCCTGGCTCGCCGCGGGCGCGCGCGCGGTCCTGCTCGCGCCGACCGATCTGAGCTACGTGCCGACGGTCCGTGCCTCGGGCTGGATCCACCGCCGTCTCGCCCAGGGCGCGAGCCCGGCGGAAGCCGTGCGCTTCGCGCGCGTGCAACTCGCCGCGGAACGGCCCGACGACCGGAGCGCCGACTGGCTGCAGGTCGTCGGGCTCGGCCACGAGCCGCTCCCCGGCGCCGTGCACGGAGCCGACGCGACGGCGTTGTCCTCCGGCCCGCCGACCGCCGGGGGACCCGACTCCGCCCCGGGACCCGCCGCAACGGGCTCGGGACGGATCGGATTCGTCATCGTCGGCCTCGCAGGCCTCGCGCTCGTCACCTGGATCCGGCTCCGTCGCCGGACCTCCGCAGGCTGAGCGCGCGGATCACGGATTCGGCGGCGGCGGACCCGGCGAACCACCCGGCGGGTGACAGGGAACGCAGGGGCCACCGGTCGTGCTTCCGCCACCCTCGCCGATCGGCGTGTTGCCATCGAGGATGGGGATGATGTCGCCCTCGCCGTAGTCTCCGTGGATCGAGATCACCGATTCGTTGTTCGACGAGAAGGTGTAGACGTAGGCCGGGGAGGCCGCCAAGACCCTGCTCGACTCATCCAGTTCGACGAAACGAAGCACGATCGGAAAGACCGCAACCCCGGAGATCGGATCGAGCTCGAGAGAGATGCTCTCACTCGTCCGCGGAAAGAGCTCGTGGCGCAGGGGAGCGAACTCGGTCGGGTCATCCGGATCGAGACGCCGGTAAACGATCACCTCGATCTGGTCCAGGTTCGCGGGAGGGGACGTGACCGGTCCGTCGAGAATCAGGTTCAACGTCCCAGCTTGGGGATAGTGCGTGTAGGTGCCCGCAACTTCTTCGTCCAATCTCAGGCATTGGTCCCGGTGCTCCACGGCCGTGTTGCGCCCGAAGTAGACCGTGTCGAATTCCGGCACGGGATAGACGAGGTCCCCGTCTCCGTCGAGATCGAAGTCGGCGATCACGGGCATGGCGTCGTTGACCGGGGGGACCGAGCCGCCCGTGCCGCCCGGCGTGGGGTCGACCTCCTGGACCGTCGGCCAGGAGAACGAGAAGCCGGCTCCCACGGAGTGCTGGTTCTCGAAGCAGAAGAGCGTGCTCTCGGAACGCGTGACGATCGCGATGTCGTCCCAGCCGTCCCCCGAGAAGTCGCCCGAGGTCACGCCCACGACGTCGTAGGCACCGAGGACCATGTTGGGGTCGCTGCCGAAGTAGTCGAAGACGAACACGTAGCGCGTCGCACCACCCAGCCCGGCCACCATCGCCAACCGATCCTGATTCTGGCCGGGGTGTCGCAGGCGCGCCAGGCAGGCGTCGGTCGTGTTCCCGACCGACGTCGACAGATGCACGAGTCCGTTCTCGGAGACCACCCGCAGGCCGGCGGCGGACGTGTAGGCGATCTCCTGGTCGAGGGAGCTTCCGCCGGGTGCGACGCCGTTCCAGTCGAGCAGCTCGAGCTCGTAGACCGTCGCGGCGCCCGTCACCGTGATCTCCGTCCCCGACGTGAACGGGGAGGGCAGGACGAGGATCGAGACGCCGTCGCTCGCGAGCCCGACGATGTCGTAGGCGCCGTCACCCGTGACGTCACCGACTTCGATCTCGGTCGCATCGGCCCAGATCGCGCTTCCGATCTGCGCCGACGTGAAGGTCTGGTCCGCGAGGTACCACCACAGCTCGAGCTTGGAGCGATCGCTGGCGATGACGATCGCGTCGCGACCGGAGTAGCCGCCGCCGGGGAGGATGGCGATGTCACCCGCGGTCGTCGCGAGATCGACCGAGGCTTCCAAGAGCCCCGGACTGATGCACACGGTCGGAACGCCGTCGCGCAGCACGACGACATCCGCGAGGAAGTTGCCCGTGAGCTCGCCCACGACGGACTCGGTGAAGTCCGCATCGACGAACTCGTAGGGGTGAGCCGTTTCGAATTGGGTCGCGCCGGTCGGCAAGGCGAAGGCGAGCAAGACGGGGAGCGCGCGCGAGGCTGAGCTCGAATGACGTTCAGGAAGTTTCATGAGATGGAGTTGGGATGAGGGGAAACGGTGTGGGTCGCGGGACATGTCGGACCGCACGCGTCAGGGCGCTGCGGGGTGTCGAAGAGCCGGACCGCTGCTCACGAACGGCGCACATCCTGTGTCGTTTTCATGCGTCGCGAAGCCCCTAAAACACGAAACAAATAAGATCGCAAAAAGCCAAACCGCTGCACGCCTTCGCGGAGACAGACCCTATTCGACGGTCGCTTCGACCTCATCGGCGCGTTTCCGAACGCGTTCACGAACCTGATCCGAAAAGGAGGCTTTCTACAACCGATCCCGAGCACGCAACAGACAGGAGAACGCACTCCAATCGCTCCGCGCCTGTCTCCGCCCAGGGGTCTGACATGAATGCCTTCCGACGACTTCCCGTTCTCGCCACGCTCTGCGCCGTCCCGTACGGCACCCTTCCCACCGCCTCCCCCCAGGGTCGCGGAGACTTCCTGAACTTCGAAGTTTCCCAGGTCCATCCGATCGCCGTGATGAAGGTCGAGGACCGGGAGTTTCTCTTCGTTTGCAACACCCCGAACAACTCGGTCGAGGTCTACAACACGGCCACGAACGTCTTCGCCCTCTCCGCCAAGACCGGGCTTCGCCCTGTTTCTCTGGAGACGGATCCGACGACAGGATCCCTGTTCGTGGCGAACCACATCGGCGACTCCGTCACCAAGATCGAGTTCTTCCTGCAAGGGACCCCTCCCAACCGGGTCCTGAAGCACCGCGTCGCGTGGACTCATGACATCGGGGACGCCCCACTGGACCTGGCTCTGGACCCGCAGTCGGGGTGGCTCTACGTCGCCCGCCAGACGCGCAGCTCGCTCTCGGTCCTCGACAGCGCTTCGGGGGTCGTCGTGAGAACCAGCGCCGGTGAGGCCGTCGACCTGGTTCTCACCGACCTCGGAATCATCACGCGCGGGGCACAGGTCACGCTCGAGGACTTCCAGGCAGAGCTCGACAACGCGGCAACCGCGGTCAAGGAGCCCTATTCGATCGCCTTCGCTCCCGGCACGCAGAACCTCTTCGTCCTCGGCATGCAGGGCGGAGGCAGCCCCGATCCCGGGCAGTCGTTCGACCTCGATGTCTTCGGCCAGGACCTGTCGGTGTCCGGTGGAGCGCACACCGTCCAGGGGGGGTTCGGTACGACCAATTTCAACATGACCTTCGCCCAGAGCGGCGAGATGTACGTCGTGGGGACGCGGGCACGAAACGACGCTGCCGATCGCGACGCCTTGAACGCCGAACCGACCGGATTCGTCCAGACCTGGCTGTTCAAGCTCGAGAACCCATCGCCTGCCGACGGTGCAAACACGTGGATGACCACGAGCCTCCAGGGCCGGGACCTCAACACCGGCATCACCGACAAATTCAAGGCACTTGCCCAGTGTACGGACGTCGCCGTCTTCGAGCCGCCTGGAGGCCCGAAGCGCATCGTGGTTTCCGCCTTCGGCTCCGACCGGGTCGCGCTCGTCAATGCCACGAACGCCGATCCGTCCCTGTGGGTCATCCAGTCTCGAACCCCGATCACTCCGGTGCAGCACGAAATGGCGGGTCCGCGCGCGCTCGCCATCAAGTACGCGGATGCCTCGATCGAAGGAGACCCCGGCGACCGCATCTATGTCGCCAACCGACTCGACAACTCCGTGTCGGTGATCGACCCGGGGTTTCCCGCGAGCCCCTTGACGACCTTCGCTCTCCAGCACGACCCCGTACCGGACCATGTTCGTGACGGTCAGAAGTTCCTGTATGGAGCGAAGTTCTCGGGCGAGGGTTTCGTTTCCTGCGCGTCCTGTCACATCGACGCCCGTTCGGATCAGCTGCGCTGGAACCTCAGCAGCACCGATCCTCCGGCGGCCTTCGGCGCCGACCCAGAAGTCAGCGGCCTCGATTCCGCGGACATGTCCACCCTGATGAGCGGTGAGTTCCCGGTCGACAAGGGCCACATGATCACGCAGTCCCTGCAAGGACTCTTGAACTACGAGATCAATCCGATGGCCGAGGAGTACGTGACGAACGCTCCCTACCATTGGCGTGGAGACAAGCCCGACTTCGTCGACTTCAACGAGGCCTTCACCAACCTCATGGAGCGCACGGACATCGGTCCTGGGGGCGAGCCTCGCGGCATCAGTCCCGCGAACATGGACCGCTTCGATGAGTTCGTCAATTCGATCAGCTACCCGCCCAACCCGGAGCAGTCTTTCGATCGAACTCTCGCCGGAACCTTCGGAGATCCGAACGCGTTCGATGGAACGGGTGCTCTGCATGGTCTCAAGTTGTTCCACACTTTCGGATTGATCGAACCTCCCCTGCCTGGTGCCATCGAACGAGAAGGCGGACGGTCTTGTGTCCAGTGTCATACGCTCCCGGACGGGAGCAACAACGTGATCACGGAACTCATCGCCCAGCCGATCGAGTCCGCGGCGCTGCGTGGTCTGATCCAGAAGGAGGGCCGACTCGAACTCCTCCCACGCTTCCAGAGTAGCGGACCGCTGACCGGCGAGAGGGGTCTTGGACACACGGGTGCGACCGGACTCACGATCAACGAATTCGACCAGATCGGGTTCGAGCACTTCTTCGCGGCGGAGTTCACGGACATGGAACCGTTGGAAGACGTCAACGCGTTCGTCCGCCAGATGGACTGGGGCATCGCCCCATCCGTCGGGCGCAGCATTTCCTTCTCGGATGCGACGGTATCCGCCGCATCCCTCAGCTTCGCGATCCTCGAGAACCAGGTGCGCCTCGCCAACTGCGGCCTTGCGGTCTACTTGACGAGCAACGGGCAGCCGAGCGGCTATTGGTATCGCGCGGGTCGTTCGGGCGGCCCCCTGTACGAGGAGGTCAGCACGGGTAACCAGGTCTCGAACACCGGGCTCATCGCCATGGTCAACTCCCCCGGTGATGTCCTGATCCTGACGGCCACGCCCCTCGGCAGCCAGCGCCGCGTGGCGGCGCTGGATGGCAACCCCGGCCCGCTCCCGATCGCCCCTTCCGCCCCATCGAACTTCGACTTCGCAGGCACCGCCCCCAACTCGTTCTACGCTCCGCTCGTCTTCGATCTGGCTGGGCAAACGAGACTCGTGGACGCCAACTGGAACACCGCTCCCAGCACTCCCTTTCCCTTCGATTGGGTCGGGCAACACCAAATGCCGGCGATCCCCGTTCCACCGGCGTCTCTCACCGCCACGCGAACGCTCCAGCAGGGCGTCAAGGACGCAACCTTCCTGTGGGACACCAGCGACCCCGTCCAGATCCGCCACGACGCACCGCGACGCCTCCGCTTCGTGGGCGAAGGCATCGTGGAAGGGGCCGTCGTGTCGTTCGAAATCGCGCGCATGTCGCCCGGCTCGCCGGTCTGGTCCCAGCTCATCGAGCTGCCCATCCATCCCCGCTGGGTGTTCGAAGGTGTCGACACCCTCTACTGGGAGACGGCGGTGGAGTTCGACACGATGCAACTGGCCATTCTCCTGTTGGGAGGTCCGGACGCGCCGGGGGTCCAGGAGGCCCTGTCCGGCAACACTTCACCGACGTTCGACCCCACGACGTGGAACTCGTACGACCTCACCATCACCAATCCAGGCGGCGCGTCGGCGACCCTCCAAGACCTGCGCATGACCTACTGAAAGCGCCATGCGAGCGTCCGCCACGGTGAGCGCGTGCACCGGGTCGCGCGCCGGTTTCGGAGCAAAAGGCGAAGGCCGGGATCCTCGGTTCGCGAATGTAGTGGGGGATCCCCTCCTTCCGTGGTCCTCCCGCTAACCGAGGCCACACCCATGTCGCGACGACCAGAGCATCCGCCGAGCTTCGGGCTCGTTCTCATCCGATTCACGCTGGGTTGTGTCGCTTGCCTGCACGGCTGGCGCTTCCTGCAATCCGCCAGCCCCGACGGCCGCTTCCTGCGGCGGGCGGTCGAGGAGTCTCTCGCGGGCGCGTCGCCCTTCTTCCGCTTCTGGGGCGAATCGGTGTTGCTCGAGAACCCCGACGCCTTCGCGTTCCTGCTGCGGATCGGAGTCCTCGCTTGTGGGATTTCCTTCGTCCTGGGAGCCTTCGTTCGACCGGCCGGCTGGTGCCTGGGCTTCTTCTGCGCCCAAGCGCTGGTCTACACCGGCGCGGCGAGGACCGACACGCGCCTGTTGTTCCTCGTCTTGGGCATCTGCGCGCTCGGCTGCGCCATCGGTGGCGCCGGGCGCCGGCTCGGACTCGATCGCTTTGTCGATCGGCGCTTTCCGAGCTGGGTGACCTGGACGCAGGAGCCCGACTCGTCCTTCCTCTCCGGTTGAGCGCAGGGGCCCCCACCCCGCGCCCGGCCGGACACCGCTCCGGGTCGCACCCGAGAATTCGGACCGTGACTCGCACGTCGACGCGGGGTACATCCGGACAAGCCCGGCCTCGGGCCCTCGACGCTGCGCTCTGGGACGCTGCGCTCTGGAGGGGAGCGGGAGCCCGCGTCGGACTCCCGCCCCGCTTCCAACGCGGGTCCCAGGCGACGAAACGGAATTCGAGCTTGTTCGCACGGATGAGGCCGGGCCCTCGCCAGGACGCTGTTCGATGCGCCACCGAGCGCTTCTCGATCCCATGAAGTGTGCCCTTTCGCTCCTGTTCCTCACCGCGCTCGGTCTCTCCGGCGCGATCCCGCCCGCTCCTTGCGCCCAGAGCTCCTCGCAGCCGGTCGCCGTCGGCGAGCTCGTGCCCGACTTCGAGTTCAAGGAATTCCTGACGGCCGGGGACGGGCGCCGCAAGCTCTCCGAGTTCCGAGGTCAGCCCGTTCTCATCGTGAACTGGACCGACACCGACTTCGGTCGCGGAGCGGCGGACAAGGCCCGCAAGTTGGCCGAGAAGTTCGTGCCGCTCGGTCTGGTCCTGGTCCTGCGGGACACGCACAACCGCAGCGCGGACGAGATCCTGTCCGCTCGGATGCGGCTCTATCCCGAGAGCCCCGGGCGTTTCATGCGCAACATGGAGCTGCCCATCGCCTACGAGGACAACGGACCGCCGCCCGACGTGGCCCTGATCGATCTCGAGGGCCGGCTGGTGGTCGCGGGCAGCTACACCGTCGACCTTCGCAAGGCCGAGAAGCTCGTGAAGGACGAGCTCAAGAAGCACAAGTCCGGCTGGGGCGAACACGCCTCGGTCCAGAAAGCGCGCGCGCTCGCGTTCGGGAAGAACCAGCTGGCCAACGCCATGGCTTGCTGCGAGGAAGCCTTGGCAGCCGAGCCGGAGCAGGCCGAGCTCCTCGCGCTGCAGGACGAGGTCCTTCTGCGCTTCACCACCCTCCAGAACGCCGCCTCCTATCACATGGAGCGGGGCGAATGCGTGCTGGCCCTGCGCGAGGCCACGGAACTGCGCGCGGCGGTGAGCGGCCGCGGGGACTGGGAAGCCTTGGCGGATCAAACGCTGGCGCACTTCGACACGCCAGAAGCGCGCCGCGAGCTCGAGCTCGACGCCAAGTTCTCCAAACTGCTCGAGCCGCTCGCCAAGGACGAACCCGATGAGCGCGACGTGAAGAAGCTCGAACGCTTCGCCGACGAAGCCGGCGACACCCGCGTCGGACGCCGGGCCCGCGAAGTGGCTCGGATCGCCGCCCTCGCGACCCGGTCGGAATAGCCGTCGACTCCTGCCCCGACGCGTCTACGGCCTCGGTTCGAGCGCCCGGTCGCGGGCGGACTCGGCGTGCGGGGCCTCCAACCCGGGCCCGCAGTCCGTAGGATGGGCCGCCGTGTTCGCGTCAGACGTTCCCCATCCGGCCCCGCTCCGGGCCACGAGCCGCGGCCGTGTGCTGTGGCTCGCCCGCCATGCAGAGGTGCACCCGGACTGGCAAGGACGGGCGTATGGTGACCTCGACGTTCCGCTCTCCGAAGAGGGCGAGCGCGAGACGAGCGACCTGGGGCAGGCCTTCGGACGGCTCACGCCGCGGCCACGCCTCGTCCTGAGCTCTCCCCTGCGCCGCGCCCTCGTCCTCGGTCAGGGCATCGCCGCGTCGACCGGCGCGCGCCTCGACGAACGCCCCGAGCTGCGTGAAATCCACCGCGGCACCTGGCAGGGTCGTACGGTCGAGGAGTTGTACGAGCGCGAACCCGACGCCGTCCGCGCCTTCTACGACGACCCCTGGTCCTTCCGCGCCCACGGCGGTGAGAGCGACGCAGACGTGCTCGCACGCGCCACCCCGCTCGTCGAGCAAGCCGACGGCGAGGGCGCTCCGATCGTCGTCACCACCCACTACAACGTTATCCGCGTGCTGGTCGCCGCTGCGCTCGCGATCCCCGCGGCGCGCTCGTTCGCCTTCCGCGTCGATCCCGGTCGACTCGTGCGCCTGGCGGAAGAGCACGGCACGTGGCGCCTTTCCAGAGGCAACGTGGCGCGTCCGGACCCGCTCGAGGCGGTCTCCGCCCTCGTACCGGGTTCGGCGGGAAGCTCCGGCGACGACGAGGACGCGTCCTGAAGGTTCTCTTCGTCTGTCCGTTCGTGCCGTGGCCGCTCGTGAACGGTGGCAAGATCCGGACCTACAACCTGCTCGCGCGCGCGGCGTCGCAGGCGGAGATCCACCTGCGCGTCATCCGCGAGCCGGGGATGGCGGATGATGCCGTCGACGCCCTTTCCGCCATCTGTGCTTCGGTCACCTTCTTCGACCGTGCGCGTCCCGGTCCCTGGGCGCGCTGGATGCAACCCAAGCTCGAACGCTGGTTTCACAGCACGTCGCTCTTCGCCACGCTGCGCAGCGAGCTCGCGGGCGGCGGTTTCCAGCTCGTCCATCTCGACGAGCTCTTGCTCGCGCGCCTCGTACCGCCGAACCGCAAGCTACCGGTCATTCAGCACCATCACAAGCTCGACACCGTCCTCTACGACTCGTTGTGGAGCGCCGCGGGACCGACGCGACACTTCGATCTCTGGAAGCTGCGTCGACTCGAGAAGGAATCCGCGCGCCGCTACCGCCACCACCTGCTGTGCAGCGCGGAGGACGCCGACATCCTGCGCGAGCGTTACGGTGCCCTCGACTGCGGCGTCGTGCCGAGCGGCTACGACCCCGTCGCCTTCTCGCCCACCGAGCCGCCGCCCGCGCGCGACCCGGACCGGATCGTCTTCGTCGGCAGCATGAACTACGGCCCGAACGTCGACGGCGTCGTGCGCTTCGTCCACGAAGTCCTGCCCGCCATCCGTGCTCGACGTCCGAACGTGCGCTTCGACATCGTCGGCGGTGAACCGGTGCGCGCCATCCTCGACTTGGCCTCGGATCACATCACCGTCACCGGTCGCGTTCCCGACGTCCGTCCTTTCCTCGAGCGCGCGAGCCTCATGGTGGTGCCGCTCGCCATCGGCGGCGGCACACGCCTCAAGATCGTCGAGGCCCTCGCGCTCTCGACTCCGGTCGTCAGCACGACGATCGGCGCCGAAGGCCTCGGACTCGTGGATGGCGAGCACCTGGTTCTGGCCGACGGAGCCTCCCCCTTCGCCGACGCGGTCGCTCGCCAACTCGCCGCGCCCGGCGCGGCAGCGCAGCTCGGCGCACGCGGACGGACCTTCGTCGAGGGCCGCTACCGCTGGGACCTCTTGGCCGGGGACCTGGTCGAGTACTGGGAGCACGTGGCCTTCTCCGGCTCGTTGTCCCCTTCTCGCTGAGGAGCGCTTCAGCCGCCGAACAGGCGCCGCAAGAAGCCCCGCCGCGTCGGTGCGGCCGGCGCCTGCGGCGCGCTCCCCGACGTGCGCGCGCTCTCGGCCGCGATCGCGTTCCGATAACCGGCCACGAGCTGGTCGGCCATGTCGGCCGCCGTGCGGACACGTCGTTGCGCTGCCGCCATCCGCGCGCGCGCGTCGGCATCGCGCGCGAAGCGTTCGAGCGCTCGCGCCCAGGCTTCTTCGTCGAGCCGCTCCCCTTCCCCGAGCGGTACGACCACACCCGCTCCGCCGGCAGCCACGGCCGCCAGGTCGCCCGCGTCGCTGACCAGGACGGGCAATCCGGCCGCACTGGCCTCGCGTACGGTCAGGCCGAAGACCTCGACCCAACGCGACGGCGCCGCGACGCCGTCGAGTCCGGCCAAGAGCGCGGGCAGGTCCGCCAAGGCGTAGGGGCCGTGCAAGTTGACGCGCTCGTTCGCCTCGGCCAGCGCCCGCAGCGCGTCGACGTAGCTCGCGTCGCCGTGGTAGCTCGGAAGGTTGCCGTGGATCTCGAGCGTGAGTCCCGGCACGTCTGCCGCCAGGAAGGCGCGCGCGAGCTCCAACGCGCCCTTGCTCGGCAGCACCGTCCCCAGCACGCCCAGCGCGAGCGTTCCGTCGGCCCGCGGGGCGCGCCGCGCCCGGCGTTCGCGCACCTCGGCGGCCAGCACCTCGACCGAGATGCCATTCTCGCAGACCTCGATCCGTTCGCGCTCGAGCCCCGCGCGCACGTAGACCTCCCGGGCGGCGGACGACGGGGTGTAGAGGCGCTCCGGCAGGCGCAGGGAAGCCAGCGCGAAATCCGTGCGCGCAGCGGTTGCGTCGCGATCGGTCTCGACCACGGCTTCGCCGGGCACCCGCGCTTCACCTCCTTGACTCGGCAGGAGGTGCGGCCAAGTGGCCGCGATGCAGGTCGCGCAGGCGAGCGGCTCGGGAGCCGGAGAGAGCGTCCCGTCCGGCCGCATCATCTGACCGCGCGGACACAGGGGCCAGTAGTCGTGCAGCGTCATGACGAGCGGCACCCCCACCTCGCGGATCGCGCGCAGGGCCCCCAGGCCGAAGCCCGACAGGTGGTGGACGTGAACGACGTCGGTCGGGTTCTCCGCGAGCCAAGCCAGAACGACGTCCTCCGCGCGACGATTCGAGACGAGGTCGGCCAGCGCGCGGTGGTCCTGGTACAGGTAGGCCATGCGCGTCACGGAGACCCCGTCTACCTCGTGCTTGGTCACCGTGTACGGCTCGCGTCCCTCGCCATAGTCGAGGCACAGGGCGTGCACGTGATGTCCCGCGGCGGCGAGCGCGACCGCGAGATCGCGCGTGTGGCTTTCCACGCCCCCGGGGTCGGGTGTCCACCCCTGACAGATCAAGCCGACGTCGAGCGCCATGTCCGTCGTGTCCGCACTCACGCCGGCGCCCCCTTCACTCGTCCCGCACGCGCGCGCTCGTACAGCTCTTCGAGCCGGGCTAGATGCGTGTTCAGGTCCAGCGGCAGGCCGGCTGTGACATTCTTGCCGACGCGTCCGTCGATCACCGCCGCCATCGCGCGCGCGAGGGCCACGGGATCGTCGGGCGGAACCAGGCGGCCGTGAACGCCCTCGGCCACGATCTCGCGGATACCCGGCACGTCGCTCGCGAGGACCGGCACGCCGGCCGCACGCGCCTGGAGCACCGAAAGCGGCGCATTCTCGTCCCAGCGCGACGGCAGGATCAACGCCGAGAGGGCCGCGAGCACGGCAGGAGCGTCCTCGGGCTCGAACGGGATGCCGCGCCGCACGCGCCGCGCGTCGAGCTGGTCGAGATAGGGCGCCGCAAAGCGTCGGTGACGGCCCTCGCTCGGCGCGCCGTACAACTCGACGCGCCAGCCATCGGACGGGTGCAGGCGTTCGAGCTCCGCGACCGCCGCCATCAGGACGTCGAAGCCCTTGTGTGGCGCGAACTGACCGAGGAACCCGAAGCGGACCTCGTCGGGCGACGGCACGTGGCTCACGTCGGCGTAGGGCGTCTCGTCGAAGGAATAGACGAGCGGCACCAGCCGCTTGCGATCGAACCCCGCGCGCACGAAGACCTCGCCCAGGTGCTTTGTCGGGACGACGAGCGCGCTGAGCGCAGCCAGTGCTTCGGCCACCGCCGCCTCGCGCCGTTCGAGGTCCTTCGACACGACGACCCGACCCGCTCCGCCGACCAGGGCCAGGAGCCGAGCGGCGACCGAGCGCGCCAGGCGTTCGGGCGCGGAGTGGTCCCAGCGGCCCGGCCGGCGGATGCAGGCCGCGCAGACGGACGGCGGATGCGGTCCCCCACAGAGCCGGCCGTCCGCGTCGAACATCTGTCCGCGGTGGCACAGGAGGCCGTAGTCCGTCGCCGTCGCGATCGAAGGCACCCCGAGCGCCTTGGCGTGCACCGGTAGCCTCACCGAGAGGCCCCACAACAAGTACGTGAAGTGCACGACATCGGGCTCGAGCTCGCGCACGAGGTCGCGGAAGAGCTCTTCGACGCGCGCGTCGGCATAACTCGCTTCGAAGGCCTTGCCCGGATCGCCAGGGTTGTGCACGAGAAAGACCGGCACGTCGTCGACGCGCACGCGCTCGAGCGAGTAGCGAGCCTGCGAGCCGTCGCGCACCGGATACAGCACGAAGGGCTCGTGTCCCCGGGCGCGGAGCCCGAGCACGAGCTCGCGCGAGTAGAATTCGGTGCCGAAGCGACCGTGCGGCGGGTAGCCGTTCGTAACGACGAGGATCTTCATGTCAGCGCGGGCCGAGCGCCCGCGCGCGCATGATCCCAGCTTCGACTCCGTCGAGGAACGGTTCGATGCCGAATCGTTCACGAACCCGCTCGCCCGCGGCTGCCGCGAGCGCCCGCCGCAGGTCCTCGTCACCGTCCAGGCGGACCAGCGCCGCCGCCATCGCCTCGGCATCTCCGGCGGGCACGAGCAGGCCCGAAACCCCGTCTTCGAGCGCCTCCGGCGTGCCGCCTTCGGCCGTCGCCACGAGACACGGCCCGTGCGCCATGGCCTCGAGGACGGCGATCGCGAAGGGCTCGCCCCAGAGGCTCGGAAAGAGCAATACGTGCGCGCGCGCCAGCTCGGCGGCGACCTGCCCGCGCGTGAGGCGCCCTAGGAAGCGCACGCGCCCCTCCAGCTCGGGGACCGCCGCCAGCTCGCGCAAGCGCGCGGCGTAGTCGGCCGGCCCGTCGCCCGCCAACGAGAGTTCGAGCTCGACGCCCGCGCGGCGCGCCCCGGCGGCCGCCTGCAGCGCGACGTGCACGCCCTTGCCCTCCCAGTGCATCGAGGTGCAGAGCACGCGCAGCACGTCGCCCGGGGCCCGCGCGACCGGAGCGCCCGCCTCCGCCGCACGCTGCATCTCGGGAGGCAGACCGAGGTGAACGACGGAGAGGTCGTGGGAATCGATTCCGTCCGCTTCGAGCTCGTTCGCGAGATAGCGACTGACCGCGAGCATGGGGCCGAGACCGACCAACGCGCGAAAGCCCCGCCACATCCGCGCGAGCGCCGCGTAGCGCAGGTCCTTGCCACGCTCCTCCGGCTTCCAGGTCGCGAGCCAGTGGTTCTTCGGCCAGAGGTCCGCCAGGTAGCCCAGCGTCGGAACACGCGCGATGCGCGCCGCGACGAGCGGCGCCAGGGAGACCAGCCCCAGGTTGAAGAAGACCAGCACGTCGGGCTCCAGCTCGCGCAGCGCCCGCGCGGTCGCCCGGTAATTCGCGAGCGAGAAGACGTGCAACCCGAAGCGCCCGAAGTTGCCCGTCCGAAACGAGCGCTCGAACGGATCCAGGGCGTCGTCCAGGTCCGGCTCGAGCACGGCGGCCACCTGCTCGACTCCCTCCAGCCGTCGACCACGGCCCGCCAACACGTGCACGTCATGCCCGCGCGCACGCAGGCCTTCGACGGCATCGCGGGTCAGGAGCTCGTAACCGCCTGCGACGTAGGGTGGATAGCGCAACGTCACCGCGAGAATGCGCAGGGAAGCAGCGCTCACGGTTCTTCCCCGAGAAAGCCCAGGCGCTGGAGCTCGGAGACCATCGCCTGCACCTCGGGCAGATCGCGATCCAGGCGCGACTGCAACACACGTCGCGCTTGCCGGATGTTCTTGAACCACCGTGCCCCCTCGACGGCATACTCGGAGAGCAGCGCTTCGGTACCCGGCGGCGCCGGCTTCGAAAGCAGCGGGTTCGGATCCTCGATGCGGTCGTAGAAGCGCGCAAAGGGAGGCGTCGACTCCCCCACCGGCTGCCCGAACCACGAGCGCTCGAGCAGCGGACTGTCGACCTTCTCGGGCTGAATCACCTCGAGGCACATGCGCTCACCGATCACCACGCGACCTTCCTGGAGACCACACGACGCGAAGAGGTAGCGCCCTGTCGGGGGAACCCCGTCTTCGCCACGGATCCGCGCGGCGTGGGAGATTCCGTGCGTCCCGAGTGGCGGCTCGACACCCGCGAGTTCGAGCAAGGTCGGCGCGAGATCGATGGTCGAAACGAGCGAATCGACCCGCACCCCACCTTGCGGAAGCGTACGCACCAGGCTGCGCGCCGGACGGATCACCAGCGGAACGTGCAGCTCCGCCAGCGAGTAACCGCCGCCCGCAAGATACCGACCGGCCTCCCCGAACTGGATCCCGAAGCTCCCCACGACCACCACCGTCGTCTCGTCGAGGCGCCGGTCGGTCGCCAACTGTCCCAGCAGCCGATCGAGCTCCCCGTCGAGGCGACGCAGGTGTCCGTCGTAGATCGCCTCGTACTGCCCCACCGTCCGCAACCCACCACGCCACCGCGTGCGCGGAATCGAGAAAAAGGTCGAATCCGTGCTCCCGACAGGCGGAATCTCGTCCTTCGTTTCGTCCGGCTGGAAGTAGCCCTCCCACTTCTGATCAGGGCGATTCCAGATCCGCTCGAGCATGTGCAGGTGCAAGTACGCAAACCACGGCTCGTCCCGGTCCAGCCCGCGCAGCCACTGGTTCAGGCGATACGTCAGCTTCTGCGCACTGGTCCCGCGCTTGCCCTCCTCCGACGAAGAGTCGACAAACTCCTCGAAGCCGCGATGGAACCCGAAGACGGGCGACACACTGTCGTGATCGACGAAAGCCCCGGTACGGTACCCCGCGACCAAGAGCTCGACTGCGAGGTGCGGCACACGGCGGGGAATCGCCCAACGCCGCTCCGTCGGCGCCGCGAACTCACCCGGCATGATGCGGCGCGCCACGTTGGGATCACAGCCCGTCAGGAGTCCGACGTGAGCCGGGATCAGCTGCGAAGCCGAACTGAAGGCCTGCGTGAAGCTGAATCCCTCCGAGGCCAGTCCATCGAGCACAGGCGTTGTCGGCCGCTCATATCCGAGGTGCGAAACATGATCCGCCCGCAGCCCGTCCAGCACGACAACGAGCAGATTCGGCCGCCGCTCCCCAGCTGGCATCCCCGGGCCACAGGACGCCAGCCCGACGACCACGACCACCGCCAGCAGGACGAGGATCCCGCGAGCGCGTGGGGCTCTCAGACCTTGGGGAGAGGCTCCCGTCGGAGCTCTCGGGACGGGGGGGGAGGACATGGGGGCCACCTTCGCGAAGACACCCCCAACGAGCAAGCCTGATGAACTGCTGCGCTTGACTGAAGCAGCAAGTTTCCGATCACTCGGTCACCATTGGACTTGAGGCCGGTCTTCTCCTCGAACGGGCCCCGGAAGGGTCCGCCAGAGGACTTTCGACCATGTTTCAACCCCCTCGATGCCCGCATCGCCAG
>JAJDEW010000053.1 GCA_029259595.1 Planctomycetota bacterium | reverse complement strand
CGGCGGGACGAGCTCGAGTCGGTCAGGCGCGCGAACTCGATAGTACGGCTTGGGCCAATCGCGCAGCCGAAGCTCCGTTCGCTTCAGGTCGTCGTCCACGAAGACAGAAAGGATGACGATGGGGTCGTGCGCGAGCCAACGACCGACGGCTGCCTGGGCCAAGAGGCACGTTTGGTCGAAGCCGTAGCCGTTGGTGCCATAGTTCACGAGCACGAAGCGGCGGCCCAGACCCGAGCGTTGCATCAACCCCTCGAAGCACTCTCCCCTCTCGCCCATGCAGCGCGCGAACGAGTCCCCGAAGAGGAGCACGGGGCGTCGGCCCGCGAACACATGTTCCCAGCGCTCCATACGGTGCGCATAAGTCCCCGGTGCAATGGAACTCGCCGTGACCCAACCGAGCTTCGAGTCGGGAGCCGCCCAGGTGCGCGGGGAACGGGAGCTTTGCGTACGCCGAAGCCGGTGGTGGAGCTTCCACCAGTCCTCGCTGGAGTGATGCGCAAACAGGCCTGGCTGCCGCAAGGGGCCGGCGAGCTGGGCAAGGGCGGGGTTCGAAGTGAAGAGCAAGACCCGCAACATCCCCTCGAGCAAGACGAACGAGAGGACAAGGCTCGTTGAAATCTTCAGGACGAGCCGTTTCCAGCGAGACAGACGAATCGAAGCTTTCGAGACCACGTTGGCGAGGAACTGGGCAAGCTCGCGGACGGAGATCGAGACCCGACTCAGGCTAGCGGCAAGTCGCAGGACCCGCTAGTCGGCCCCTGAGAACTCACCACCACTTGTTCGTGATCGGTGTCGCCGTTCCGAGGAACAAGACCGCGTCGTAGCCGAACACGAGCGACTCGAGCCAAGGGTCGAGCTCGCCGAATTCACCGGCCAGGGCGGGTTCGCGCAGACGACGCAGGTCCAGGACCGCGGGGACGTCCTTCGCGAGGTGCGCGCTGAGGGCTTGCATCGATGGATAGTCGGTGGAGATGGCGAGGTCGCCGGCGCTCGCGAAGACGGCCAGATGGAACGTCGCGCCGCCGGTCGAGCCGGCCAGTCCGCTCAGGTACGAACCGAGCGAAGGAACCCGGGCGACGTTGCCGAGCCGGCCGAGGTGGCTCGAGCCGAGCTTGACGACGACCTTGGGAGGCGTGCCGTCGCGGCGTAGCGCGGTGCGCCAACGCTCGGTGAAGATCTCCTTGATCAGCGTCTCGCGGTCGAAGTTGTTGGCGTAGATCCGTCCGGCCCAGTTGTGGGCGTAGATCAGGCTCGAGCGGCGCAGCCCCTTGAGGCGCGCGTCCGCCTCGGGCGGGAGCTGGCCGGCACACAGCTCCTCGATGCGTTCGAGCTCGCGGATCGACGACGGCAGCGAGATCCACGCCGCTTGTCCGAGGTTCGCGGGAGCGGCGTTGCCGTGAAAACGGCGCTGCTCGATCTCGAGTACGTGTTCCGCGAGTCGCGCGACCTCCGTCGAGACGTCTTCGTCGTCGAGCGCGTCGGCGATCGCGAACAGGTGCCACGAAGCGCCCGTGACCTGGTCGATGCCCCACAACGGATCGTGCTTGGCGGCGGAGACCTTGCCGGCGAAGGCCATGAGCGCCAGCTCTTCCCGGAAGGCGAAGGCGAGGCACATCGGATTCGCGCGCACCTCCGCCTCGATCGCACCGAAGTCGCCGCGGAAAGGTGGCGCGCCGAAGCGGTGCATCGTCCAAGGGCCGTTCTCGAGCGCGAGGTAGCGGAAGTCATGCCCCTTGGCGAGCGCTTCGAACAAAGCAGCCGTGAAGATCGGGACCTCGGCGAGCCCGTGCTGCTCGCCGATCGCGACGATCTCGCTCGCGGCGCACTCCCGCATCAGGAACTCCCAGCCGGGACCCTCGGGTTCCTGGATCGAGCCTTCGAGCGGCAACGTCAGCGCCTTCAGGAACCCCTCCTCGATGCGAACGCTCTGACCGAGCAAGTCGACGTCCTGGGCGAGGAGGAGCAACGCGAGCGGAAGGAGGACCATGGCGCCATCCTAAGGAACCGGCGGGGTCGGCCGGCGCGTCGGTCGCAAGTCCTCGACTCGAAAGGCAGGCGATGCCCGTCGCGTCGTCGCCCCGCGTCGCCATCAGGAGCGACGCGAAGGCGACCTTGGCACTCCGGCCAAACTCCCTCCGGAACCCGCCCTGGGCGCGACCTTCCCGCAGCTCTCCCGTAGACTGTCCCGCCCGAACGCCGGGTCACACGACTCCGCGGGAGGAGCCATGGACGACCGCTATTCGCGCGCCAACGAGATCTTCTTCGACGTCTGCGACCGGCCGGCGGACGAACAGAAGGCGCGACTGGACGCGGCCTGCGGTGACGACGTCGCGCTACGCGAGCTGGTCGAGGATCTCCTGCGCGCCGATCGGAGCAGCGTCAGCCTCGAGTCCTCGCTGTTGGACGCGATCGAGGTCGAGATCGCCGGCGTGCTTCCGGGCGAAGTTACGCAGCGTCCGCAACGGATCGGGTCGTACCGCGTCGTCGCCGAGCTCGGGCGCGGCGGCATGGGAGTCGTCTACGAAGCCGAACAGGAGACGCCGCGCCGGCAGGTCGCGTTGAAGGTCATCCGCTCGGGCTTCACGCCCGAGGAACTGTTGCGGCGCTTCGAGCACGAAGCGCGTGTCCTCGGCTGGCTGAACCACCCGGGCATCGCGCAGATTTACGACGCCGGCGTCGCGCGCACGGAAAACGGGCTGCAACCCTTCTTCGCGATGGAACTGGTGCGCGGCGTTCCGATCACGCGCTACGTCGCCGAGCGCAAGCCCGGCCTGCGCGAGCTGCTCGGCTTGGTCGAAGGTGTCGCGCACGCCGTGCACCACGCGCACCAGAAGGGCGTCATCCATCGCGATCTCAAGCCGGGCAACATCCTCGTCGACACCGAGGGGAACCCGAAGGTGCTCGACTTCGGAGTCGCACGCGCGATCGAGTCCGACTTCAACCAGACCACGATGGTGACGCGCACCGGTGAGCTGGTCGGGACGCTTTCCTACATGAGCCCCGAGCAGGTGCAGGGCGATCCCTCGCAGCTGGACACGCGCGCGGACGTCTACGCCCTCGGCGTGTTGGCCTACGAGCTGATCGCGGGACGGCTGCCGCTCGAGCTCGAGAGCCGGCTCTTGCCCGAAGCGATCCTCGCGATCGTCAACGAAGAGCCTTTACCGCTGGCGCGCGTGGCGCGCGGCACTCCGACCGACGTCTCGACGATCGTCGGCAAGGCGATGTCGAAGGAGCGCCACCAACGCTACGCCTCGGCCGAGGCCCTGGCCGAGGACCTCGCGCGCTTTCGCGCGGATCAGCCGATTTTGGCGCGTCCGCCCAGCGCCATCTACCAGATCGGCAAGTTCGCGCGTCGCAATCGCGCGCTCGTCACGGGGCTCTGCCTCTTGCTCCTGACGCTCTTCGCCGGCGTCGTCGTCAGCACGTCGCAGTACCTGAAGGCCGAGTCCGCACGGGCGGAAACGGCGGAGACGCTCGTCAAGGTCGATGCGGCGCGCGCGGAGTTGGCCACGACGCTCGAGATCGTGCAGCTCGAGCGCGACACGGCGACCGAGACCTCCGACTTCCTCGTGGGCCTGTTCGAGCACGCGTCGCCGGTCACGAGCCTCGGTGTAACGCTGACCGCCAAGGAGCTCCTGGATCGCGGCGCCGAACGCATCCGCACGCGGCTCGTCGAGCACCCGCGCGTGCAGACGCGGCTGATGGCGACGATGGGGCGTGCGTACGGCCAACTGAACCTGATCGAGTCTTCCGAGCCGCTCTTGCTCGAAGCTCTCGAGCGTCGTCGCAGCGAATTCGGCGAGAGCAGTCTCGAGGTTGCCGACAGCCTGGCGGATCTCGGCTCTTTGCGAAGCCGGCAAACGCGCTACACCGAGGCCGTCGAATTCTACGAGCGCGCGCTCGCGGCGCTGGAGGCGAGCGGCGAGCCCGATCCGCGCCGGCTCGGTCTGCTGAACGCCCGTTTGGTCGAGCCGCTCGTGTTGACGGGCCAGGTCGAGCTGGCAGAGGAGCGTGGACGTGCGGGCTTGGCGCTCTTGCGCGACGTTCATGGCGGTGACGATCACGACGAGGTGTGGGCTGCCAAGATCGACCTGTCGTATGTCTTGACGGATCGCGGCCGGCTGGACGAGTCCGAGGCGCTCCTGCGCGAGGTCATCGCGTCCAAGAGCGCGAAGGACGGCGACGCGGCCCTGAGCGTGGCGGGGACGAAGGCGTCGCTCGGTTGGAGCTTGTTGCGGGGCGGCCGCGCCGCGGAAGCGCTCGCGCTCTTCCAGGAGGCCGATGCGATCATCCGTCGCGTCTTCGAACCGGGCCACCCCTCGATCTGCAACTCGATCTACAACCTGGCTTCGGCCGAGGTGGACATCGGGGACGTGGATCGGAGCATCGCGCACTTCCGCGAAGCGCTGGCTTGTTGGCGCGCGGCCGTCGGCGAGGATCACTACGGACTGGCCAGCGTGATGGTGGGCTTGGCCGCCGCGCTCGAGCTGAGGGACGCCATTCCCGAGTCGATCGAGCTGCGCGAACGCGCGATTGAGATCGACCTCGGCGTGCTGCGGCCCGACGACGCCAAGATCCTGCGGGAGCGTCGCAACCTGAGCTACCTCTACGCCAATACAGGACGTTTCGAGGAGGCCGTCGATCAGCAGCTGGTCATCATCGAGGCGCTCGAAGGCGCCGATCCTCCGCGCTGGGAGGACCTGGGCTACGCCTACAGAAACGCCGGCCAGATGGAAGGCGCCCGCGGGCGCACCGACGCCGCGGAGCGACTCCTCCAGCGCTCGCTCGAGGCCTTCCGCGAGAACATCCCCGGCGGCGAGGAGGAGCTGTGCGAAGTGCTGGGGCTCCATGGGGCACTGCTGATCGACCTGGGCCGCGCGCAGGAAGCCGAGCCCTACCTGGAGGAAGCGCTGGCCCTGCGCCGCGGGCAGTCGAACCCGAGCCCGGCCGGCTTCGTGCAAACCTTGATGGGCATCGGGCGCCTCCACAGCAAGCTCGGTCGCTTCGAGCAGGCGGAGAAGCTCCTGCTCGACGCGGTCGAACGCGCGGAGGCACTCGAGGACGACACTCCCGACCTCGCCTGGCTGCGCAGCACGTCGAAGATCGTGCTCGCCGAGCTCTACACCGCCTGGGAGCGACCCGACGAAGCCGCCTTCTGGAACGCCGAAGCGCGCTGAACGCCGGCGGGACCTACGGCAGGTCGGGTTCGTCGAGGACGAGCGTCCAGGCGTGACGGCTCTTCAGGCGCGCGCGCAGCTCGGGAAGGAGCGCGGCGGAGGTCGTCTCTCCGGCGCGGATCCAGGGCAGCGCGTCGCCGGTCTCGAGGCAGCGGATCGCACTGCCCGAGCGCGCGCGCAGACCGCTGAAGTTGATCTCCGCGGGAGGCTCGGTCTCTCCGTCGGCGGCGAGGCGGATGACGTAGACCGGGCCGCCGTCCTTGGCGCGCGTGTAGCGCACGTCGTCGGAGACGTACGGCGCGATCGGGCGCGTGCCGTAGAGTGCGGAACCGTTCAGGTCCAACCACGTACCGATCTCGGCTAGACGCTCGCTCGCTCCTTCGTCCCACCTGCCCTCGGTAGAAGGGGCGACGTTCAAGAGCAGGTTCCCGCCCTTCGCGACGACGTCGACCAGCGTGTGCACCAGCTCGCGCGTCGACTTGAACTCGGGTTCCGCGACCCAGGACCAGCTCTGCGACAGGGTCAGGCAGGTTTCCCACGGATACGGCAGCGCCTCGTCCGGCACGCGCTGCTCGGGCGTGCGGTAGTTCTCGTAGGGACCGTGCACCGTGCGGTCGACGATCAAGAGCCCGGGCTGGTGCGCGCGCGCCATCGTCGCGATGCGCGGCATGTCGATGTCCTGCTCCCAGCTCGGGATGTCGTAGCCCCAGGCGCGCACCTCGTCGGTGATCGTGTCGTCGGGGCGCACCCAGCCGCCGTCGAGCCACAGGATGTCGATCGGGCCGTACCCGGTCATGAGCTCCTCGAGCTGACCGAACGTGAAGTCGCGGAAGCGCTGCCAACGCTCGGGGTACTTGCCAGTGTCGTAGTTGTTGCAGCGGTTCGGCGTGGCCCACTCGGGTGCCCAGTAGTCGTCGTGGTGCCAATCGGGCTTCGAGAAGTAGACGCCCGTCCAGAAGTCTGCGGCCCGGAAGGCCTCGAAGATTGCCTTCGTGACGTCGGCCTTCGGACTCGTGTGGAACGGGCAACGTTCCGATGCGATCGAGTAGTCCGACAGCTGCGTGTCGAACATGGCGAAGCCGTCGTGGTGCTTCGTGGTGAAGACGACGTACTTCATGCCGGCCGCGCGCGCGGTCGCAGCCCACGGCGCGGGATCGAACCCGCGCGGGTCAAAGGTCTCGATCAAGCGCTCGTACTCGCGCACGTAGTCGACGTAGTTCGCCCCGTCGCGGTCACACCACGGTTGGTCCTCACTGCACAGCGTCCACGACTCGACGATGCCGCGCTGGCTGTAGACCCCCCAGTGCATCAGCAAGCCGAACTTCAGATCCTGCCAGGCCGCGAGCTTCGCCCGCACCGCCGGATCCTGGGGCGGGACGTAGTCCTGGACGACGAGCGTGAAGGCGAGAGCGAGGGCTGCGGTCGTTGCGATCATGTCCGAAGGGCGTGGAAGGGGTCCGTGGAGCCTAACCCGCATCCATCCTGGGATCGTGCGACCGTTCGGTCCAACCCGCTGTCGCGTCGTGTTCGTTTCCAATCGCCCCGGCATCCGAAGCACTTCTTCGACGGACTCCGCGCGGGCTTCACGCTTCTTCGCGCGTCGCGTCGTCGGTGGTCGGCAGCGGGCGACAACCGAGGGCGAGGCGGTAGGGGCGCGCTCCTTCGGAGTCGGCCGCGGACGGATGCGCGTGCTCGGCTACGACGTGCGCGACCGCGTCGCGCAGAGCTTGCGAGAAGCGTCGGCGCGCTTCGTCCGAGGCGAAGTGCAAGTCCACGTCCAGCGCGAAGGCCGCCGGCTCGGTCGCCTCCGCCGCGCCGAGCGCGACGGGGTCGGCGAGCCCGTTCCGCTCGGCTCGCAGCGCGCCCAGGAGCTCCGGCGCCAGGTGGTAGGCCGTGGCCGAGCGGCGCCAGCGCTGCTCCCACAGGTTGCGCTTCTTGCGCCGGCCGGCGCGCACCAGAAAGCCCGCCTTGGCGAGCGCCTGCACGTGGTAGTTCACCCGCTGGCGCGGAAGGTCCAGTTCTGCGGCGATCTCGGTGGCGCTGTGGGGCGAGGCGGCGCGCGCGAGGATCGCGAGTCGGGGCGCCGCCAGGAGGGTGATGGCGCGGGCGGGCTCGGTGACCTCTTCGAGGGCGGCGGTCGCCGGTTCGGGGCGGGTCTTCTTCAAGACAAGAGATCCTGACTAGACAGAAGAATTTGTCGAAGAAAATCGGCCGTATCCGTGTCAGCAAGGGGGTCGGGTGGGCCCGGGCCCCGAGCGGGATTCTGGAGCTGTTCGGAGGCTCGCGGAGGGGGAGCGGTCGCCCTCGCGGCCCGCAAGGTGCACTCTGGTCGGCGCTCCCCCCTCCCCCCCGGTGCGCTCCATGAAAGCCCTGTTCCACACGCTCGCGGCCGCCCTCGTCCTCCTGACCTGCAGCGCCTGCGGGGTGCTCTCCTACCCCGAGTACTGGGAGGCCGACGACTCGCTCTTCGTCAACGTCATCACGCTGCCGATCGAGCTGATCCTGACCCCGGTGATCTTCCTCTTGAAGCTGTTCCCCGTGCTTTGAGGCGTATCCGAGCGCGGGCCCGCGCTCCGGCCGTGATCCTCGCACGGTGCAACGCTATCCTTCGTCGTAACGGGTCCTCGTGATGCCCCTCCCCCGATCCTCCAGCCCCTCGCCCGCGCCATGTCCTTCGAAGATCAACGCCAGAAAGTAGCGACCCAGGATGGCTTCATCGCCGCTCTCGACCAGAGCGGCGGGAGCACGCCGAAGGCCCTGAAGCTCTACGGAGTGCCGGAGACGGCCTATTCCGGCGACGAGGAGATGTTCGACAAGGTGCACGAGATGCGCACGCGCATCATCACCAGTCCGAGCTTCGGCGGCGACCGCATCCTGGGCGCGATCCTGTTCGAGATGACCATGGACCGCGAGATCGCGGGCCAGCCGACGGCGCACTACCTCTGGGGTCAGAAGGAGATCGTTCCTTTTTTGAAGGTGGACAAGGGGCTCGCCGACGAGAAGGACGGCGTGCAGGTCATGAAGCCGATGCCGGGACTCGACGAGCTCCTGGCGCGCGGGAAGAAGGGCGGGATCTTCGGCACGAAGATGCGCTCGGTCGTCAAGCTCGCGAACCCGGCCGGGATCAAGGCCGTCGTCGACCAGCAGTTCGAGGTCGGCAAGCGCATCCTCGCGGCCGGCCTGATTCCGATCATCGAGCCCGAGGTCGACATCAAGAGCCCCCAGAAGCGCGAGGCCGAGACGCTGCTGAAGGAGGCCATCCTGGGCCAGCTGGGCCAGCTCGCGAAGGGCCAGCAGGTGATGCTGAAGCTCACGCTGCCCGAGGTCGACGGCTTCTACAAGGAGTGCATCGGGCACGCGAACTGTCTGCGCGTCGTGGCCTTGTCGGGTGGCTATTCGCGCGACGACGCCAACGCCCGCCTCACGCGCAACCAGGGCATGATCGCGAGCTTCTCGCGCGCGCTCAGCGAAGGCCTCTCGGCCCAACAGTCGGACGCCGAGTTCAACAAGACCCTCGACCTCTCCATCGAGAGCATCTTCCAGGCCTCGAAGACGTAGGGGCCCGTTGAACACGTCATCCGGCGCGTCGGTCGCGTCCAGAGGGCCCGACCCGCTCGATGTACTCCTTATCCGGGTACGTCGAGCGGTGAAACCCGGCGGGTGTGCGGCCGGGAACCTGGTTCGGTCATGGGTTCGGCAATGATCGAAGATCGCTTGGCGGAGCTCGAGCCCGTGTCGCGGACGCTCGAGGAGAGCCCGGACGAGCGTCGTGCGTTGAACGCGCGCGTCCTGGCGTGGGCCGACGGTTTCCTGGACGCGCTCGCCGAGCGGCCGGTGTGGTCGCGCGAAGACGGGGCGCGCGACGAGTTGTTGGCGCTGGGCATTCCCGAGGCGCCGGTCGAGCTCGAACGGCTGCTCGGTCTCGTGACGCGCGAGATCGACGGGCCGGGCCTGCAGCCGGCGTCCGGTGGTCACCTGGGCTACATCGCGGGTGGCGGCATCTACCCGGGCGCGCTGGGGGACTACATCGCGGCGGTGACGAATCGCTACTCGGGCGTGCACTACGCCGGGCCGGGCGCGGTGCACCTTGAGAACTTGCTCCTGCGCTGGCTCTGTCGTCTCGCCGGCTTTCCGTCCACGGCGCTGGGCACGCTGACCTCGGGCGGTTCGATCGCGACCCTGGTCGCCGTCGTCGCCGCGCGCGATGCGAAGGACGTGCGCGCGCGCGAGGTCGAGCGCAGCGTGATCTACGCCACCGGGCAAGCTCACCACTGCGTCGCCAAGTCGATCCGAATCGCCGGGTTGGGCGAGGCGCCGCTACGCACCGTCGCGATGGACGCGCACTACCGGATGGACGTCGCTGCGCTGCGCGAACAAGTCCGCGCCGATCGCGCGGCCGGCCTGCGACCGTTCCTGTTGGTCGCGACGGCGGGCACGACGGACACGGGCGCGCTCGATCCGCTGGACGAGCTGGCCGAGCTCGCGGCCGAAGAGGGCCTGTGGTTCCACGTCGATGCCGCCTATGGCGGCGCCTTCCTCCTCTTGGAGGACATGCGCCCTCGCTTCCGCGGCATCGAACGCGCCGACTCCGTCGTCATCGATCCGCACAAAGGGCTGTTCTTGCCCTACGGAACCGGTGCGGTGCTCGTGCGCGATCCCGAGCACCTGCGCGCGAGCCACGGCCTGCGCGGCGTCTACCTCCAGGATGCGACCGACGCCCTCGATGAACCCTCGCCGGCCGACCTGTCGCCCGAATTGACGCGCCACTTCCGCGGCCTGCGCATGTGGCTTCCGCTGCAGCTGCACGGCCTCGCGCGCTACCGCGCCGCGCTCGAGGAGAAGCTCCTGCTCGCGCGCCTCTTCCACGCGCGCGCGCGCGAGCTGGGGCTCGAAGTCGGTCCCGCTCCGGACCTGTCCGTCGCGCTCTTCCGGCACGTCCCGCGCGACGGCTCCGACCCCACCGAAGCCAACAAGCGCCTGCTTCAGGCCATCCTCGACGACGGTCGCGTCTTCCTTTCGACGACGACGATCGACGGCGTGTTCTGGATCCGCGTGGCCGTGCTGTGCTTTCGCACTCACAAGGACCGCATCGACGCCGTGCTCGAGGTGCTCGCGCGCGAGCTGGCCGACTGAGCCGGCGTTCCGATCAAGGAGGACCCGCGGCCGCGGGTCGATCGGGTTGGGCTCCGCGCGCTCCGAAGCCCTGGATCATGCGGAGCCAGGCCGGGCTGAGGATCAAGCTGAGCGTGATCATCGCGACCGTCACCTGGTACGCGAACTCCGAGACGATGCCGGCCTGGATGCCGACGGCGGCGAGCAGGTAGCTGAGCTCGCCGACCTGCGCCAGAACGGCGCCGCCGAGCAGAGCGCTGGCGCGATCGCTGCCGAACAGGCGCAGCACGCCGGCGTTGATGAAGGTGTTCGTGACGAGGACGACGACGGTCAAGAAGGCGACCAGGCCGGCGTGCTCGGACACGAAGTCGAGGTCGAGCAGCATGCCGACGGAGACGAAGAACAAGGCCAGGAAGACGACTCGGAAGGGCTCCAAGCTGTCCTTGATCCAGTGCGTTTCGCGCGCGGAGGACACGACCAACCCGCCGACGAAGGCACCGAGCGCCGTCGAGAGCCCCAACGCCCCCGTCAAGAGGCCGAGGCCGAAGCACAGGATCAGGCCGCCGAAGACCTGCAGCTCGGGGTCGGAGCCGAGCTTGCGCACGAAGGGCAAGCGGATCTCCGTGCGCCGCGCGATCCACAGGACGATCAAGATGAAGAACAGCGCCCCGATGACCTGCCGCGTGACGATCCAGGTGCTCGGCGCATCGGATCCGAGAAAGCCCAGCACGAGCAGCATCGGAACCAGCGCCACGTCCTGCGCGACGAGGATGCCCGTCACCTGATCGCCGAGCGCCGGCGAGACACCGCGCACGGTCGAGACGAGCTTCAACGCGACCGCCGTGCTGCTCAGACTGATGACGAAACCCAGGAGCACGCTGCGGGCGAGCGGCCAGTCGAGGAAGCTCCCCAGCGCCCAGATGCAGCCCACGCTGATCGCGACCTGAAAGCCCGTGCCCAGCACGGCCACGCGCCAGTTCGACAGCAGTCGCTGCGGCGAGATCTCCATCCCGACGAAGAACAGGAGCAGCACGACGCCCAGCCCGCCGAGGTGCCCGACCAGCTCGACGTCGGTCACGAGCCCGAGGACATCCGGCCCGATCACGACGCCGCCGATGAGGTAGCCGACGACGTAGGGCTGTCCCAGCTTCTTGAGGATCAAGCCCGAGACGAGCAGCGTCAGCGCGATGGCCGTAATGAGGGGGAGGATCGGATCGAGGTGCACGCGGCGTGAGTCTAGCTCTAGCAGCCTGATGGAGAAGTGCTTCGGATGCGATGCCTGCGACCGGGAGGCCCGGCGGGTGCGCGAGAACGCAGGCGAAACGGCCGATTCGGCGAGGCTTTCGTGTGCCGGCCCGGCCTTCCGGACGCGAGCAGCGCGCCGGATGACTTTTTCTTCAGGTTGATGCCAGTCCCTTGCGCCAAGACCGATCCGTCGAGGGGCACGAAGTCCAAGGGGCGACCGCGGTGCTTCGTTTTGGTGGTGAGCGTCGTGCTCGGTCGCCGCCGACGAAGCAACTCAGCCCGAGCGCCGTGCCCTGCGCGTCATGCGACCACCCGATGTCGACGCGGTCCGCGCGCGCCGCCGGCCCGTCCGACCCGGCGCCTCAACCGTCGTAGCGCGCGATGAAGTCGTCGAGTTGCTCCGGCTCGACCCGCTGCACTTCGAGGCCGCTGACCTCTGCCAGCTGTGGACCAGTCTCGAGCCAGGCGAGCATCGCGTCCACGGCGTCGGGCGCGCCCTCGATCCAGGCCTCGACGCGGCCGTCCGGCAGGTTGCGGACCCAACCCGCGAGCCCGAGGGACTTGGCCTGGTCGATCGCGGTCCAGCGGAATCCGACGCCCTGAACGCGTCCGGAGACGAAGACATGACGGCCGCTGTTCATGGACACATGGAGTTGGGGAACACGACAATGTCGTGCGAGTGGACCCGGAGCGTCGCACGATACTGGCACTCGCGGCCGAAGGAATCCTGACTGAGGTGCCGATGAACCCGTGCCCGTTGACTACGGGGCCCGCATCCTGGCGCCGGACGCCCCGTACGTGGACGCTCACGTCGAGGAGCCGGGCACCCACCGAGCGGCACCCCTGGTGCTCGCCGGGTGCGAAGACGTACAGCTACCGGACGTGACGGTCCTGGCCCCGGGCGTGACGTCGGTCTCGTACCAGCTGCGCCGTTCAGGGCGTCCGGGAACCCCCCGCTTCAGTACGCAGCGAACTCGAGCGGCGGGCCTGCCAGGGTCTCGTCCTTCAGCGGGACACGGCGGAGGAAGGCCTGCAGGAGCTCGACGACCCGCGGCGACAGCAGGACGAAGGGGTCGGCGTGGAAGGCGTCCTCGATCACGACGTGGACCAGCCTCGGCATCCCGGGCCGCAGGCGCTCGACGGCACTCGGTGGCGTCTGGGGATCCAGGCTGCCGCTGAAGGCCAGGACGGGGATGTTCACGCGGGGAAGCGCCCGGAATCCTGGACCGAGGTCCTCCACGCCCAGGGCTTCTCGCGCTGACCAGCAGGTCGACTCCAAAGCGTGACCCAGGGTGCTCGCGGGCGCCTGCTCCAGGATGAGCTCGTGGCGCTCGCTCGCGAGGCCCGAGGCGGCGCGCATGGCGAAATGGGAGACAGGCCAGGCGGACCAGCGCCGGTGCTCGAGCACGAGCGGGGCCCAGTCCGTTGCATCCCCGGCGTCGAGCCGTGCCACCAGGGCCGGCAAGCGGAGCGTGAACTCCCGCGTGCGCAGCCCGTCGATGACGACGTTGACGAGGTCGAAGCTCCCGATCGGCAGGCTCACCGACCGGCCGTCGTCCGGATCGATCACCGGGACGACATAGGGCTCGAGATCGGCGCGCTCCAGGCAACGCTTCAGCGCGCGGCGCAGTCCACCGTCCAGGCGGCGGGCGAGCTCCGTGCCCGCGAGCCGCGCTTCGAGGCTCGCGAGCACGAACTCGTAGTCAGCGGGCAGCTTGATGATCGAGTCCGGCAGTGAAACGGCCTCCAGGATGGCCGAGTCGACCAGGTCGGGATGGCGTGCGATGAGCGCCAGGGCCAGGTGCGAGCCGTAACTCGATCCGAACAGCCGAATGTGGTCGAGGCCCAGGGCGGCGGCCAGGGCCGCGACGTCGTCCGCGTTCTCGCGCGTGTTGTAGTCGGCGAGCTCGATGCCATCGGCCGCGAAATGAGCCCTGCATCCGCGCAGGAGATCCGCGAGCGCGCGGGAGACCCCGGCCCGATCCACCGGCTCGTCCAGCGGCATCCGCACGGCGTGCCCGCACTTCAGGTCCGGCAGCGAGCGGCCCGAACCGCGCTGGTCGACGAGGATCAGGTCGTCCACCTCGAGCAAGGGAACCAGCAGGGGCGTCATGACCGGAGCCATGTCGATCGTCGGCATTCCGGGTCCGCCCTGGAGATAGACGGTGGGGATCCCGCGCGTCGCGGCAGGAGAGCGGACCCAGAGAAACTCGATCTGCAGCTCGTCCCCGCGCGCGCGATTCGCTGGCACGCTCAGGAAGCCCTTCCGGGCCGCGAAGGTACGGCCCTGCCAGGTGACGTCACTCTCCTCGAGGCTGTCCCAGACTTCTTCGGAACCGTTTGTGTCCGACTCCGGGGAGGGCGCCGTCGGCGCGTCGACCTGAGCCGCGCGTCCGCTCGAACCCAGCAAGACGCCCAATCCGAAGGTCAGAAATCGATTCACATGCAGCTCCGTTGTCCGTCTGCGCAGTCTGGAAGGCGGTATTTCTCCGGGCGGCCGCGCGACGACTCCGCGGATGCGCCGCCACGGTCAGGATCCCGCCGATGCGACCCGTTTGCGGTCCGTGCCGCGTCGTGGGCGGATGCGCCGGGGTCGCGGTGCGGGTCTTGCGGCCGAGAGCCAAGACGCGACGCAGGTCGGTCATCGGCCAGGTCCGGCTCGTTTGCTTCCAGATCGAGTCGAGATGAAGAGCGGCAGTGCCCACTACGACGGAAGGAGGAAGGGGTCCCACGGCTTGCTCCTGACTCCGGAATGATCGAAAAGCCCCCATGCGATTCGAACTTGATCGGCCCTGCTCATGGGGCTGTCCGGAGTTCCGCGCCAGTCGCTCGTGCCGCTCGTTCGAGCGCTCAGCGCGAGCTCTCGTCCTTCGGGTCGTTCGCGCCCGCCGGTTGCGGGTCGGCCGAAGACTCGATCTCGGGGCGGTAGAGCGGTACGAGCTCGTCGGCGAGCAGCAGAACCTCGGGCTTGTCCTTGCGCAGCGCGACGCGCCAGTCGTCGAAGGCCTCCCACTGCTTCGAGACGAAGTGCGGCTCACCGAAGGCGCGCACGAGCTCCCGCCGGACGCGCTCCTGCTCGGGCGCGCCCGTGAGGATCCAGGCCATCTGCAGCCGGTCGTCGCCGAAGATCGCCTCGATCTTGCGCGGGAAGCCGGCGTAGACCACACCGAAGCAGTCCAGTTGAAGCTGCGTTTGCGGACGCGTCGGAAGGAACGGAGGCCGGATCTCCAGGCGGTCCCAGCAGGACGCCGCCTGCTCGATGCGCGGCAACAGGGTCTCGAGCGATGCGCCGAACTCGAGCAGGGCCGGTACCGCCGCCGAACGCGCGTAGGTCGCCTGCGGTCCGGCGACCGAGGGGAGGTCGGGGTTCTCCCACTGGAAGAGGTTCACGTGCAGGGCGGCGGGCCCCAGGATCCACACGGCGTCGCGCTCGTCGTGGGCCACCACTCCGGCCGAGAACCAGGCCCGGTAGCCCTGGATCTTCGACGGCTCCTGATCCTCGAAGGCGATCAGCAGACCGTCGACCGCGCCACCGCGGGCCTCGACCAGGACCAGCGCGTCGTCGCCGAACGTGAACGCCACCTCGTCGACGCCGGCCGTCGACAGGCCGAGCGCGATGAGGTGCGTCTGGGTCGCGCGCGCCAACGGCAGCGAGGGCGGTTCGACGTCATGGCGCACGAGCTCGTCGCCTAGCCCCTCGAGCTTGGCCGTCACCTCGGCGACGGTATCCCCGAAGGCGACACCACCGAAGGCTTCCACGAGCAGGTCGACACCGCCCTGGGGACGAGCGCTGGCGACGGGCGCCCAAGGCGACAGAGCGAAGGCTGCGAGGAGGGCGAGCTGGAGCGTGTGTTGCATGATCACGAGCAGGGGCAAGGGCCCCGGGTCAGGGGGCCAGGATACGACCGCAGGCCGGGGCCGGGCTCGGGTCATGATACGAGCGCCGACCGCCGCTCGCATCGCGTGACAAGTGTCGGAACGGACGCCCATCCCGCTCAGCCCTTGACGCAGACCACCTGCCGCAGCGTGTGGACGATCTCGACGAGGTCCGCCTGCGCCGCCAGCACGGCGTCGATGTCTTTGTAAGCCCCCGGTGTTTCGTCGAGCACGCCGGCGTCCTTGCGGCATTCGACGTGGGCCGTCGCGGCGGCGTGGTCGGCGAGCGTGAAGCGGCGCTTGGCTTGCGTGCGGGACAGCACGCGTCCGGCACCGTGCGAGCACGAGGCGAAGCTCTCGGCGTTGCCCTTGCCGCGCACGATGAAGCTCTTCGTGCCCATCGAACCGGGGATGATGCCGAGCTCGCCCTTTCCGGCGCGGACGGCGCCCTTGCGGGTCACGAAGCAGTCGCGGCCGAAGTGGTGCTCGCGCGCGACGTAGTTGTGGTGGCAGTTCACGGCCTCGAGTCGGGCGTCGAAAGGCGGCAGCCCGGGAGTCGTCGCGAGCGCCCGCAGCGCGTGTCCCATCATCACGTCGCGGTTCCAGCGCGCGAAGTCCTGAGCCCAACCGACGGCTTCGACGTAGTCGTCGAAATGCGGCCGGCCTTCCTCGAGCCAGGCCAGGTCGGCGTCCGGCAGGCTCCCGAGCTCGCGTTCGAGCGCTTGTTTCGCGAGCTCGATGAAGACGCGCGCGATCTTGTTCCCGACCCCGCGCGAACCGGAGTGCAGCATGATCCACACGCGCTCGGCTTCGTCGAGGCAAACCTCGAGGAAGTGGTTGCCCGTTCCGAGGGTTCCGAGGTGGGCGACGTGATTCGATCTTTCGAGCACCGGATGACGCTCGCACAGGCGTGCGAAGCCAGGCGCGAGCTCGCGTCGCCACACCGCGAGCACGTCCTTCGGCGGCGTCCCCCATGACCCCGGATCGCGGCCCTTGCCACCGCGCCGCCCGCCGCCGCGCCCGTGTGGCACCGCGCGTTCGAGGGCGCGCCGCACACCACCGAGCGCGTCCGGCAAGTCCTTCGCCATCAGCGTCGTCCGCACCGCCGCCATCCCGCACCCGATGTCGACCCCGACCGCCGCCGGCACGATCGCACCGATCGTCGGCAGCACGCTTCCGATCGTCGCGCCGAGCCCCCAGTGCACGTCGGGCATGACCGCGATGTGGTGGTGCACGAAGGGGAGCTCGGCCATGCGCAACAGTTGCGCGCGCGCCTTCTCGTCGACCTCGACCCCCCGCGTCCAGGCCCGGATCGAAACCCTGGCCCCGGGGATGAGTTCGTGACCGGCCATGGTCCGCGACCCTAACCGATCGTCCAGGCAGGACGGCTCTGCGGCGCCGGGATCGACGGCGATCACCAGGCCGGATCCGCACGCGGCGCTCGCGAAACGAGACTCTCGGCCTTCTTCGACATAACGTCTCGCGACCACCGCAAGGGCGACGTCCTTGCCTCCCTTCGGCCGACTACCCCTTCGAGATCGACATGTCGCGACGGCTCACGCTCCCGACCCTGCTCCTGTTCGCGCTTCCGCTCGCGTCCCAAGGCGTCCTGCCCGCGGGGCGTGCCGGTGACGTGGCCGGGGCCTGGTTCGAGGCTTACAACGCGCACGACGAAGCGCGCATGCGGGGCTTCTTCGAGCGCTACCGGACGTCGGAGAAGCAGGCCGAGTTCGCGGCGGTCTGGGAGGGGCTGGCGCGCCTGCAAGCGCAGGCCGGCCGACTCACGCCGTCCGTGGCGGAGCTCGTGAGCTCGGCGCTGCTGCGCGTCGAGGCCGAGGCGGAGTCGTTGCCCACGGCGGTCCTCCTGACGTTCCAGCTCGGCGACGAGACGCCGGCCCTGCTCGCGAACCTCGAGCTGCGGCCGGGGCGGTTGGCCGACGTGGTGGACGCGCCGACCGAGTGGGACAGCCTGGCGGAGCTGGCCGAAAAGGTGCGAGCGGACGCCGGCGTGCCCGCGCTCGCGGTCGCGACGATCGCGGGCGGGCGCATCCTCGAGACCGCCGTGGTCGGTCGACGCAGCGTCGCGGACGAGGGCGCGACGGCGCTGCTCGGCGACCGCTTCCATCTCGGGTCGATCACGAAGTCCATGACGGCCTCGATGATCGGACGGCTCGTGGAGGACGGGCTGCTCGAGTTCGACGTGCGTCTCGGTGACGTGCTCGAGGACGTGGACATGTGGCCCGAGTACGCGGAGTCCTCGCTGCTCGAGGTTTTGCAGCACCGCGCCGGGCTGCCCGCGCACCTCGTGTTCGACGACGCGGAGTTCACCCGCCTGAACGGCTTCGCGGGCACGCCGACCGAGCAGCGCGGTGCGTACGTCCGCGAGGTCCTCGGAACGGAACCGGAGCAAGTCGGCGGCTTCCGCTATTCGAACGCGGGCTACGCCGTGGCGGGCTACGTCGCCGAGCGTGTGACCGGGCGCTCGTGGGAGAGCCTGGTGCAAGAGCACGTCTTCGACGCGCTACGCCTGACGAGTGCCGGCTTCGACTGGCCGGCGACGCCCGAGCGCCGCGACGAGCCGCGCGGCCACTTTCGCGACCCCGAAGGACTGCGCCCGCAGACCGTCGACGAGTATGTCTTGGGCGCCTTCATGCATCCCGCCGGCGACACGCACGCCTCGGTCCGCGACCTCGCGCGCTTCGCCACGGCGCACCTGAACGGTCTCGTGGGACGCGCGGACTTCCTCTTGCCGGCGACGGTCCGCCGGCTGCACGAACCGCTGCCGGGTGCTCCCTATGCCTGCGGTTGGCTCGTACGCGAGGGCGTGCACGCCCACAACGGCTCGACCGGGACGTTTCACGCCATGATGGAGCTCGACCCCGCCGCCGACCGCGGCTTCGTGCTCCTGACCAACACCTCCGACTTCCAGGACACGCTCGCCGCCGCGCTCCGCACGGCACTGATGCGCTAGCAGCTTCAGACCTGCTTGAAGCGGAGCGGGTGCTCGGGGAGCTGGATGGCGGGGTTGACGCCGGCTAGCGCGGCGTAGAGCTTGCGGCGATCGAAGCTGCGATTCATGGTGATCTGGTGCTTCTCGCCGGACTTCATCCGCATGAGGATCACGTTGTGATCGGACATCTTCTGATGGATCTGACGAATCTCGACGATGTCGCTTACCGGCACCGAGAAGGAAGCTCCGGTGAACAAGGGTTCGACAATCTCGAAGCGGGTGTCGTCCACCGCGATCCTGAACGCTTCGTTCTTGTGCCAGAAGTACGCAGCCAGCACGAACAACCCCACGGAAACGACAGGGACCACGATGTCGATCCAGAACAACATCTGCCTTCCGGCTTCGGTCGGCTCGAGCCAGCGATGAGCGGCGAAGAACAGGACGAGCAGCACCAAGATGTTGATGAGCAACGTGACCGCTGATCGCCTCAGGGATCGCTCGTAGACGTAGTGAGGTTGCACTTGGGTATCGTGTCCGGAGTCAGGGCAACGTCTTTCCGCTGGGCCACCACGAATGCGGACCCAAAGGGGCGTTGGCGCGCGCGGCGCGCCGGAAGACCCGGGTCAGGCGTTCGGGCCGAGTCCGTAGACACCGCCGCGATCGGAGACCAAGCGGCCTTGCCGCACCAGCTGGTCCCAGGTCGCGCGCGGGTAGCGTTCGGGGGGGACGATGCCGACGATCGACGACTCGCGCCCGGAGGACAGGTGTCCGCCCGAGAGCGATGATTCGGCGTCGAGCAAGGTGACCTTCAGGCTCTTGCGGAAGGCCTTCAGCGCGCGCTTGAGAACCTCGCGGTCGCGCACGAGCAAGAGGCGTTGGCCCGCGACCCAACCGGCGACGATCGCGCCGAGCTTCGTCGCCTCGCGCTCCTCGATCGCGGCGCTGAGCTCGGGATCGTCCTCGGCCTTCACGCCGCAGGTCGCGAGCGCGGAGCGCGCTTCGCTCCAGGCCTCCGTGTCGCCGGGGTCCTGCGTCAGCTTGGCGACGACGGCTTCGAGGGCGGTGCACACGAGCATCATGTCGGGGTTGGACATGGGTCCAAGATACCAGCCCGCGAGCCAGGTGCTAGACTGACGGCCCGCGCACCGCCCGGATCCGATGTCGAACCGCACCCGCAACCTGCACGCCTGGAAAGTCCGGACCGAGGACGGGCGCCGACGCGAAGTGCGGGCCCAGCTCTTCGGCTCGAAGTGGACCTTGACCTCGCGTTGCGCGGGCGACGAGGACTGGACGACCCACGACCCGCCCGATCTCGAGGACCTCGAGCAGCTGGAGTCGGTGCTCTTCAACAAGTACCAGCGCAAGCATCTCGCGTGGGAGCACCTGGAAGGCGTGCGCAAGTTGCTCGAGGAGCGCAGGGAAGCGTTCTGAGGGCGCAGCGAGCGGACCGCAGCAAAAAGGAACGAGCTCGATGGACACTCTGCTGGAAGCGTCTGGCAACGACGCGATCGTGACGCGGATCGGTGCCCTCGCGGCCGACACGCCCGCGTTGTGGGGGAAGATGAACGTCGCCCAGATGCTGGTGCATTGCCAGCGGCCGTTTCTTGTCGCCTCCGACGAGCTGAAACTCCCGCGCGGGCTGATCGGACGCCTCTTCGGCGGAATGGCGAAGAAGCGCTTCGTCGACGGAACGGCGCCGTTCGGGAAGAACTCGCCGACGGATCCCGCGTTTCGCGTGAAGGACCGGCACGAGTTCGCGCGCGAACAGGCGGGCTTGGTTCGGCTCGTGACGCGCTTCGGCACGACCGGCGCGTCGACCCGCGATCCGCATCCCTTCTTCGGTCCGCTGACGGGCGCGGAGTGGGACCGGCTCCTGTGGAAGCACCTGGACCACCACTTGCGCCAGTTCGGCGCCTGACGGGCCGCGCCACGAACGACCGCTGGAGGGGGGGGTCGCACACCGTGAAGAACGAGAACGGACGGGTTCGCTTGTCGGCGTCGGACCTGGCGGGGCATCTCGCCTGCCGCCACGTGACGACGATGGACTTCGAGCTCTTGCACGGGCAGCGCGAGCGTCAGCGCTGGCGCGAACCCGAGCTGCAAGCGCTCGCCGAGCGCGGCAACCGCCACGAGGAAGCCTACCTGGGCCACCTGGAGGCGAGCGGGTGCGACGTGCTGCGCCTCGAGCCGAAGGGCGCTGCGGACGCGGCGGAGCAAACCCGCGACGCCCTGCGCGCGGGACGCGAGGTCATCGCGCAGGCGACGCTCGCGGAAGGGCGTTGGCTGGGGATCGCGGACGTCTTGCGACGCGTGGAAACGCCCTCCGAGCTGGGCGCCTTCTCGTACGAAGTCGTCGACACGAAGCTCGCGCGCGAGACGAAGGGCGGCACGATCCTGCAGCTGTGTCTGTATTCCGAGCTGCTGGCGACGATCCAGGGCGTCCTGCCGGTCTCGATGCACGTCGTCTCTCCGGGTGACGCGTTCGAACCGGAGACGTTTCGTGTGGCGGACGCGATGGCCTACTACCGCTACGTGAAGGCGCGGCTGCTCGATGCGGTCGACGGCAACGGTGCGGCCGGGACGACCACGACCTATCCGGAGCCTTGCGACCACTGCGACATCTGCGACTGGCGTTGGGCCTGCGACCGACGACGGCGTGACGACGACCACCTGGCGCTCGTCGCGGGGATCTCGCGCCTGCAACGGGTCGAGCTGGAGGCGCGCGGAGTCGCGACGCTGGCCGGGCTCGCGCGGATGCGGTTGCCGCTGACGCCCGCGCCCGAGCGCGGTTCGGAGGCGACCTACGCGCGCATGCGCGAGCAGGCCCGCGTGCAGCTCGAGCAGCGCGAGACCGAGGCGCTGGTCCACGAATTGCTCGAGCTCGAGCCCGGTCGCGGCCTCGCGCGCTTGCCCGCGCTGTCCCCCGGCGACGTCTACCTCGATTTCGAGGGCGATCGCTACGTCGAGGACGGCGGCATCGAGTTCCTGTTCGGGGTCAGCCTCGCGCACGCGGACGGCTCGCTGACCTACGAGCGGCGCTGGGCCAAGAACCGCACGGAGGAGCGCGCGGCCTTCGAATGGCTGATCGCGTTGATCGGCGCGCGCTGGCAGCGTCATCCGGACCTGCACGTCGTCCACTTCGGCGCCTACGAGCCCGCCACGCTCAAGCGGCTGGCGGGGCGCTACGGAACCTGTCAGGACGAGCTCGATCGTCTGCTGCGCGGCGAACGCCTGATCGACCTGCACGCGGTCGTGCGCGAAGGCCTGCGGGCCGGCGTCGAACGCTACTCGCTCAAGGACCTCGAGCCCTTCTTCGGTTTCGAGCGCGAGCTCGACCTGGAGGCGTCGCGCAGGGCCCTGCGCCTGACCCAGCACGCGCTCGAGGCCGGCGACCCGGACGACATCGACGCCGAGACGATGGCACACGTCGAGCGCTACAACGAGGACGACTGCCTCGCGACCGCCGGCCTGCGCGCTTGGTTGGAGACGTTGCGCGCGGAGCGCAGCGCCGCGGGCGACACGATCGAACGGCCCGAACTCGCTTCCGGCGATCCTGGCGAAGCGCTCGAAGAGCACAGCAGCGAGGTCCAGGCCGTCGCCGAGGCTCTGAGGCATGACGTGCCGGACGAGCGCGAGGACCGCACGGAAGAACAGCACGCCCGCTGGCTCCTGGCCCATCTCCTGGAGTGGCATCGCAGGGAGACGAAGGTCGCCTGGTGGGAGCGCTTTCGCCTGCGGGATACGGCCCCTGCCGACTTGTTGGACGAGCGCTTCGCCCTCACGGGGCTCGAGCCCCTGGGCCAAGTCGGGAAGGTGGCGCGCAGCCAGCTGCACCGCTTCCGCTTCCCCGACCAAGAGCTGCACCTCAGCGAGGGCGATGCGCTCTACGTCTGGGGCGACGACGACAAGGAGTGCGCGGTCGGAGCCGTGCACGAGGTCGACCTCAGCGGGCGTCACCTGGACGTGAAGATGTCGAAGAAGGGACTCCAGCTGCAGCCGACGTCCGTCTTCTTCGACTCGATCTTCAGCCGGCCACCGATGGGGCCGGCCCTGCTCGAACTGGGCCAGCAGGTCGTCGCCTTCGGCATCGATCACGAAGGCGCGCTGCGCGCCGTGCGGGACCTGCTGTTGCGGCGTCCGCCGCGCCTGCGCGCGAGCCGACCGATCGACGGTGCCCTGCTGCCCGCGCACGTCGCCACGGCCACCGACGACGAGGTCCTCGCGGCGCAGCAGGCGCTCGTCCTGGACCTCGCGGGCGGTGCCCTGCCGATCCAAGGTCCTCCGGGCTCGGGCAAGACCTACACGGGCGCGCGCATGATCCTCGCGTGCGTCGAGGCGGGCCTCACCGTCGGCGTGACGGCGCTCAGCCACAAGGCGATCGCGAACATGCTGGAGGAGGTCGTCCGGGCCGGGGCCGAGCGGAAGCGGACCGTCCGCATCCTGCGCAAGCCCAAGACGGGCGACAAGACCGAGCTCGCGGGCGTTCGCAACGAGCACGACAACGCCAAGATCCGGGCCGAGTTGGAACAGGGCGACGTCGACGTCGTCGGCGGGACGCCCTACCTCTGGTCGCGCGCCGACCTGCGCGAGTCGCTCGACATCCTGATCGTCGACGAGGCGGGGCAGCTGTCCCTGGCGAACGTCCTGGCCGTCGGACAAGCCGCGCGGAACGTCGTTTTGCTCGGTGACCCGCGTCAGCTCGAGCAACCCCAGCGCGGCGCGCATCCCGAGGGTGCCGACGTCTCCGGTCTGGACCACGTGCTGGGCGAGGCCGCGACGATCGATCCGCGGCGCGGACTCTTGCTCGACGTCACGCGCCGCATGCACCCGCAGATTTGCGCGCCGGTCTCCGAGCTCTTCTACGAAGCGAAGCTGCACGCGCACCCTTCGCTCGCGAGCATCGGCGTGACGGACCTGCCGCTGCTCGCCGAGCCCGGGATCCTCTACGTCCCTGTCGAGCACCGTGGCAATTCGTCGAGCTCGCCCGAGGAGGTCGAGGTCGTCGCGCGCCTCGTGCGGCATCTGATCGGAGCGCGAGCGCACTGGACCGATCGCGAGGGGCGCACGCAGCCCTTGGACCTGTCCGAGATTCTCGTCGTCGCGCCCTACAACGCACAGGTCGGCGCGCTCCAGCGCGCGCTGCCCCCGCAGGCCCGCGTCGGAACCGTCGACAAGTTCCAGGGCCAGGAAGCGGCCGTCGTCCTCTTCTCGCTCTCGTCCTCGACGCCCGCCGACGCGCCGCGCGGCATGGAGTTCTTGTACAGCCAGAACCGCCTGAACGTCGCCATCTCGCGCGCGCGCTGCAACGCGCTCCTCGTCGGCAGCCCGGCGCTGTTCGAGCCCGACTGCAAGACTCCGCGGCAGATCCGGCTCGCGAACTCCTTCTGTCGCCTGCTCGAGCTGGCGGTGCGCATCGATCCGGACACGCTTGCCCGCGTGCCCTCATGACGAAGGAGAGGACGGCGAGGCTTCCGGCCGCACCTGCGCGCGGGCCGGGTATGCTCTGGCGGCCGCGCCCTCACCGTCCTTCCGTTCGCCCGACGCCCGCATGACTTCCGAGCCCCCTTCCGACCCCGGTTCGCCCGCGCCGCTGCCCGGAAGAAAGCCGCGTACCGGCGATTCCCTGCTGGATACGATCGGCCGACGAGCCGGGCGAAAGCCGCAGGTCGATCTGGACGGAAGCGACGAGCCGCCCGGCGAACGACCGGCCGAGGCCGCGACCTTCGAGGCCAAGCTGCGCCACGAGGACCGCAGCAAGTACCGCATCCTGGGCGAGATCGCGCGCGGCGGGATGGGCGTCGTGCTGCGCGGCCACGATCACGAGCTGGGGCGCGACGTCGCCATGAAGGTGGTGCACGGCGAGCTCTCGGATCGGCCCGAGGTGATCGAACGCTTCGTCGAAGAGGCCCAGATCGGCGGGCAGCTGCAACACCCGGGCATCGTCCCGGTCTACGAGCTGGGGCTGACCTCGGACGAGCGGCCGTGGTTCACGATGAAGCTGATCAAGGGGCGCACGCTGGCGGAGATGCTGGCCGAGCGCACCTCCGTCGACGACGACCGCGTCCGCTTCCTCTCGATCTTCGCGGCGGTCTGCCAGACGATGGCCTACGCCCATTCGAAGCGCGTCATCCACCGCGACCTGAAGCCGGCCAACGTCATGGTCGGTAGCTTCGGCGAGGTGCAGGTCGTCGACTGGGGCCTGTCGAAGGTCTTGCAGCGCGAAGGCGAGGACGCCGACGACCGCGCGCCGCAGGATGCGGCGCAGACCGTGATCGCGACCGTGCGGAGCGGTCCGGAATCGAGCTCGGGTTCGCTCGTCGGCAACGTCCTGGGCACGCCGGCCTACATGGCGCCCGAGCAGGCGCGCGGCAACGTCGCGCAGCTGGACGAACGCGCCGATGTCTTTGCCCTGGGCGCGATCCTGTGCGAGATCCTGACGGGCAAGCCGCCCTACGTCGCCACCGACAGCGCCGGCCTGGTGCAGCTGGCCGCGCTGGCCGAGCTGGACGAAGCCAACGCGCGGATCGCGGCGTCGCCCGCCTCCGGCGAGCTGAAGCGGCTCTGCCAGAGCTGCTTGATGCCGGCGCGCGAGGCCCGTCCGAGGAACGCCGAACAGCTCGCCGACGCCATCGCCGCACACCTCGCGCGCCTCGAATCCGCCGCGCACGAGGCGCAGCTCGCGGCCGCGGAAGGGCGTCTGCAGGCCGAGCGCTCACGCCGACGCCTGCAACTGACGTCGCTCTTCGGTCTGACGTTGCTCCTCGCCGCCGGCGGTTGGTGGTGGGTCGACGCGCAGCGCCGTACGCGCCGCGCCGAGCTGGCGCAGGCCTTCGACGACGTCCAGGCCGAGGCGTTGATCTCCGAACGCGCCGGCGCCTTCGAGCAGGCGCTCGACGTCGCGCGTGGCGGGCTGCGGTTGGTCGAAGCCGGCGACGCCGACTCTTCTCTCTTGCGGCGCGCACGCGAGCTCGTGCTCGTCACGGAGAGCGCCTGGGAAGCCGAACAGGTGCGCGTCGCCGAGCTGGCCGTCGAGCACCGGCTGCTCGACGCCTTGACCGACCTCGAGATGCGCCAGGTGCAGACGGGCATCACCGAGACGGACGAGGATCTCGACGCGGAGTACGCGCGCGCCTTCCAGGACTACGGCCTCGATCTCGACGCGCCCACTCTGAGCGAACGCCTGGCCGCCTTGCGCGACTCCGAGCTGGGCATCCGCATCGCGCTCGGCTTCGACGGTTGGGGCCGCATCCTGCGCCGCATGGAGGGCAGCGGCTCGGCCGACGTGGACCTCGTGACGGGCATCGGCCTCGACCTGGACACGGATCCCTTCCGCACGACGGTGCGCTTCGCCCTGGTCGAGAACGACGCCGCGCAGATCTCCGAGTTGGCGCAGTCTCCCGAGCTGGCCGACACCGGGCCCGAGACCTTGGTTCTGCTCGGCGCGAGCCTGACCGAGCTGAGGCGACCGGCGGAAGGCCTCGCGATCCTGCGCGCGGGCGCCGAGCGCCACCCCGAGAGCTTCCTCCTGAACTTCACCGCGGGGCGCGAGCTCTACATCGCCGAGCAGCCCCGTTCGATCGATCACCTGCGGGCCGCGATCGCCCTGCGTCCGGACTTGCCGCAGCTCTACGAGCGGCTCGCCGACGCGTACCGCATGGTGGGGGACGACGTCATGTGCGTGCGTTCCCTGGAGGCCCTGCTCGAGCTGGCTCCCGACCACACGTGGAACGCGCGACAGCTGGGCTTCGACTACGCCTCGGTCGGCCAGCTGGACCGGGCCCTCGCCTGGTTCGAGCGCGATCTGGGTTCCTTCGCGGCGGACACGGGCCTGGCCGGCTTCCGGATGTCGTGCGAGGTCATGATGGGGAGCTTGGAGCGCGAGGACTACCTGAGCTGGGCCGAAGCGCAGCGCGAGCGCGCTCCCGGCACGGTGCTCGGGTCGGCCTTCCTGCTCTGCGGGCCCACTCCCGGCGATCCGACCATCGACCCGGCCCGCGCGCGCGCGCTGCTCGACCGCGAGCTGCGCTCCGGCTTGCGCGGCATGCCGGAGTTCCTGTTCTGGGGCGCGATGACCCGCGCTTGCCTCCTCAGCGGCGACGCCCCGGCCGCCTTGCGGGCGGCCGAACGCAGCGAGTCCCACATCAACCCGATCAACTTGAAGGACGGCGCCGAGACAGCGCTCCTGCTAGCTGCCGCCCACCGTCTGGACGGCAACGACGCACGCGCCACGGTTCTCCTGAACCGCGCCCGCAAGCTGCGCGATCAACTCATCGTCGGCTCCGAAGCCGGCTGGGCCGAGAGCAAGCTCCTGGGCACCTTCGCGCAGTTCGAGCCGCTGGCCGCGGGGCGCTGAGCCGCCCGCAGCGCTACTCGGCGCGCAAGCGCAAGTCGGCGAAGACCGGGCGGTGGTCGGAGGCCACGCGCTCGGCCATCACGCGGACGTCGGCGACGCTCCAGGCCGCAGGTGGCGCGCAGAAGAGGAAGTCGATCTCGCGTTCCGGCGCGGTCGAAGGAAAGGTCCAACGCGCGTCGCGCGGCTTCGTGGCCTCGGTCGCGAGCGGACGAAACAGCTCGAGCGTGCGCGAAGCGGGCAGGTCGTTGAAGTCACCCAGGAGGACGTAGGGCCGTTGCAGCGTCGCGAGGTGCGCGGCCAGCGTCGAGGCCTGCGCGAATCGGAAGGCGTCGTCCGCGACCCAGTCGAAGTGCACGTTGACGAGCACCACCGTGTCGCCCGCGGGGAGGCGCACCTCGACCAGCAGCGCGACGCGCGGCTCGTTCCCGTCGGGCAACCGCAGGCTCCGGACGTCGACGATCGGATGGCGGGAGAGCACCGCCATGCCGTAGCGCCCGCCCTGGAAGTCCATGAACGAGCCGAAGGCGGGGTGCAGCCCGAGGTGTTCGGCCAGCTCGAGCGCCTGGTTCTGACCCGCGCTGCGCGTGGCGCGCAAGTCGACCTCTTGCAGCCCGACGACGTCGGGCCGCAGCGCGCGCAGGACGTCCGCCGTGCGTGCGAGGTCGATCGCGCCGTCCATGCCCTCGCCGTGGCGGATGTTGTAGCTGACCGCGCGCAGTGCCCGAGCGTCGTCCTCCGGAGCGGCTACGCGCTGAAACACCGTTCGCACGACGGCGTGATCGGACGGAAAGCCGTCCGGATGCGAGCGCACGACCCGCGACTCGCGCGCGCGCCAGCGCGCGGCGCGGTAGTGCACGAAGTCGATGCGGTCCTGCTCCTGCTCGGGAAAGCGCGGCGTCCACGTGCTGTCGCGCGTGCGATCGATGACGGGGTTGCACTCGCGGTAGGAATCGCGGAAGCCGGCCCGCGCCAGGACATGGCTCGTCGGCCAGTCGACGACGGCACCGTACTGGTCGAAGCCGATCTCACCGTAGTCGAGGTGCGACATCGAGTTGAAGTCGCCGGCGATGAGGATCGGCACGTCGGCGTAGCGCGGATGCGACAGGCGCGCGTCGATCGCGTTCCACGTCGTCTGCAGCGCGCGCGCCGAGGCCTCACAGGCCGCCAGCAGCGCCCCCGGCTGCGAGGTGTCGCGCGTCCCTGGCTCCCAGATTTCCGCGCTGTAGGGCAACCACAACGAGTAAAAGGCGACGAGCGTCGCGTCCGGCAGCTCGACCAGCGCACCGACGCACTGGAAGTCGTCACCGACCGAGAGGTCTTCGCGGATCGGGAAGCGGCTCAGGATCGACACGTTCGTGCCGCGCGGATGCAGCGTGAAGCCCAGCTCGGCCGCCAGCCGCTCGCCCGATCCGTAGGTCTCCTGCAACGCGACCAGGTCGGCCGCGCTCGTGCGCAGAACGTCGGCCCCGCGCGCCGGCCCGAGCTCTTCCCCGTCCTCGCGTCCGCCGTGCCAGATGTTCCAGGTCACGACCGTCAGCTGCTCCGGCCCGGCGCTCGGCGCCTCCTGCACAGCGGCGTGGACCACTCCACACAGGGCGAGCCCGACCAGGGCCCAGGTGCAGGGCTTCGTTGCGGAAAAGCGGTTCGTCGAAGAGCTCGGCATGGTCACACGCTCGCAGGGCGGTTTCGGAAGCGACGGAGTATGCCGCCCTGACGGTGCGATTCCGCAAGCGCCAATCGAGAACGCGCCTCGGCGATCAAGACGCCGGCCCTCCCTGGAGTGAGTGAGGTCCTCCGTCGAAGGAGGGCTGGCTGCGCTTAGGCCGCACCGCACTGGAAAGGGTCCCGTGGGTGCCGGACGACGCTGCTTGGCGCACCGAGCCACACCGGGCGCGGAACGCACCGCGCGGCAAGCGCCCGCAAGCGAGCTCGAAACAAGTTGAAGTTTGTCATGGCAACGGTTCTCCGCCACGCACGAATACAGGGGCCGTCGAGCGGTCCTAGGGCGTACGGCGGAGAGGTGAGCTGCGGCTCTAGACTAGTGTCCTGACCAAGAATTCCTTAGGCACAATGCACGTCTCAACCCTACTTGCGAGTAAGGCGTCGTAGGCCCCCCCCGCAGGACGCGCTCCTCCGCGAGTTTAGGACTCTCCGTCATGGGCTAGACGTTAGACGCGAGGGCTATTCTTTGAGATACCCGCTTAGCCGGAACGCCGCCTTCTTGTCTGCAACTCCAGTTGCGTTGAAGATCACTACTCTTGACCCGGGCGCGAATCTGAGGCCCATCGGGTAGTCAAAATGCGCGGATGAGACGTTCGGACTGAAGCATGAGCCAGCGGGGACCGCAGTGCACCCTGACAAGCGGATCTCTGTGCCTGACATGGTCTCCTCCGCCAGACTCAGGAACGAATCGACGTCTGCCTCCCAGTTCGTGACGACAAGGCTCCGGTCGGGTGGCACCTGGAAGATCGGCGTGTTCCCCCCAGGACAGAGCAGGTAGCCCATCGCATCCCCCTCGTCGTAGTTGATCGACTCGAGATTCACAATCTGTGGAGCCACGACCTCGACGGGCCCCAGGACTCGCACCCTTTGCAGTGCCGTTGGCGAAACAGGCACTTGCCATGCCAACAGCGTCCCAACGACGGCAACTAGGAGCGCTCCGAGAGCGAGAGAAAATGGATGGATCTTGATCTTCATTCCTCGACTTTCAACAAGGCGAACTCGGTGTTCAAGGACCTGGCACTGGAATCTGCTTATCAGTCCTAGCCATGCTCGAAGGCCACCTCAAGGTCGTGTCCAACGAGACTAGCCTGGTCCGATCAACATGAAGGTGGAATCGCTCAAGTTCCACGCGTGGGCATCTCGACTTCTCTCGGCGACCTGGAATCACTACTCGAGCAGAGGCTAGCTGATGTTGCGAATCTTCCTACGAGCACTGGTGAGTATTCTCCTTACGTGCGGCAGTGCTGTGGCCCTTGCTGAGCGATCGGCGATCTGGGCTTGCCAACAACATGAATTCGCCGTGCAGAACGACAGCCGACAGGTGTTCGTTACCAAGACAGGGTCCAAGTACCACAAGAGCAGCTGCCAGTACCTGCGTTCCAGCAGGGTAGCGATGGCGCTTTCTGAGGCCTCAAAGAAGCATGCGCCTTGCTTAAGTTGTCGCCCGCCTTCACCCCAAGACGTTGCAAGGCGCAGCCTGCGGGACAGGCAGGCAGGGTGTGTCGAAAATCATCGTGACTGCTGGGAGGCGCAAGGTGCAATAGCGGAGCCGGATTGGCTTCGTAGAATTGGAGAAGCGCCTGCGTACTTGGCAGAAACCATCACCGACGAGATCGAAAACGTCTCAAGGGACAAGCTCACAATCCTCGTGTACATGGAGAAGGAGAATCAGGTCGCGATCCTGACCGTCATGGAGACAGGGCTCACTGAGCAAATCAGAGCCGAGATTGACCCGTCTACGCCTCATCTCGGAAATCTTCTTGCGAGGGGGAGACACGCTGACGATCGCTTGTTCCTCATCTGCGTGACGCACATCGAGGAGCGGTCGAACCCGTACTCCATCAGATATGTGGACGAGCCTTCGGCCTATACGCTCTCGTTTAGATCGCCCTGCTCCCAAAAGCCATTGCGATTGAAACCTGGACTGGTCTACGACCGCTGCCCCGACAAGTCTGCCTTGATGACATCAACTGAATCCAGGTACTTCGCGAGTGAGACCGAGTTGCATGAGCTGGCTGCAGCGTCACGAATGCGACTTCAGGGACCTGGTGGGAGCATTGACTACATACTGACTAGCGAGGGCTCTGAGAATCCGGTGAATGCCTACGGCAATGCACTTCGTTGGTTTCTCCGAGAAACAGAGCGTACATCGGAGCTCTGTCCTGGCGGTGGGAAGTACCGTCCCTCGGATTAGTCGCTGCATTAGCTAACTAGCATGGCGGACGCCCAATCTCGAACCCCTGCCCCGAGTCCTCCCATGCAGCTCGCCTCCGCGTTCGTCGCCGGTCTCCTCGCCTTCGGTCCGGCCCTTTCCAGCGTGGCTCAGGAGCCGCACTTCAAGCTCGGTCCCCGCGAGGGTGAGACGAGCTTCGGTAGCGCCGTCGGCGTCTTCGACGATCTGGACCGCGACGGAGTGCCGGAGTTCGGCGTCAGCGGCCTGCGTCGCGCCGCGCCGCCGAAGGCGCCCGAGGCCTTCACCCGCGTCTACTCCGGAGCGACCGGCACGCCGTTGCGCGAGTTCGCGGGCGAGCTGCGGGCCGGCGACGTGGGCGACTTCGACGGAGACGGCCTGGGAGATCCGCTGTTGTCCGGCAGCGTGCGCTCGAGCGCGACCGGCCAGCCGCTCTTCCAGATGGCGGTCTCGCCGAACTACGGGCCCATCGGCGACTTCGACGGCGACGGACTCAGCGATTTCCTGGCGGGACAAGCGGGCGTCTACATCGTGTCTTGTGCCGGCGACTCGGCGACGGTCGGCGACTTCGGGATCCCCGGCCAAGCGTTCGTCTACGCCTCTTCGATCGGCCTCGCGCGCGTCGTCACCGGGCCCGACGTCGGCGGGGCGACGGGCGGCTTCCTCGGCGAGCTCGGCGACGTCGATCGCGATGGAGCCGCCGACTACCTCGTTGGAGCGACGACGCATCACTTCGCGTGGAGCTGCCTCTTGACGCTCGGCACGAACCTCGTCACGGCCTACTCGGGACGCGACGGGGCGCCGCTGTGGACGTGGACCGCTCCGCTGACGGCGTCGCTCGCGCTGGAGGACGTGAACGGCGACGGGATCCCCGACTGGGCGGCCGGGCTCGCCGGCCAGAGCGTCGTGCAGATCCGTTCGGGGGCGGACGGCAGCGTGCTGGCCTTCACCGACGATTCGGATCTGCCCGACCCCGGCAGCAACGTGATGGGGGACACGCTCGAGCGCGTGCCTGACCTCGACGGCGATCGCTTGGGCGATCTCGCGGTGGGCTTGCGGCAGGATCCCGTGTGGAGCGGTTTGCCGGCGCGCACCGGCCGCGTGCGTCTGGTCTCGAGCGCGGACGCGACGACCCTGGGCGCGCTGAGCGGCCGCTTGCCAGGCGAGCGCTATGGAGCGTCGATCGCGAGCTTGCCGGACCTCGACGGGGACGGTTTCGCGGAGCTTCTGATCGGAGCTCCGGGTCCGTTCGGCTTCAGTCCCGGGCGGGCCGAGGTCGTGTCCCTGCGCCAGGTCTTGCGCGGGCGCATCGCAACGCGCGCGCGCTAGCTGCACAACCGTCTCGACCTTGTGCGATTGGCGACCCGCTGACGGACTGAACGGAACTCAGTCCTTGATGTAGGTCGCCGCGTCGTTTCCGCCGAAAGTGCCGCCGTCGTAGAAGCCGTCGAACGCGACCGAGTGCCCGGCGTCGGGCCCGTAGATGCGCGTGCCATGACCGCTCCAGGCTTCGCGACAGCCGTGGCAGAACAG
>JAJDEW010000052.1 GCA_029259595.1 Planctomycetota bacterium | reverse complement strand
CGTCCGCGTGACCAACGAAGGAACCTGAACCATGTCCCAAGCGATGATCCGAGCCGAGAACGTCACCAAGATCTACCGGCGAGGGGGTGAGAAGCTGGTCGTGCTCGACGAGCTCACCCTCGAGATCGAGCAGAGCGGCTTCTGCGCCTTGATGGGGCCGTCGGGCTCGGGCAAGACGACGCTCTTGAACCTGGTCGGAGGGCTCGACGCGGCTGACAGCGGGCGCGTCCTGGTCGGCGGCACGGACATCGGCGCATTACGCGGCTCGGCGCTCTCGTCGTGGCGCGCGCGGCATGTCGGCTTCGTGTTCCAGGGCTTCAACCTGATCCCGGTGCTCACCGCCTACGAGAACGTGCTCTTGCCCCTGAGCCTGACGCCGCTCGGCAAGAAGGAACGCCACGAGCACGCGCTGCATGCGCTGGAGGTCGTCGGGTTGGCGGACCGCGCCAAGCACCGTCCTTCGCAGCTGTCCGGCGGTCAAGAGCAGCGCGTCGCGATCGCGCGCGCGATCGTCAGCGACCCCGAGGTCATCCTGGCCGACGAGCCGACCGGGGACCTCGACCGTGCCGCGGCCGAGCGCATCCTGCAGCTTCTGACCAAGCTGAACGGCGAGTTCCAGAAGACGATCCTGATGGTGACGCACGACCCGTTCGCGGCGGAGTTCGCCAAGCAGACGATCAACCTGAACAAGGGCAAGCTGGGCTCGGTCGAGATGCGCGCCACGGCTTCGCCCGCCGCGCTCGGCACGGAGGCTTGACGGGATGCCCCTGCTCCGCCTGATTCCGCGCAACCTGCTGCGCCACAAGCTGCGCTCGCTCCTGACGATCGGCTCGCTGGTGGTGGCGCTGTTCCTCCTGGTCACGCTGCGCTCCCTGATCACCACCCTGTCCTCGTCGGTCGAGGTGGCGGGTTCGCGCCGGCTCGTCGTCCAGTCCGCCGTCAGCCTGTTCGTCGACCTGCCGCTGAACTACCAGGCCCGCATCGAAAAGGTCGAGGGCGTCGAGAAGACCTGCAAGTGGCAGTGGTTCGGGGCCTACTACCAGGACGAGTCGAACCAGTTCGGCCAGTTTGCGACGGACTCGGACACGCTGCTCGACATCTACCCCGAGATGGAGGTCGTCGACGGCAGCTTCGAGGCCTTCCAGAAGAACCGCACGGGCGCCTTCATCGGCAAGCGCCTGGCGGACGACTACGGCTGGAAGCTCGGCGACACGGTGCCGTTGATCGGGACCCTGTTCCCCCACCCGGACGGACCGGACGAACCTTGGACCTTCCAGGTCGAGGCGATCTACGAACCGACCGTGCAGCCGTTCAACGACCGCATCTTCTTCTTCCACTGGGAGTACTTCGAGCGAACGCTCGAGAACTCGCCCACGGGCACGCCTGGCGTCGGCACGTTCGTGCTCCAGACGGAGCAGGGTGTGGACAACACGGCCGTGATGGCCGCGGTCGACGCGCTCTTCGAGAACGGCCCTCAGCGCGTGCAGACGACCACCGAAGCGCAGTTCCAGCAGCAGTTCATCTCGATGCTCGGCAACATCCCGTTCTTCATCACGATGATCGGGGGCGCCGTGCTGGCGGCGATCCTGTTGGCCTGCGTCAACACGATGCTGATGGCCGGACGCGAGCAGACGCACGACGTCGGCATCCTGAAGGCACTCGGCTTCCCCGACAACTCGATGGCGTTGTTGCTCGTCGCTCAATCGCTCTTCCTGTGCGTGGTCGGCGGCGGACTGGGCGTGTTCCTGGCCTACGGCGCGCAACCCGGCATCGCCGGCGCACTCGCTTCCGTGTTCCCCGGCTACCACGTCAAGCCCGAGACGTTGATCCTGGGCGCCGTCGTCACCGTCCTACTGGGGATCGTGGCCGGCTTCGCACCCGCCTTCCAGGCGACGCGTATGCGTTGCGTCGACGCCCTCGCCGGCAAGGACTGATCCGATGCTCGTCCCCCTCCGCTACAACTGGCGCAGCCTCTTCGTCCGCAAGACTTCGACCCTGTTGACCGTGCTCGGCATCGCGGCCACGGTCATGACCGTCGGCGGAGTCCTGGCGCTGCAGCAAGGCTTCGCCCGCCTCTACAGCGACAACGGACGCGACGACGTGGCCGTGTTCCTGCGACCGGGCGCGACCTCCGAGGGCCTCAGCATGTTCTCGCGCGAGCTGGCCCAAAAGATCGTCAAGACGATCCCCGCCATCGCGACCGGACCCGACGGGCAGCCGCTCGCCTCGATGGAATGCTTCCTGGCCATGCGGCTCTTCAAGAAGAACGAGGGCGGCGAGACGAACGTGTCGATTCGCGGCGTGCAACCCGCGACCTTCGCCCTGCGCGGCGACGGCTTCCGCATCATCGAAGGCCAGGCCTTCACGCCCGGCAACGACGAGGTCGTCGTCGGCCGCCGTCTGGTCGACCGCATCGAGAACTGCGGCGTCGGCGACGTCCTGCAGATCAACACGACCCCGATGCGCGTCGTCGGCATCTTCGAGTGCGACGGCCCCTTCGAGTCCGAGATCTGGGGCGATTTCGAGCGCCTCAAGAGCGCGCTCGAGCTCTTCGGACCGAACCGCGTCGTCGCCCAGCTGCGCCCCGGCACCGACGTCGAAGCCTTGAACACCGCGCTCGAGAGCAGCAAGGAAACGCCGGCCGAGGTGCAGACCGAGCGCGAGTACCTGGCAGGTCAGACCGAGATCCTGTCCGCGGTCCTGATCTTCCTGGGCTCTTTCCTCGGCCTCATCATGGGCATCGCCGCGGTCTTCACCGCCACGAACACGATGCTCGCCGCCGTCGCCGGCCGCACGCACGAGATCGGCATCCTGCTCTCGAACGGCTTCCGCCCCCTGCCGATCTTCGTCTCGTTTCTCCTCGAGTCCGCCTTCCTGGGCCTGCTCGGCGGCGCCGTCGGCTGCGTCCTGCTCCTGCCCTTGAACGGCATCGAAACCGGCACGAGCAACTTCGCGACCTTCACCGAGGTCGCCTTCGGCTTCCGCATCACCACCGAAGTCCTCGTGACCGCGGTCGCCTTCTCCCTGGGCCTTGGGCTGCTCGGGGGAGCTTGGCCAGCGTGGAGGGCATCGCGCTTGAAGCCGGCGGTGGCGCTGCGGCGGGTTTGAGAGGGGACGGCGGACAGGGGAGTCGCTGAGTGCGCTACGGATTCGGACGCCTCGCTCGCGTTCAGCTCGCCATCGCTGGGCGCGGTGACATGGTCTTCCGCGAGGACGAGTCGATCACGGCCACGAGGGACGCAACCCGAGGGCCGGGCCCGTCCAACCCTTGTGCGAGAGCTCACCGCGCGAGCCGATTGCGAGCGAGGCGTTCAAGGTGAGCTCCAGGGTCGAATCCGCCGCCATGGACCGAACGACGGTCGGCGAACGCGCCGAAGGGTTTCGCTCTGACGTCGTCGACGGACTCGCTCGCCTTCGGCTCGCCATCGCTGGGCGCGATGACACGGTCTTCCGCGAGAACGAGTCGATCACGGCCGCGAGGGACGCAACCCGAGAGCCGGGCTCTCCGGAGAGCCGCAGGCCGGCACTTCCTCAGGACGCGGCGCACACTGCGTCGTGCGCCTGTGCCTGATTGCGCGGCTCGCGCCGCGCAACGGCACAAGCACGGAGCCTGCGGCTCCGAGGCTACGGCCCGCCTACGGCGGGCCTACGCGGCCTCGCCGTAGACCGTTTTCGCGTCCTTTCGCGTGGTTGCCACATCGCAGGGCTCGTCCAAGGTCCTGAATCCAAAGTCGATGACGATGGTTGCGGAGCGCAGGGCCGCCGCAGGCGGGCCGCAGTGCAGCCTTCGCCGTCGACCGTTGTCGCTTCCTCTCGCACGGTTGACCACGTCCCAGGTCAGGGCGCTCGTCGTTTACCGTGTTCTCCTGCTTCCTCAGGGCTGGCTACGTGGTGCTTCCAAGGCGTCGGTCCTGACCACGACGTCGAATTGGCAGGTCGCTTGGTTGCCCGAGCCGTCGGTGGCCGTGCAGGTGACGGTGGTCGTGCCGCGTGGGAAGAGGCTGCCCGACGGCGGCGTGCACACCACGAGCGGGTGGGCAGCGATATCGTCGGTGGCCTCGACGACGAAGGTCACGACCTGGCCGGGGCCGTCGTTCGCGCGGTCGAGCGCGGTGACGTCGCCGGGGCAGGTGATCACGGGCGGCTGCTCGTCGACGCCCCAGCGCGCGAGCAGGCTGTCGCCGGAATCGGGCGCCGAGTAGAAGGCCCCGCCAACGAACAGGTCCGTGTCCGGGCCGAGCTGGGCCGAGCAGAGCGTTCGGATGGCGAAGGGCTGGGGCGAGATGGAGATCTCGACTCCGCTTCCGAGCGGCGACCATTGGCTGCCGTCCCACTTGGCGATGCGGTTGGTGAGCAGGCCCCCGGCGCTGGAGAAAGTCCCGCCGGCGAAAAGGGCCGACCCGTTGCCGTCGTCGTGCGAGGCGAAGTCCAGGATCGCGCCGAACATGCCACTGCCGAGCTGGAACCAGGCCGTGCCGTCCCACTTGGCGACGTTGGCGAAGACTTGGCCGTTCACGACCTGGAATTGGCCGCCGACGTACAGCGCGGCTCCCCCGCCGTCGTCGAACACGTGCAGGGCCGAGACGTAGTCGAGGGATCCGGGAAGGTCGACCCCGAGGGACGACCAGGCGCTGCCGTCCCAGCGGGCGATGCGGCTGACCGGCAGGCCTCCCGCGAAGGCGAAGCGTCCTCCCACATAGAGGTCCGGGCCGTTCCCGTCGTCGAAGACGGACAGCGCGAAGACGGCGCGGTTCAGGCCCGAACCGAGCGCCACCCAGGACGTGCCGTCCCACTTGGCGATGCGGTTGGCCGGCTGGCCATCGGCTTCCAGGAACGCGCCCGCGGCGTAGAGCTCGGGCCCCGCGCCCGCGTCGAAGACCTCGAAGCACGCCACCTCGTTGTCCATGCCGGTTCCGAGCGCCGACCAGGCGGCTCCGTCCCACTTCGCGACCCGGCGCGTCCCGGGCACAGCGCCCGCCGAGAGGAAGTTTCCGCCGGCGATCAGCGCTGCACCGCCCCCGTCGTCGAAGACCTGCAGGGCGGCGACCGGACGGTCCAGCCCGGGCACGGCCGCCCACTCCGCGCCGTCCCACTTCCCGAGGTAGCTGGCGACGTGGCCGGCGGACCGGAACTCCCCGGCGACGAAGAGCGCCGGCCCACCCCCGTCGTCGAAGGACACGAGCGCGCGCACGGCGTCGTCGGGAGCCGGGCCGAAGCTCTCCCACGTGCTACCGTCCCAACTCGAGATCGACGGGTTGGGCTCCTGGGTGTTGAAGGCCGGCTGGCCGCCCACGCACAGCCGCGGCCCCGCACCGTCGTCGAAGACCGCCAGGGCTTGGTCGTGCACGGTCGGCTCCGCGGCCACGGTCGTGAGGCTTGTCCCGTCCCAACGCACGAGGTTCAGGCTCGTCCCGGTGCCGCCTCCTAGCGGCGTGGAGTCTCCGGTCGCGTACAAGGCCGTTCCGCCGCCGTCGTCGAACAGCTCGAAGGCCTCCACGTGCAGGCCGGTGGAGAGAAAGTCCCAGGCCGGTGCGATCCAGCGCGCGAGGAAGCTCTGCCCGCCCACGAACAGGCGTGGCCCGTTCCCGTCGTCGAAGACCGCCAAGGCTTCGACCAACGAGGTCACCGTCGTCCCCACCTGGTTCCAGGCGAAGCCGTCCCAGCGTGCGACGCCCGCGATGGGCGCCCCGTCCACCATCGTGAAGTTCCCACCGGCATAGAGCGCCGGACCACCGCCGTCGTCGAACCCGACGAGAGCGGAGGGCGTACCGTTCAAAGCTCCGGCGACCGCGACCCAGAAGTGTCCGTTGTAGCGCTGAATCTGGCCGCTCGACCCCAGACTCGCCGCGGCATAGAGCTCGGGGCCGTTGCCGAAGTCGTAGACCGTCAAGGCCTGGACCGGCTCCGACACCCCGCCCAAGAGCGGCTCCCAGGCCTCGCCGTCCCAGCTCGCGATGTGATTGGCCGCCACACCGCCCGCATTCAAGAACGAACCTGCGGCGACGAGCCGCGGCCCATCGCCGGCGTCGTAGACCGCGAGCGCGAGCACCTCGGCGTCCATGCTGCCGATCGAACGCCAATGCTCGCCGTCCCAGGCGGCGATGTGTTGAGCGGGAGCATGCCCCATCCGTAGGAAGCTGCCGCCCGCGATCAGCATGGGCTCGCCGTCGACCTCGAAGGCGACGAGCGCCTCGATCAGGGTCTCCGTCGCCGGGGAGCTCCCGAAGGTCGGGAGCCACTGGGGCGTGGGCGTCCCGGCCGCCAACCGCAGGGTCACGTGCGGCGCCGCGGGGAGGGCCGCCGGCGCGAGGGCCACGCGCGCCGTCGCGCGCAGTCCGACGCGGTCCACCGCAACGAGCCGCACCTCGGCCGCGTCGCCCGCGACGGGCAGCGCGAATCGGAAGGTTCCATCGGCGGACGTCACGGCCCGCCCCCCGGCGCTCGAGGCGACGACCACGCCGGCGGCCGGAGCGCCGCCGGGAGTGAAGACGGTTCCGCGCAGCACGAGCTCCACTTCGCCCGGCGTGGCCAGGCGGGGAGACGCGGAGCGCTCGAACCGTCCACGCGCCTGGGCGTGGGCAGCAAGGGTCAGCGCGAGGAGCGGGAGCAGGGCGAGGAACAGGCGGCGGATCGACATGGCAGGGTCCCGAGGGGCAGGAATGCGGCGGCGGCAGGCCCCGACAGCTGGATCTCCTGATCCCGGGCAGCGGTCGGCGTGCCTGGGTAAGTCTCCCTGCGCGCCACCCGCGGTTTGCGAATTCCGGAATTTTCGAATGCCGGTGGCCCGGTCGGCGCGTCCCCAAGAGGAGGTCGGCGTGCCGCGTGGGGGCTCGGGCGAGTGCCCGCCGAAGACCTGGCTGCTGGTCCCGGCCTCAGTTCGGCGACTGGGGGGAGGGGCCGCCTTCGGAGGCTTCGATCGCGTGCTTCAAGGCCAGGTTGGCTTCGAAGATGGCGGACATCAGGCCCGACTTGGTTTCGTAGCCGGCGTCTCCGGGGGAGATTCCCTGGGGGCTCTTGAAGCGGGAGGCGATGCCGACGTCTTCGACGCGTGCGGAGGCGACCTGGGTCAGGCGTTGGTCGGTTGCCTCGAGCGAGCTCGCGAGCTTCAGGATGCGGCGTTCGAGCAGCTCGATGCGTTCGTCGGGGTTGGCGCTGCGCATCGACTCGAGGATGCGCAGGCGCGCCTTCAGCTCGCCGTTCTCGCGCCGGATGGCTTCGACGTCGTCGTCCTGTGGGCGCTGCTCTGCGATGGGCGCGGCCTCGGTCGAAGCCGTGCGTGCTGCGACTTGTGGCGCTGCCTTCGGTTCAGGGGCTGGCGGCGCAGAGGGCGCGGGCGTCGGCACGACTTCAAGTGTGACGGGCGTCGACGCCTTGCGTGCTGCGGCGAGCGGTGCGGGCGCGCGTCCGGGCTCGTGCTCGAGCTGGCGCTGCACGAAGTCGTAGAGCATCGTGTGCACGGCGCTGCCACCGCCGCGACAGCGCGCGATCTGGGCGCCTTGGCGCGCGACGCGGATCAGGGTCTCGAGCCAGAGGGCCTTGCCCTCCAGGCTGCGACCCAGGCCGAGTCCGACGCGGACCGCGCCGGGCGTCACGCGCGCGCGCAGGCCCGCGAGCCAGCCCTTGCAGGTGTCCTGGACGGCGTCGAGCTCGACGCCGACGAGCAGGCAGACGGCTCCCTCCTCGGTCCGGAAGGCCAGGAGCTCGTCCGGTTGGACGGCCTGGGCGAAGTGCGTGCCGAGTCCGGCCAGGAGCCGGGCTTCGTCGTCGGAGCTCGCGCTGCTTCGCACGCGCAGCTCACAGGCGACGACGACGACCGAGCGACCCGCCGTGACGGCGGTCGCGAAGCAGGCGTCCATGCGTTCGCGCACGACCTCGGGGGTGAGGGTCGTCACGCCGTCCGCAAGGAGCCCATGTCCGAGGAGCGGCTGCATGGGAACCAGGGAGAAGCGCCGTCGAGGAACGGCACGGTCTACCTGGAACCTACCCCTCCTTGCGGAGCGGGGACGGGGAAGTCCTTTCCGAGCGCTCTACAACCCGAGCCGACGCGCGACGTCCGCGTACTCGGGCGCTTCGGCGTACAGAACCTCGAGGTCGTGCCGCACCAGGTCGTCGTCGTCGAGCGCCTCGGCCACGAGCGCGCGCTCGAGCAAGAGCGCGTGTCGCAGGACCGGCGTACGTTCCTCGTCGTCGTCGAGGGCGCTCACGAGCGCCTCGTAGGCCGCGTGATGCAGACCGAGCCGGCTCAAGGCCTGGGCCTGGTAGAGCGCGAGCACGTCCTGGATCGGGCTGCCGAAGGCGGGCTGCGCGATCGAACGGTGCACGGCGAGATGGTCCTCGTGGGTGCCGCGCTCGAGCAGGCGCTCGGCGCACAGGGCGCGGACGACCGCGTCGTCCGGCTCGAGCGCCGCGAGGCGTTCGAGCTCGACCAGGACCCCGGCCTCGTCTCCACGGATCAGGTTCGCGACCGCGAGCGCCAGGCGCGCGCCGCGCCGGTTCGCCCCGAAGTGCGCGACGATGCCGTGGGCCAGCTCGACGTCGACGACCAGGCCGAGCCCGAGCTGGGCGAAGTCGCAGCCCAGGCGATGGGCTCCCATCGTCGCCGCGGTGAAGTGGCGCACGGCCAGGTCGGGCTCGTTGCGCAGGAGGCGCAACACGCCCGCCAAGAAGCGCGCGTCGACCTGGAAGCTCCCCTCCAGGTCCTCGATCGCCGACTGAACGTCGCCGCCGGCCAGAAGCACGCGGCAGGCGCGCTGCAGCGGCTCTTCGGTCTCGGCGTCGCCGGCGGCCGGCATGCGCGCCGGCTGGCGCGGGATCAGGCGGCTGCGGACGGAACCCGACTCGGGCGCCGGGTCGCTTCCGATCGTGTAGACCAGCCCGAAGCGCAGGAGCGCACGGACGGTCGAGGCGGGCAGCGGCCCGCGCAGGGTCTCGATGCCCGGCGCACGGTCGATCGCCCCTTCCTCGGGGACGAGCGCGAGCGAGATGCGTGGCGGCAAGTTCCCCAGAACGCGCCAATCGGGGAGGCTCCAGTCGAGCACGCGGTCGCGCAGCGGCTCGGGCACGTCGACGGTCAGGGGCACGGGCTCGGGCACGCTCGCCACCGGCGGCGTCTCGGGCTCGACGTCCTCGAGGTGCACGTGATCGGTTGGCGCGGCGCTGGGCTGCGCGGCTTCGGTGCGGGCGGGAGCTGCGAAGGCGACGTTCTCGGACCGTTCGCTCACGGGTTGGTCCCCGAGCGGTCGGTCGCCGACAGACCGCTCCAGGGAAGCGCCGCTCGCGCCGGAGACTCCGCCCCCGAGCAGCGCGCCCGCCGAACCGCCGGCGCTCGCCTTCGGATCCGCGGGCGTACCGTGCAGCGCGCGCTCCGAGCTTGCGTTCGGCTCCTGGACGCCGTTGTCCCCGAAGCCGACGTCGGGGCTCGCCCCGTCCTTCGCTTCCTGCGCCTGCACGCGGGGCAGGGCGGCCTCGAGCGCGACCGGGGGCGGTGTCGCGACGGGTTCCGCGTCCGCCGTGCTTACCGGCGAGGGAAACTGCTCCTCGATTTGACCGGCCAAACCCACGTAGGCGGTGCGGGCGTCGCCCGGCGGGAACTCGCTGCCGTCGAGCGGATCCCAACGCGGGATCCCGGTGTCGGCCGGAATGGTCTGCAACTCGCGCCAGGACGCGAGCTGCACGCGCAGGTCCGACGTCAATTCCAGGTGCAGCTTGTTGTCGTGGCCGAAGTTCGAAACGAACCAGCCCAGGACCTGGCGCGGATCGAACTCGGACAGCTTCTCCTTGGCGGCGGAGATGAAGCGGCCGTTCTGCACGATCGGGAACACCGTGAGCAGGATCGCGTCGGCCTGACGCAGGACGTCCAGCGCGAACTTGTTGCTGAGCGGCGGTGCATCGACGATGACCACGGTCGCGCCGACCTCTTCGGCCTCGTTCGCCTTGCGCGAGCCCAGGACCACGTTCTTCCACAGCGCGCTGCCGTTCTTCGACTTGCTCGGGAGCAGCTTCGGATACGGGTTGCCGTCGACCAGGAGCACCTTGTGACCGCTGCGGCCGAGGGCCCAGGAGAGCGCCAGCGCTGTCGTCGAGCGCCCGGCGTGGGGTTTCAGGCTGGTGAGCGCGATCGTGAACGGTGACGAGGACATCGTGTTCGTTAAGGGTGTTCGGGGCCCGGGAGCAGGCCGGAAAGACCCGATGCTTTTCGAGCACGCGGGACGCGAGCTTGAGCCGCGCTGTCGCCTTTCGAAGGCGCGACCCGGGAGTCCGGAAATCCCTTCCCGGGTCGACCACCCAGAGCCCCGCGTGGTGCGAATCGAGCCCGCGCACTACCCTGGGCGCCCATGACTTCCGCCACCCCGCCTCCCCAGGGCCGCGCTCGCCGTGGAGCCTTCTCCCGATTCCTCGACTTCGTCGAGTGGCTGGGCAATCTCCTGCCCCACCCGGTGACGCTGTTCGCGCTCATATGCGTGGTCGTCCTCGTGGTCTCCGGCATCGCCGGCGCGTTCGAGTGGCAGGTCGTCGATCCCCGCCCGGAGGGCGCGAAGGGGCGCTCGCCGGACGGCATCATCCGCGCGATCAGCCTGCTCAATCCCGAGGGCCTGCGACGGATCGGGACAGGGCTCGTCACGAACTTCACGTCCTTCGCTCCGCTCGGCACGGTGCTGGTCGCCCTGCTCGGCGTCGGCGTGGCCGAACGCTCGGGACTGCTGGGCGCCGCGATCCGCGCGCTGGTCTTGGGCGCACCTCGCAACCTCCTGACGGCCGTCGTTGTCTTCGCCGCGGTGGTGTCGAACACGGCCTCGGAGATGGGCTACGTCGTCCTGATCCCGTTGGCCGCGGTCGTGTTCCACTCGGTCGGCCGCAACCCGCTGGTCGGGCTCGCGGCGGCCTTCGCCGGCGTCTCGGGCGGCTACTCCGCCAACATCCTGATCGGCACGGTCGATCCGCTCTTGTCGGGCATCACGACCGAAGCGGCCAAGATCATCGACCCTTCGTTCGCGACCGGACAGCCGAACGAGATCCTGCCGACGGCGAACTACTACTTCATGTGCGCCAGCACGTTCCTGATCACGATCATCGGGACGCTGGTCACGACGCGCATCGTCGAGCCGAAGCTCGGGGCCTACGATCCGAGCCGCGCCGAGGACGGGATCGAGGACGCCACGAAGGACATGGGCGCGCTGTCGGCGATCGAACGGCGCGGCCTGAAGTTGGCCGGACTGACCGTGCTCGGCCTCATTCTCGGGCTCCTGGCGCTGGCGCTGCCCGAGAACGGCTGGTTCCGCGATCCGGCCGAGAACGAGACGCTGGTTCAGGACCTGCGACCGCTCCTGAAGAGCGTCGTCGCCCTGATCTTCGTCTTCTTCGTCGTTCCCGGCATCGTCTACGGCCGCGTCACGGGCTCGATGCGCAACGACCGCGACGTCATCGACGGCATGGCGAAGGCGATGAGCTCGATGGGCCTCTACATGGTCCTGGTCTTCTTCGCCGCGCAGTTCGTGGCCTTCTTCAACTGGACCCACCTCGGCACGATCACGGCGGTCGTCGGCGCCGACCTGCTGCAGGATTGGAACCTGACCGGACCGCTGGTCTTCATTCCGTTCATCCTGATGTGCTGCTGCGTCAACCTCATGCTGGGCAGCGCGTCCGCGCAGTGGGCGGTGACGGCACCGATCTTCGTGCCGATGCTGATGAGCATCGGCTACAGCCCGCAGGTCATCCAGGCCGCCTACCGCATCGGCGACTCGACCACGAACATCATCACGCCGATGATGAGCTACTTCGGGCTGATCCTGGCCTTCGCCATGCGCTACGACAAGAAGCTCGGGATCGGGACGCTGATCTCGACCATGATCCCCTACTCGATCGCCTACCTCCTCGGCTGGATCATCCTGTTCTACATCTGGGTCTTCGCGCTCGGCCTGCCTGTCGGACCGGGCACGTCGACCTACTACGCGCCGTGAGCACTCGATGACGTTCGCTCGAATCGTTCGCGTCGCGCTCGCGCTGAGCCTTGGCGCGTCGCTCGCGATCGCTCGCCAGGCGCCGCCCGCGGACAAGGTCGAACCCGAGGTGTACCGCGAGCTCGCGCGTTCGCCCGGCCACCAGGTTCACGTCGTCGTGCTCTTGAACGAGTTCGACGAAGCGTTGCGTCGCGTTCGCTCCCTGCGCCAGGCGCACTCGAAGAGCGCGCAGGAACGCGTCCTGCGGCGACTCCAAGCGACGCCTTTTCGCACCGTCTACCGCTACACCAACGTGCCCGCCTTCACCGGCTACGCGGACGCGCAGGCCCTCGCACGACTCGCGCACGATCCCGACGTCGTCGCGGTCGGGCTCGATGCCCGCGGCCGGGCCGCGCTCTCGAACAGCGTCGCCTTCCTCCGCGCCTCGAACGTCCACGGCCTGGGAATCACCGGCGCGGGCGCCACCGTCGCCGTCATCGATTCGGGCATCGACACGGACCATCCCGACCTCGTCGGCGACATCGCTCCGGGCGCCTTCTTCTTCCTCGGCAGCGGCTCGAGCTCGGGCCCCGGCGCCGAAGACGCCAACGGCCATGGCACGCGGGTCGCCGGCATCGTCACCTCCGACGGGATCGTGGCACCCGTCGGCGTCGCCCCGGACGCGCAAATCCTGCCGATCCGGGTGCTCGACGCCGCCGGCAACGGCTTTTTGACCGATTGGGCCAGCGGCGTGGACTACGTCGTCACGCACCAGGACGACTACGCGAACCTGTGCGCGATCAACATGAGCCTGGTCTCGAACGACACCTTCGGTTCGTGCCCGTGCGGCTTCGCGATCAACAACCTCTTGAACCAGGTCATCGGCGCCGCGCGCCTCGACGGCATCCCGACCTTCGTCGCGAGCGGCAACGACGGCCTGTGCGGCGCCATGACTTCCCCGGCCTGCACGAAGCACGCGGTCGCGGTCGCTTCGGTTTTCGGCACGGCCACCTCGCAACCGCCGGACAGCCTGGTCCCTGCGAGCAACACCGGCGCCTGCAACGAGCTGGCCGCGCCCGGCTACAACATCCTCTCGACGCGTCTCGGCGGAATCACCGGCTTCTTCACCGGCACGTCGGCCGCCGCGCCCCACTGCGCCGGCGTGGCCGCGCTCGCCTGCGAAGCGCGCACCCTGGCCAGCCTGCCGCCGCTCTCGGCCGACCTCCTGATCCGCCTCATGAAGCGCACCGGCCGCCCGACGACGGACACCTGCACGAGCGGCCCCCTGCCCGTGCGCATCGACGCGCTCGAGCTGGTCGAAGCGGCGCTCGGGCAGCTGGCGCCGGATCGGGTGCGCTGAACGCGCGTGCACGACGGCGGACGAGCGCTCCGCCGGGTGAGGGACGTCAGCCCGAGCGTCGGCCGTTGCGCGCGCTCGGATTCGAGAAGCCGAGGAAGGCGCGTTGGACCGGTCGCGCGGTGTCCTTTTGGCGCTCGTCTGGCGCGGTGGATCCGTTCGGCTCGTCCGGCTCGTCGTCCTGCGCACGAGGCGCGGGCGCGACGCTCGCGCCATGTCCTCCGGTCAATCCCAGCCAGCTGTGCCGGAGTGCGGCGGCCTCGGTCGTTGCGTTGGTCGCCGAATCCGCCTGCGCCTCCGACTTCACGGACGCGGCTTGCTCGGGAGCTGACGGTGCGTTCGTCAGCCTGGAAGCCAGACCTGACGCAGGCGCCGGCGTATCGGTCGCGGCGGGCGGCCGACGCGCGAACTCCGGAAAAACGAGCGGCTTCGCCTCGGCCGCGGGCTCGGGAACGCGCAGCGGCTCGGTCACGACGGGCTCGGGAAAGAGCACCTCGACGCCGTCCAGCGGTTCCGGCTCGTCGCTGTCGTCCGGATCCGCCGCGGTTCGAGGGGTAGCGCTCGCGTTCGTAACCGTCTCGGGCAATTGGCTGCCGAAGAGTCGCATCCAACCGCGCGGCTCCGCTCCGTCCGGCGCAACGGCACGCGTGGGAGAGTCCTGCGTTTCAGCGGCCTGCGCTTCAGGGGCCTGTTGCTCGACGGGCTTTGCTCCAGGAGCCAGCGCTTCCCAACCGCGTCGTTGCGCGGGCTCGGCATGCTCCTTCGTGCGTTCGGTCGCGCCGCGTTCCTTCGACTGCGCGGCCGCGTCCGTGGCGGGATCGGATGTGCTCTCCGTTGCAGCGGGCTCGGCCGCTTCGCTGGGCGGGAGGCTCGCGCCGTTGCGATCCTCATTGGAGGTCTCGGCCGCGCGCGCGAGCTCCGGCGCAGCGCTGCCGTTGTCGGTCGTCGTCGCGGCTCGCGCGGGGGGACCCGAGCTCGCTTGGAGCATGCGCTGTTGTTCCTCGACCGCGCGTGCGAAGAGATCGCGCGGCGAGCGGCCGGCGACCAGCTGGCCCCAGCCGGTCGGACGCGGGTTCGTGGCGACGGGCGCAACGCGCGCGTTCGCGTCGGAGGTGTTCGCGTCCGAGGCGGGCTCGGGCTCGGGCTCCCGCACCGCCGCGGCGTCCCGGGGCTTGTCCTCCCGTCGCACCGGCGTGGCGGACACGACCTCGCCCTGCGCCAGACCCTCGCGGTCCAGCTCGCGTTCGACCAGGTCGTAGAGCATCGTGTGCACGCAGGTGCTGCCGCCGCGCATGCGTGCGACCGCGGCGCCCTCGCGCGCGACGCGCAGGAGCGTCGCAAAGCGCAGGCTCTTGCCCGTGAAACTGCGCGCGAAGCCGACCGCCAAGCGCAGCCGCCAGGTCGTGTCGAAGCCGGGCACCCGCAAGGTCCGCGCCGCGGCGATCCAAGCTCCCGCGCGACTCTCGAGCTCGTCCGGATCGATCCCGTCGACCAGAACGACGAGCCGACCGTCAACCTGCAGCGCCAGGACGTCGCCGGGCCCCTCGTCGCGCGCGAGCAACCCCGCGAGCGCTCCCAGCGCGACCGCGCTCGCTCCGGCCCGAGCCGCCTCGAGCGCCGCCAGCCCACGCACCTCGGCCACCAACAAACCGAGACACTCGCCAGCCTCCGCGCACGCTCCCAGACGCGCTTCCATCGTGCGGAGCAGCTCGGCACGCGGACAGGTCGCGGCCTTCGGCCCTTCCGGACCGA
>JAJDEW010000051.1 GCA_029259595.1 Planctomycetota bacterium | reverse complement strand
GGGCTGGCACTCGTCGGGGACACCGTTGGCGTCGCAGTCCCCGGAAGGCTCGCACGCATCGGGAACCCCGTTCGAGTTGCAATCGGGCTCGCAAGCATCCGGGATGCCGTCCGCGTTGCAGTCGGGCTGGCACTCGTCGGGGACACCGTTGGCGTCGCAGTCGGCGAAGGTCTCGCAGTCGTCGGGCGTGCCGTTCGTGTTGCAGTCGGCCTCGCAGGCGTCGGGGATGCCGTCGGCGTCGCAATCGGGCTGGCACTCGTCGGGAACACCGTTGGCGTCGCAGTCGGCGAAGGCTTCGCAGTCGTCGGGCGTGCCGTTGGTGTTGCAGTCGGCCTCGCAGGCGTCGGGGATGCCGTCGGCGTCGCAATCGGGCTGGCACTCGTCGGGGATGCCGTTGGCGTCGCAGTCGGCGAAGGTCTCGCACTCGTCGGGCGTGCCGTTGCCGTTGCAGTCCGGGAGAGCTTCGCAGTCGTCGGAGAAGCCGTTGCCGTTGCAGTCGGGTTCGCAGTCGTTAGGGACGCCGTCGAAGTCACAATCCGGCTCGCAGACGTCGGGGATGCCGTCGGCGTCACAGTCCGGCTCGCACTCGTCGGGGATGCCGTTGCCGTTGCAGTCGAGCGACGTTCCGGAGGAGATGTCCTGGGCGTCGTCGATGCCGTTCGTGTTGCAGTCCTGGATCGGCCTGTCGCAGATGCGGTCGGTGATTCGGAAGGCGTCGATCGCGGCTTCGGTGATCGAGTCGTTGGGGACGTCGGCGACGTTGAAGCGCACCGTGAGGATCGCCGGGAGCGAGACGAAGTCGGCGACGCGGAAGGCGTGGAGCGTCCAACCGTCGGTGTTCGCCACGGAGTCGACCAGGATCCAGTTCGCGCCGCCGTCGATGCTGACCTCGGTCGTCAGGCGGTCGGTGTCGAAGTCCTCGTTGGCGAACCAGCGCGCGAAGCTGACGCTCGGGTCGGTCGTTCCGGCGAGGTCGATCGGCGGCGAGATCAGCCGCGTGGGCCCGCCGTCGACGTCCGAGTTGCCTGCCACGTTGTCGGTGAGGAAGCACTGGCCCGAACCGTCGAAGTCTTCCGTCGGATCGTTGCGGTCGCCGAAGCCGGCGGGGATGCCGCGTTGCCAGGCTCCGTCCGTGAGCGCGACGTTCACGACCGTCCAACCGCGGTCGTCCTCGAAGTCGTCCTCGAAGATGACGACGTGGGATTCCACGGGCGGCGCGAAGACGTCGAGCGGAGCCTTGGGCGGGTTGGCTTGCGTGCCGGAGAGCGTGCCGGAGGCGCGCACGTAGTACTGGGGCGTGTCGCTGCAGGCGGCCGCGGGCAGCGAAGCGCCGAAGTTCCCGCCCCCGGTCGACAGCATGGGGACGAACGAGAAGGCGCCCGCTCCGAACCGGTAGTAGAGACGCGGGCTGCCGGCCACGAGCGTCTCGCCCACGCCTCGGATCGACAGCGTGATCGGCGTGGGCTGTCCGGGTGCGATCTCGTTCGGCAAGCCGAAGGGGAAGCCCAGCTGCAGGAAGGGTCCCGTCGAAAGCGGCGACGACGCGGCCAGCGAGAAGCGCTGGGGACCGCTCGGGACGTCGAAGCCCCGGACCTCGACGCGCCACGTCCCGACCAAGGGGAACTCGACCAGAACCTGTTCGAGGTTGTTGGCGTGATCCTCCCGCGTGCGCTCTGCCGCCACCGCTGGAGCCGCCGGATCGAGCGTCCACGGGTAGTGTCGTCCCCCGGCGGGGTCGAGCACGACGAGATCGAGGTCGTTGACCAGCGCGCCGAAGATGTTGGGGGCACCGGGGGCGTCGTCCCAGGCCAGGGTCAAGCGCAACTCGGTCGCTCCGGGCGCGACGTCGACCGTGTAAATGTACGAGTCGCCCTGGAACCGGAGCTCGTCTTCCCGGAAGCGCGACAGTCGCATGTAGTCGATCGCGTCGCGGATCCGGACCGAGCCGTAGCCGTACTCGTAGTCCGGGCCGACGCTGCCGCGGTCGATCGCCGTGTGCGCGAGCAAGGCCTTGAGCGTCGAGTTCAAGGGATCCGCGCCCCCGAACTGCGCGCGCCAGTCCTCGATCAAGAGCGCGCACAAGCCGGTGACCGTCGGCGCGGCCATCGACGTGCCGCATTGCGTGACGTAGGCCGTGTCCGTCGCAGCTCCGGCGGACGTCACGCCGAAGTCGGCGTCCGTCTGGCAACCCGGTGCGGTGACGTCCGGCTTGAGCCGGCCGTCGTCGGTCGGGCCGAAGCTGCTGAAGCTCGTGATCGAGTCGTCGTTCGAGTAGACGGCGCCGACGGCGATCGCGTTCTTCGCGCCGGCCGGGGGTGCCATGCTGTAGTACTCCCCGAAGCCCTCCACGTGGCAGCGATCGTCCTGGCGCTCGTTGCCGTTCGCCCACACGATCCGGAAGGGGGCTCCCAGCGAGCCGCGCACGATCGAATCGATCAACGCGGACGTGACGCCGTAGTTGCCCTGGATGTTGCAGGGAAAGCCGTTGATCTCCGTGTTGGTCGAGATCGAGTTGTTCGCGATGTCGACCCCGTACAGGTTGATGGCCTGGTCGTAGTCCGACTCGATGTCGCCCGGGTTCGTGTACAGGAAGATGCCCGTGCCGTCGTCCTGGAAACCGTACGACTCGAGCGTGACGCCGGGAGCCATTCCGCGCAGCGTGCCGCCGCTGGCCGCTCCGTTTCCGCCGATCGTCGCGGCGACATGCGTCGAGTGATCGTTGACGGGCGACGTGTCGCGTGCGACCAGGCGCCCACCGAAGTCGACGTGGGTCTGGCGCGCGGTGCCACCGTCATAGACCAGGACGCCGACGCCCGACCCGGACAGCCCGTACGGCGCGGCCTGCACCTGGTCGGCCTGGGTGAGGAGCAGGTTCGAATCGTTGAGCGAGACCGTGTCGAAGCGCGGCAGGGGCGCCTCGACCCACTGGACTTCGTCGGCGACGGTCAGCTCGGCCAAGCGTGCGCGCGGCACCTCGAGCACGAAGCCGTTGATGGTTTCCAGGACGTCAACGACGCGCGCCCCGAGTCGCTCGACCAGGGACCAGGCCCGGCCCTCGAGCGCCACGTCGGGATGGAAGACGACATAGACCGCGACGTGCTCGACTCCGCCTGCTCCCTGGACCCGCGCCCACTCCGGCGGCTGGGCCTCGAGCAGGGTCGGATCGATCTTCCACTGCGGCAGGATCGGGCTCGCGCCCACGAGCTCGCCGATCGCGGCCGTGCGCCGGGCATCGAAGCGCGTCCCGTGCACGCGCGCGAAGTACGCGTTCGACCCCAGGAAGTTCCCGAGCTCGATTCCCGCCTGCTCGAGGCGCTCGCGCGTGTGGGGCCCGACCGGTCCGGAGAAGCGCAGCACGACGTGGCTGCCGCCCGGACGGGTCGCGGCGGTCGCGAGCGTGCGCTGCGCGAGCTCGGGCGCCAGGCGTGCCGAGCCCTGGACCCCGCTCCGCCAGCGAATGTCCTGGGCGCAGAGCGGGGCCGTGGACCACCCAAGGGCCACGGAGCAGACGAGGAGCCGCGCGATGCGGCGGAGGAGCACGAGCATCATGGGGGGAGACCGAGGAGGGGACGCGAGGAGCGACTTCCCCAAGCTAGGGCACGTCCTTAGGATTGCGCAATTGACAGAGCGTTCCCCGGGCCAACCTTTTGGCGGGAAGCCGCGCGGCAGCGGGCGCGACCCGAAAGCGATTCCCGTGCGACCCTGCGACGGCCGCCAAGCGGATGCGTGGGCCAGGGCCAGGAGGCTCCTTCCCAGGTCCAGGAAGGGGGCGGAAGGGTCAGTCGGGAGCCGTGGCCGCGCGGGCGAGGTCCGGCGGACGCGTGCGCAGCTGCCGGCCCGCACGGACCTCGGCGGCGACGAGCAGGCCGACCAGCACGAGCACGCCCGGTACGGGCGAGAGGATCCGGGTCACGAGCACGGTCTCGCCGATCAGGAGCATCGCGAGCACCAGCAGGACGCCCATCCAATCGAGCTCGGTCTTCACCTCGTCGGCGGGGATCGAGAGCGGCTCGCGGTCGACGCAGACGGGGTAGAGCCCACGCAGGACCAGAAGCGAGGTCAAGAGGCCGGGCACCGCGCAACGCAGCACGAAGGCGCCGCCCGCGAAGCTCAGGCCGAGCAGGATCAGGACCAGGTAAAGCGGCACGACGAAGCGCACGAACAGGGCCTTGATGGCGCCACCCGCCAGAGCGCCGGCGGTGACCGGGCCCGTGCGGTGGATCCAGCTCGCGCGCCACGACGCGGAAGCGGGCACGTGGGTCAAGAGCACGGGGAAGTAGATCCCGACCACGAAGAACAGGAGCGCCAGGATGTCCTCGCGGCCGGCGCCCGAGCCTTCGGCCTCCGTCGCCGCCAGGATCAGGAAGGCCAGCGGGATGCCGATCATCGGGTACGTGCGCATCACGACCTCGCGCTCGCGCGGCAACGCGTCGTAGACGAGGTCGAAGCCGGCGCGCTCGTCGCGATGGACCCACAAGCGCGTCGCCAGCCGGCGCAGCGGCGCGAGCAGGAGCTCGAGCATGCCGCGGCGGCGGGACAGACGAGCGGGGCGCGGCGGGGGCAGGAGAGCGAGGACCGCGAGCGCCGAGAACGCGCCCGCGAGCGCCGGGAGGACGATGCGCGGCTCGCCGACCACGTTCGACAGCGGCGCGGCGAACCAGACCGGCGGCCAGAACCACAGGTAGGTCGCGTGCTCGGTGCCCGGGGAGGGCAGGCGCGCGAGCAGCGGCAGCCCGTTGCGAACGACCAGCGTCAATCCGACGACGACGCCGATGACGAGGACGGTCTGGAAGAGGACGAGCAGGCCTTCCGCGCGCCCGCCGAGGGCCGCCTGGACCAGGGCGAGACACGCCGTCAGGAACAGGGCCAGGCCCAGGCCGGCGAGCACGAAGACGAGGCGGTGCACGAGATCCAGCTCGGGGGCGAGCAGCGCCGCGGGCACGAGCGTCGCGGTCGCGAGCACACCGACGACGGTCACGAGGTGCAGGACCCGCGCGACGTGGCGCTCGCGCGGCAGCGCCGGCAGGGTCGCGATCCAGTCTTCCGCCGTGTCGGCCCGCAGGATCCAGCCCAGCTCACCGAGGAGCGGGATGGCCAGGACCGCGCCGGTCAACGTGTACAGGAAGACGCCGTAGGCGAAGGGCGGCAGGAGGTCGCGCACGAGGAGCGCGAGCAGCGTCGGGACCAGGGCCTGGCTCAGGATCGCGGCAGCCGGAAAGCCGCCGCGCGGGCCGGCCGCGAGGCGGGCCCGGAACAGGAGGCGGATCCGGCGGAAGGAGCTCATCGCGGGTGGACTCGGGCAGCTTCTCGTCGAGCCTTCCGGGCGGTCGGGGCGCGGGGCTCGCTCACGCGCCGGCGGGTCAGGAGAACAGCTCGAGCGAGAGCTTGAAGCGGTAGTCGTTCGCCACCGGATCCTCGAGGCCGAGCACGTTGAAGACCTCCAGCATGGCCTTCTTGGCCGCGCCGTCGTCGAAGGTCGCGTCGAGCTGGAGCGAGGTCAAAAGCTCCTCGAGACCGGCCTCATAGCGCTGCACGGCGACCAGTCCGCGTCCGAGCGCGAGGCGGGTCGACGGATCCTCGGGCGCGGCCTCGGCGGCGGCCCGCAGCTCCTGCAGGTCGCCCGCGTTCTCCGCCAGCGCGAGGCGGGCGACGAGGGCCTGGCCGTCCTCGGTCGCGCGCGCGGCTTCGTCCAGCTCCTGCATCACGGTCTGGGCGGCTTCGACGTCGCCGTCGTCGAGCAGGATCGACGCCAGCGCGATCCGTGCCGGGACGTCGTCGGTTTCGGTCGCGAGGTGCGTCCGCAAGAGCTCCGTGGCCCCGTCGACGTCGCCCGCGTCCGCGAGGCTCTTCGCCGTCTCGACCTGGACGTTCTCCACGACGCCGCCCGCGGGCGGCGCGATGCGGTCCAGGAAGGCGTCCAGCTCGGCGTCCGGCACGACACCTTGGAACGTGTCGACCAGCTTGCCGCCCACCAGGGCCATGACCGCCGGAATGCTCTGGACGCGCAGGGCGCCGGCGAGCTCGGGGCTCTTGTCCACGTCGATGCGGGCCAGAACGAAGCGGCCCGCTCCGTCGCGCGCGCGTTGTTCGAGCTTGGGCCCGAGCTCCTTGCAGGGCCCGCACCATTCCGCCTGGAAGTCGATCACGACGGGGAGCTCGAGCGAGCGTTGGATGACGTCGCGCTCGAAGTTGCTGCCGTCGACGTCGATGACCCAGGTCCCGGTTTCCGAAGGTGTGTTCATGGTCTTCCGGCCTCTATAGTCCGATGCAACGGCCGGTCCGCGCCATCATACGGGCGCCCTTCCCGAATCCCACTTTGAACGAGATCGACTTCGACGGCCCTTCCGGACGGCTCGAGGGCCTCTTGGAAGAACCGGACGGCACGCCGCGCGCGGCCGCCGTCGTCTGCCATCCGCATCCGTTGCACGGCGGAACGATGCGCAACACGATCGTCTTCCGCACGGCGCGCGCCCTGCGCGACAACGGGATCGTGACGTTGCGCTTCAACTTTCGGGGGGTCGAGGGCAGCGCGGGCGAACACCACGGTCAGGGCGGGCCCGGGAGCGAGGAGGACGATTTGGCCGCGGCGCTGGACCTGTTGGCCGCACGCTGGCCGGCGCTGCCCCTGTGGGCGGCGGGCTACTCGTTCGGATCCCGGACGGCCTGCGGACTCGCGGGCCGGGACGCGCGCATCGAGCGCCTCATCCTGTTGGCCTTGCCGGTCGGGGTCTACGACTGCGCGTGCATCGAGCGCGTCCGCCAGCCCGCCTTCCTGCTCTTCGGCGGCGGCGATGCGTTCGGAACGCTGACCGAGCTCGCGCAGAAGCACGGCAACCTGCCCGCGAACCTCGACGTCGACGAGCTCCCCGGCGCCGACCATTTCTTTCGTGGCCGCACGCCGATCCTCGAGGAGAAGGTTCGCACCTGGGCGCGCGAGGCGTTAGAGATCGAGGCATGAGTGCCTCCGATCAAGATGCGAGCTTTCCCGCCAGCGGCTGCCCCTCGATCCGCCGGGTGATGATGCCCCGCGACACGAACGCCTTCGGAACGATCTTCGGTGGCGTCATCCTGGCCGAGATCGACCTCGCGGCCGCGGTCGAGGCGCACAAGCACCATGCCGGCAAGCTGGTGACCGTCGCGATGGACTCGATCGTCTTCAAGGCGCCGGTCCACGTCGGCGACTGCGTCTCCTTCTTCACCGACACGGAGCGCATCGGCAAGACCTCGATCACGGTCCGCGTCCGGGTCTGGGCCGAGCGACGCTTCTCCTCGCAGGACGACGTCTACGTCACGGAAGCCAGCGTGACGATGGTCGCGGTCGACGACGACGGCCGCAAGGTCGCCCTGTAAGGGGACCGAGAACCGGACGCCGCGCGACCCCGGCCGGAGTCGTGGAGCCGCGCGGCGATCGGTGGAGCGTCGAGCTCAGTCCTTCTTCCACCACTCGATCGAGTTGAAGACGACGATGTCGAGGAAGAGCGAGAGCTGGTAGACGGGAACGATCCAGCAGCCCAGGTGGACACCTTCCTGCACCCAGCGGTTCTCCGAGACGCCTTTGTTCCACTCGTGCACGTCGTTGAAGACCTCGTTCGGGCCCAGGCAGCTCGTGACCGTGATGGAAAGGGCGAGTGCTCCGGCGATCAGTCCTTTCATGAATCGACTCCGTTGTTTCGGGGTTGCGGCGCCCGGAAGCGGGTCGCCGTCCGGCCAGCTTGCGGAAGTCGCGCGCCGGATCAACACACCAGGACGTCGAGGGCGTCTCAGGGAGTCCCGGTCCCGAGGATGCGGCGGGCTTCGGCGCGCGGATCCTTGGACTGGGTCAGCGCGCCGAAGACCTCCTCGAGCGTGCCCCCGTTGGCGGAGCGCGTTCGCAGCTCGTCGAGCGTGCCCTCGGCCACGAGCTGCCCGCGGTCCAGGATCCCCATGCGGTGGCAGACGCGCTCGACCACGTCCAAGAGGTGCGAGGTGACGAGCACCGCCCCGCCGTCCTCGGCCCAGACCCGCAAGAGCTCCTTGATGACGGCTGCGGTCGGGGCGTCCAGGCCGGAGAGCGGCTCGTCCAGGATCAAGAGCGGCGGACGGGGCAGGATCGCGCAGGCCAGCGCCGTCTTCTGGCGCATGCCGCGCGAGAAGCCGCCGACGGGGTCGTCGATCCGGTCGGCCAGCTCGAGGGCTTCGAGGAGCCGTGCGAGCTCGCCGGCCAACCGCTCCTCGGACAGGCCGTGCAAGCGGCCCACGAGCTCCAAGTGCTGGCGGGGGGACAGGTTGGCGTAGAGCGGGGCGCCGTCCGGCACCCAGGCGAAGCGCCGACGGGCCTCGAGCGGCTCGCGCGTGAGATCCAGGCCGTCCAGCGTGACCGTCCCGGCGTCGGGCGCCAGGAGACCGACCAGGATCCGCAGCGCCGTCGTCTTGCCGGCTCCGTTGGGGCCCAGCAGGCCGTAGACCTCACCCGGGACGACTTCGAGCGAGAGTTCGGCCAGGGCCGTGACCTCTCCGAAGGCCTTGCGGACGCCAGCGAGCCGGGCCAGGGGCGGCTTCATGCGTCGCCGCGCTCGCTCAGACCGTGCAGACTTCGACCGGGACGCCGATCTTCTCGGTGACCAGCTCGACGATCTCGTTCATGCGGGTCTTCGTGATCGGCTTCTCGGTCGTGCCCTTGGCCTTCGCGAGGGTCGAGATGTGGACCGAAGCGGGCCGGATCTCACCCAGGGTCCGCAACCAGGCGCGCACCTCGGTGTCCTTCGAGTTGTCGATCGAGCCGCGCACGAATTGCGTGTGGACGATCAGGCGCTCGATCTCGAGACGCGACAGGCCCTCGACGAGGCTCTTGTGGGCCTTCGGTGCGTTCCCGCTGAGGGCGGCGTAGGTCTTCTGCGTGCCCGCGGCGAGCCGCAGGATGGGCTGATCGAAGAAGCCCAGGGCGTGCCGCACCGACGGCAGGCTCAGCTCGGGATTGTTCGAAATCAGGCAGAATTGGGACTTCGGGAACCACTTGTTGGTCAGTTCGCGCAGGTTTTGGGCGATTTCCGCGAACTCCGGATGCGTCGTCGGGTCGCGATCCTCGGGCTCGGCCTGGAGCACGACCGCGGCGAGCTTCTCGCCGTCCTTCGACAGCGTGATGAGGCGACGCGCCGCCGTCGTCACCACCACCGCCTGAGACATGTAGCGCCCGGCGCGCGGCGTCTCCATCGTCGGTCGAACGATGATGCTCTTGCCGAACCGGGGATGGGTCTCGGGACCGCGAACGATCTCGTCTTGGAGTTGGGCCAGCATGGGATCTCGGGACGGACGGTTCAGGTCGGAGCGCTCACCCTCATCCGTCATTGGATTCATAGGAGGGAGCTGCGCTAGGAAAGGCCGCCCATCTTACCCCGATCCGCCCCAGAGATCGATAGGGGGGCTGACGGACTCGCTCGCCTTCGGCTCGCAATCGGTTCGCGCGGTGGGGCGGGGTTGGCGAGAACGCTTCGCTTCCTTCCGCGAGGAACGCAACCCGAGGGCCGGGGGGGCGGTCGCGGCGGCCCGGGACTTCCTTTTGGCTCGCAATCGCTGGGCGCGGTGGGGCGGGGCTGGCGAGAACGCTTCGCTTCCTTCCGCGAGGAACGCAACCCGAGGGCCGAGCGGTCAGGTAGCCGTGGGCCGACACCTCCTTTTGGACGCGGCGCGCACTCCGTCGCGCGCCTGTGCCTGATTTCGAGGCTCCGCCTCGAAACGGCACCAGCACGGAGCCTTCGGCTCCGAGGCTTCGCGACGGCCCGCCTCCGGCGGCCCTCCGCTGCGCCCCCCTAGGGACCCCGTCCTTGGTCCAAGAAGGCCCCCCGACCCGTGGGCGCCGACCATGGGCGCCGACCGTGGCCACTGGCGATAGCCACTGGCGATGGCCGCGGAGGCCCGCCGGAGGCGGGCCGTAGCCTCGGAGCCGCAGGCTCCGTGCTGGTGCCGTTTCGAGGCGCAGCCTCGAAATCAGGCACAGGCGCACGACGGAGTGTGCGCCGCGTCCAAACCGCCACCGCCACCGTCACACCCCCTCGTCTTCGCCCCAGCCCGGCCTCAGCGCCCAATCCACAAGCCCCAGCGCGAGCACCATCCGCAGCGGGTGGTCCACGGCCACGCGGAGCCACCGCAGGACCCAGGGCTCGCCGGCTTCCGGACGCAGCGGGTGGAGCGCGAGCGTCAGAACGGCCAGCGCGAGCGTCGCACCCAGCAACCGCCGTCCGAGTCCGGGCAGGGCCTTCATCCCGCGCGGGGGCCCGCAGTCCGCTCGGAGGCAGGCTCCGCGGCCCGGAGCTCGGCCGTCGTGCAGGGCGTTTCCACGCCCCAAGGACGGGTGGCGGTCGGCTCGGTCACGGGCTTTCTTGCCCTTGGTGTTCCGGGGATGCCCCGGGGCCGCGGATCGGGGGCCGTCGGCCGGCCCGGCCGGGGATCTTGGCGCCCGGGACGCGACCGGCCCTTTTCGTTCGCTGGCGAAAGCACTACCCCGCTAGGATGGCCCGCCGTTCCCTGCATTCGACCGGTCGATCCGGCTCCCGGTGGCGATCCAGGCCACGCAGCGCGCGTGTCCGCGGCCCGCCCGACCGCCTCCCTGGCCTCCTGTCCGGGGTGGATTGGAGCCTGCGCCCGGTCGTCGCTCCGCACCCGCCATGTACTTCGACTACCTCTCCGTCCTCGTCTTCGCCGCCGTGGGTTTCGTGTTCGTCTTCGCGAACATGATCTTGGCGTCGATCCTGCGGCCGAAGCGCAAGTCCAGCGAAGGGCTGGAGACCTACGAGTGCGGGGAAGAGGCCATCGGCGACGCCTGGGTCCAGTTCGACATCCGCTACTACACGGTGGCGTTGGTCTACGTCGTGTTCGCGGTCGAGATCGCCTTCTTGTTCCCCTGGGCCCTTGTCATGAAGGACGCCGTGGCCGATACGGGAGCGGCGGCGGGCTCCGGGATCGGTGCCTTCGTCCTGGTCGAGGGCGTGCTGTTCATCGTGATCCTGTTCCTGGGCCTGGCCTACGTGTGGGCCAAGGGCGACCTGGACTGGGTTCTGGCCTGGACCGGGAGTCCCTACCAACCGCCGACGCAGCGTCCGCGCTTGAAGCTGCCGTCCGTTCAAGAGCTGTCGGCCGAGCCGGAGGCCGCCGAAGAAGCGGCCGGCGAGGACGAGAGCAGCGGGAGCGACGAAGACGCCGCCGCCTGACGCGATTCCCCCTCCGCACACCGCGCTTTCCCCCGAGTAACGCGATCCATGGGCTTCCTCGAGAAACAGTTCCAAGAGAACGTCCTCACGACCAAGGTCGACTGGCTCCTCAACTGGTGCCGGTTGTCCAGCATCTGGCCCATGACCTTCGGGTTGGCCTGCTGCGCGATCGAGATGATGGCGGTCGGCTGCGCCCACCACGACATCGACCGCTTCGGGGCCGGCGCCTTCCGTGCTTCGCCGCGTCAGGCCGATCTCATGATCGTGGCCGGCACGGTGAACTTCAAAATGGCCGAGCGCATCAAGCGGCTCTACGACCAGATGCCCTCGCCGAAGTACGTGATCGCGATGGGAGCCTGCGCGACCGGCGGCGGGCCCTACTACAAGTTCGGCTACACCGTCGTGAAGGGCGTGGACCGGGTCGTTCCGGTGGACGTCTACGTGGCCGGCTGTCCGCCGCGGCCCGAGGCGTTGCTCGAGGGACTGATGAAGCTTCAGGAGAAGATCCAGAACTCGTCCGTCATCCGTCGTCCCGCCCGCACGGCCTGATCCGTCTCCCTCCTCCACTCTTCGAACATGGACTTCCAGGGCATCCACGATCGGCTGCAGGCCATCCAGGCGCCGGGACTCCAGGGCGCCGACGAGCCGCGCGAGCCCGATCCCGAGAACAAGAAGGACAAGGGCCGTTTCGGCGACCCCTTCGTCCTGGTCGACGCCAAGCTGCTGCCCGCCTTCTTGCAGGTCTGTCGCGACGACGAGCGCCTGAACATGGACCTGGTGGCCGACTTCACTGCCACGGATCCGGCCAAGGACGACGAGAACCTCTGGATCAACGTCCAGCTGCTCTCGATCGGGCAGAAGCATCGCCTGGCGATCAAGTGCATGATCCCGAAGGCGAACGCGGTGATGCCGACGTCGGTGCCGGTGCACCGCTCTTGCCAGTGGCACGAGCGCGAGGCGGCCGAGATGTACGGGATCACCTTCGAAGGTCACCCGGACCCGCGTCACATCCTCCTGCCCGATGACTGGGTCGGCTTCCCGATGCGGAAGGACTACGAGTTCCCCGAGGAATACCACGGGATCTCCTGCAAATGACGAGCACGGCCCAAGAGACCCACGAGCCCACGATCACGCGCTCCGACGAGGAGGTCGTGCTCGATAGCGGCGAGCGCGAGTTCATGTTCGATGTCCGCACGCAGGACATGGAGGTGAACTTCGGGCCGCAGCACCCCGCGACCCACGGCGTGATGCGCATCCTGATGCGCGCCGACGGCGAGGTCTGCACGGGCGCCCAGCCGCACCTCGGCTACCTGCATCGCTGCGCGGAGAAGATCGGCGAGAACGTCGAGTGGCTGCAGTACCTGCCGTACACCGACCGCTACGACTACCTGGCGGCGATGAACAACAACCTCGGCTACTCGATGGCGGTCGAGAAGCTGATGGGCGTCGAGATTCCGCGCCGGGCGCTGATGATCCGGACGATCTGCGCCGAGCTGAACCGCATCGGCTCGCACCTGATCGCCTTCGGGACCTATGGCCTCGACCTGGGCGCGTTCACGCCGTTCCTGTACATGTTCCGGGAGCGCGAATGGATGATGGCGCTCTTCGAGAAGATCTGCGGCGCGCGGCTCACGTACTCCTACATCCGCATCGGCGGCGTGTTCAACGACGCCCCGCCCGGTTGGCTCAGCGAGGTCGAGCGCTTCTGCGACACCTTCGAGGAGAAGTGGAAGGAGTACTGCGACCTGTTGATGGTCAACCACATCTTCGTGAAGCGCACCGCCGACGTCGGGGTCATCCCGGTCGACATGGCGTTGGACTTCGGCCTGACCGGGCCGATGTTGCGCGGCAGCGGGGTCGACTTCGACCTGCGCAAGGACATGCCCTACGAGCTGTACGACGAGATCTGGAAGGACAAGGCCTTCGAGATCCCCGTCGGCACCGGCGAAAAGGGCACGCTCGGCGACTGCTGGGACCGCGTGTACGTCCGCGTGATGGAGATGATGGAGTCGATCAAGATCGTGCGCTGGTGCCTGGCCGCGATCGAGCCCGGCCCGGTGATCGCGGACATTCCGAAGACCCTGCGCGTGCCCCCGGGCGAAGCCTACGTCGGCATCGAGAACCCGCGCGGTGAGCTGGGGCATTACGTCGTCTCCGACGGCGGCAAGGTCGGTGTGCGCGTACGTGTGCGTGGACCGTCGTTCGTGAACCTGGCCGTGCTCGAGGCCATCCTGCCGGGCGCGCTCATCGCCGACGCCATCGCCATCATCGGCTCGACCGACATCGTCGTCGGAGAAACGGACCGCTGACCATGTTGACCCCGATCGAAGTCGTCGAAGTCGCCGCCGCGAGTCCTGCCAGCGCGCAGGGCGGCACGAACATGCTCAACGAGCTGCTCGCCAAGGCGCCGCGCCCCGAGTTCGTGCCGGACTGGGTCGTCCCCTTGAACGCGATCCTGATCGGCGTGGGCATCCTCGTCGCCATCGTTTCCCTGAACGCGATGTTCGGGACCTGGCTCGAGCGCAAGGTGTCCGGCCACATCCAGTGCCGCTACGGCCCGATGCGCGTGGGCTGGCACGGCTGGCTCCAGCCGTTGGTCGACGGGGTCAAGCTGCTCCTGAAGGAGGACATGATCCCGAAGGGCGCCGACCGCGTCCTGTACGTCATCGCGCCGGCGCTCGTCCTGTCGAGCGTGCTGGCGGCGATGACCGCCTTCCCGCTCAGCCGCGAGTTCTTCTTCGCCGACATCGACCTCGGGCTCTTCTTCATCCTGGCGATGACGTCGACGACCACGATCGGCGTCGTCATGGCGGGCTGGGCCTCGAACTCGAAGTGGTCGCTCTACGGCGCCATGCGCGAAGCGGCGCAGGTCGTGGCCTACGAGATCCCGCTCGGGATCAGCCTGCTCGTCCCGGTCATGGCGGCGGGGACGTTCAACCTGATCGAGGTCAGCGACATGCAGAGCGGCGGCTTCGGCGTTCTGAACTGGTTGATCTGGCCCTGGGTCAATCCGCTGATGCTGCCGGCCTTCCTGATCTTCTTCGTCGCGATCCTGGCCGAGACCAAGCGCGCGCCCTTCGACCTGCCCGAGGCCGAGTCCGAGCTGGTCGCGGGCTTTCTGACCGAATACTCCGGCATCCGCTGGTCGTTCTTCTTCATGGAGGAGTACGCCGCGATGCTGTTGTTCTGTGTCGTCGGCTCGTTCTTCTTCTTCGGCGGCTTCGAGAGTCCCCTGACCTCGGCCGCCGGCGGGATGTTCGGCGACGGCAGCGTGCTGCACCAGCTGGCGGCCTTCACGACGATCGTGGTGAAGGGCTTCGCCGGCATCTTTCTGATGATGTGGCTGCGCTGGACGCTGCCGCGCGTGCGCATCGACCAGATCATGACGATGGGCTACAAGTACCTGACGCCCCTGGCGCTCTTGTGCGTGCTGCTCGCCGGCATCTGGGAAGTCTTCCTCGCTCCGTACCTGCCCTGGCGTTGATCCGATGAAAGTGGCTTCGAACTACATCAAGAACGTCGTCGACACCCTGAAGACGACCTTCGTGGGCATGAAGATCACGGGCAAGTACCTGCTCCAAAAGCCCATCACGGTGCAGTACCCGGACGAGCGCCTGCCGATCCCCAACCGCTACCGGGGCATCCACTACCTCGAGCAGGAGAAGTGCATCAACTGCCTCGCCTGCGCGCGCGCCTGCCCGATCGACTGCATCGAGATGGACGCGGTGCGGCACGGCAAGGAGCTCGAGTGGATCACGTTCACGCTCGACTACCAGAAGTGCATGTTCTGCGAGCTGTGTGTCTATCCCTGCCCCAAGGACTGCATCCACATGGGCACGGAGTACGCCTTCGTGTCCTACGACCGCAGCGAGTTCAACCACGACCTGCTCTCCTACAAGGGGATGGCCCGTGAGGCGAAGGTCCGGATGATCGAGGCGGACAAGAAAAAGCAGGCCAAGGCGGAGGCCAAGGCCGCCAAGGCCGCCGCCGAAGCCGCTTCGGCCGCCGCCGACGAGGGCGCGGCCACGGCCGGGACGGCCGACGAGGACGCCCCCGAGGACGACACGGCCCCCGAGTGAGCCGCTCGGCCGCGCGGGCCCGCGCGGACGCCTTCCCGAGGCCGTGCAGGCCGCGTTTTCTGCCGCTCCCCTTGGTCTTTCGTCGGCCGGTCAGTCCGGGTGCGCGACGACCACGTTCGTCGTGTGCGTCGTCTCGTCGAACCAGAGCTCGACCGCGCCGCGCTCGAGGAGAATCAGGACCTCTTCGATCTTGGCCTCCGCCTCACTCAGCTCGGTCCCGTCGCGCGTCACGAACTCCTCGATGACGTTGCGCAGCGTCTGCGGGGTGAGCTGATCCGGGGGGATTCGAATGCCCGAGGGTTCCATGGGCGCGGGATCATGCCATGCGCAGCGCGCGCGCGCGCCGCCGGGCCGGGCGCGCCGCCAGCGTGGGGGTCCGGCCGGGCGCCTTCTGGAGCTCGGAAGGCGCTGGCGGCGAGCCCGCCTGAGCACAGGAAGTTGGAATTGGCCTCGCGGCGACGCGCTCCGATCGACTGCGCTCTTCCCGCGCCGCCACAGAATGCGCGCGCGGGGGCACCTCGCGGCTGACTTGGCTGCGGGCTGCCGCTACCATGGCGGCCCGTTCCCCGCCCGACTGCCGGTTCGAGACCCCGGGGACCGTGCCCTTCCTGCGGCCAGACCGACGCAAGTACACAGCGCTCCGGGCCCCGCGCTCGGTCGAAGACTCCGCCAGCAACCCCCTGCATGGACCAACAGACCCTCCAACGCATCTTCTACGGCGCGCTCGGACTGATCCTGTTGGTCGTGCTCGGAGGCGGGCTCGCCGCAGCCGGATGGCCCGGCGCCGCCTTTGCGCTGTTCGCCTTCATGACGCTCGGCGGCGGGCTCGTGTGCATCTGGGAGCGATCGGTGGTGCGCAGCGCCTTCGCCTTGATGTCGACCTTCATGGGGATCGCCGGGCTCTTCATCCTGCTCGAGTCGGACTTCCTCGCGATGGCGCAGATCCTCATCTACGTGGGGGGCATCCTGGCGCTCTTGCTCTTCGGCGTGATGCTGACGCCGCCGGACATGAGCGAGCGCAAGCTCGGCCGCGTTCTGCCCGGGTTGGGCATCGTCGGCCTCGCGATCCTCTGGGTCGGACTGAAGGTCGCCGCGACCGCGAAGTGGGCCGTGCAAGGCGCGCCGCTCGACGGGCGCGCGGACGGGCCGATCAGCTCCGCCGAGGCCATCGGCGTGGGTTTTCTGGCCGTGGACCAGTACGTCGTCGCCTTCGAGCTGGCGGCCATCGTCTTGACGGTGGCGCTGGTCGCGGCGGTGTACATCGCGCGTCGGAGACTGTCCGACGTGCAACCGAGCAGAACGAGAGCCGGGGAGGTTGGCTGACATGGGACTGGGTGCGTACGTCGCGGTCTCCGCCGCGCTCTTCGGGCTGGGCATCGTCGCGATCATCACGCGGCGCAACGTCCTCTACATCCTCATGGGGATCGAGATGATCCTGAACGCCGCGAACATCAACTTCGTGGCCTTCAACCGCTTCGGGGACAACGGCCTCGATGGGCGCATGTTCGCCATCTTCACGATCATCCTGGCTGCCGCCGAAGCTGCCGTGGCGCTGGCGATCGTGCTCAACGTCTTCCACCTCTTCAGCTCCGTCAAGCCCAGCGAGGCGGACCTCCTACGGGAGTAGGCCCGTCTCCCGAGACCATCCGAGGAGCCCGAAACGGTGATCGCCTCCCTTTCCTTCGACCCTGCGGTGGACTATTGGCTCCTGCTCGCGGTGCCAGGCATTCCCTTCGTCGGGTACCTGCTCCAGATCGCACTGCGCAAGCGACTGCCCTTCGGTGACAAGCTCCTGACGCTGGGCATGTTCGGCGTCATGTGCATCACGGTGTACCTGGCCTTCAAGGCGATCGCGGCCGGCCACCACGGCGAAGCCTTCGTCCAGCACTCGGTGAAGGACGGCATCTACTTCGAGTGGCTCTATTCCGGTGCCGCTGCCCTCGGCGTGGACAACATCGTCGCCGGGATCTACTACGACGGGTTGGGTGCGGCCATGCTGGCCGTCGTCGGCATCGTGTCCTTCTGCGTGCACCTGTTCTCGCAGGGCTACATGCACGGCGACCGGCGCTACAACATCTTCTTCGCGAACATCAGCCTGTTCACGTTCGCGATGCTGGGGCTGGTCCTCTCGGACAACGTCCTCTTCCTGTTCATCTTCTGGGAGCTCATGGGCCTGATGAGCTACATGCTCATCGGCCACTTCGCGCACGATCCGAGCAACCCGTTCTTCTTCAAGTGGGCCACCTGGGCCTCGAAGAAGGCCTTCCTGACGACGCGCGTCGGTGACGTCTGCCTCTTCGTCGGGGTCATGATGTTCTACCGCGAGTTCGGGACCCTGCAGTACACGGAGCTGTGGGAGGCCGCGCGCGTGACGGTCGCGAACAACGGCGGCGAGTTCCCAGCCTGGATGACGGTCGCGGGGCTGTTCGTCTTCGGCGGAACGGTGGGCAAGTCGGCCCAGTTCCCGCTGCACATCTGGCTGCCGGACGCCATGGCCGGGCCGACGCCCGTCTCCGCCATGATCCACGCCGCGACGATGGTCGCGGCCGGCGTGTTCCTCCTGGGCCGCATGTACCCGCTCATGTCGCCGGAGGCGCTGCACGTCATCACCTTTATCGGCGCCACGACCGCGATCTTCGCGGCGACGATCGGCATGACGGCCTATGACCTGAAGGCCGTCCTGGCCTGGTCGACGATCAGCCAGCTCGGGTTCATGGTGGCCGCCGTCGGCCTCGGCGGGGTGGTCGCGGGCATGTTCCACATGGTCACGCACGCCTTCTTCAAGGCCTGCCTGTTCCTGTCCGCGGGCTCGGTCATCCACGGCTGCCACCACGAGCAGGACATGCGCCTGATGGGCGGCCTGCGCAAGAAGATGCCGATCACGTTCGTGTGCATGACGATCTGCACGCTCGCGATCGCCGGCGCGCCCTTCTTCGCCGGCTTCTATTCCAAGGACGCGATCATCCTCGCGGGCTGGGCCAACATCCTCGACCTGAAGACCTTCTCGGGTTGGGGCATCTACGCCCTCGTCAGCCTCGCGATCGCGGCGGCCTTCACGGCCTTCTACATGTTCCGCCTGATCTTCATGACGTTCTTCGGCGAGTACCGCGGGAACCTCGAGAAGCACATGTACTCCGACGCCCTGGCCGCCGAGGCGGCCGCCGGCATCGAACGCCCGGGCGGGCACCACGACGACGACCACGGCGACGCGCACGCGGAGCACGGGCACGACGCCCCGCACGCGGAACATGCCCACGCGGCGCACGGGCACGACGCCCACGCGCACGAGCCGCACGAGTCCCCCTGGCCGATGACCGTCGCCCTCTGCATCCTCGCCTTCCTGGGGATGTTCGGAGGCCACTTCTGGCTGCTCGATCTGCCGGGCGCCGTCGCCTTCTGGCACGGCGCGCACACGTGGTTCGAGAGCATCGTGTCGCTCGACTCGCTCTACGGCCCGGCCGTCGGAGCCTGGGCGGCCGACGGCATCTCGGAGGGCATCCTCGACCACTCGAGCCACATCGGTCATGCGGCCCACGTCCGGGCCGTGATCCTGTCGCTCTTCGTCGCGACCAGCGGCATCGTCGGAGCCTGGTACCTCTACGTGAAGCGCCGCGACCTGCCGGCGGTCATCACGAAGAAGCTCGACTTCGGCTACTACGTCGTCAAGAACCGCTACTTCATCGACGAGGCCGCGACCCTTCTGGTCATCGCGCCCAGCGTGAAGCTGGGGGTCTTCCTGAAGTGGGTCGACGAGAAGATCGTCGATGGTCTCGTGCTCGGCATCGGGCGCGCGAACCGCTTCCTGGGCTTCTTCTCGGCCTGGTTCGACCGGATCTTCGTCGACGGCGCTGTCAACGCCGTCGGTCTCGTCTCCCAGGGCCTGGGCTCGGCCTTCCGCCTGCTCCAAACCGGACGCATCCAACAGTACGCCGCCTTCGCCGTCGGCGGAGGCCTGCTCACAGCAGCCTGGTTGATCCTCGCCTGATCCCATGCAAGACCAAATCCTCACCTGGATCACCTTCATCCCGATGCTCGGGATGCTCGCGATCGTGTTGGCCCCGAAGAACAACACGGCGCTCATCAAAGGGATCACCTTCGTGGCCACGGGCTTGCCGTTCCTCCTGGCGACCTGGATGTACTTCAGCCTGTTCGACAAGGCGTCGGCCGAGCTGCAGTTCGTTCAGAACGTGATGTGGATCGAGTCGATCAACGCCACGTACTTCGTCGGGGTCGACGGGTTGTCGCTGTGCCTGGTATGGCTGACGACGCTCTTGCTCCTGGTCGCGGTGCCCGCCAGCTTCGGAATCAACAAGGCGCAGAAGTCCTACTACGCGCTCCTGCTCCTGCTCGAGGTCGGAATCCTCGGCGTGTTCGTCTCCCAGGACTACTTCCTGTTCTACGTCTTCTGGGAGATCATGCTGCTGCCGATGTACTTCCTCATCGGCATCTGGGGCGGGCCGAGGCGCGAGTACGCGGCCATCAAGTTCTTCCTCTACACGTTGGCCGGCTCGGTCCTGATGCTGATCGCGGTCGTGGCCCTGCGACTCGACTCGGGCACCTTCTCACTGCCCGAGCTGACGCGCCTGGCGGGGGAGGGCAACCTCCTGGGCAAGAACCTGCCCTTCGGCGGCGACCTGTTGGGCATGCGCTTCACGACCTGGGTCTTCTGGTTCTTGTTCGTCGGCTTCGCGATCAAGATCCCGGTCTTCCCGTTCCACACCTGGCTGCCCGACGCGCACGTCCAGGCGCCGACGCCGATCTCGGTCATCCTGGCCGGCATCCTCCTGAAGCTCGGCGGCTACGGCCTGATGCGGGCCTGCTTCACGCTGGTCCCCGACGCCTTCAACGAGTTCGCCTACGTCCTGGGAGTGCTGGGGGTCATCAGCATCATCTACGGGGCCTTCGTCGCGCTCGGCCAGACCGACTTCAAGCGGATGGTCGCCTACAGCTCGGTCAGCCACATGGGCTACGTCCTGCTCGGGATGGCGGCCCTGACCGAATGGGGCATGAGCGGCGCCGCGCTGCAGATGTTCAACCACGGCACCAGCTCGGCCGTCCTCTTCCTGATCGTGGGCGTCATTTACGACCGCGCCCATCACCGCGATCTGAACGGCTTCGGCGGCCTGAGCCAGGTCATGCCCGTCTACTGGGGCCTGACGACGATCGGCTTCTTCGCCGCGCTCGGCCTGCCGGGCATGGCGGGCTTCGTGTCGGAGGCGATGACGCTCCTGGGCGCCTACCAGTCCGACATCGAGGGCTTCAAGCTGCTCGTCGTCCTGTCGGTCATCGGCATCGTGATCACCGCGGCCTTCCTCTTGTGGGCCATGCAACGCGTCTTCCTGGGCAAGCTCAACGAGAAGTACGCGAACTACGGCGACATGAACCTGCGCGAAGTCGCCTGTCAGGCGCCGTTCCTGTTCCTGTGCATCGCCCTCGGCATCTTCCCGTTCTACCTCCTGAACTGGATGGAGCCCTCGATCAAGAAGCTCGTCCAGACCCTCGGCGGCTGAGCGGGAGAGGAATCCCTTCGTGCAAGCCTATCTGACCCAGCTCGGACACATCGCGCCGGAGCTCGTCCTGACGCTCGTCGCCCTCGTGGTTCTCGTCATGGACCTCGTGTGGAAGGGGCGTGATTCGAAGCGCATCGGCTACATCACGCTCGGCGGGCTCGCCGTCACGGCCTGGGTGTTGTGGAACCAGTGGCGGACGCTCGGGGACACGAACGGTGCGCTGGCCGAGACCGCCTTCGGGATGGTCACGGTCGATCGCTTCGGGACCTTCTTCAAGCTGTTCACGGTCGGCTCCCTGGCCGTCGTGACGGGCTTCGTCCTGGCCGACCGACGCGAGCGCAAGCACGGGATCGGGGAGTACTACTTCCTGCTCCTGGGCGCGGCGATCGGGATCTTCTTCATGGTCAGCACGAACAATCTCCTGTTGCTCATGCTGGGCCTCGAGCTCCTGTCGCTCGCGAGCTACTCCCTGGCCGGCTTCCACAAGGGTGACAAGCGCTCCGCCGAGGCCGCGCTGAAGTACGTCATCTTCGGCGGTCTGTCCGCCGGCGTCATGCTGTACGGCATCAGCCTCCTGTACGGGATGACCGGCACGCTCGACCTCAACGCCATGGGGCGCGGCGGGACGCAAGGCTATCCCGTCGGCCTCGCGGCGCAGTTCCTGATCAGCCCGGTGCCGGTGGCGCTCGCGATCGTGCTCGTCCTGGCCGGCTTCGCCTACAAGGTGTCCGTCGTCCCGTTCCACTTCTGGACGCCCGACGTCTACGAGGGCGCGCCGACGCCGGTCACGACCTTCCTCGCCGTCGCCTCGAAGGCGGCCGGCTTCGCGGTGCTCCTGCGCTTCGTCGGGTCGCTGTTCCTCGTCGACGGCGTGCACGAAGCGGTCGCGGCCTACGGCGAAAAGGTCGGCCTGCTCCTGGCGGTGCTGGCGGCGGTGACGATGACGCTCGGCAACCTGTCCGCCCTGCGTCAGACGAGCCTGAAGCGCATGCTCGCCTACTCGTCGATCGCGCACGCCGGCTACGTCCTCATGGGGCTCGCGGCGATGACCCCCGAGGGCTTCACCGCCTCGATCTTCTACCTGGCGGCCTACTACTTCATGAACCTGGGAGCCTTCGGCTTCCTGCTCTACTTCGAAGGCGTCACGGGCTCGGAACAGGTCGACAGCCTCAAGGGCATGGGCTGGCGCCATCCGGTCGTCGCCTGGTCGATGGTGATCTTCCTCGTGAGCCTCACGGGCCTGCCGCCGACGGTCGGCTTCTACGGCAAGCTCTTGCTGTTCTACGAGGGCATCGACGCCGGCCTCGGCTGGCTGGTCGTCGTCGCCGCCTTGAACAGCGTCGTGTCGCTCTTCTATTACTTCCGTGTCGCGAAGGTGATGTTCCTGACCGAACCGGAAGACGCCGTCCGCACGACCCAGCCGGCGCTGGCCGGCTTCCTGGCCATCCTGGGTGCGCTCACGGTCGTGACCGGAGTCGTCAACGAACGCCTGCGGACCTGGTCCGACGACGGCCAGGCCAGCCTGGGCATCCCCCAGGATGCAGCCCGGCGCTAGGCCATCCGACGCTTGCACGACAACCGCCGCGAAGCTTCGTCGGCGCCCCGTTCGTTCGAAGCTCGCACCTGCGAGCGCGCGCTTCCCGCCCGAGGTGTCCAGGGCGCAGGCTCCGCAGCCTGGAACGAGAGCGTGCGATGAAGCGCGTCGGCGTTCCGGTGCTGATGCTGTTCTCGGCGCTCCTCATGGCGCTGGCTTGGCTGGGGCACCTGCGCTTCGAGGACGACTGGCCGTTCTGGACCGCGCTCGCCCTCAGCTGGGCGCTCGTAATTCCGGAGTACCTCCTGAACACGGCCGCTACGCGTTGGGGTTACGGGCTCTATTCCGGCGCTCAGATGGCGTCGATGCACCTCGCCTTCGGGACCCTGGCGGTGGGCCTGGTCTCGGTCGCGGTGTTGGGCGAAGACCTGTCGGTGCGGCAAGCGGCCGGCCTCGCCCTGATGGCCGTTTCGATGGTCTTGATCCTGAACCCCGGTCCGGGTGAGTCGACGCTGCCAGCGGACGAAGGACGTCGCGAGGTCCGTTGACATGACGGCCCCCTGGAACGCGCTCGTCTTCGTGGCGGTGCCGCTGATGCTGCTCGCCGCCAGCGGGGTGATGGCCGTTGCCTGGCTGGCCCACCTGCGCTTTCGCCACTGGCGCTTTCGCACCGCGATGCTGGTCAGCTGGACGCTCGTGCTGCCCGAGTACATGCTGAACGTCTACTCCACGCGCCTCGGACTCGACGTCTTCACGGGAGCCCAAATGGCCTCGCTGCACCTCGCCTTCGGCGTCGTCTGCGTGGCCGTGGTCGCCTCCGTCGTGCTCGACGAGCCGATCACGCGCCGCCAGCGGCTCGGCTTCGGACTGATGGTCGCCTCGGTCCTCTTGATCATGTGGCGCTGAACGCGGGTCCGGCTCGAGCGCGGAGCGGCGTTTCCCGGTCGACAGCTTCCGCGCTTTTTCTTGCCCGAGACGCGAACGCAGCACGCTCGATCTTGTCGCGGTTCGTGTCGCCCGCCGGAGGCCTTGGCGACGGAAGCGGATCTCGACCCTTCCCGTTTCCCCGTCAGCCTCCGAGGTCACCATGCTCTCGAGCTCCCTTGTCGCCTTGTTCGCCTTTGCGCCGGCTTCGCTCGCTCCGCGGGGTTCCGACATCCCGCACCTCTATCTCTCGGTCCTGAACGACGCGGGCAGCGCCCTTTCGGCCTTGTCGCACGACCTCACCGTGAACGAGCCGGCCGCCTTGCGCGGCGTGCTGGCGGGCCGCCTCGTGGAGGCGGCTTCGGCCCTGGACGACTTTGCAGCCGGGTTGTCGGTCGTCGTGCCGTCCACCGGCCCGGTCGACCCGGCCATCATCGCCACCACCTCGGGCATGGCCGACGAGCTCGAGGCCGCGGCCGCGGCGGTGCAAGCGGGCAACTGGATCGCGTTGCGCACCGCCTTGGCGAACTTCGAGAGCGCGCTGCCCAAGATCTTCCTGGACGAGGATTGGGCCGACTTTCACGCAGGCATTCCGGCCAAGCTGTCCGCCGGACACGCCGGCGCCGTACGGGCCGTGACGGCGGCCAACCTCGGTGCCGAGGACGCGGGCGGCGCACGCGACGACGTGTTCGCTCTGTTCGACGAGCTCGTGCTGCTCAGCGGGCCGACCGACGGCGAGTCGATCATCGGACCGCTGACGAGCATCCTCGCCCTGTCGAACGCCCAGGTCGTGGCGTGGCTCGAGCTGGACAGCACGCTGCTGGCCGACCAGTTCGACCTGATCGTCGAGGTCCTCGAGACGGGCGAGTGGGACCCGTGGGCGGCCATGATCGGCGGCGATCCGCGGCCGTGGTGGAGCGACACCTTGCTGTACGGCTTGGCCGACGCGCTGGCGCAGCTGGGCGATGGTTGGGGCGAGGCGGGCTACCTCCTGAGCACGAACCTCTCCGCGACCCCGACGCTCGACGACCTGTGCGGAAGCTCCGCCCCCTGCGCGGACTGCGACGTGGCCGACACGGACCTGGCGTTGGCCGACTTGAACCCCGCCCAGCTGGCGGCGATCGATGCGGCCTTGGCCGCCTTCACGGGATCGCCGCGCGTGGCACCGCTCTCCGCGGGCGATCTGGGCGAGGCGTTGCGCGGCTTTCTGACCGTGGCGGTTGCCGCGGCCCCGATGCCGTGGGCGACGGTCGTCGACGAGAGCTGCGAAGCGACCGCGTGGATGCTCGGACTCAGCTCGAACGACGAGTGCCGAGTCGAGCTCGTGCGCAGCGCCGCCACGAACTCGGGCGGGGCCTGGCCGGGCCCGTTGCACGAGCTCTCGCAGAAGGCGCTCGACAGCACCGTGGCGGACATGGTCACTGCCCTCGACGCAGCAGGCGCTGCCGTCTGCAAGGGGAACTGACGGTCGGCCGGCTCACCCTGCGCTCGCTCCAAGGCCTGGGGGGGGCGCGGGGGCGCGTGGAGGCGGCCCAGCGGTCCCGCACCCGCTGCGCCCCACAAAAAACGGGCTTGGTGCAACCACTCGCCCTCCCGGCGGGATCTCCTGAGTGGACCTCAGGAGTCGATTCATGAAAGCCCTCCTTGTCGCGCTCTCCGTCTGCGCCGTGGCTCTTCCCGCCCAGGCGCAACATCCCCGCTCGCCGGCTCTCCTCCAGGACGCTGTGACGCCGACCAAGGCGATCACTTCGTTCGGGGATGCGGCCCTCGCCGTCTGGGGCGCGACGGATCGGCTCCTGGGGTCCCGTTCCGACGGCCGCGGTCTGGCCTGGGACACGCCGACGCGACTCGACACGGCGCCCCATCGCTACGCGACCGGCACGGTGCCTTCGGTCCGCCTGCTGGGCCTCGAAGCCAGCGACGACGGTTCGCAGGTGGCGCTCCTGTGGGTCGAGGAGAATGCGGAGCCCGGCCCGTTCCAGCTCGACACCTTCGGCGAGCCCTTCTTCGGACTCTCGACCGACGGTGGCCAGACCTTCACCGAAATCGCGCTCGACAAGGGGCGCCCGCAGGACACGGGGCGCGTCAACCTCGGCGTGCTGGCCCAATCCCCCGACGGGCTGCACGTCTACGCCTTCTTCCGCACCTTCCTCGACACCCAGGGGATCGATCAAGGCGGCGAAGAGAAGCTCTTCCTGGTCGCTTCGCACGACGGCGGCACGAGCTTCTCGAGCGCGGTCGAGGTCGTGCCCCAAGTCGTGTCCGGTTCGCCCTTCTTCACGCTCGAGAACATTGCACTGGTGGCCGACGGCCTGACCGTCGACGCCTACTACCACGACCAGGGCCCCCTCGTTCCGGGCCTCTTCCAGGTGCGCAGCCTCGATGGTGGCGCGAGCTTCCAGCCGGCCGTCTTCCGCGCCGACGGCCTGATCTCGCGCGTGACGGCGCGCGACGACCTGCACGTCCTCCTCGCCCTCGAAGGTCAGGACATCGTGACGCGCGTCTCGACCGATGGGGGAGCGACCTTCGCCCCTTCGGTGACGGCTTCGACGATCACGAACGCGCTCTTGGACATGGAGCACGGGATCACGCCGTCCGGCAACATCGTGCTGGCCTGGATCGACGATCGGACCGGCGACTATCGCGTGTACTCGTCGACTTCCACCGACGGCGGGACGACGTACTCGAGCGAGCTCGAGCTCATGCCTGCGCGGGTCGCGAACCTCGCCGTCGTCGTACCTCCGCGGGCCGACGATCCCGATTCGGTCGTCATCTCCTGGCAGGGACTGAACGCCCTCGAGCCGGGTCGCGCGGCCCTGAGTACGGACGGCGGCCAGACCTTCGGCGCCACGGCGAACGTCATCGAAGACCTCGCCACCGGGACGGCGGGGCAAGCCTGGACCTACAACACGCTCTACGACAACTACCTCGCACTCGCGAACCGCGACGACGGCGACGAAGAGCTCGTGGTCGGCGGCTTTCGCCCGCAGTCCGTTCGCGCCGAAGGCTTCGTGCAGAACGGCCTCGCGCGCTTCCACGTCGAGCACTTCGACGAGCCCGGCTTCGTCCTCTGCTGGGTCGCGCTCTCGCACGCCCCCGGCTCGTTCCCGCTGACCTTCGCCGGCGACCCCCGCAACCTGGGCCTGGACCCGAGCTCGAGCCTGTTCCGCCACTCCCTCCGCAACCTCTCGAGCTTCCTGGCCGTCGTCTCGAACGGCGCCGGCACGACGCCCGACATCCCGTTCCCCCTGCCGCCGGGCTTCACCTTCTACGCCGTGGCCGAGACCTTCGCCCTGTCACCCTTGCGCAAGGGCCAGCTGTCGGACGTGCTCGAGATCGTCGGGCAGTAGCTCAACAGACTCCTACGTCGTGCGCGCGTCCAGCGCCTTGACCAGCGTCTTCGGCGCGATCAGACGGTAGCTGCGTTCGACCAGGTCGGCGATCAGGGGCCAGTCGACGACGTCGATCCAGGCGCCGACCCAGCCGTGCTTGCCGACGTAAGGGGCGACGAAGAAGCGGTGTTCGTCCTCGACCAGGACGGCTTGGTCGGGTTTGGTCTGCTTGGCGCTGATCGAGGGGCGGCCGTCGTGTTCGCCGTAGGAGGCGAAGATCTTGTCGCGCACCCGGAAGGTGGGGTGACCCCAGGTCTCGAGTTCACGCGTCTCGGGAAACGTCGCGGTGAGGACGCGCAGCCGCTCCAGGAGCACGTGGGGAGCGGGGGGTCGCTTGGCCATGCGCGCGATCAGTACGTTTGCATGAGGGCGTCGAGCGCAGCCTTGAGCGCGTCGTACTCGATCTGTTCGGCCGGCGTCAGGTTGCCCGGGCCGTTCTCGACCAGGTTCGTGGCTTCCATCGGGTCGAGGTCGAGGTCGTACAGGAAGTCGCGCCCGCCGTTCACGCTGGAGATCAGCTTGTAGCGGTCGTTGCGGATGGCCTTGGCGTTGTAGGGCTGGATCTCGGCTTCGATCGCGTTGCTGAACTCGAAGGGCTGCGTACCGAGGCAGTCCTGTTGCATCATCACCTGGAAGTACACCTTCGTGCCGAAGATCGTGGGGATGATCGGCTCCGAATACTCGCCCTGGGAGTCGGCCTGGATCAGCTTGGCGGCGAAACCCGGTGTGCTCGGCACCAGCGTGCCTCCGAAGAACGGTACGGGGTACATGCCGAAGCCCGTGTAGAGCGTGCCGCAGGCGCCCGGCGGCGCGCCCGTGAGATGCAGCGTCGCCTCGCCGCCGACGGCCAGGACCTGTCCGCACAGCTCGAGCTGCACGCTGCCCGGACCCTGGAAGCCCAGGTCCGTCTGGCAGTAGTTGTTCGGGTCCGGAACGTTGACCGGAACCGGCAAGCCTTCGCCGATGCCGTTGGGCGCGTACAGCTCGGTGACGTTGACCGAGCGCAGCGACGGCAGGGCCGAGTTCATCATGTAGGGAACGAGGCTGATCGAGTCGATCTTGTAGCCGGGCGGCAGAACCGCCGGCAGGTCGACGCCCGCGATCTCGGCCACCGTCGCGTAGACGTCGACCGTGCTGACGAAGGCGTCCGATTCGCTGCCGGGGCTCGCGACCAAGGGTCCCGAAACGATGAACGGCACGTTCACGCCGCCTTCGAACAGGTCGCCCTTCTCGCCCTTGTTCACGCCGGGCGACTTGACCGGACCGAAGGTCCCGTTGTCGCCGAGCAGGATGACGGTCGTGTTCTCGAGCTGGCCGAGCGCATCGATGCCGCCCAGGAGCCGACCCATCTCCGTGTCCATGGCTTCCAGCATCGCGTCGAAGTACAGCCGCAGGTTGTCTTCCGGATTGGGAGCCGACGACAGGTCGACCGAGTGCAGGTGCGCGGGCGGCGCGTGGATCGGCACGTGCACCATGTGGAAGGCCAGGTACAGAAGCCACGGCTTGCCCGAGCTCGGTCCGTTCGCGAGCCAGGCCAACGATTCGTCGACCTTGTCCGTCAGCGCGTACTTCGTGCTGGTCGACTTGACCCCGTTCACGACCTTCGGCCAGTTGCCATAGGCGGGGATGTTGAACATCGCCCCCGAGAAGTGGTCGTAGCCCGCGAGGTTCGGCGTCAGCGTGTGGTTCACGTCCTCGCTGCCGTCCGCGTTGTAGCGATAACTGAGGTGCCACTTGCCGATGGCCGCCGTCCGGTAGAGCCCGTTCGTGCCCGCCGCCAGCATCTTCGGGATCGTGAACTGCTCTTCGAGGTGCAGATCGGTCAGGTTGCGCTCGAGGGTGAAGATCGCGCTGCCGACGCCGCTGCGAAACGGCAGGCGCCCCGTCTGCAGGGTCGCGCGAGTCGGCGGACAGATCGGCGTGGCCCAGGCGTTGCGGAACAGGAGGCCGCCTTGGGCCAAGGCGTCCATGTTCGGGGTCTTGGGGGGATTCGCGCCCAGCCCGTAGCTGGCCGGCACGTCGACGCCGAGGTCGTCGATGACCATGACCAGCACGTTCGGCCGGGTGGTTTTCGGAGCCTGCGCGCGGCCGCCGAGACCGCGTGAGCGGATCGACTGGGCTTCGTGCGCCGGAAGCAGGACCGTGCAGACGGCCAGCAGGGCGAGGGAGAGACGGCAGAAGGTGTTCGACAAGGGTGACGTCACGCGCATCGCGTCATTATCAGGCGTCGGTCGAATTCGACAACGCCTGCCGTCCCGGGATTCGCGAGATTCGCGTCGATCGGGAAAGCGATTCCCGGTGGGATGTGTACAGGAGCTGCATGGACGGACCGTCTCGATCGTCAAGCCTACCGTCCCGCGCGGGTGACGGCGGGAGCGCGCGCACGCGCTCCACAGCTCGTTTCGAGCTCTCCGGCTGGCTCGCAGGCTTCTTTTTCGCGCGTGTGCGGACACGAAGAGGCCTGCGGCGCACGCTGCGACGCTTCCTGAGACTCGTGCTCGAAGCTTCGGGTTCCGCTTCGAGCGCCGAAATCGAAGACCTGCGCGCGCTGCTCGACCGACTGGCCGTCCTCGCGACGAGCGTCCAGGCCACGCCGGCATCCGCGGCCGAGGCCCAGCTGCCGTCGCCGGCTTTCGTACGGGCGCGGGTCGCCGAGCGCTTTCCGAGGCTCGGGCTCTACACCGCTCCGAATCATGAAGTGGGTCATGACGTCGGCCAGGAACCCCTGATCGGCGACGCCGTGGACGACCTGGCCGACATCGCGCGCGATCTGGCCGGCGTCGAGGATCTCTTTCGTCGCGGACATCCCGACGATGCGGTCTGGACCTTCACGTTCCTGTATCGCATCCACTGGGGCGAGCACCTGCGCTGCCTGGCGTGGTTCCTGCACGGGCTCGAGGACGAAGGCGAGGGCGAGGACGAAAGCGAGGGCTGAGCGCGAGCGCGCGCGTGCGTCACGCCGGGAGCAAACGGGTAGGCTGTTCGGCCGCGTGGGCCACAGCCGCGCGGCGTTCGATTTCGAGCCATTCTTCTGACCCGCATCCGCCAACGAGGCCTATCCGTTCGACATGGAAGCGATCGTGACCGCACCCGGTGAGGCCGGCGGGCCTCCGTTCCACGCGCACTTTCGCGCGGAAGGAACGGTGCTGTCCTTCGCGCGCGTCCTGGAGCTCTGGCGCGGCGAGGGGAACTTCCTGCGCCTCTTCCGCGACACCCTGGCCGCGGCGCCGGGGGAGGCCTGGCTGTGGGAGACGCCGGCGGTGACGAAGGACACGCTCGGGCGCCCGTTCGAGTTCGTCCTGGTGCCCGCGCCGGCGCTGGCTCGCATGCCGGTCGATCCGCGCGCGTTCGAGAGCGCGTTCGACGCGGGCGCGCGCGCGCGCGGCGTGACCAGCTTCGACAACCTCGGCGGCGACGCACGGCTCGTGGCGCCGTGTCCACCGGTCGAGCCCGCCGAACCGACGACGCGCGAGCTCGCGCCCTACGGACATCTGGCCGCCTTCACGCGCGCGTTGCCGCTCGCGCCGCAGGCCGCCCTGTGGCAGTGCGTCGCCGACCAGCTCGAAGCGCGGCTCGGCGACGAGCCGGTCTGGCTCAGCACGTCGGGACTGGGCATCGCCTGGCTGCACGTGCGGCTCGACGAACGCCCGAAGTACTACGCGCACGCACCGTTTCGAAGCCCCGCGCGGCGCGCCTTCGCACACGAGCCCGAACCCGACCCGCGGTGGCGCGAATGAACGCCCCGTGGCACGATCCGGACATGAAGGTCGTCCTGTTCGACGGCGTCTGCAACCTGTGTTGCGGCTGGATCTCGTTCCTGGCCGCGCGCGATCCCGCGGCGCACCTGAAGCTCGCCTCCCTGCAGAGCGACGTCGGCCGCGCGATCTCCACCGAAGCGGGCCTCTCGACCGACGACCTCGACACGATGCTGTTCGTCGAAGGCGGCCGCATCCACAGGAAGTCCGGCGCCTTCCTGCGCGTCGCCCGCCACCTGCGCTGGCCGTGGCCGGTGCTCGCACTCGGCCTCGTCGTCCCGCGCGTCCTGCGCGACTGGTGCTACGACCGCGTGGCCCGCAACCGCTACCGTTGGTTCGGCAAGCGCGACACGTGCCTGCTGCCGACGCCCGAGCTCGAGCGTCGCTTCCTGACCAAGCCCTGAACGCCGCGCGCACGTTCGACGCGCGAAGCCTGTCTTCGTCCGGAATCCGGCGGGGGCCGGGCGCTGTAGGTCGGCTCGGAAACGATCCGACCTTCGGATCAGCTCCGTCCTCGAGGTGCCGCACTACCGCCTTGCCGGACGAGCGATCGACCCGTCCCGTCCGCCCGGCATCGTGCAGGACCAGCGCGAAAGGCCAGCTGACAAACGATCAGGCCTTCGGATCGACCTTGTCTTCGAGAAGCTGCACCACGGCCTTGCCGGGTGAGCGATCGACCAGACCCGTCCGCCCGGCATCGTGCAGGACGAGCGCGGAAGGTCGGCTCGCAAGCGATCAGGCCTCCGGATCGACCTTGTCTTCGAGAAGCTGCACCACGGCCTTGCCGACGAGCGATCGAGCAGACCCGTCCGCCCGGCATCGTGCGGGACGAGCGCGGAAGGCCGGCTCACAAGCGATCAGGCCTTCGGATCGGCCTCGTCCTCGAGGAGCTGCACGTCGGCCTTGCCGGACGTGCGATCGACCAGCTCGCGTCGCAGGCTCTCGAGCGAGCGCACGGGAACGTCGAGCTCGAACGTGACCGCCGCGCCGTAGTCCTGCGCGACCGCCTCGAGTGCGGCGGCGTTCAGGAGCCCTTCGACGACGCCCGAGCATTCGTAGGGGTGGGTGACGCGCAGGCGCCGCGTGACGAGCACGGTGTGCGTCGGCGTGCGGTCGAGCGCCTGGCCGGCGGCGCCGCCGTAGGCGCGCATCAAGCCGCCGACGCCGAGCTTCGTGCCGCCAAACCAGCGCGTGACGACGACGACGAGGTGCGACAGCGCGTGCCCGTCGATCTGCATCAGGATCGGGCGCCCGGCCGAGCCGCCGGGTTCGCCGTCGTCGCTCGAGCGGAAGGCTGCGCCGATGCGCCAGGCCCAGCAATGGTGCGAGGCGTCCGGAAAGGCCGCGCGGACTTCGGCCACGACTTGCTCGGCCTGCGCAGGCGTCGAGGCCGGCGCCACGTCGGCCACGAAACGCGAACCCTTGACGCGCTCGGTCTCGTAGCGAAACCTCGTGCTCGCCGTGCCGTATTCGTCCGCCACGCAAGCGTTGTACCCGATTTCGAAGCCGCCGACTCCCGCGCACCGCTTCCACAACCGACACACCATGACCTCGAAGCTCGCTCGCGTCCCGTTCGCCACGCTCCTCGGCCTCTCCTTGTTCGGCCTGGGGGCCTGCTCGTCCGATTCGGATTCCGGTGCGGTGAGCGGCGGCCTGGTCGTCTTCGCGTCGCGCGGCACCGAGTTCGCCGTCGCTCCGGATGCGCCCGTGGCCGTCGGCGGCCAGCTGTTCGCGTACCTGGCCGACGAAGCCTCCGAGACGAGCGGCGGAGCGGGCGGCACGGACCTGAACGGCGACGGCGATGCGGTCGACCGGGTCGCGGTCGTCTTCCCCTTCGGCGCGCCGCGCGGCACGCCCCTGGCCGCCGCGCGCGCGGTGCACGTGATTGCGAGCGAGGTGTGGTTGGTCGTCTCCGAGGCCGAGGACGGCGTCGACCATGACCTGGACGGGATGCTGGACGACCTGGTCCTGTTGCACGGGACGCAGACGACCGACCTCGCGCTGGTGGCGCGGCTCGCGAACGAGCTGTGCCTGGTCGCGTCCGAGCGGCTGTACTTCAACGAAGCTCTCGAGGTCGGTCCTGCGCTGCCCGCCACCGATCTGCGCTGGGTCGACGCGGCGCAACCGCGGCTGCCGGTCGCGGTGCTCGGCGACGGTGCCGCCGGCACGATCCAGCGCCTGACCGCGCACGACGAAGGGCTCTTGATCCTCTTGCAGAGCGAGCTCGTCGAATTGGCGGAACTCAACGGCGACGGCGACGCGACCGACGAGCGCGTGCTGGCCCTGCTGGACACGCGCGATCCCGCCGGCGTCGTTCACAACGTCGCGCTGGCCGTCGGCGACGGCGCGCCGGTGCGCGCCCGCCGCACGGTCGCGGGCGACACGCTGGTCGCCTTCCTGGTGGACGAGCAGGCCCAGGGCGCCACGAACCTGAACGATCCCGCCATCCAGACGGCCGGCTGGCAGCCGTCGCAGTGCGTCGGCTTCGAGGACGTCGACACCGACGACTTCGTCCTCTTCCACCTGCGTCTGAATTCCTTCCTGGCGGACCCGCTGGCGAACGCTCCGATCAACACCGGCCTGGTCGGCCGCGACCGCGTGGTGTGCGTGGAGGCCGGTGGGGGAGCGCTCTTCGTCGGCACGATCAGCTTCGAAGTCGACGAGGGCACCTGCGCCTTGAACGGCGACGGCGACCAGGCCGACGGCATCTTCCGGTGGACGCAGGCCGCGTTCGGCTTCGTACCCCCGCCGATCGGCGACGTCGGCTTCCTGTTCGCCGTCGCCGACCTGCCCGGCGGAGCCGCCGGCGTCGTCGAGGTCAGCGACCGCTTCGTCGTCGCGGTCTCCGAGGCCGAAGACGCGCGCGACCACGACGGCGACCCTTCGACGAACCGCGACTTCCTGGCGGGCCTCGAGCCCGGCGACCTGCCGATCGCGAGCTGGCGCTTCTTCCAGCGCCAGTCTGTCCCCGCGCACTTCGCGGCCGACTGGTTGGCGCCGGCCCCGAACGGCACGAGCTTTCTGTTCGGCGACGTCGAAGCCGAGTACGACTTCCCCTGCAACATCGACGACCAGGACACGGACGACGTCTTCCCCCTGGCCGCCCGCCTGTCCGCGGACGGCCTGAGCCTCGTCGCGAGCGGCTATTGCGTCGCCGGCGAGTCCTTCAACTCCGGCCCCGTCCAGACCGGCAACGTGCTCTTCGTCCGCTCCAGCGAACAGGAGCAGTCCCGCGACCTGAACGAAGACGGCGACCAGCTCGACAACGTTCTGTTGTGCCACACGCTCTTTCCGACCGGCCGCCTCTTCTTCGTCGGCACCCTGAACGACCTGCCCCTCCCCGCCGTCTTCACCGGCCCCAACGGCCGCGTCGTCTACCTGGTCGACGAGACCATGGCCGGCCGCGACCTGAACGGCGACGGCGACGCGACCGACTTCGTGCTGCGCACCCTGAAGGCCTTCTGAGGCAAGCCTGGTTCGGTACGTCGCGTCAGAGCGCGCCGGTTTCGAGCCAGGTCGCGCACTCTTCGCCGAGCTCGGCCAGGGCCTTGGCGCGGTAGCGAGCGTTGTCGTCCGGGGTCAGGACGTCGCTCCAGCGTCCGTTGACGCCCTGGTTGACGAAGACCTTCGCGCCCTCGTCCCAGAAGGCGCCGCCCAGGGGCGTGCTCTTCGTGGCGTTGCGCTTCATGTAGTCGAAGCTGCAGTGCAGGAGGATCTTGTCCCAGGCCTCGGCGCGGATCGGGATCCCGAGGAAGGCGGCCATGCGCCGGATCTGCCCGGGCATGTCGGCCTTGAGCTGGGCGAAGTGGATCAGCTCGACGTTCGGCAGGTGCCGGATCTGCCACCACGAGCGGATGTTCTCCCAGAACGACCAGAGCGGATAGCCGTCGCGCTCGAGCCATTCGAGGAAGTACGCGCGGATGTCGCCCCCCGGCTTCTCCATCGGCGGCCCGACCAGGCCCGGCGTGTCGTTCAGGGCCGCGTACCAGGTCGCGTTGGCGTTGACGTGGTGGTTGTAGAAGCTCCACACGACGTCGCGCCCATCGCGGCCGATGTAGAGGTATTTGGCCTTGGGCGAGAAGACGAGCGCGTCGACCGGCAGGTGCGTCTTGAGGAAGCGCCGATGCGTCTGGGCCTCGACCGCGGGCAGCTTGACCTCCTTCGGCGGGACCCGCAGGTCGAGCCAGGGCGACATCTCCGCGACCGGGAGGGCCTCCGCCCCGTCGAACAAGAGCTGCGCGAGGATCTGCTGCATCCAGGTCGTCCCGGACTTGGCATAGGTCGCGACGATGATGTCGTCGTCGCGAAACGCGAACTCGTTCCAGATGGTCGAATCGAAATGGTTGCTGTGGAGCTCGCGCGTCTTGCGCGGCCACACGATCGTGTTCTCGGTCATGGTTGGGACCTCTGCGAAACGTACCGTGCACTCCGGATCACAACGGCGTCATTTTAGCGCGCCGACCGGGGGCCGGAAGGAGGCGCTTCTGGCGGTACGGGAGGGGGAAAAGGGCAGGCCGGCGCCGGCCGCGCCCCGGCCCGCACGCCCCGGCCCCCGGCGCTGTGGACATCACCGCGCGTTCTGTTGTCATGTCCCGTCCCCGCTCGGACCGACGCCCACGATGGAGACCTGCTGATGATCCCCGAACTCGAACGCGCGGCGAAACTCGCCGACGGCTACCTCGCTTCCCTCGACCGCGCGCTGGTCAGTCACGAGCCGAGCGCGTCGAGCCTGCGTGAACGGCTCGACAAGCAGCTGACCGACGAAGGCCTGCCGGCCCTGCAGGTGCTCGACGAGCTCGAGCGCGACGCGCGCGAGGGTCTCTTGCAGACGTCGAGCGGGCGCTTCTTCGGTTGGGTCATCGGCGGGAGCCTGCCGGTCGCGCTGGCGGCGGACTGGCTGACGTCGGCCTGGGACCAGAACGCGGCGGCCTACGCCTGCTCGCCGGCGGCCGCGATCGTCGAGGAGGTCACGGGCGCCTGGCTGAAGGACATCCTGGGCTTGCCCGCCCAGGCCTCGTTCGCCTTCGTGACCGGTTGCCAGATGGCCCACGTCACGGCGCTCGCCGCGGCGCGCCATCGGCTGTTGGCGGAGCGCGACTGGATCGTCGAAGAGCGCGGCCTGGCGGGCAGCCCGCCGATTCGCGTGCTGGTCGGAGAACACCATGAGACGCTCGTGCGCGCCCTGCGCCTGATCGGCATCGGCTCGCAGGCCAAGGTCGAGGTCGGGATCCTGGACGACGGCACGATCGACGTCGCCGCGCTGCGGACCGAGCTCGCCAAGAATCCCGCCGCCCCGACGATCGTCGCGCTCGCGGCCGGCGATCTGAACCGCGGCGCCTTCGACCCCTTCGACGAGGTCTGCGACCTCGCGCACGAGTTCGGCGCCTGGGTCCACGTCGACGGCGCCTTCGGCCTGTGGACCGCCGCGAGCAAACGCTTTCGCCACCTGGTGCGCGGCATCGAGAAGGCCGACTCGTGGGCGACCGACGGGCACAAGTGGCTGAACGTGCCCTACGACAGCGGCCTCGCCTTCGTGGCCGACCCGACCCCGCACCGGCTCGCGATGACGATCCCCGCCGCCTACAAAGTCGAGGTCAAGGACGTGCGCGACCAGTTCGAATGGGGACCGGAATGGTCCCGCCGCGCGCGCGCGATCCCGATCTACGCGGCCCTGCGCACCCTCGGCCGCCACGGCGTGGCCCGCCTGATCGAACGCTCCTGCGACCAAGCCCGCGAGCTGGTCCAACGCCTGGCCGAACTACCCGGCGTCGAGGTCCTGGCCACCCCCGTCATCAACCAAGGCCTCGTCCGCTTCCTCGACCCGAACGGCGACCACGACGCCCGCACCCAAGCCGTCATCGAACGCATCAACCACAGCGGCGAAGCCTGGTTCGGCCCGACGATCTGGCACGGCCAACGGGTCATGCGCATCTCGCTCAGCAACTGGCAGACGAGTTCGAGCGACCTCGAGCGCACGGTGGCGGCGGTGAAGGCGGCGTTGGAGGGGTAGGGGGCGCAGCCGCTTGGTGAGGGCTTCTCTGACCGGTTTCAGGAGGCCGGAAACGGGGCCGGTGTTCTCGATGCTCTCGCCTCAGCGGGCAGCACTCTGGTTGCAGACGAGCCTGCGCTGAGCGTCTGGGTCTTCGAGGCCGAATCGTTGGGGTCGTCGACAAGGCCAGAGGCTTTGTCGGTCTTGACCCGTCCCCCTTGGTTGTGGGTCGTCGCGGAGGGTCGGAGGTCCAGTCTACTTCGCCGCCCGTGGAGGTGAACCTGCTGACCCGAGCGGGAACGGTGCGGCGCGCCCACACCATCAAAGTCCCAAGAGGAGCGCAGGGGTCGACGCCATTCGATGGCCAAGGGGCCGCTCTCGCGACCCCGGCTTCCCAGGCCGTTGACCTTCCGAGTCGCTGGGCGGAGGCATACCTTCCGGGCCATACGGGTCGCTCAAGACAACACTGTCGACCCCTCGCCCTGTGGTGACCCTTGCCTATACTATGGCGGCATCTGGCGCGCATGTTATAGCCAGGATTTAACATGACGAACCAAGGCCCCGAGACCCCCTGCCGCGCCGGCCAGTACAGGCAGCAACCCACAGGGTGCCGCGCCTTCCGGCCCGCCCCTCTCCCCCCGGCCCCGCCGGTCCGACTGGAAGGCCCGCTGCAGGCCCTGCTATCTCGAGCAGATCGCGCGCTCGGCCGGCTCGAAGGGTCGGTCCAGACGCTGCCCAACCCCGACCTGTTCGTCTTCATGTACGTGCGCAAGGAGGCAGTCCTCTCGAGCCAGATCGAGGGCATCCAAAGCTCCCTGCAGGACCTGCTGGCAGCTGAGGCGGACCTATTCGGCGGTACGACACGGCTCAACGACGTCGACGAGGTCGTGAACTACGTGCGGGCTATGAAACACGGCCTGGCTCGCCTCAACGAGCTGCCTGTTTCTGTTCGCCTGATCCGAGAAGATCCACGAGCGGCTGCTGGAGGGTGTCAGGGGTAGCCGGCTCACTCCAGGCGAGCCTCGGCGCAGTCAGAACTGGATCGTTCCCGCGGGGTGCGGTCTGGCAGACGCGACCTTTGTTCCGCCGCCCCCCGAAGACGTCCCCGAGGCACTTGTGGGGTCGACTCGGCGCTTCCAGCCTGCAAGGTCAGCAGCGGGGTTGTGGGCGATGAGGTCTGCTTAGAAACCAGGAGCGCCTCGAGCGACGTAGCCCCCGGTGCTGACGATGGCCCGCCTCCTGCCTCGTTCCCGCCGCGGCAAGCACCCGCGGGGCTCCTCCGTCTCCTCGCTACCTCCGCAGCCCAACATCGCCGCCTCGCCGAGACCCTGGGCCAGGCCCTCGACCGTCTCTGTAGGGACGACGTTGCCTTCCAGTGGGCGCACGACGTGGCATGCGACCGTTGAGCCCAGAGGCCCTCGCCCGGAAGGCGATCGAGCTGGAGCCCCGCCTCACCGCGTTCGGGTTGGGCATCTACGCGCGGCATCGCGGCGACGTCGAAGTGGAGTTCATCCGCGCGCGTGACCGCCTCCTCTCCCGCGAGGGACTTCTGGTGATCGCACTCTGCGCCCAGTGGCTCCGCGACAGGCACGCGTCCGGCGAGCGCGGGAGCTATGGTCTGAAGCACGAGGTCGAAAACCACTACGGCGTGTACGTCACCAACGGATCGCTGATCGCCGCCGCCCTGGGGATGGGGCTCAAGTACCGAGTTGACGGCCCGAACGTTGCGCTGGCCTTGCCGTACGAGCCTCGGCCGGCATAAGTCGGGCGCACTGCCTGACCTGCACCCGCGGCGCGCCGGGTACCCGACCCGGGAAACTCGGATTCCTTGAGCGAGCGACTGCGTCGGACGAGCGGGTGATTCTGTAGCGACTACGGATGGGCTCGTCGCTACCTCCCTCTTGGGTGATTGGCCAGTGCCTGAATGTCGGGGGACCTTTGGTTGAGCGCACGCGCAATCCCGCGCAACGCAAACAACAAAGGAAAAGACAATGCTCAATAGCAAGAACCGATCGCTCAACTCCTACAGCAGCCGGACGACGACCACACGAAGATCATGGGCTTCACCCGCACCGGCATCCTGATCGACCGGCAGCGACAGCTCATGGCCGACGGAAGCTGGGAGTGGCAGTACTCCTCGGAGCAGCGCACCCTGCGGGGACGGATCGTGGGAATCCCGACCGTTACATGGAAGAAGGGGTCGACTGACTTCACGCCCTGGCCGATTCTGGGGGCAAAGCGCTACTCATGGTGCGGATCGCCACACGTCGCCACGGCGTACTGACGCTGCCGCTGCCTTCGTCCGCGGCCGACGAACTGCTGCGGCTCGAAGCCGAGCTGGGCTCGGTCACGGACGTCGACATGATCGTCTCCATGATCGACCGCGGCAACTACTTCCACGCGACCTTCGCGGAGGCCAAGCGCCGCGCTGCCTGATCTCCTACGCACGGTGTTTGATTCATAACGCCGTCGAGTCTTCGGGCTCGGCGGCTGTTTTCGTTTCGGTCACCCTGTCGGGTCCTCAGCTCTCCTCCAGCGTGCGATCGCCAGCCGGACGGCACACGTTCCCGCCACCGACCTCGACTCCGTACAGCGCGTCTGAGGGAGCCGCCCTCCTGACCGGACATTCTTCCCGTCCCGGTTACCGAACCCGGCGCTCCGCGGGCGCAACCACGATCTTGGTCGGGACTTCGGAGCACGCCCCGCCGGGCGGGAAGGGGACGGCAAGGTCGGCAGCCGGGCATCGGATCTGGGGCTGCGGCGCTCGGGGGAGCCCCTGGGTTGGTGTAGGGCGAACCCAGGTCGGCAATTTGCCGGCCACCAGATGAAGAGCTTCAACACACTCGACGCGTCCACCTACACTGTCCCGGAAGGGTCCCAACCCACCGCACCGATGAGTCTCACCCCCGAAAGAACCTCCCGAAACTGCCCATGACCCAATTCCGATCGAAGACCCGCATCGCCGACCACGGGGAGGTGTTTACTCCCCCGTGGCTGGTCGAGGCGATGCTTGACCTGGTCAAGGAGGAGACGGAGCGCCTTGATTCCCGGTTCCTAGAGCCGGCGTGTGGCAGCGGCAACTTTCTCGTGCAGATCCTACGTCGAAAGCTCGCTGTCGTGGAAGTCAAGTACGGGAAGTCCGACTTCGAGCGACGGCACTACGCGCTGCTGGCACTGATGTGCATCTACGGGATCGAGCTACTACTTGACAACATCGCCGAGTGTCGGGCGAATCTAATGGACCTCTTCGCGGAGTGCCTACGCCTGGACGCTACGGACGACCTCTATTTCGCGGCGTCACGGGTTCTGTCACTGAACCTCATCCACGGGGACGCCCTGACGATGCGAACGACGGCCGAGGAACCTATCGTTTTCGCGGAGTGGGGCTACTTGGGCAAGGGCAAGTTCCAGCGCCGTGACTTCCGGCTGGATGTCCTCACCCATATGTCGACGTTCAAGGAGAAGAACCCGCTCTTCGCATCCCTCGGCAAGCACGAGGTCTTCACGCCCATCGAGACCTACCCGCCGATGACGATGACTGAGCTGGCTGCCGCATGGCCCAGCGGCATACAAGGCGAGGCTACGCGATGAGCGAGCAGGTTAGTTTCGCCCTGCGCGAGCGAAACCCAGATGTGCTGACGTGCATCGCCAATCTCTCCAACGATGAGGTTTTTACGCCGCCCGAAGTCGCGAACAGGATGCTGGATACCGTCGCCGAGGTGTGGTCCGCCGACCACGGCGGCGCAAGCCTCTGGGCGGACTCCACCGTGCGGTTTCTGGATCCGTGTGCAAAGTCGGGCGTATTTCTGCGCGAGATCACGCGCCGCCTCACCAACGGGCTAGAGAAGGAGATCCCCGACCTCTCGGCGCGGGTGGATCACGTCCTTTCTAAGCAGGTGTTTGGCATCGGCATAACTAATCTCACCAGCCTGCTGGCGCGGCGTAGTGTGTATTGCTCGAAGCACGCCAACGGGGAGCACTCGATTGCCAGGAGCTTCGACAACGAAGACGGCAACATATGGTACAAGCGGCTAGAACACACATGGATGAACGGCAGGTGTACGTACTGCGGCGCCAATCAACGCGACTACGATCGAGGTGAAGGGCTAGAGACGCACGCCTACGCATTCATCCACACTAGCGATATCACAGCTCGCTTAGCTGAGCTGTTTGGAGGCGACATGCAGTTTGACGTGATCGTAGGCAACCCGCCCTACCAGCTGGGACAGAGTGGTGGCGAGGCTATCGGCAGCTTCGCTATGCCCATCTACCACAAGTTCGTCGAGGCTGCAAAGCAGCTCGAGCCACGTTGCCTCACGATGGTCACTCCATCGCGGTGGTTTGCGGGCGGTCGTGGGCTCGACGATTTTCGGCGAGCGATGCTCGCCGACCGGCGTCTTCGCTCTTTGGTGGACTACCCCGATTCTCGGGAGGTCTTCCCTGGTGTGGATATCGCTGGCGGGATCTCCTACTTCCTGTGGGACTCCGCCTGGAACGAGAAGTGCGAGGTCACGACGGTTTCGGGCGGGGTGGTCAGACGGACGCTGAGTCGGTACCTCGATGACTACGACATTCTCGTCCGGTACAACGAGTCTGTCCCGATACTCAAGCGCGTGCTCGGCTCATCGGATGGCGGCGTGTTCGAGAGCCTAGCCAGCCAAGTGGCACCAATCCAGCCGTTCAGTCTCCGTACCAACTACCGCGGGGCGCCAAGTAGCGATGACATGTCTGATCCTGTGCTCCTCTACCAGAACGGTGGTACTGGATTTATTGAGCGTGGTTCTATCCCGCGCAACATCGAGTGGGTCGACCAGTGGAAAGTGTTCCTATCCGCGACGGCCAGCGAGCATGGCGGACAGACCGACAAGTCCGGCACTCGACGGGTCTTTTCGCGGATTCTGTTAGGCGGTCCCGGGACAGCCTGCACGGAGACCTATCTCGTTGCGGGTCGTTTCAGCACCGAGGCGGAGGCTAGGAACTTCAGCGCTTATCTGCGTACGCGGTTTGTGCGACACCTCGTCTCGCTGCGGACAAACACGCAGCACTTATACAGCGAGCGATTCGCCTTCGTGCCCCGGCTTCCGATGGATCGTGAGTGGACAGACGAGATGCTCTACAAGAAGTTCGGTATCACAAAAGACGAGATCGCGTTCATCGACAGTATGATCCGGCCGTTGAGTGACGGCGATGCCTAAGTCGCTCGAGGAGATCCTGGCCCCGAAGCCCGAGGTCAGGCCCCGCGTCTATGCGTATTCCATCGACGACGACGCCCACCGGGGGCAGCTTAAGGTCGGCCAGACGACGCGCGACGTGAAGCAGCGCGTGGCGGAGCAGTTGCGGACCGCGGCGGTTAAGAACTACCGGATCGAGCTCGACGAACCAGCCGAGCGTACCGACGGGTCGATTTTCACGGACCACGAGGTCCGCGCGGCGCTGGCGCGCAAGGGCTTCGAGAACACCGAACTCGAGTGGATGCGCTGTGCGGTCGCGGACGTGCATACCGTGCTGACCGAGCTGCGAGAGGGCACACGCTTCAGCGGCACCCACCACGAGACCTTCTCGATGCGCGCCGAGCAGGCCGCGGCGGTCAACAAGTCGCACGCCTACTTCCATTCGATCTGGAAGGAGGACATGCACGCCGTGCCCCGCTTCCTCTGGAACGCCAAGATGCGCTTTGGCAAGACGTTCGCCGCGTACCAGCTCGCTAGGAAACTGGGCGCCAAGCGCGTGCTGGTGGTGACCTTTAAGCCTGCGGTCGAGGACGCCTGGCAGACGGACCTCGAGTCGCACACGAAATTCGACGGCTGGCAGTACCTTTCCCGCAACGCCGGCAGCGACCCGACCGAGCTCAACGGCGCGCAGCCGGTTGTCTACTTTGGGTCCTTCCAGGACCTGCTCGGCCGCGACAGGGCAGGCAACATCAAGCCCAAGAACGAGTGGCTTCACGTCGTGAATTGGGACCTCGTGGTCTTCGACGAGTACCACTTCGGAGCCTGGCGCGACACCGCGAAGGAGCTGTTCGAGGGCGAGGACGACGCCGTCGCCAAGAAGGAGGCCAAGCTGGAATACAGCAGCGGCCTGGTCGACGTGAACGAGGACCTAAGTGAGCTCTCGGAGCCGGAGACGGAGTTCTTGCCCATCACGACCAAGGCGTACCTGTACCTCTCGGGCACACCCTTCAAAGCCTTGGCGACGGGCGAGTTCATCGAGGAGCAGATCTTCAACTGGACGTACACGGATGAGCAGCGCGCCAAGGAGGAGTTCGCGGCCACCCACCCGGAGCGGCGCAACCCTTATGGCGCGCTGCCCCAGATGCGCCTCCTGACCTACCAGATGCCAGACGAGCTGCTCGCGATCGCGAGCGCGGGCGAATTCGACGAGTTCGACCTGAACGCGTTCTTCGAGGCCTCAGGCCAAGGCGTGCTGGCGGCCTTCAAGCACAAGAGCGATGTGCAGAAGTGGCTGGAGATCATCCGCGGCAGCTACGGACCTAAGGCGGTCGAACACCTGAAGACGGGCACGCGTCCGCCGTTCCCGTACTCGGACGTGCGCCTCCTGCCCTACCTCCAGCACGCCTTCTGGTTCCTGCCGAGCGTCGCGGCCTGCCACGCTATGGCGAACCTATTGGCCGAGCGCCAGAACGTCTTCTGGCACGACTACGAGGTGGTCGTCGCCGCGGGCGCCGCGGCGGGAATCGGCCTGGGCGCGCTGCCGCCGGTGCGCAAGGCGATCGGGGGCGGATTCGACACGAAGACCATCACGCTCTCGTGCGGCAAGCTCACGACCGGGGTCACGGTGCCGCAGTGGTCTTCGATGTTGATGCTGCGCAACCTGCGGTCGCCTGAGACGTACTTCCAGGCCGCGTTCCGCGTGCAGTCGCCTTGGTCGATCAGGAATCCGAACGGCGACGACCCGAACGAGGAGGAAGTTCTCAAGCCCGTCTGTTTCGTCTTCGACTTTGCGCCCACGCGGGCACTGCGGCAGCTATCGGAATATGGGATCGGCCTGTCGCCCAGCGAGACGAACCCGGAGAACGCGGTGAAAGACCTGGTGTCGTTCTTGCCCGTCCTGGCCTACGACGGCGCGAACATGACACAGATCGACGCGGGCGGCATCCTCGATATAGCGATGGCCGGGACCTCGGCCACCTTGCTCGCACGCAAGTGGGAGAGCGCGCTACTCGTGAACGTGGACAACGACACGCTGCGGCGCGTTCTGAACGATCCCGAGGCGCTGGCGGCTGTGGAGGGGATCGAGGGTTGGCGCTCTTTGGGTGATAATGTCATCGAGACGATCATCAACAAGAACGACAAGGTCAAGGATCTCAAGAACAAGGCCAAAGACCGGGAGCTGACCCCGAAGGAAAAGAAGCAGCTCACGGACGAGGAGCGGGAGTTCAAGTCCAAGCGGAAGCAGGTGCAGGAGAAGCTGATCAAGTTCGCGACTCGGATCCCCGCGTTCATGTACCTGACCGACTTCCGCGAGAACACGTTGCAGGACGTGATCACGAAGCTCGAGCCGGAGCTGTTCCAGACGGTGACGGGCTTATCCGTGAAGGACTTCCACCTGCTCGTGCGGTTGCGGGTGTTCAACACCGAGCAGATGAACCAGGCGGTGTTCGCGTTCCGCCGCTACGAAGATGCGTCGCTGCGCTACACGGGGATCGACAGTCACGACGACCTGAGCCACTACGGGCTGTACGACACGGTCGTGGCGCGGGAGTGAAGCTGGGGGAGGTCCCCCAGCTAGTGGTATCCGCCAAGCAGTCTACATCTTATGCAGCGCGGCACGCGCTCGCTTGACCTTGGCGAGGATGTCGTTCGCGCTCTTGGTCCAGTTGTACGGCTTGGGGTCGTCGTTGTGCATGTTGACGTACTCGGTGATGGGTGATGGCGCCCATCAGGTCGTTCGCGTCGTAGAAGCTTCCCCGCTTCAAGGCTCTCTCGCTCAGATCACGGAAGAAGCGCTCGACCATGTTCAGCCACGACGCGCTCGTGGGCGTGAAGTGGAAGTGGAAGCGAGGGTTCTTCTTCGCCCAAGCCTTCACCTTCGCGTGCTTGTGCGTCGCGTAGTTGTCGCAGATCAGATGGACATCTTTGTCCGAAGGGACGGTGGACTTGATCACGGTCAGAGATTTCAGCCACTCTTGATGCCGGTGACGTGCTAAGCGCTTTGTCAAGTGCTCCATGTCGCACCAGTCTGGCTTCATCGCTTCATCGACCGAGTCAAGAAAGAACACCGCCTCGTCGTTTCCAGTTCGCCACTTCTCAAAACTGGCCCTCTCCGTGGGCGCGATAGTAGCGTCAAGACCACTGAGCAAGGCATCGAGGCAGACAAAGAATGTGGACTTACTGGAGGCAGCAGAGCTCTGCGCTTCAAGTTCGGCCGACTTTCCACTACCGGCCTCGCCGAGGACGATTACTACACGGCTTTGGAGGAGATCCGTCCACGTTACAGACTTGCCGGCGATGTACTCCTGTAGCAAGTAGCTCGTCGCCGCAGCTCTCTCTGTGTCGTCAGTGAGTTCTTAGTCGACGAACGTGCGGCCCAGCACTACGAAGGTCATACTCCTCAGGGTGAGACAATCAGGTCACCGACGCCAGCTTCTACGCAGGTAGGCTGAGTGTGGAGTCTGGGCAGCGCACTCGCCTGACGCAATCGGAAGGTGGCGCGCCCGGCAGGATTCGAACCTGCGACCCCTGGTTTAGGAAACCAGTGCTCTATCCTGCTGAGCTACGGGCGCATCGTCTGGGAGGGTAGCGTGTGGGCCGGGCGGTGGCTAGCGGGCGCGGCGCATCGGGGCGACACGGCTTCTCATCGGTGTTCCGTGGCAACCGCTCGTCGAACGAGTTCTCGCGCTTCCTCGACGCAATCCTGCTCGGTGTACTCGACTCGGATGGGTAGCTTCATGACCGTCGGCTCTGGGAGGTTGCTGGCGGTCACACGAACAGTCAGGCACGCACTAGTGACCGCGTTGTCGGGATCCGTGTCTACGAGCAGGCGAACTTCGAACCACTCGGGCTCTACCCGGTGCCGGAATTCAGCGCACTCGAACTGCCAATGGTCCTCCGGAACGGATGGCCGGTTCGGCTTCCAAAAGAACGCATGTGGGTCGCGATCCCGCTTTATGTCAAAGGTCGGAGGTAGTATTGGATCTCTCAGGTGTGAGAGCATCCCTGGCCCAAAGCCACCACCGCCAAGTAGAGCAGACTGCGACAAGTTCTTCGCCACCTCCTCGAATGCGGTCAGCTTTGGCTTCCACGTGCCCTTGGGTGGTGCCGGTGGTGTCGGTGCTGATATGGCGGATACATCATCCACCGGCCGATCCTCTTTTTCGGGCGCATCAAGGAGTAGGCCAGGAGTTGTTATGAACTCGACCACTGCGCTCAAGGCGGGTGAACTTCCACTATTGTCGATCGATACCGACACGCACGTGCATCGACTCGGATACCCAAGTCGCGGGCCAAGGCCATCAAGGAAGCTCTCGAGTCTCTGGATCCAGGCTGGGTGCTCTTCTTCCTCGAATCGCCTAACCTCGTCCTCACTTGGGAGAATGTAGTCGAGTTTGCGGCCAAGGGTGATCAGAGGCTTGGGCGTCTGGCCCTGCGACAGGTCGACTGTTCCAGGAATTGCGGTTCGTGCCTCCTCGATTAGGTCGGCAACCTCCGCCTCGGTCAGCGCACGGTACCTTTTGATGTTGATGACGAGCGGTCCGCCTAGGGGGATCTCTCCTTGAATCGGTTGGATCTCAATCTGCGGCGTTGATGCTTCGAGTCGACGAACGCGCTCCTCTAGGGTGCGAATCCGCCTGTCGCGACCATCCGGTTCCGGATCGAGTAGCCAATTCTCAGGTGCGAGAACGAACTTCAGGCCGTGCTGGCGAGCAGTCATTGCTGGGTTGGTGTCATTCGTGAGCAGCGCCACCTGGACTCCCGGCTCCGCCGAGTGAAGTGCCAGAGCCTCTGCAACGAGCTGGTCGTCAGCGCGAGTCGGGTCCAGCCCTTCGGGGACCTCGACCGCAGCTGGGCGAGCCAGGACTAGTTCAACTCGTGGCGCTGACTCTCGGATCACTAGTGAGTCCTCGCCCTCGATGAGCAGCTTCCGGAACATGCTGTTCGTTCGCCTTGCCCGCTTCGCGCGACGAGCATTCCCAGCCTGCTTCAGGCGATCCACTTCCTCTTGCACGGGTCGCGAGACCATGAGGGTTACGTGGTCCGAGTCGGTCACTTCCTGCCAAGGAAGCTCTTTGAGATCGCGACACTGCAGGAAGATGTTGGTGTCTGGGAAAAAGAGGACGGAACTGGTCATCTCAGGCGGCTCGTTCAGAGACGGCAGAATGCCATTCCACCTTGCCATAGCCTCGGGGATCAGGTCAAAAGCGGCCAGTTGTGATCGGGTCAAATGCGGCCAGTTGGAGCGTCCGGGACGGGGGTTGGTTTAGCGGATATCAGTCGTTGGAGGCAAGGACGGGTTGATTCGATTGTGCGTTGTCCCGTTTCTGGGTGCGCCAGCTCTTGGGTCCGCACTTGAGGACGTGGGCGTGGTGCAGGAGCCGGTCGAGCAGGGCGGTGACGGCCGCCGTGTCTCCTAGGAGCTTGCCCCAGTCATCGACGGGGCGGTTCGAGGTCAGGATGGTGCTCGTCCGCTCGTAGCGCCGGATGATGAGCTCGAGCAGATCCTCGGCCGCTGTGTGCGGTAGCTTGCGCATGCCGAGGTCGTCGACGATGGAGCTGCTGGGTTGGTCTCGCCCTCGACGCCGGCATAGAAGAACATGCCATCGACAGGCGCCTGACATCCTCTCGACGATGGGTACAATCCATCCCGATCAGCGGCCCAAGGAACGCAAGAGCCCAGATGAGCGCGAAGACAACCTCAGCAGACTTCGGAAGAGCCTTCGAGCAAATGTGCAACTTCGTTGCCGTGTCGAAGGCCGGAAGACCTGCGGAGACAATCCGTGGCCTGGTACACCTCTGCTTCGTCCTATTTCCAGAAGAACGGTTCGACAGTGCAGATCAGCTTGCGAAGTCCATCGAGTCCCTCCTCTCAGTCAGCTTGCCGCCGCACGAAGTGCAGCTGGCACTCGACCACCTGATCGAGGGCGGGGTGCTAACACGTCCTGCCGGCACGAACATCGTCCCAGAGCGAGAAGCCGCTAATGCCCTGAGAGCGCAAATCAAGTCAGCACATGCACTCGAAATACGAGTTCGCGATGCTTGGCTGGGCGAGGTGGCCGAGAATTACCCGGGACTGCCACGGAATGCATGTTGGCCTGCGATGACCGATTACCTAATGAAGGCCTTCCGCCGGCACGGGATCCATGCTGCTGCTCTGCTTGACTCAAGCGTGGAGACACCTCAGTACGAGGAGAGCCTGTCATCGCTTCTGAATGGAACCGTCAGGGACGCCTTCCCCGAAGAAAAGCAAGGAGAGGCGAGGAGCGCCATCTCCGGATTTCTAGCTGATGTCGGGGGGCAGCCCGACCGGGTGGAGTACATCTCTCATTTGGCGGACGGCGCCTTCAATTTTTTCTCAATGCAGGCGTCGCCCGAAGTTGCAGAGCAACTCGCGGCCCAGCTGAATGAGCTAGTAGTCTTTCTGGACACGAACTTCCTATTCGGGATCCTCGACTTGCATTTCAATTCGCAGGTAGACGTCTCGCGAGAGCTGATTGAGGTAGTCGAAGAGCACAACTTGCCGTTCAGGCTTCGATACCACCAAGCGACGGAGCGTGAACTGCGAGCTACGCTCAATTTCTACGGCGACCTGTTGCGCGGGAGCAAATGGAACCAGGGGTTCAGTCGTGCTGCGGCTCGTTCTAGGAACCTAAGCGGAATTGAACAGCGCTACCACGAGCGGAATGCCGAGACCCCGATCTCCGTAGAGGATTTCTTGCGGCCGTGCGAGCACTTCGATGTCCTGCTCAAGGAGAAGGGGATCGACATCTACCGGACGAACGCTGCCCGGATTGTCGAACGAACGGATCTGCACGAGAACTACAACGACTTCCTTGAGAAGCGAGGCAAGGGGGGCAAGGCGTACGAGACCATCGACCACGATGTTACGGTTCTCGATACAGTCAAGATGCTGCGATCGAACGCATCATCTTCTCTAGACGCTGGTGCGCTTCTGCTCACGTGCGACTATACGTTGTATTGGTTCGATCGAAGTTTTGCGCGGCGAACTGGCGAGCGAGCTTGCGTTTTGCTGCCTAACTTGTTTTGGCAGATTCTTCGTCCATACATTCCAGCTGACGAGCACTTTGATCGGGCGTTCGCAGAGACGTTTGCTCTGCCCGAATTCCGCTCAATTGGTAGCGGGGCAAGTCGGGCCTGCTCCAGGATGCTCAGTCTCTTGACGACGTATCAAGACCTTCCCGAGGGGACTGCTCTGAAGATGATGTCCAACGACGTGCTGTTGGACAAGCTCGCCGCGTCCGAGGATGAGGAAGAGTTCGTTGAATTCGTCAAGGAGAGCTTCGTTGAGGAAAACGCGGCGTTGCTCAAAGAAAAGGAAGCGCTCGCAAGGAGAGTGGCTGACCAAGAAGAGGCGATGGCACGACAGGGTGAGCAACGGGAGGTCTTGCAGGGTCACCTGAACGAGCTCTCTGCGAAACTCGAGGGGACGGCGGCTCAGGTGGAGGGCCTTACCAACGCGACAAGTCAACACAAAGCGGATCTTGTCCGAGCTGAAGGCAAGGCTGAAGCAGTGGCCAGCAAGCTTGATGTAGAAGCTGCCGCGAGATCGGCCGCGGAGGTGCGCGCTCACCGTACGAGCATCCTTGCGGCAGCATTGCTTGCTCTCGTGCTGGTCGTAGGTGGTGCTTGGCTACTGAATGCCTATCCGTGGACGTGGCTTCAAGACCACGAGAGGAAGGTCGCTCTGCTGATCGGGGGCGGCGTCGTGCTAGTACTTGTTGCTTTTGGGGCTTTGGTCAGCCGTTGGCGCAAGACGCTCTTGCTCAGTGGTGTTGGCACCGTCCTACTCGTCCTGCTCGGGATTCTTTGAGGGGTAATCGCTCTGAACGCATCAGATTCTATCTGGCAGGTCGACGGTAGCGCAGGGGCCGTGCGTTAGGGTGTAACGCCAACACGTCGGGCGCTGGGGGCGATCATGCGGCGGTCGCGTTTGTGCCCTTCTTGCAAGTGGCTACGCAACTCACTTTCCTCTCGGCTCGATCGAGGGCGAGGTCAGGAACGATCCGAGTCCATCTCGCGTTCGGCGAGCGAGACAAGTGCGAGGATGGCTGCGCGAAGGTGCTCGGGCATCCTGGGCCAGGAAGTGACCACACGTGCTAGTTCGTGTTCCTCCAGCCTGCACTCTGGCCTGCACGCCTCGCTCCCGTCTCCGCGTAAGTGGTTTGCAGCGCAGTCACTTACGGTGGCCTGGTCTTGGTTTCCTAAACCGGGGGTCACAGGTTCGAATGTCGAGCAACCGGGGGTCGCGGATTGGGCCGCATCCTGCAGGACGGGAGACCTGGATAAGCCGAGGACGTTGAAGGATCGATTCCCTGTCCTGAGACCTGCGGTGGTCGCCCGCGAATTCGCGAGTCTCCGTTGAGTCTCAGCGCCGGCTGTACGAGCTCATCCAGCCGATCTCGAGCCGGAACGTGCCAGCCTGGTCGTCTGCGAGCAGGAGTCCAAAGCTCACGATGGCGGCTGGAGCGAGCGGGGCGGCATCGGGTTGGGCTTGCCCGCGGTACGTTGGTTGGAAGGCTTCGAAGGGGAGGTGGATTGTCGTCCAGGCGCCGGGCGTGGTTGCGAACGAGGACTGGTAGCTGACGCCGTCCCAGGCATCGTCGGTACGCAGGCGGAACTTGTAGGTGCGGCCGTCGCCGCGCACGTGGAGTGCGATGCCCTCCCTGTTCGACAAATCGATGGGTGCGGGGTCAGAGCGCACCGCTGCGAACCCGCCGTTTTGCTCCAAGGAAAGCTCGCCTTCGAAGGCGGCGATGCCGCTGGAGGAACGCAGCGTGCTCTGCGAGCGGCCGCCCATGACACGGTCGTCGACGGCGGCGAAGCGTTCCACGGCTTCTGGAGTGGA
>JAJDEW010000006.1 GCA_029259595.1 Planctomycetota bacterium | reverse complement strand
ATCCGTTCCAGTCCCTGGTCACGCGCGTGCCCCACGACGGCGTCGACCAGCAGGCCACCCAGGCCACGACCGCGCGCCTGCGGTTCGACCCACATGGAGAAGAGCCCGGCGCACCCGGGGCGCCCGCGCCAGGGGGCCGTGACCACGAGCCCGGCATCCCGACCCGCGCAACGCCCGAGGAAGGTCGCGACGGTCGGGTCCTCGAGCCGCTCGCGCCAGGAGCGCGGTGCGCGAACCTCGTCCTCGGCCAGGGTCGTCGCAAAGGCGTCGGGGGCGCCCGCCAGGGCGGACAGACGCAGGGCGCGCACGCGCTCCCAGGCATCTACGGTGGCTCGCTCGATCGTCAGGCTCATGGTCAGGTCCGGCGCCCCCTCGAAGAGCGACGGAAGGCACCAACGTAACGCCGCACGCACGTCAGTGGAATGTGCTCTGGACGCGCGAGGGGCCCCCCAGCCTGCATGGCGCGCAAGATGCGCGGGAGAATCCGTGGACTCGGCGAGCTTCCCGCATGCGGGCCGGGCTCCTGGCTGCGCACAGCACGTCCGCAGACCTGCTTCGGCGGGCCGGCGTGGCTTGCATCGACCCGTCCCATCGCGCGCAATAGCTGTATGGCGAACTCGGACCCACGCACGGGCGGCTCGCGGACTTCGAAGGCGGAGCGCCGCGGTCCCGTTCGCTTTCTCGTTCGCTACTTCATGCGCGGGCTGCTCTTCGTGGTCCCCGCCGCGGCGACGATCTGGATCCTCGTCGCGGTCTTCGACTGGATCGACGGACTGATCCGCTTCCCGGTCGAGGGCTCGATCACGATTCCGCTGCTCGACATCGAGCTGGCCGGGGAGAAGCTGACGCGGCGCGGAGTCGGGTTCCTGGTCACGCTGCTCGGCATCGTCGCGATCGGCTTGCTCACGTCCAACGTCATGACGCGTTGGATCGTCGGCAAGATCGAGGAGCTGTTCACGCACCTCCCCGTGGTCAAGCAGATCTACAGCGCCGTCAAGGACATGGTCCAGGCCTTCGTCAGCGAGGAGAAGAAGTTCGACAAGCCGGTCCTCTTGTCCTTCTCGTCCTCGCCCGAGGTCGAGGTCATCGGCTTCGTCACGCGCGAGGACCTGACCGAGTTCGGTCGGCCGGACAAGGTCGCCGTGTACGTGCCCCAGTCCTACAACTTCGCCGCCAACCTGATCCTCGTTCCACGCGAACGCATCCAACCGATCGAGCTCCCCGCCGGGGACGTCATGGCCTTCGTCGTCTCGGGCGGCGTGTCCGAGGGCACGCGGCCCGAAGTGGAATCCGAAAGGCTCGAGCCGCACTGAGACGGTCCGCCGTTTCCCCTGCGACGGCTGAGCCCTCCAAGGAGTCGCGGCGTCAGGCGTGTCGGCCCGCGAAGACCCATCCCGTCGGGGATCGACGACTCCATCTGCGGACGGCGCGACGCAAAAAGGACCGTGCCGGGGCTTGACTCCATTGCTTCGGAGTCCAAACTACATGCATGGCCAGCCAGCAGCCCTCCGACCCGAACCTCCCGGCCGCGCGCATCGCGACCGGGCTCTACAAGCTGGCCCTGGTCCTGCGACACCAGAGCTGGAAAGCCTCGGGGCAACGCGGCCTCACCCCCACGCAGTCGCAGATCCTCGCTCTGCTCGCGAAGCCTTCCTTTCAGGCCGGTCTCAAGCGAGTCGCACGGCACCTTTCGATCACGATGGGAACGGCCAGCGAGGCGGTCTCGGCGCTCGAGCGCAAGGGGCTCGTTCGCAAGGACGCCTCCCCGCAAGACGGTCGGGCGCTCGTCCTTAAGCTCACTCCCGCGGGCCGCGCGGAAGCGCGCCGGACCAGCGAGTGGCCGGAGGTCTTCGTACGCGCGGCCGACGCGCTGCCGGCGCCGGAACAGGCGGGCCTGCTCCGCGGACTGGTCGGCCTGATCCGCACGCTCCAGGAAGACGGCGCGATCCCGACGGCGCGGATGTGCGTCGGCTGCCGCCACTTCCGGCCCAACGTCGCGCCGGGTCAAGACAAGGCGCACTACTGCGCGTTCCTCGCCGCCCCGATCGGTGACAGCGACCTCCAGCTCGACTGCGGTGACATGCAGCCGGTGACCGCGGCGGCGGCTCCAGAACTGTGGGGCGCCTTCCTCACCGGGTCGACCTTCGACAGCGCGGACTTCGAATCCGCGGAACCGGACTGAAGTTCAACCGTCGCGCACGTCGCGCGGCGGTCCCTTTCTCCCTCTCTCTCCAAGAAGCAGGAATCGAAACCATGAAAGCCACCTTCTATCACGCGGGTTGTCCGGTTTGCGTCGAGGCGGAAAAGGTCGTCGCCGAAGGCCTCGATCGCGGACGTTACGAGGTCGAGATCGTGCACCTCGGCCAACACAAGGACCGTGTCGCCGAGGCCAAGCAGGCCGGCGTCAAGTCCGTCCCTGCCCTCGTCATCGGCGGCGCCCCCTTCCACATCAACCACGGCGCCGACCTCTCGGTCCTCGAGGGCTGAGCTTCGAAACTCTCTGCCCCGGCACTCCCTCCCCGGGGCCGTGCTCACGACTGCCTTGCTGGTGGTCGTGAGCACGTCTTCTTTTCCGGTGCCGTCTCAAGTGCCGGGTTCGAGCCGGGCGAGCAATTCGCGCAGAGTCGGCGCGTGGTAGGCCTCGCGGGCGATGAGGTCCCGCAGCAGGTCCGCTCCGGTCCCGTCCCGCGTCAAGTGCTCGAGGCTGAAGGCCGCCCGGACGCGCACATCCGGGTTCTCGGTCGCGGCCTGCACGATCGCGCGCAGCGGTTCCACGGCGGACTCCTGGCCGAGCGGGCCCAGCGCCATGGCGGCAGCGACGCGCAGCTCGAGGTCGTCGCCGGACAGGAAGACCAGCAGGAACGGCAACGCCTCCGCGTGCCCCACCTCCCCGAGCGCTTCCACCGCGTACAGCCGTGTCACGGGATCGCCCAGCAATGCCAACAGCTCGGGGCCGAGCGGAGCCGCCAGCGAACCGAGGTCGCGCGCGATCTCGACCGTGTGAACGCGCAGGTAGCGCTCCTGCGCCGTGACCCCCAGCGACAGGAGGTCGAGCGGGAGGGTCGTGAGCTGCGTGAAGGCCGTGCGCGCCTCGTCGACCGGCTTGAGCTGAAAACCGTCGAGCCCGGCCAGCAAGGCCGCCAAGCGGGCGTGCAGGCGCTCGTCTCCCGCCTCGCGCTCGAACGTGCCTCGGCGCGCGCTCCGCCAGGACACATGCAGCGCTTCCACGGCCGTCGCCAGCGCTTCCCAGCTGCGTTCCTCCGGCCAGGCGTCGGCCCGCAACAGGATCGCATCGGTCGCCGGCAAGGCGCTCTCGCAACGCGCCTCGTCGCGCAGGAGCTCCGCGAGCCGCGGGAGGGACGCGCGGTTGCCGAGCCGATCGAGCGCGGCCACGATCCACGCCAGGGCGGCGGGGTCGAACTCCTGGCGCACGCGCCAGAGCAGGGTCGGAACGGCGGCGCGCTCCCCCCTCTCCCCCAGCTGGAAGGCGCAGCTCGCGCGCACCGCCGCCTCGGGATGACGCAAACCCTCTTCGAGGCCGGCGAAGACCTCGTCGTGCGCGAGCAACCAGCGGCCAGCCTCCGCCTGCATGTCCGGGCTCGCGATCGACGAATAGGCGGCCGCGACCAGCTCGGAAAGCTCGGAGCGCGTGCGCTCGTCGGGCACGCCCGGTGCCGTCGAACCGAGCTCCTCGAGCGCCGCCAGCCGGGAACTCAGCATGAGCGGGGGCAGGCTCGGCCCGGCGGCCGCGGTCGGCGCCTCGCCCGCCCCACAGGAAGCGAGGACCAGTGCGACGGCCGCCCAGGACGCGCAGCGCGGCTTCATTCGAGCGCCACCTCGGTCTCGAAGAGCAGCGTGCTGGCCTCGTCCTCGTCCGTCGCGTAGGGATTCAGGCGGTACCACAGGCGCAGCTCGGCCCGGACCGCGTCCGGCGGCGGCGTCAGCCGATCCACGTGCGTCTCCCCGGCGGGCAGCTGCGTGTTCTCGCCCGGCTCGTCCCGGTAGGGTTGGCGAAAGCGCCAGACGCGCTCCCACGCACTCGCCTGGCCCGCAGCGTCCACGAAGCGTACCAGCACGTCGACCGCGCGATGGCGCTCCTCGGTCGGGAAGTTGTGACCCGCGCCGCTGTTCGTCGTCTCGACGACGACCTCACCGGCTTCGCGCCGCGCCCGGAACGTCGCGGCGCTGCGCAACATGTCGAGCTCGTGGCAGCCCTCGAAGACGTGCTTGCGTCCCAACGAGCCATCCGCACGCGTGACCTGTGGCATGTGGCAGGCGTTGCAGGTGATCCCGTCGCGCGCATAGGAGCTCGCGCGCCATTGATCGGTCGTCTTGTGCTGGTTGTGGCACGTCTCGCAGCCTCGAACCGAGAGCAGGTCCGCGTTCGCGACCGGCGCGCAACCCTGATCGGAGGCCCGCAGGCCGGCGATGCGCCCGCTGCCATCGAGGTGGCACGTCAAGCAGTCGACGCCCTCGCTCGGACGCGTGAAGCGCGGCAAGGTCCGGTTCAACAGCCCCGTCTCCGCGATCGGTCGCGGCAAGTGACAGGCCTGACACTCCTTGTTGCGAAAGTCGTCGGAGAGCCGGCGCACCTCGGGATTCTCGTAGGCCAGGCGGTGATGCGACGCGTCCCACTCGTCGAAGAGCTCTTCGTGACAGGCCCGACACTCGGTCGAGGACGTGAAGCGCGGCGGCGCCGCGTCGGCGCTCGATGGACCGGGCCGCGACAGAGTCAAGAACAAGCCCCCCACGGCGGAGAGCAACAGGAGGCCCAGGGCCGAGCGAGCGGGAGCGTTCATCGTTGCGCTCCCTCGCCGTCGAGCCCGAGGACGCGCGGCGCGGCGCGCAGAGCGAGGCGGACGTCTTCGCCCACGGCCCGCGCCGCGGACGAACCGAACACGACCGACCGACCGGCGATGTAGGCATACACGCGAAAGCCGCCGAGGCCGGGTTCGCAGCGCAGGACGCGCGCGCTGACGCAGGCCTCTTGGTCCGCCTCGCACGCGACCAGGTCGTCCGGCAGGACGACGAGCGACCACGGTCCCTCGCCGACAGGACGCGGGACCGCTCCCAGCGGCGTCTGCAAGCTGCCGTTCGCCCCCGGCACCGCCGCGAAGCAGGTCGCGCCGGACAGAAAGGCCGCGGTGTGGGCCGTCCGCGGCGCTTGCAGCAGCTCGAGCGCAGGACCGTGCTCGATCACTCGCCCGCCGCGCAACACGGCGAGCTCGTCCGCCAGGGCCAGGGCCTCCTCGCGTTCGTGCGTCACGACGACCAGCGTCAGCCCGTCCTCTTCCGCGAGCCCGCGCACGAGCTGTGCCAGCTCGTCACGCAGATCCTGGTCGACGGAGGCGAGGGGCTCGTCCAACAGGAGCACGCGCGGTCCCGTCGCCAGCGCTCGGGCGAGCGCCAGGCGCTGTCCCTCGCCGCCCGACAACGCCGCCGGACGCCGCCCCGCCATGGCCGCGTCCAACCCCACCCGTGCTAGCCCGGCGAGCGCGGCTTCCCGGGACAGATCCGGGGCGACGAAGCGCAGGTGCTCGAGCGCCGTCATGTGTGGCCACAGCGCGCCACGCTGGAAGACGAAGCCGATCCCACGGCGGTTCGGTGCGATGGCGCCCTGCGCGCCGACAAACAGCGAAGCGCCGTCGAACGCGACGTCGCCGCCCGACGGCGTGTCCAATCCGGCGATGCAGCGCAGCAGTGTCGTCTTGCCTGCACCGGAAGGGCCGATCAAGGCCGTACGGCTGCCGGAAGCGATCGCCAGCGAGAGCGGACCGAGTCGGAAGTCCCCGCGCGCAACGACGAGCTCGCGTACGTCGATCGCGGTCATGCGCGCCGCCTCCGTGCCCGCGTCACGCGCGCGCTTCGTTCGCTCGTCGGCAGCATGTCGTTCCTTCGCACGATCCCGTCACGGTAACCGACCACGAGCGCGACCCGCGCCGCTTTTGGCTCGAGCGCGAGATGGGGGCCGAACGCCAGCGACCGGCCCGGCGTCACGAGACCGACCTCAGCTTGCGACCGCTGACGATCCGCGCGAAGAGCGGCACGACCAGCGCGGCCAGCAACAGCAGGAGCGCCAGAGCGCCGCCCATGTCTTCACCTCCGAAGTGCACGATGTTCGAGAGGCGGCGCACGACCGTCCCGTTGCCCGCCGGCAGGACGACCGCCAAGTCGAGCTCGCGCAAGGCCAGGACCGACACGAGGCAGGCCACCGAAACGAGCGCGGGCGCGTAGAGCGGCAAGTGCACGCGCAGGCTCCGGACGAACGGCCCGCGCTGCGCGAAGCTGGCGGCTTCCTCGAGCTCGGCCGGCACGCGGCGCACCGCGGAGCTGAGGGTCAGGACACAGAACGGCAGGAAGCGTGCGGCATAGGCCGCGACCAGCAGCGCACCATGATCGTAGAACGCGAAGAAGAGGTCGCGGTTGTAGACCCGCACCAACCCGATCCCCAAGAGGATCGCGGGCACGGCGATCGGGAGGATCGCGAGAGCGTCGATCCGGGCCCAGCGCCGCGCCGCGGTCCAGGCCAACGGCAGACCGACGAAGAGCAGGACGACCGTCGTCCCGGCCCCCACTGCCAGGGTCGTCCCGAGGTCACCCGCAGCCTCGCTGCCCGCCAGGCGAAAGGAAGCGGCGAAACGCTCGAGCGACAGCGCACCACCGGCGTCGGTCGAGCCCGCCGCCCAACGCGCCATGACGACGATCGGAAGGAGGACCCCCGCACCCAGATAGATGCCCGGGAGCGCGAGGGCGGGCCAACGCCAGCGCCCGAGCGCGCGCACGGGCAAGGGCCGGTGATCGCCTTCGATGGTGGCCCGCGCGCGCAAGCGCAGGGCGACGAACAAGGCCAGCGCCAGGATCGCGACCAGCGGCAGGGCCGCCACGATCGGACTCGCCAGGGCCTCGTGATCGACTCCCGTCGCCCGCCGCGTCCACTTCGCGAAGATGCCCTCGGCGTAGGTGTGCCAGGTCTTGCCCTTGACGGTCAGGAACTCGGGCACGCCATGCTCGGAGATCACGAGCGCGAAGGCGAACAGGGCTCCGGCCAGGACCTCGGGCGCGATCGCGCGCAGGAGCCAGCGCTCGGCCGCGCCGCGCCCGCGCGCGAGCAGAGCCGCCTCGTAGGCTTCCCCGCGCACGGCGCGCAGGCCGCGGCTCGCGAGGACCGCGACGAACGGCGCGTTGCAGAGCCCCAGGAGAAGAGCACAGGCTGCGAAACCCTGGGTCGGGACGAGGTCGGCGAACGCCATCGCGACGAGGATCGGAGGAAGCACGAGCGGCAGGACGCCGAGCGGCGCCAGCGCTCGCCCGGCCGGCAGGTCCGTGCGGAAGGTCAGGAACGCATACCCGAGCCCCAGCGCGACCGCGCAGGCCGTTGCGCCGAGCCCGAGCGCGAGGCTGACCAGAAGACGCGTCCGATCGTGTTCCTCGGCGAGGATCTCTCCCAGCGGTCCCAGGTTGAGGGCCTCGCCGTCCCACACGACCTCGCGCAACATGAAGCCGAGCGGAAGCCCCACGAAGGCCACGACAAACGCCGTCGCCACGGCGAGCCAGAGCCTGCCGACACGCGTGGACATCACCCGCCGAAGCGCTCCTCGAACCAGCGGCTCGCCTCCTCGAGCGAGCTGGCGGTGTCCTCGACGCTCCAGCGCATCGCCCGGAACGAACCCACCGGCAGGATCGAAGCCTCCTTCGGACCGGGCACCGACGGGCGCAGCGGGATCTGGGCCGACCGGCTGGCGGCGAGCAGGGCCTCGACCTCCTCCGACAGGAGGAAGTCGACCAGCGCGCGCGCCGCCTCCGGGTGCGGGCCGTTCGCGAGGATCGCGACCGAATTCGGGATCAGCATCGTGCCGAGCCCGCCCTCCTCCTGGTCGGGAAAGACACAGGCCACGGGGTAGCCCTTGGCCAGCGCCACGTGGAAATCGTCCGTGTCGGTCAGGGCAAAGGCCAGGTCACCGTCCCGAACCGCGCGCATCGTCGCCCCGTTGCTCTGCAGCATCTGCACGTCGTTCGCGAAGAGCCCGTCCGCGAAGCGCTCGAAGTCGCTCTCCCCCAGCACGTTGCGCAGAGCGGTGAAGTGCGTCAGGGTCGTCCCGGTCAGAGGACGGGCGATGGCGCAGCGACCCTTCCAACGCGGGTCGACGAGGTCCTGGATGCTCGTTGGACGATCCAGCGGATCGGGCAGGAGCTCGGTATTGACGATCAGAACCCGCGCACGCGCCGCGAAGCCCGTGTAGGCGCCGTCCTCCGCCCGGTAGGCGGCCGGGAGATCCACGGCCTCTGGCGAGCGGTACGGCGTGAGCAGTCCCTTCTGCGCGAGCCGCACGGTATGCGCGATCTCGTTGTTCCAGAAGACGTCGCAGCGTGGACGACCGGCCTCCTCGAGGATGGCCGAGACCAGCCCCACCGTCTTGGACGCCTCCGTATCGAAGCGCGCCTTCACCTCGAGCCCCGAGCGCTCCTCGAAGCGTGCGATCAAGGACTCACTGTGCTGCTGGTCGAGCGCGACGTACAGCGTCACGTCCTCGCCTCCCCCACAGGCGGCGACCAGGGGCAGAGACAACAGGTAGCGAAGGGCGCGCATGGAATTCGGGGACGGGTGGAGGGGAGGAGGCAAAGTGAAACGCGGGCTAGTTCGGGGATTCGGCGAGGCCTTCTGATGTCGCGCCCCATGGGCGACGTCCTGGCGCCGAAGGACTCGTTCCAGAGGCTCCTGGTGAAGTGAGGCGAACCTTCGCTTCCTGTGCTTGGGGGCCTTGCGTTCGTGGCAAGGCGCTCCGTCACCCCGCTAGCCCTCGACGACGCGATAGATCACGCCGGCGATCTTATCGGAATCCGTGTCGTAGCTTCCCGCGCAAAGGTAGAGGCGTCCGAGGTCGTCGAAGAGGATGTTGCCGCACGATGTCTTCTTGCCGGTCAGCGTCGCCAGATCCACATAGGGCGGCGCGCTCGTCGGACGCTCGCTCTGATCATCGCCGTAGAAGGGCGCTGCGGGATCGGGCCGACCGACCTTCCAGATGCGCCCGACCTTCGAACACGACACGAAGAGCTCACCGGCGGGGTTGAAGGCCAGGTCGATGACGTTGGCCGAGCGCTTCGTCTCCGCGTTCCAAGGTTCGAAGACCGCGATCAGCTCGCCGACGACTGGTCGCACGAGCTCGCCCGCGTCGTCGAGCCGGTAGCGCACCACCACCGAAGACGTGCGGTAGCCCACGTACAGCCATCCGTCCCGGGCCTCGACGGCACTCGGCCCCAGGAGCTCCGTCTCCTGCACGCCCTTCGGACTCGAGAGCAGGACGCGCGCGCCCAGTACCGGACGGCTCGAAGGAAAGCCCGCGTCCGGATTCGAGCGGATCTCCCCCAGGTCGTACTGCACCAGGCTGTGGTTGTCCTTCGCCACGCAGTAGAGCGAGGCCCCGACCACCGTCCCCCCATCGGGCCCGTTGAGCCAACCGTGCGGCGCCGGGTTCGTGGCGGGATCGTGGTGCGGGTAGTAGGCGTTCGACACGACGTAGTCGAGCTCGTCCTTCGGAACGACGCTCGGGTCGTGCAGCTCGACCGGAGACCAGCGCTTCGTACGCAGGTCGAAACGCAGGATCGAGTCCGTCGCGTTCTTGCGAAAGCGCTTGCCCGGGAGGTCGACGCCGCTGTAACCGCAGATGAAGACGTTGCGGGAAACGGGGTCGTAGATCAGCGTGCAATAGGGCCGATCCATCAGCGTGTCGGCGGCAGGGTCGAGGCTTTTGTCCGGCAGGCGGAAGGGCGCGCCGGTCGCTTCCGCCAGGAGCTGCGCGTTGGCGCGCACGGCCTCGGAGGCGAGCGCTCCGGGAACGACGGGCTCCGCCACGTTCGGGTCGACACGGAAGAGCGAGCCGGTGTCGTCATCGATGTCGTGATCGACCCCACCGGCGTTGCGGTGACGGCCGCGGGCGAGCACCACCAGCTCGTCATCCACCCAGGCCAGACCGCGCGGCCAGGGCACACCGGCCGAAACGCGCTCGAGACGCACGACGCGCTCGGTTTCCAGGGCTGCGACCGGCGGAACGAGCGCCGCGAAGCTCGCCACGGTCTCGGACTTCGCCGCATAGGGCGGATTCCAGGCCACGACCTCGTCCCTCGCGGGGGCACGTTCGGTGGCGCGGCACGAAGCGATCAGGACGAAGAGGGCGGGGGCCAGGACACGGACGCGGGAGTCGTTCATCGAGAGGGAGTGGGGCTTTGTGGGGAGCGGAACCGCCCCATCTGCGCAAAGTCCGTGCCTGCTCGGCTCGCAAAAGGCACCAAGCGCTGTACACACGGTCCGATCCCGCCGGACGGCGCGCGTTGCCGCGCCCCGCAGGCGTGGCCCGCGACCGCCCCCGACGAGCGCGCGCTCCGGGGTGCAAGCGCTCGCTCGCCCCGGCTGCCTGCGCGTGGGGCGCTCCTCCGCCATCCGATCAACGGGCGCTCTGCGTGTTCGACCGCAGCTCGGCCCTCGGCAAGGAGCGAGCGGCGTCCGCGAGCCGCGCTCGTCGTTGGACGGCCTGGCTCGTGGCCCGGCCCCCTTCCCCCCTTCTCCCCGGACTGCAGGCTGCCCGCCAATCCGTGGCACGAAACGCGTCCCCGCTGGCGGGAGGCCTGGAAGCCCGTTCCCGCCTCGGGCGGTGGCGTTACGCCCTCGGAACAGCTGTCACCGCGGGCCACGGGATGCAGGCAAGGCACCCGCGCGACACGTCCGCGCGGGGCTCGAGCGGCTCGGCCGAGCCTCGGAAACCCGGGATCCGCCCGTCCAAATCGCCGCCGGCCTCCGTACGCTCCGAAGTCCGCCGCCAACCCCGCACGTCCACGGCGTGCCGACGAAGCTCCATGACCTCCATCGACCGCACTCGACCGCGACGCCTTCCGTACAGCGTGGGTGTCCTGACGCTTCTCGGAGCGTTCTCTTTCGTCGCCACCCTCGCCTGCGATACGTTCGAACGCACTCCGGGCGAAGTCGCGGACCTCGAGGGCACCGCGCCCTCCGAGCAGCTCTCCGGGACCGTGTCCCCCACTCCGACCACCGCCACCCAGCCGGGCCCGAACGCCCCCCCTTCCGCCATGGTTTCCGTTCACGTCTTCGATACGGCCGGTCGACTGGTCGGCCCGCTCTCCGTCCCCGAGATCGAGCGCAGCGATGCCGAGTGGCGTGAGCTCCTGTCCGACGAGCAGTTCCGGATCCTGCGTTCGTCGGGTACGGAACGCGCCTTCTGCGGAACGCTGCTCGACAACAAGAAGGAAGGCGTCTACGCCTGCGCCGGCTGCGGGTTGCCGCTGTTCGCGAGCGACTCCAAGTTCAAGTCCGGGACGGGCTGGCCCAGCTTCTTCCAGCCGATCGCGCCGGGCAACGTCGCCGAGCTCGTCGACAAGAGCCACGGCATGGTGCGTACCGAGATCAACTGCGCGCGCTGCGCCGGACATCTGGGACACGTGTTCGAGGACGGACCGCCGCCGACGGGCCTGCGCTTCTGCTTGAACTCCGAGTCGTTGAACTTCACCGAAGCGGACCGGCTCGCCGAGCTCGCGGACCCCGCGGCCACGGGCGCGAGCGCGACGGACAGTGCGGCTCCCGAGACCGCCACGCTCGTGTTCGCGGGCGGTTGTTTCTGGTGCGTCGAGGCCGTCTTCGAGGAGCTCGCCGGCGTGCGCGAGGCCATCTCCGGCTACGCCGGTGGGAGCGCCGACACGGCCAACTACCGCGCGGTGTGCAGTGGAACTACGGGTCACGCCGAAGCCGTTCGCATCACCTACGAGCCCGCCAAGATCAGCTACGAGCAGCTCCTGCGCGTGCACCTCGCGACCCACGACCCGACCACGCTGAACCGCCAGGGCGCCGACGTCGGCACCCAGTATCGCTCGGCCATCTTCTATGCGGACGAGACCGAGAAGCGGACCGCCGAGCGCATCCTCGACGAAGCGGCCCGGACCGGTGCCTTCTCAAAGCCGATCGTCACGACGCTCGAGCCCCTCGGGACGTTCTATCCAGCCGAGTCGTCGCACCAGAACTACGTCTGCCTGAACCCGAATCAGGGCTACGTGCAGAGCGTCGCCTGGCCCAAGGTCAAGAAGGTCCGCGAGAAGTTCTCCGGACTCCTCAAGGAGACCTCGCCGCTCGAGCGCTGAAGCGACAGCGCGAGAAGGCTCGCTAGCGGAAGGGGGACGGCGCAGTTCCGGGAACGAACCGGCAGGACGACACGATCCACACCCGACACACGATCGTGCATGGTCATCGAGGGCTTGCCCTAGACCTCGAACGAGCTCGGCGTCGGCGCGCTGACGTTCTTCGACGTTCCGATCGAGTGAACCCGAACCAACGGTCCTCGCGCGGCTGACACCGCGAGCTGCGGCCGCAGAGCGCCGGAACACGGCAGCGGACTTGACCCGTCCCGGGCGCGGGCTACAACTGGCGCCCCTGCGTCCCAGGAGCCCTGAGAAGGGCGCCATGCTCTTCCAGACTCCCCTCTTCTTCGTCTTCTTCGCGGGTGTCCTGGCCCTCCTCGTCGCCCTGCCGGGAAGAACGTCGCGCCAGGCGCTCCTGCTCGCTGCCAGCTATGCCTTCTATGGGACCTGGAACTGGCGCTTCCTCGGTCTGATCCTGCTGTCGACGGCGATCGACTACGCCGTCGGCCTCGCCCTGGGGCGCACGCCGCGCCGGCCGCGGCTTCTGCTCGTCACGTCGGTCGTCGCCAACCTCGGGATCCTCGGGGTCTTCAAGTACTTCGACTTCTTCGCGCGCAGCGCCGCCGAGCTGCTGGCGACGCTCGGCGTCCAGCTGCACCCCGTCACGCTCGACGTCGTCCTGCCCGTCGGCATCAGCTTCTACACCTTCCAGTCGCTGAGCTACACGGTCGACGTCTACCGCGGCACGCTGACACCCGAGCGCTCGTTCCTGCGCTTTGCCCTGTACGTCGCCTTCTTCCCGCAGCTCGTGGCTGGACCCATCGTGCGCGCGCGCGACTTCCTGCCGCAGCTCGAGCGCGACGGACGCCCACGCGGGCGCGACCTTGCACCCGGCCTGTTCCTCTTCGCGGTCGGACTGTTCAAGAAGATCGTCCTGTCCGATCACGTCGCGCGGGTGTCGGATCGTGTCTTCGAAGAGCACGCGACGATGCCGCCCTGGATCGTCGCCTTCGGTGTCGTCTGCTACGCCTTCCAGATCTATCTGGACTTCTCCGGCTACAGCGACATGGCGATCGGCTCGGCCCGCATCCTCGGATTCCGCATCCCGCGCAACTTCCGACTGCCCTACCTGGCCACGTCACCGCGCGACTTCTGGCGGCGCTGGCACATCAGCCTGTCGACCTGGCTGCGCGACTATCTCTACATCCCGCTCGGGGGCAACCGCGGCAGTCGGCTGTCCACGGCCAAAAACCTGCTCGTGACGATGCTCCTGGGTGGGCTCTGGCACGGAGCGAACTGGACCTTCGTCGCCTGGGGCGCCTGGCACGGGGTCCTGCTCGGCTGCTCGCGTCGCCTCGAGCGCTGGCCCGTGCTGATCACCTGGCCGTTCACCTTCGTCGCGGTTCTCGTCGGCTGGATCCTGTTTCGCGCCACGAGCCTGCGGCACGCCTGGTCGCTCGTCGCGAGCCCCTGGTCGGGCCCCCGCATCGATCCGATCGCGCTGCCGCTCCTTCCGGCCGCGGTCGCGGTGGCGCTCGCCGTCCTCGGGCACCTGTCCGTCGTCATCGCGCTCGAACGCCGCGTGCGCCGCAGCGATGCGCGCCTGCGTGCGCTCGCCGCGGGCGCGCTCATCGCCGCGGCCTTCGTCCTGTCCCCCGGCACGACGCGGCCCTTCATCTACTTCCAGTTCTGATGACGAACGAACTCACGAACGATCGCAGCGAGCAGCGCGCGCCGGGACGGTCCCGTCCGGGCTCCGTGCAGCTCGTCCTGCTCGCCCTCGCAGGTTCCGTCGTCACGCTCGCGCTGCTCGGAACGGAGCCCGGCCGGCGACTGGCCGGGCGCGGCTCGATCTCGCTCGACTTCGCGGCCAAGCTCGCGACGCAGCCCGCTCGTTCCGCTCCGATCTTCTACACGCGCCCGACGCTTCCCGTCGAACCCGGCGTGCGCCGCCGGGGCGGGCCGCATACCGTCTACGGCAACGTCCTGGCGGACTTCGCGCGCTTCATGGGCGAGCCGGGAGAGCCCTACCGCGAGCTCGCACCGGTGCGCATCAGCTACGGGCCGCTCGGCTTCCGTGATGAGCTCCCCGCGCGGCCGGGCGGGATCGCCGTCGTCGGCAGTTCCTACGTCGAGGCCGGCTTCGCCGCGGTGGCCGACACGATCCCCGGGCAGCTGACGAACGTGCACGGACGCGCGGCCTCCAACTTCGGCGTGAGCAATGCTGACGGCGTGGCGATGCTGGCCTACCTGCGGCGCTTCGTCCTGCCGACGAAGCCCTCGGCCGTGGTCTGGGTCGTCAGCGAGCGCTTCGACCTGCGCCCGCGACCGGTCTACGAGGTCTCGTTCCGCGAGTTCGTGCCCGGCAACGGCCTCGACCTCGTGAAGGCCTTCGGGCGGGCCTGGTCGCGCTCCCTGCGCTCGGCCTTCGACGCACCGCCGATCGCTCGGCTGGAAGACGACAGGGCGGAGGCGACGCGTTGCCGTTTTCGCCCGACCGGCGCGCTGGTCGACGTCTATCCCGCACCCGATTCCCTGGGTGTCGCCATGGGTGCCTTTCTCTGGCAAGCGCGCGCCGCGCTCGACCTTTGCCGAGCCGCGGACGCGAAGTTCCTGGTCGTTCTGGTTCCCGCCCGCCCGCGCTTTCTTGCCCCTGAGCTCGAGGCGCCGGACGGTGGGTCCGTGGCCTGGAAGCTTTCCCAGGACTACGACAACATCATCCGCAGCCTGAAGGGCAAGGGCGTGCACGCCGTCGATCTCACACCGGCCCTCGCGGCCTGCGTCGCGCGCGGCGAGCTGCCGGTCGTACCGATCGTCGACCAGCACCTGAACGCGCTCGGCATGTCCGTCGTCGCGAGCGAGACCGCTGCGGCCCTCGAACGGCTCTGGGGACCCCGATGATGGTTTCAGCGGGCTGCCCGCTCGCTTCCACCACGAACTCGCACGACCCTTCGCCCTGACCGGTCGGCTCGACGAACGCTTCGCTCAGGGCGCTTCCCAGTTCCCGAAGATGTGGACCAGGGTGTCGCCGACCTTGCTGTTGTTGTGGATCAGCTTGGCCGCGGGGTACGGAAGACGGACGCAGCCGTGGGACAAGGCCGACCGGGGCAGGTAGCTGTGCGAGTGCATCGCGATGAAGCGGGGCGCGTGCAGGATCCAGGTCGCATAGAGGCAAGTCGGAACGGACTGCAGGCGATCGGAGAAGCCGGCTACGGGGAAGACGCCCTTCGGGGTGCACAGCGAGCCGGAGGTGTTGCTCGCTTCGACGTCGTCGCAGTCGAAGCCCTGACCACCACGTCCGGGGGTCGAGCCGAAGGGTCCGACCGGGCCCAGCGCGGCCAGCGGCCCCTCCCATTCGAGCGTCACGGGGTGCTCGGGTCCGGTGAGATCGATGTGCACCGTTCGGATGAACGTGGTCGGAAAGTCCGGGTTGCGCATGTCGAGGTCGAAGCCGAAGCCCGCCCGCGCACCCTCGCCGAGGGCGTAATCCGGAGCCAGCCGGGCCGCGTGGGGATCCGCGCTGGCCTCGATCGTCGCGACCGCTCCACCGACGGTGCGTCCCCCGCCGCTCGCCGGAGTGAGCGACACGCTCGCGTCCGTATCGACCCAGTCCTGCCAGGTGTTGCGACGCAACCCGCAGCCCGTGCTCAGCACGAGCGCGATGAGCACACCCCAAAGTCCCTTCCGATCGCGGCTCCCTCTCGACGGCATCGTCCGTCCTCCTCGGCGGTCGTGGCTCGTGCCCGCGGAACGACTCCGCGGTCCTGCGACCCAAACTAGCGCTTCGAATCGGCGATGCGAGCCCGCATTCGAAGAGCTCGCGGCGCTCCGGCCGGGGCCAGGCTCGTCCCCTGGCCGGAGCACGGCCGGGCTACTGGGTCCCGCGATGGTCGCGGCACACGAGCTCGCCCGAGTTGCTGCGGCAGTAGATCAGGCTGCCGGCGAGCACGGGCATGGACCAGAAGACGCCGCCCTCGGGCAGGACCTGCTCGCGCGAGAGCTCGCGGTAGCCGGCCGGATCGGCGGCGACGATCAGGAGCTGGCCCTTGCCGCCGATGACGATCAGCTTGCCGTCGCTCGCCATCAATGCGCCGTTGCCGATACCGCGTTCGGCCCACTTCACCTTGCCATCGAGCCCGAGGCAGGTCAGGACCGCCTCGTCGAAGCCGTACAGATGCCCGTCGACCAACACGCAGCCCGACATCTTGTTCTTCATCTCCTTCGTCTCCCACAGCGTCTCGAACCCTTCGGCCGTGAGCTTCAGGAGCGCGGCGCCGTGGTTGTAGCCGGAGGAGATGAAGATCGTGTCGTCGCCGATCACGATCGGCGTGGCGGCGTTGACGTCGTACTGGGTCGTCCACGGATGCAGCGCGAGCCGCTTGCCGTCCGCCAGGTCCAGGACCGCCAGGCCCTTGCCGTTGAACACGGCCAGGACCGGCTTGCCCCCGAACACGAATTCCGTCGGCGTGGAGTAGGCGTGGCCCAGGTCTTCGGACTTCCAGAGGATCTTGCCCGTCTTCTTGTCGAGCGCGAGCACACGCCCCAGGTTCAGGATCACCTCCTTCTCGCGCACGAAGGGCGAGGCCGAGAAGCCCCATGTCGGCAGCTCGAGCCCGAGCTCCTTCACGTCGTTGCGATTCCAATCCACCTCGCCCGTCTTCGCGTCGAGGCGAAAGGCTTCGCCTTCCCGGTTCACGGTGTAGACCGCGTCCCCGTCGATGGTCGGCGTCGTCAGCGTCCCGCCCGCGTGGTACTTGGCCCAGATGGCAGCTTCGTAGGCGTGCGCCCAGAGCTCCTTGCCCGTCGCGGCGTCGAGGCACCGGACGACGTCCATCTCGGTGTCCGTGTCGAAGCCCAACGTGTATAGCCGTCCGTTCGCGAGGACGACGGACGAGTAGCCCAGGCCGACCTCGGCGCGCCAGACGTCCTTCTCGGCGCCCGCGGGCGTCCAGCCCGTCTCGCGCGAAATCCCGTCGCGTGCAGGGCCGCGCCAGGCAGGCCAGTCGCCTTCGCCGCCGTCGGCGAGGGGCGTCGTGGAAACGAGGAGCGGGGCCAGGAGGAGCAGGTTCATCGGATTCGTCTCGGGTCGGGGGTCGTGGTGCGACACGCTCTCGCGCTCACTCTAG
>JAJDEW010000050.1 GCA_029259595.1 Planctomycetota bacterium | reverse complement strand
GGCGACGACCTCCTCGTCCGCGGCTTCGTCGAAGAGTCCCGCTTCGGGGGACTCCTCGCCGGCGCCCGCGGCGGCCTTGTCCTCGGCGAACAGCGAGGCCTGTTCCCAGGACTTGTGGAGGGGCGGCTGAACGAGCTCGGAATCGTCGGGGCGCAGCTCCTCGGCCGCGGCGGGCGGCTCGGGCTCGTCCGCGACGTCGACCGCAGCGCCTTCTGCGCGCGGCCCTTCGACGTCCGTCTGTTCGACGGGGTCGACGGGGTCGGCGGCGATCGCGGGCGGGAGCTCGGCCTGCGTCTCGTCGACGACTTCGTCCTCGTCCTCGGACTCCGCGGGCTCGGTCTTGGAAGCGGGCCGCTCATAGGGCTCGACGCGCTCCCAGCTCGGTACGGAGCGAGCTTCGGTGCCGGCGGGAGCGTGCTCCGCCTCCGCCGTTCCTCCGATGTCGAGGGCCTGGACGAAGTGCGTGCCGGGGACCGCCGGACTCCCGAGCGGCTTCACGCCAGCCGGGAAGGCGGGCGGCGCGGGTTTCGGCTCCGGTTCCGGCGCGGGCTCGGGCTCGGGTTCCGGCGCCAGGAACGGTTCGGCAGGCGGAGCCGACCTCGTTGCACCCGCCAAGGGCCGCGCGCCCTCGGGGATCTGCCCCTTCTGACGCGTCGCAGCGATCTCCGTCCCGTAGCGCGCAGGGCTGTCCGGTGCCGTCAAGTCGGGCATCGGGATCAGCGCGGCCGCCTCGGCGGGCGAGACGCCGTCGGGTGCCACGTCGAGCGGGCTGCGCGAACCGCGCGCGGCCGCCGGCGAGCGCACGGGATCCACGAGCTCGACCGCGGCTTGGCGCGCGCGCTGGGCGGCGGCCAGGAAGCCGGGATTGATCCAGGCCAGGCCGACGCTGACGGCGCCGATCACGAGGCCCAGCGCCAGCGCGACGACGGTGCCGACCAGGCCCTGGATCGAGTCGGGGACGGCCGCGCCGAGCCAACCACCGGCGTTCGGTGCGAAGGCCCCGATGACGACGGCGAGGGCCAGGCTGAAACCGACCAGGCCCAGCAGATTCCGACCCGCGGAGAGCGGCTTGGACTGCAGGAACAAGGCGGTACCGAGCACCGCGCAGCCGAGCGAGAGGATCAACCCGGGCATCGGCCCCATCAAGCGCACCAGACCGACGATCGGATCGGTCAGGAACGGTTGGGTCGGCGTGCGCCCCAGGAGATGGAGGAAGATCGAGACGCCGAACAGGCCGCCCAACCCGGCCAGAACGAAGCCGATGACGTCCTGTCCGGCCCGCTTTCCGCCTCGTTGCGTGGCCCCTGACTGCCTTTCACGGGTGTCGTCACTCATCGCTCGCTCCTTCATCGCCGGCGGCCGTGCCGACCATCTCATCCCAATCGTCGAGACTCAAGAGAACCTCGCGGGCCTTGCTGCCTTTGTGCTCTCCGACGATGCCCTCAGCGGTCATCAAGTCGATCAAACGCGACGCGCGTGTGTAGCCGATGCCCAGCGCACGCTGGAGCAGACTGGCGGAGCCACGGCGCGACTTGAGGATCACGCGCACGGCCTCGTCCCAGAGATCGTCCTGGTCGGCGCCCCCGCCCTTGCCGGGCTGGGTCGTTCCGGTCGCCGACTGCACGAGCTCCTGGCTGAAGTTCGGCGCGGCCTCCTGAGAGACGTAGTCCACCAGAGCCTGGATCTCGTGGTCCTCGACCAGCGCACCTTGGACGCGCCGGATCTGGGACGACTGCGGCGGGGTGTAGAGCATGTCGCCCTGGCCGAGCAATTTCTCGGCCCCCATCGAGTCGAGGATGACCCGCGAATCGACCTTGCTCGCGACCTGGAAGGCGATGCGCGTCGGCAGGTTGCCCTTGAGGACGCCGGTGATGACGTCGGTCGAGGGCCGCTGCGTCGCGACGATCACGTGGATGCCGACCGCCCGGGACTTCTGCGCCAGCCGCGTGATGGCGTTCTCGGCCTCCTTCTTGGAGGTCATCATGAGGTCGGCCATCTCGTCGATCACGATCACGATGTGCGGCAGGTAGCGCGGCGTGCGCTCCTCGTTGAAATCGTCCTTGAGGCGCTCGCGCAGGCCGTCTTCACCCAGGGCGTTGTAGTTCTTGAGCTGCCGCACGCCAGCATCCTTCAGGAGCTCGTAGCGGCCTTCCATCTTCTCGACCGCCCACAGGAGCACGTTCGTGGCCTGGCGCATGTCCGTCACGACCGGCAGCATCAAGTGCGGGACGTTCGCGAACATCTGCAGCTCGACCATCTTCGGGTCGACCAGGATGAGCTGGATGTCGTGGGGCGTCCGCGTGAGCAGCAGGCTCGCGAGGATGGTGTTGATGCAGACCGACTTGCCCGAGCCGGTGGTTCCGGCGATCAGGAGGTGCGGCATGCGGGCCAGGTCCTCGACGACCGCATGGCCCTCGGCGTCCATCCCGAGGAACAAGGGCAGCGCCATGAACTTTTTGTCGTAGGCCTTCTGGCTGATCAGCTCGGAGAGCCGCACGACACGCCGCTTCTCGTTCGGGACCTCGATGCCGATCGTCGCCCGGCCGGGGATCGGCGCGATGATCCGCACGCTCTTCGCGCGCAGGGCGGCCGCGATCTCCTGGCTGAGCTGCGTCACCTTGTTCATCCGCGTGCCCTGGGCGACCTCGAGCTCGAAGAGCGTCACGGCCGGCCCGACCTTGGCACCGACGACGCTGGCTTCGACCCGGAACGAGGACAGGGCCGACTCCAGTCGACGGGCCTGCTTCTCGATCGAGCTCTCGTCGTCGACGCTGGTCACGGCCGGCGGCTCGAGCAGATCCAGCGGCGGGAACTTCCAGGGTCCGGGCGGCGGCGTGGGCGGCTCGAAGATGGCCACCGCCTGCGTGACCTTGGCCGGCGTGGAGGTCTTCGGGGCCTTCTTCTTGCCAGGCTTCTTGGCGGGAATGAGGACCTCGTCGTCTTCCTCCTCGTCCGCTTCAGCCTCGTCCCATTCGCCTTCGTCTTCTTCGTCCTCTTCGTCGACGTACTCCCATTCCCACTCTTCGTCGCCGTCTTCCTCCGCGGACCCGTCCGCTTCGAGGTCGGCCACGGCGTCGAGCTCTTCGTCGAACTCGTCCTCGTCGAGCGCTTCGTCGTCGAAGAGCTCCGGCTCGGGCGCCTTCTTGGCCTTGCCCTTCGTGCGTGTCGCGGCCTCACGGGTCTTGCCCTTGGCCTTGCCCTTCTTCCCCGCCGCGCCACCGCGCACGGCGGTCGTCGCGGGCGCGCTCGCGAGCTCGAGGTCGGCGCCCCGCAGGAAGTCCCACAGTCCGGCGGCGAAGCGCCGGGCCCAGCCCGCGAGGGCCGCGGCCACGCTCTCGCCACGCTCCTCGCGGCGTTCGTCGATCCACTCCCGGAAGGCGGCCAGAGCCGGGAAGAAGGCCATCTCGGTGGCCAGCATGAACGAGATCAGGGCGCCCAGGCTCAAGAGGAGCCAGAGCCCGGGACCGCCGAACTTCTCGACCAAGGGCGCGGGCGTTCCGTCGGTCGTGCCGACGAGCTCGAGCGCCGCCCAACCGCCGGGGCCGTAGGGCAAGTCGTTCGAAGGCGGGTGGTCGGCGCCGAACGCGAGCTCGGCCAAGAGCGCGGTCGTGGCCAGGAACAGGACGCCTCCGACGATCCGCAGGAAGGGCAGCCCCACCCGCTTGCGAGCCACCAACACGACCCCCCAGGAAGCTCCCAGGAAGACGAGCAGGTGACCGCTCCAGCCGATGGCGATGTAGACCTGCTCGGCCAGATAGAAGCCCGCCTGTCCGCCCCAGTTGCGGCCCGTTGCTCCATAGGGATAGCGGTAGGAGGCGAGCGAGATCCAGAGCCAGATCGCGGCCCCGATGCAGAGGATGCCCTTGATCTCCTGCAGGTGGGTCGTGGTCTCCTCGTCGACCTCCTCACCGAACGCGAAGGCTCCGAGGAAGCGGCGCCAGCGGTCTCCCGCCGTCACTCCGCCCCCCTTCTTTTTCGCCTTGGTCTTGCGCCTACCGCCCGAACCGGCCATCGCCGTCGTCCTCACCCACTCCAGTCGCCCCCGGTCGCCTTCGCTCCCCGCCGCCCAAGGGGCGCCTTGACGGGAGTCCTAAAGACTTCCAAAACGGCACCACCGACTCCAGCGGCACAAGAGGTTCCTTTTCGTGGCAGCGTCGGCACGGCGCCGGATCACGTCCCCCTCTAGCACGTCGCAATCCTCGACGAGGCCGTCGCGGGCAGCCCAGGCAGGATCGGGAGGGCGCTCTGGCAGCGAGCCCTTCGAGGCCGTGGAATTAGCAGCGCCCGAGGGACACGGCACAAACCGGTGGAACCGGAAGGTGGCAGCCGCGGGCTCGAGGCGACCCCGCCCGGCACGGCGCAGGGACGCCAGAGCGCCGGAGGCCTCCCCCAAGCCCTGTCCGGGTCGGTACTTGCGGCGGACTCGGACCCCTCGGTCGCGCGCGCGGGCGAACGGGGTGCCCGGTCCCTGGCGGCAGCGCTCGCCGTGCGTTCCGTGTCAGGGCGACGTCGGCGACCGGGCTCGTCCGAGCCTCACCCTGGCGATCGGGCTCGTCCGGAACTCACCCTGGATGTGACTCGCGTCTCGGTCGATCGGGATCGCGGGGAACGAGCGCGATCGAGCCGGCGGGCGTTCGCACGCACGCGGAAACGCTGTCGATTTCGAGCTGCATGGAACCGGGCAGCGGCGTGAGCGAACTCGGGATCTGCTGAACCCCGAGAGCGGAATCGGCCCCGACCCCACCGTCGCAAACGGCAGGGACGGGGCCGCGCGTTCTACTTCTTGTCAGAGCCCGCTTCGACGGCGCCTTTGCCCTTGCGCTTCATCTCGATGACCATCGTCTTCGTGCCTTCGCCCGCGCCGGTGTAGAAGGTCGAGACGTAGCTGTTCTCGTTGTAGACCGACTCGATGCGGTGAGCCGCCATCTGCCCGGTCATGTCGGGCGCGTCGTAGCGCATGACCAAGGTGTTGGTCTCCTCGTTCATCTCGCCTTCCATCACGGCGAGGTAGCTCGACATGTTGTCGATCCAGGTGCCGACGTACTTTCCGTTCTTCGCGTCGTAGCCGACGCAACCGGTGCCGAGGTAGGGCATGCCCATGAAGTTGCACGTGAACTTCGATTGGGTCCAGAACTTGCCGATGCCTTCGACCGTTTCCTTGGCGGGAACGGGCTCGGCGGGCGCGCCACCCATGAACGAGGTCAGCGTCCCTTCCCACACTCCGACTCCGTTCAGAATCTGGGCGTGTTCGGGGGTCGGCTGCGGCATCTCCTGGGACAAGGGACGGATAGCCGCGAAGGCGAGCGTCGCGGTGGACAGAACGAGGGCGAGCGGGAGGATTCGTCTGTGCTGCATGTCTTTCAACTCGAATAAGGGTTGTGATTCAGGGGGAGCTCCGGAGAGCGGCGCGCATTTTAGCTCCCCGCGCACTCGGAAGTGCACGAGGCCACGATCCGGGCACTTTTTTACGCGCGGGAGGCCGTCAGGAGGCCCACGAGGCGGCGCGCGACCGCGGCCTTCGCCCCCGCGAACCGACGCTCGCTCCCGTCCTTGCCCAGCACGGTCACCGACGTTCGGTCGGCCCGCAACGCACTCGCGTCGTTCAGCACGATGTAGTCGGCGTTTTTGCGCTCGAGCTTGGCCCGCGCGCGGCGCAAGCCCTGCGACGTTTCGAGCGCAAAGCCGAGCACGAGACGTTCGCCCTTCGCGCGTCCGAGCGTCGCGATGATGTCGGGGTTCTTCACCAGCTCGAGCACCGCATCGTCGGCGCCGTCGTCCTTCTTGCGCCACTTGCCCTTCAAGCGGCGCTTGGGCCGGAAGTCACAGACGGCCGCACACATGAGGAGCGCGTCCGCCGCGTCGAAGGCCGCGCGCGTCTCCGCCAGCATCTCGCGTGCACTGACCACGTCGATGCGCCGCACACCCTTCGGCGTCGCGAGCGCGACAGGACCGGCGACCAAGGTCACGCGGTGCCCGGCTGCCACGGCCGCCGCCGCGAGCTCGAAGCCCATCTTGCCGCTCGACTCGTTCGACAGGTAACGAACGGGGTCGACGTGTTCACGCGTCGGACCGGCGGTGACGACGACACGCAGCGAACGACTCAAGGCCTGCACCCCGCTGTCGAGGACGTCGTCAGGACGCCGAATGACTTGCTCAACGGGTCGACCAGGCCGCGACGGCCACGACGATCGCGTCTGGCTCGGCCATGCGTCCGCGGCCTTCCACGCCGCAGGCCATGTGCCCTTCGGTCGGCTCGACGAGCTGCCAACCGTCTTCGATCAGACGCGCGACGTTGCGCGCAACGGGCGGCGAGGCGAACATGTGCGGGTTCATGGCCGGACAGAAGAGCCGTGGAACACCGGCCGGAAGGGCCAGGGCCGTCGTCGTCAGGAGGTCGCCGGCGAGACCCAAGGCGAGGCGCGAAACCAGGTCCGCCGTGCACGGGGCCACGACCAGGAGCTTGCCCCATTGCGACAGGTCGATGTGATCCATCGCACCGCGCGGATCGACGAACTCGTCGACGAAGGCACGTTCGCCGGTCAGGGCTTCGAAGAGCTGCGGCGAGATCAGTTCGGCCGCACGCGGGGTCAGGATCGCGCGCACCGTATGGCCCGCCTGCGCGAGCTTGCTCGCGAGGTCGGCGGCCTTGTGGATCGCGGCGGAGGCACTGACACCGAGCAGAATGTCCGTCATGCCGAGGGCTCCTTCTCCAGACCGGCCAGGCGACGCACGGTGCGCAGGGCGGCCTCGAAATCGTCGTTCACCACGACGTGGTCGTAGCGGTCCTGCTTGTCCATTTCCTCGCCCGCCTTCTTCAAGCGACGCTCGATGACCTCGGGCGCGTCCGTCCCCCTCCCGACCAGTCGCGCACGCAGCGTGTCCATGTTCGGCGGAGCGATGAAGACGTACAGGCCGGGCAACTCGAGGTCCTTGAGCTGCGACCCCCCCTGCACGTCGATCTCGACCAGCACGGTCTTGCCCGCGGCCAAGGCCTCTTCCATGGGGCCGCGCAGCGTCCCGTAGAGGTTGCCGTGCACCTCGGCCCACTCGATGAAGTCGCCGTTCTCGATGTGTTCGCGGAAGCGCTGCTTGTCGACGAAGAAGTAGTCGACGCCGTCGGTCTCGCCCGTGCGCATCGGACGCGTCGTCGCCGAGATCGAGAACACGACGCGCTCGTCCTCCAGGAGCCGCCGGCAGATCGAGCTCTTCCCACAGCCCGAGGGGCCCGAGATCACCAGCATGAGTCCGCGCTCGCCCGTCACGGGCCCTATTCCACGTTCTGCACTTGCTCGCGCAAGCGCTCGGCGCAGGCCTTCGCGTCGACGACCCAGTGCGCGACCTTGGCGTCGCTGCACTTCGCGCCGACCGTGTTGACCTCTCGGAAGATCTCCTGGACCAGAAAATCGAGCTTGCGACCCACCGCTCCCCCCTTCGCGAGGAAGGACTCCAGCTGCCCCAGGTGGCTCGAGAGCCGGGAGAGCTCCTCGGAGACGTCGAGCCGATCCGCCAGCAGGGCGACCTCGCGCGCCAGATCGGCGGGCGACAGGTCGGCCGTGCGATCGAGCAAGTCCTTGACCCGCTTCGTCAGCGTGCGCTGGTGCCCCTTCGTGACCTGGGGCATGCGCTTGGCGATGCGCCCGGCGATCGCCTCCAGCTCGCGCGCGTTCCCGCGCAGGTCCTCGAGCAAGGCGGCACCCTCGGTGTCGCGCATCTCGAGCAGGCCGGCCAAGGCCGTGCGAAGCACCTTGAGGACGCGCTTGTCGCGGGCCTCGGAGGCCTTCGACTCCTCACGGGTCGTGACGACTCCCGGCAGGGCGAGGACGGTGGAGAGATCGAGCACCTCGCCGCAGCCGAGGTCGCGCGCGAGACTCACGAGCTCCTTCTTGTAGCGCCCGGCCAGCTCGCGGTCGATCCGGGCCGCTTCGGTGCCGGGGCGTCGCGTCGCGTGCAGGTGCACCGCCACCGAGCCGCGCACGAGCTCCTTGCGGATCAGCTTGTCGGCGTCACCCTCGAGGTGGACGAACTCCGAGGAAAGGCGCGTCTTGACCTGGAGGTGGCGATGGTTGACCGAGCGGACTTCGATGCGCACGGAAAACTCGTCGACCTCGGCCGCGGCGGCGCCGAAGCCCGTCATCGAACGCAGAATCGCCATCCGGCGACTAGTTGCCTTCCACGGGCGCACCGCCGACGGGCAGGCCGCCACCGGAGCCGGCGTCGCCGGGCGAGGTGGTCAGGACCGAGCCCTCGCCGTCGAGGACGGAGCCCGCTTCCTGGTTGCGCGTCATGATGTGCAGGAAGAGCGCGCTGAACAGGAAGACCCCGGCGGTGTAGCCGGTGAACGTGTTGATGCCCTTGGCACCGACACCGAAGGTCTGCTGCCCGTGCTCGCCGAGCGCCTGGCCGAAGCCGCCGCCCTTGCCTTCCTGGAGGAGCACGACGACGATCAAGACGACCGCCGAGAGGACGAACACGATGTAGAAGAGGCTGATGAGCAGGCTCATGATTCCAAGCGGGTCAGGCGGACAAAGGGGGGCGCGCGAAACTCAGCGCGCGAAGTCGATGATGGGGATGAAGTCGTCGGCGGTGAGCGAGGCCCCACCGACCAAAGCGCCGTCGACGCCGTCGACGGCCATCAGCTCGGCCGCGTTCGAGGGCTTCACGCTGCCCCCGTACTGGATGCGGAGCGAAGCCGCGACGGCGTCGTCGAAAAGACCGACGGCCAGTCCGCGCAGGTATTGGTGCACCTCGCCGGCCTGCGCCGGCGTCGCGGTCAACCCCGTGCCGATGGCCCAGACGGGCTCGTAGGCCAAGGTGACGCGGGCGATCTCGTCCTTGCCGACCTGCGCGAGGCCGGCGGTGAGCTGGCGGCGTACGACGGTCTCGGTCGCGCCGGCCTGGCGCTCCTCGATCGTCTCGCCGAGGCACAGGGTCACGTCGAGGCCGTCGTCGAGCGCGCGCCGCACCTTGGCGTCGATCTCGGCATCGGTCTCGTGATAGACGTGGCGTCGTTCGGAGTGCCCGAGGACGACGAAGTGGCAACCGACGCCCTTCAGCATCGAGCCGGAGACCTCGCCGGTGAAGGCGCCTTCGGTGTGCGCACACATGTTCTGGGCTCCGACGCGAAGCGGCGAGCCCTCGAGCTCGGCCGCGACCTCGGCCAACCAGACGAAGGGCGGCACGACGGCCACGTCGACGTCGTCGCGCGTCCCGACGTGCTCACGCAACGTGCGCGCCAGCGTGAGCGCCGTGGCGCGGTCGAGGTTCATCTTCCAGTTGCCGGCAATCGTGGGCTTTCTCAACGCATGACCTCCTTCGCATCGATCCTCTCGGGGGGCAGCACGGGTGTCTTGCCCTCGAGCTGCGCCAGGCGACGAACGCCGCGGGCGAGCTCGGCGAAGGCATCGAACGAGAGCGCCTGGGCCCCGTCGGAGTGGACCTCGGCCGGCTCCGGATGGACCTCGACGATGACGCCGTCGGCTCCGGCGGCGACTCCGGCCTTCGCGAGCGGCAGCACGAGGTCGGCGCGTCCGGCCGCGTGCGACGGATCGACGACGACCGGCAGATGCGTCTTCAGCTTGAGCCAGGCGACCATGCCGACGTCGAGCACGTTGCGCGTGACGTTGTCGAAGCCACGGATGCCGCGCTCGCACAGGACGACGTTTTCGTTGCCGTTCGCCAGCACGCACTCGGCGGCGAGCAGGAACTCGCGCCCCGTCGCGGCCAAGCCGCGCTTCAAGAGCACCGGACGACCGCTGCGCGCACACTCCGTCAAGAGCACGGTGTTCGACATGCTACGCGAACCGATCTGGAGCATGTCGGCCACCTCCGCCACCGCCTCGACGTCGCGCGGATCGAGCACCTCCGTCACGATCCCGAGCCCGGTCGCCTCGCGCGCGGCCGCCAGCGCCGCGAGCGCGCTGCGCCCCTGCCCCTGGAAGGACCACGGCGACGTGCGCGGCTTGAAGGCGCCGCCGCGCAGGAGCACCGCTCCCGCTGCGTGCACCGAACGGGCGATCTCGATGAGGCGGTCGGGGTCTTCGACCGCGCAGGGACCGGCGACGAGCGAGAAGGCGCCGGCACCGAAGGCGGCCGCACCGATCTCGACCCGCGTCTCCTCGCGTCCGGCTTCGCGCTCGTGCAGTTCGGGAGCGTCCGAGCTCTCGAGGACCGTCTCGACCGCGCTCTGGTCCTCGAAACGGGACCGATGGGCGGCCCGCGGGACGTCCGACGGGCCGCCCGGAAGCAGCTCGACGAGCACACCGCCGCGGTCGAGGATCCGCGGTTCGTAACCGAGAGCCCGGGCCACGGTGAAGACGGCTTCGACCTCGGTCGGCGAGGAGTTCTTGCGCAGGCGCAGCAACATGGAGGTCCCTTCGGAAGGCTCGCTGCAGCGCGCACGGGCGCCGAGTTGCTCTCCAATTAGGGCGAAACAGTATAAGTTCGCTCCTGGCCCCGTCTACCGCCGGCCGGTCGACGAGCTCCCGCGGCGCCCCTGGCGCAGCGGCCGGGCGAGCCCTACCCAACCCTTCCACCCGCCGGAACCGGCGACAACCGGCGCCCGCCAAACCCGATGACATCCGCCCTCCAGCCCCGATGAACCCCACCCTCCGGCCCTGGTGAACCCCGCCCGCACCTCTCGGGTGGCCGATTCGGACGCGCTCGCGTCCTGGCTCGCCCTCGATGCCCTGGGCCGGCTGCCGCGCGTCGGCTGGCGCCAGCGCGGTCTCGCCCCGGACGAGAGCGTCGCCGCCCACGCCCACGGAGCGGCGCTGCTGGCGCTCGTCCTGGGTGCGCGGGTCCGGCCGGCGCTCGACGTCGGCCGGGCGGTTTCGCTCGTGGTCTTGCACGACGCCCCCGAGGCGCTGCTCGGGGACCTGCCCCGGCGCGCCAAGGCGCTCCTGCCGGCGGGCGCCAAGCGCAGCGCCGAAACGGCCGCGATCGGAGAGCTCTTCGGCGACGATCCGGCGATCGCCGCGCTGTGGACGGAATTCTGTGACGAGAAAACGCGCGAGGCGCGCTTCGCACGGGCCTGCGACGCCCTGCAGCTCGGGATCCAGCTCGTGACGCGCGTGCGGGCCGGCGCGCGGGCCATGGACGATTTCGAAGCCGGCTTGCGAGCCCTGGACCTGACGGAGTTCGAGCCCTGCGCCGCGCTCCAGGCCGAGCTGCTCGCGGCCCTCGCAGCGGAGCGCGAACGGTGAAGCGCGGCAACATCGTCTTCGTCACGGCCGTCTTCACGGCGCTCTTGACCGGCATCCTCGTCGCGCGCAGCGGTGACGAACCGCGCCGCTTGCCCGAGGACGTGCACGAGCTCGCCGTGGTCGAATTTCCCGAGCTCGTGGCGCCCTGGGGTCCCCACGAGCTGCGCGGTGGAGTGCGTTTCGACGACCGCGGCCCCGCTCCGGGAGTCGCCGTCCACCTCTACCAGGAGAGCCCGGGCGAGGTCGCCGCACCGCTGGCCTGGGACACGACCAACGCACAAGGCCACTTCACGATCGCCGGCCTGCGCGCGGGCACCTACCAGGTGGCGCTCGTCAAGCCGGGCTATCCGATCGGGCGCAACTCGGTCGTCATTCCGGCCCCCGCCGGTCCGCTGTGGCAGCTCGAACCGCACATCGATCCCCTCCCCGCCCTGCCCGACATGCGGCGTTCGGTGCTCACCGGACGCGTCGCGCGGATCGAGGGTTCGGTCGCCTCCGAGATCGAGGGCTACGCGGTTCTCTTCCTCCCGCGCGCAGGCACGGCCAACTTCGAGGGCGTGGTGCGGCGCACCGTCCTGACCGACGCGGACGGGAAGTTCGGGATCGACGACCTGGTCGAAGGCGACTACGACGTCCACGTCCTACCGCCCTGGGCGGTCGGAGGCAGCTGGCCCGTCCTGGCACGGTCGCGCGTGGAGCATCGCGCGGGTCGGCCGCCCCTCGACCTGCGCCTGGAAACGGGCTCGTTCGTGGGACGGCTCTACGACCTCGACGGACGACCGATCGAAGGCGCGCTCGTGCTCGTCCACCCCTTCGAGGAGAGCACGCGCCTCTTTCCGCCGCGCGCGACGAACGTGAACGGCGTCTTCCGAGCCCAGGACCTGCCGCCGGGGCGCTACCGCGTCGAGCTGCGCGCGGGATCGGCGCGTCTGACCGTCGAGGGTGAGATCGAGGCCGGAAGCCTGACCGAGCTCGACCTGGCGCGCGTGAATCCGGCGCGCAGCGACGGCTGACGTACCTTCGCGTGGAGCGATGGGTATCATCGCCGCTTCGGACCCGCCCCCATGAACCTCGTGGATACCGTCTATCTCGATCACGCCGCGACCACCCCCCTGTTGGACGTGGTCCGCGCGGCGATGGAGCCGTTCCTGGACGAACGCTTCGGCAACCCCTCGTCGCGTCACACGCTCGGTGTGCGAGCGGCCGAGGCGATCGATGCTGCGCGCGAGACGATCGCGCGCGCCCTCTTCGTGCGCCCGGAAGGCGTCGTCTTCACCTCCGGCGGCACCGAGGCGAACAACCTGGCGGTGCTGGGCTTCGCCCGGGCGAAGCGGCGCCAGGGTGCCCATGTGCTCTATGGGGCGACCGAGCACTCGTCGGTGCGCGCCGCGGCCCTCGCGCTCGTCGACGAAGGCTTCGAAGTCGAGGCCATCCCGGCCGCGCCCGACGGCGGGATCGACTTCGAGGCACTCGCGAGCAAGCTGCGCGAAGACACCGTGCTCGTCGCCCAGATGCTCGTGAACAACGAGTTCGGCACGATCTATCCGCTGCGACGCGTGGCGACGCTCGTCCGCGAGCGCGCGCCGCGGGCGCACTTGCACGTCGACGCCGTGCAGGGCATCGGAAAGCTCGACCTGGACCTGGAGGCCCTGGGCGGAGGCAGCTACGCGATCAGCGCCCACAAGATCCACGGACCGAAGGGCACCGGGGCGCTCGTGCTGACGGATCCGGCCAAGAAGCCGCGCCCGCTGGTGTTCGGCGGCAACCAGGAGAACGGACTGCGTTCGGGGACGGAGAACGTCGCCGGCATCGTGGGTTTTGCGAGCGCGGTGGAAGCGGCCGTGCGCGACGTCACCGCGACGCACGCACACCTCGCCGCCCTGCGCGCGCGCCTTGCGGAGGGCCTGCGCGGGATCGAAGGCACCGAACTGCTCGACCCTGCCCCCGCCTCCGGACTCGTCCCGTCGCCCGCGATCGCGGCCGTGCGCCTGCCCGGCGCCCCCGCCGAGGTCTGGCTGCACCACCTGGCGCAACACGGTGTCCTGACCAGCGTCGGCAGCGCCTGCCAGGCGCGCAACAACGCGCTTTCCCCGGCTCTGCTCGCCCTGGGGCTCGCGGCCGACGAGGCCAGGTCCGTCCTCCGGATCTCGTTCTCGCGCACGTCGAGTGCAGCGGACGTCGAAGCGGCGCTCGCGGCCTTGGCGCGGGTCGCCGGAGAGCTCCGCGTCGCCGGAGCCAGACCTTGAACCCGTCGTCGACCGAGCGAGAGCCCGCCGCGGAACTGTCCGAGGAACCCGAGCTGATCGTCGCGCGCTACGGCGAGCTGTGGCTGAAGGGCAAGAACCGCCGGAACTTCGAGCAGATCCTCGCGCGCAACGTCCTGCGCGCGGTCCGGGAGATCTCGCCCGCGCGCCTCCAGCGTGCCCACGGACAGCTCGCCATCTACCCCGAGCGTCGAACACGCGAAGTGTCCCGCCGTGTCCAGGACATCTTCGGCTTCACGTCCGTTTCGCCGGCCTGGAGCTCACCGAAGGACTTCGACGCGATCGCCCGCATCGCGCGCCACGTCCTCGGGCAGGCGATGCGGCGCTACCCGCTCGAGCCGACCGTGGCCTTTCGCGTCCGCACCCAGCGCGCGGACAAGACGTTCCCCGTGATCTCGACGGAGCTCGATCGTCGGATCGCGGACCACGTCATGCCGGACTTCGAAGAGCGACTGCACGTCGACTTGAACGAGCCCGAGCTGACGCTCTCCATTCACATCCGACCGGAGAACGCCTACGTCTACGCCGAACGTCTCAAGGGCGCCGGCGGCTTGCCCGTCGGCACGCTGGGCAATGCCCTCTGCTTGCTGTCGGGCGGCATCGACTCGCCCGTCGCGGCCTGGCTCACGATGAAGCGCGGCTGCAACGTCTCGTTCGTGTCCTTCCACTCCGAGCCGTACATCGGCGAAGGGTCGAAGCGCAAGATCAAGCAGCTCGCCCACGCCGTCTCGCATTTCCAAGGACCGTCACGGCTCTACAGCGTGCCGTTCGCGCGCTGTCAGGAGGAGATCCGCGACCGCTGCCGCCCCGGCTACCGCACGGTCCTGTACCGCCGGATGATGCAGCGAATCGCACAGCGCATCGCACGCCGCGCCAAGGCCGGCGCGCTGATCACCGGGGACAGCCTGGGTCAGGTCGCGAGCCAGACGCTCGAGAACCTGACCTGCATCGGCGCCGCCGTCACGATCCCGGTCCTGCGCCCGCTGATCTGCTTCGACAAGGAGGAGACGATCGCGCTCGCCCGTCGCATCGGGACGTTCGACCTGTCGATTCGCCCCGAGCCCGACTGCTGCACCGTGTTTCAGCCGACGAAGCCCGTCATCCGCGGCAGCCTCGCGGTCTGCGAGGAAGAGGAAACGAACCTCGACGTGGAAGCGCTGGTAGACGCCGCGGTGGCCGGCGTCGAGATCATCAGGATCCGAGGCGCTCGAGGATGAACATGCGCAGCTCGCGCGGGTCGCACGGCACGGGGAGGGCGTCGCGCCGTCGCGCGCCGCTCGCATCGCTTCCGAGTAGACCGTAGGGCACACCGCTCGAACGCTGCTCGAGCGAGCGGACACCGAGCTGACCCGGCTCGAGCATGCTCGCTTCCCAGAGCACGAGATCGGGAACGTCCGCGGACAAGCGCTCCTCGCCAACCTCGACCGACGTGACCCAGTCCACGCGGAAGCCGTCCTCCTCGAGGACCATGCGGAGCATGTCGCCTTCGAGCCCCGAAGGGTGAACGACGAGGATCCGCCCCATGGCGACGGGGTCGGAAGCCTGCACGGGGGCCACGCGGGCGGCGATCGGCAGACTCAGGCGGTAGGCGCGTTGCCTCTCGCCGGCATCGTCCCTCGTGAGCTGTCCGTCCCAACACTCGACGCGCGGCCGATAGACCTCGTCCAGCGCGCGCTGACCCGTGAGGCCCCACGCTTCGCCCGGACGGCCGCTGGCCGCGAACTCGAGCTCAAGTCGCTCCGCCACGTCGAACGTCACGGTGAGCTGGACCGCCAGCGGAGAGTGCGGGCGTAGGAACTCCGCCTGCGCCGGAACGAGGAGGTCGATCAGGATCGTCCACACGAGCTGGCGCAGGGCCTCGGACGAAACCCGCACCAGCACGTCCTCGGCGTTCCCGCTGCGTCGAGTCGAGTCGGCGTAGGTCGAGGTCAGGGGCTCCATGGCCTCCAGAACGAACTCGAGCTCGTCTCGCACCCGAACCCTCTCGATGCGCTCGGAAGGATCCCTCGCGAGCTGCGCGAGAGTCTTGAGCTTGCGCTCGAGGCGGCCCAGCTCGGGCAGCTGATGCTTTCGCGCGTCGCCACGCGGGTCCGAATCGAGCTCGAGACTCCCGCGCACGATCATGAGCGAGTTGTTCATCCGGTGAACGAAGAGCGGCACCGCGACCAACAACGCGGCCGAGCGCAAGCCGCGTTCACTCACCCCGTCGGGGCCGCGACCGGGCGAAGGGGGAGAAGATTCGAAACGAGAGGTCATGCAGCCAGGCTCTGCGGGCCGGAGGAAGAGCTGGAAAAGCGGGGCTCGTCCGGATACTCAGCATAGGCCGAAAGCGGCTCCCCCATGAATCGAGTCACCGTCATCCTCGTGGCCATCGCCATTTTCGTGGTGCACGGCCTGGGGGTCCACCAGACGCCCGACGGCGACTTCGGGCCGCCGTATGACACGGCCCACGTGGCCTTTCGGCTGGCGCGCAACCTCGTCCATCACGGCCAGGCCCTGTGGAATCCGGGCGGCGAGCTCGTCGAATCGTATCCCTCGCCGCTCTGGATCGGTCTCTGCGCCCTCGCGGAGCGGACGTACGCGTCGCCAACGGGCTTCGCCCAAGCCTTCGGAATGCTCGCCGGGCTCGGCACGCTGGTCATCCTCGCCCAGCACAGCGCCAAGCGCTTCTCCGGCCTGGTCGCCCCGCTCCTGCTCGCGTCGAGCGGTTCAGCCGTCGCGGCCGCGACGTCAGGGACGGAGGCCGCGCTGGTCATGCTGCTCGTCACGGCGAGCTTTCTCGCCTTCGAACGCCGCTGGGGAAAGATCCTGGTCCTGGTCCTGCCGGCGCTCGTGCTCGCGCGACCGGAGGGGGCCTTCTTCTGTCTCGCGCTCTGGCTGCTCGACTTCGTGGACCGGCCGCGCAAGGACGACGGCAACCCGCGGCCACGGATCCGCCTGGCCTTTCCCTTCACGGCCGTGCTCTTCGTCCTCCTGGCCGGATACCGCGCCCTGCGAACGGGTTCGTTCCTGTCCCCCGACACCATCGCGATCCTGGCCTTCGATGGTGAGCGCTTCGCCCTGGGCGGACACTACTTCCGGGGCTTCTTCCTGGCCTCGGGCTCGGCGCCGCTCTTGCTCTTGCCCCTGGCGCTGCTGGCCTTTCGCATGCTCCCGGCCATGGGGCGCCGTGCCTTGCTCCTGTCCGCCTTCTGGATGCTCACGATCGTCGCCGCAGGAGGCGACGACCTTCCGATGTGGAACGCGCTCGCTCCCGCGCTTCCACTCGCCTTCCTGTCGGTCCAGAGCGCGATCGTCGCCTTGATCGATCGCCAACCCAAACTCGCACCCCTCGCCTGGATCCTCCTGGCCCTGGCCGTCTCCGCCTCGTTCCTCGTGAGCAAGATGCCCGGCAATCTCGGCCCTTTCGCGACCGAAGAGCTGCACCGCGAGTGGATGAAGCCCTCTCCGGAGCTCGAACGCGCCTACGGACGACCCTTGGGACGCCTCGGGCTGGACCGCGAGATTCGCGACGTGCAACGGCTCCGCGCCCTCAGCATCTTCCTGCGCGACAGGATCAAGGCCTCGGCCTCGATCCTGACCCTGTGGCCCGGCGCCGTCGGCTACCTCTCTCGCAAGAACGTCTACGACATGCGCGGACGTGCCACACCCCTGGGAGATGGGCAGGCGACCATCTCCTGGCGAGGCGCTCAACGCATCGACCTGCTCGAGGCGCTGCAGTACAAGCCCGACTACGTCGTGCCCGTCGTCGCACCCGTGACGGTCGACTGGAGTCCCATCGAGATCCTGCGGGGTTGGCTGCACCGCTACGACATCGAGGGCGAGACCGAAGGCCGCCTGGCGCAGCTCGTCTCCGCGCTGGGCCACTACGAGCTCATCTCGGTCCCGGTCTCGCACGCGATCGAGGAAACCGAGGACGCGCCCGCGACGACCTACCTACTCCTCCGCCGCAAGGCGATGAACCTGGAGCCGCACCTGTTCATCGAGCTCGACGGGAACGAGTTCTGGATCTACGCCCGACACCGTGGCCACCAGCAAGTCGCCGACCTCGGCGTCTGGGCGACCGACGAGCGCGGACGCGAGTGGCGCTTGCGACCGACAGGCGAATTCGTTCGCGGGGGAGAGATCGTGACGCGGGTCAGCCTCTTGCTCTTCCCCACGGGGATGCGCCGCACACAACTCGTGCATGGATTCCTGCCCGAGGGTCTCGGGGCTACGCGGCTTTCGGCTCGCTTGCACAATCCGGGGACGCTTGGCGCGTCGAGCTTCTCGGCCATCTCCCCCCTCACCACGCTGGATCTGAAGGACTGATGTGCTTGGCTGGTGTCAATTGATTTGCAGAGTCCTAATCTGAGCCCTCAACCACCAAAACCGATCCGGCGCTTGGACTCCCGAATTGAGAGGGTCGTCCCCCCCGAAGCCAGCGGGTGCACACTGCCCTGTCCCCAGTCCTGCCGCCAGCTCAAGAGCTCCGTCACCCTCAGCCTCCGGGGAACGAATCCCAGCAGCTGAGCCGGTGACTCCTCGTCAAAATTGAAGCGCCGCCGAACGTAGTTGCGCCACGTTCCCCATAGGGCCAAGCCGAGATCCAGATAGCGTCGCAGCTTGCTCGTCAGCCAGGAATCACGACGCAGCCGACCGGTCAAGTCCCGGATCATGGCTTCGGAGTGGTTG
>JAJDEW010000049.1 GCA_029259595.1 Planctomycetota bacterium | reverse complement strand
GCGGAGTTGGTGAGGGTGCGATGGAGATCCACGGTACAGGAAGTTGGAGGTTGGACCGTCGTCGTTTCAAGAAGACCCTGACACTACTTTCTCCACAAATGCTGACCCTCTCCCTCCCTTGGGGGTAGGCCACGCGTCAATCCTTCACGAGGAGTTCGACCGTGAGTTGACTACCCGGTTGAATCGCGATGGAAGCAGGCTCGAAGAGTGGACCTACGGCCTCTTCGTCTTGCGAAATTGTGACGACTCCGAAGTGCCTAAGGTATGCCGTGTTCGTGAAGCCGGAACCCTTGGTCGTTGATTGCAAGCCCTGAACGACCAACGGTTCCCCTTCTTCGTCATGGAATGCAAGGCCGCGCAGCCACTCAACCCCATCGGGCTCCACTGTCTTTCCTTCCCGGTCAACCAACTCAACGACAACGCTAGCAACCTGCCCGAGCTTGACGACAACATCCTCATCATCGTCGCCAATCGTGAAGCGGTGTGTGGAGCGTCCGTAACCCTCGGCCCGCACCTCGACGACGAGCTCTCCGTTGGGGATGTCGCGTAGCATGGGGTTCTCAGGGGATGAAACGTAGCGCCTTGGACAGAACTCACAGGGGTTCTCTTCTCGCGCATTCGCATAGGCGAACGAAACACGATCGACCTGGACGAGCGCCCCGAGGTCCGCGTCTTCAAAGCGGACTATCCGAGGCCGTACGCTTCGCAGGTCAATGATTACGTCGTCCGCCGTAGGGACTCGAATGACTTGACTATAGAGAAGAGGCTCAACCACGACTCGATAGGTTCCTTCTGAAAGGTCATTCAGTTCCCAAGAATAGTTACACTCTACGGGCCGCGTGGAATCCTGTCTCCACGTGTGTAGAGATGCTCGAAGGGCAGGCAAGGGCTTGAGCCGGTAGTCCCCTAAGCGTCTTGCCGTCACCGTCTGAAGAAGCTGTACGTCAAGGTCTGCAGCGACCATGATGCAGCCTCGCACTGCTGTCAATGGCCGGCCTCGAGCCGATAGCTCTACTCTTGTTGCTCGACCGGGCTCAACGCCAGCCTCGACGTTGGCTACGACTGCCGCGCTGGAGAACCTTCTTCCCCTCTCCAGGTGAACCCGGTAATGACCTGTCGGAAGGTCATGAACGAAGACCTCCGCTTGGGCTTCTTTAAGCTGTTCCTCGAAGATGGGCAAATAGAGATTGTCTGAGCTTCTTGTGGGATAGAGCCGGACATACAGGGGGTCATCTTCATCCTGGATATCAATGACCGACACTTCTAGGTCTCCCGCCTTCTTCAACTTGAGCCAGTGCTCCTCTGCGCCATTCCCGCCAGGTCTGATCACCCATCTCGACCATGCGTAGCCCGGAGCCGATACCCAGACAGGTGCCGACTCCAAACCCGCTTCCAGAACAACAGGCGAGCTGAGCCCCCTGACAGCTGGGTCACAATCCGTAGCGAATCGGGGCTGGTGGGCTCCGGCGCTGACCATGTAATCAAGGTCCGTATTTGCGCTGAGGATGCTGGCGCCTTCCCCATGAACGTTCCTCAAAGACTCCAACGCAGTACGGTCAACCAAGGACTTGACCACCCTCGAAAACCGGTTCTGGCATCGGACGACGGAGACTGGGCTCAGCTCTTCTCCGGAATGGTCATCTTGAACGTGCAGCAGTACGCGCCGAACCCAAACCGCTCTTATGGTCGGCGGGTCCTGCGCGAGATCCACTTTGTCGGAGCCTAGAACTCTGGCCACCCGCCCATCCAATTCAAGGTGCTGCGGATAAAGCGCCAGCTCACTGGGCGAATCGGATTGAGAAAAGCCAACAGACCAGCGCCCATCATCGATGGGCACCCGTTCAACCCTCTGTTCGCTTTCCGACCAAAGGACAAAGTCAACGATTCCCTCGCCCTCATAAGGTTTGAGGTCCGTGTCAGAATCTCCTACGCAGATTGAGCCCGACACAGAGGTGCGACTGTGGCGAATCTCTGGCTGTCTCACCCCAGTCTTCCGATCCTCCAAGAACCTTCGATGGTCCACCGTGTGCGACACGAACATGCCCTCAGACAGCTGTCCCGTGGTCGTGGGCTTCGTAGAGTTCTTGTCGCTCGAAAGCTCGTTTGACCACAATGTCAGATACATCAAGTACGAAGCAACCATCAGAATCAGAAGAGCAAGTGCTCGCTTTTTCATCTAGAACGCTCGGGGCTCAAAGGGCACGGCACCGAATGCTGGACGGCTGGCAGGCCTTGGCGATACTGGGGCAGCCCCCGGAATCCGGACCACTTCTAATTTGGACTTCAGGGTAGATCGTATCCGGAGACCCCTATCAGCCTGATGAAAAAGTCATCCGGCGCGCTGTATGCGTCCGGAAAGCCCGGCCGGCACACGAGAGCCTCGCCGAATCTACCGATTCGCCTGCGTTCTGGCGCACCCGCCGGGCCTCCCGGTCACATGCATCGCATCCGAAGCACTTTTCCATCAGGCTGCTATGCGAAAGAGTCGTTTCACGGAAGGCCAGGTCATCGCGATCTCTGAACCTGGGGCCTTGCGGCGCTCGAAGGTGCGGAAGCGAGTCGGTGACGCCGCCGCCGAACGCGCTACTCGGTGTACCCGAGCGCTTCGAGTCTGCGTTCGATCTCGCGTAGCTCGCTGGCGTCGAAGGGTGTGGCGGCGGGTCCCGGGGCGTTGCTTCGGAAGGGGTCTTCGGCTTCGGGGATCGTGAGCGTTGTGGGCGTGTCGCGGAGGAGCTGCAAGAGCACGCGGCCGTCCATCTCGGCGTAGACCGGGAGGCCGAGCAGCGCGAGCGCGGTGGGGGCCACGTCGAAGATCGCTGCCTCCGCGCGCGTTTCCGACGGCCGGATGTCGGGGCCGGCGGCGACGAACAGGCCTTCGCGGTCGTGATCGGGCACCGCGCGCGCGTACTGGCCGAGGACGAGTCCGTCCAGGCCGGCGGTGGCCTGGACGCCCGGCGCGAGCTCGAGCAGGAGGTCGGGCAGCGCGTCGCGGTGGGGGCCTGGGTACAGCGCGGTCGAGCGGACGACGCGCGTCACGAGCGCTTCGCCGTCCTGCGTTCTCCAGTCCAGGAGCCGGGTCTCGAGCCGCTCGAGGACGGACTCCGCGCGCCCGGCGCTGACGATGCCCCGGGGCTCGCGCCCCACGAGGTTCAGGCGCAGGCCGGCCGAGTTGCCCTCGCACTCGACGGCGTACACCTCGGTGCGCGACCAGTCGAGGCTCGCGAGCCGGCGGCGGCGTTCGAGCGGACGGCGCACCGCCAAGGGGCCGGCCGGCGTGTCGTCGTCTTCGGCGGTGGCGTTGCGCGCCGCGAAGCCCTGCTCGAGGAGCCACAGGTGCAGGTTGAAGCCGAAGCGGTAGGGGCGGAAGCCGTGGTCCGACATCACGAGTACGTTCGTCTCCGTTCCGACGGCGGCGACCATGTCGCCCAGCACGCGGTCGAGCTCGACGTACAACGGCGCGACCTGCTGCGCGAAGTCGTCGCCGTAGGAGCGGTGCGACAGGGTGTCCAGGTTCTTGAAGACGACGATCGCGCAGCGCCAGTCGGCCCCGGCCAGGAGCTCGAGCACGAGTTCGCGCTTCAGCTCGAGTTGCGCTTCGAGGTGCTCCATCGTCAGCGGCCGTTCCTCGCGCCAGGTCGAGAGGTCGGGTTCGAAGCCGCGCGCGCGCAGCGTGTCGGTGTACTCGGGGGGATAGGCGTAGGTCGCGTCGAAGGGCGACAGCATCCCGGCCACCATCGTCCCGAACACCGCCTCGGGCGGATACGTGAGCGGCACGCCGAACACGATCGTCCCCAGCCCGCGGCGCGTGAGGATGCGCCAGAGCGGGGTCGCGCGGTTGGACAGGGAGCTCGTGAGGCGCACGTCGTAGGTCGCCTCGACGGGCTCGAAGAAGCCGTAGACGCCGGTTCCCGCCGGATTGCGTCCCGTCATGGCGCCGACCCAGGCCGCCGACGAGATCGGGACGAGGGTGGACGCGAGCCGCGCGCTCGCTCCGCTTTGCACGAGCCGCGCCAGGTTGGGCAGGGCGCCGAGATCCATCAACGGATCCGCGATGCCGAAGGTCGCGCCGTCCCAGCCGACGATCAGGAGCCGGCGGCCGGGGGCTGGGGAGCCGGATGCGTCGGAAGGAGCCGCGGGTGCCGGCTCCCCCGGTCCACAGGCGCACGCGAACAGGGCACACAGGCCCGCGAGCAAGCCCGGCGAGCGGCGACGAGGGCGACCGACCACGACCCGAGGCTAACCGAAGACGGAGCGCTCCGTCTCGCCTACACTGTCGCGCTGTCCCCGCTTCCCCGGAACCTTCCATGAGCTACCAGAACGAAAAGCCCGCCGCGGTCGACGCCCTGATCCAGGACGGCTGGACCTTCGTCGACGTCCGCACCGTCGAAGAGTTCGAAGCCGGCCACGTCCCCGGGGCCTACAACATCCCGATCGCCTTCCGCATGGCCTTCGGCATGCAGCCCAACGAGGACTTCGTCGACGCCATCCAGAAGCACTTCCAGCCCGACCACAAGCTGGTCTTCGGCTGAAAGGCCGGCGGTCGCTCGCAGCGTGCCTGCGAGATCCTCTCCAGCGTCGGCTACCACAACCTCGTCAACCAACTCGGCGGTTACCACGGCATGACCGACCCCGCCGGGCGCGTCGTCGAACCCGGCTGGCTCGATGCCGGACTGGCGACGACGACCGACCCCGTCGAGGGCCGGACCTGGGCCGCCCTGGGGTGAGCGGCCCGCGCGCGGCGCCACGGAATCCGGTGGCGCCGCCCCCGCGCTCGTCCGGAAAGCGACCCAGCGAGATCGCCCTGTTCGCGACAGGCTGGTCCGGAGCGGCACTCTGAACGCGGCCGCTGTTCCTTGGGCGTATCCTTGCAGGTTCGAGCGAACGTCCAGCGCGTCCGCTGAGCCCTCTTCGAACCGAACCATGTGCCGCAACATCAAGACGCTCTTCAACTTCGACCCGCCCGCGACGCCGGACGAGGTCCGCGCCGCCTCGCTCCAGTTCGTGCGCAAGCTGAGCGGCTTCAACAAGCCCTCCAAGGCCAACGCAGTCGTCTTCGATGCGGCCGTCGAGGACGTGGCACGCCTCGCGGAACGCTTGCTGGCCGACCTCGTGACCCAAGCCCCGGCCCGCAACCGCGAGCAGGAAGCCCGCAAGGCCCGCGCGCGTGCGGCCAAGCGCTTCGGCTGAGCGCGTTCGTTCGACGGTCGAGCTGGCCCGCTCGGCCGGCGTAATGCGGCGGCCGGGTGCGAGCGGCCTGCCCGCGCCGTAAGCCGTGCGAGGGTCGGGCCCGAGCCGCGGTCGGGCAAAGAGCCGGGCCGGCGCCTCCGAAAAGACGCCGGCCCGTTTCGATCCGGAAGGGCGAGGGGCTACAGGCTGCCGAGCACCAGGTCGATGGCGTTCGTCAGCTGCAGCTGACCCGAGGCGTAGGCGCCGCCCTGGGCGCAGAGGCTGCGCCCCACGAGCCCGCACTGGTCGGGGATCGCGATCGAGAAGGGCGTCGAGGGCAGGGCGAAGAAGATGTCACCGCCCAGCGAGCACAGGAGCGTGCCGAAGGCGAGCGGCACGTTCACCGCGTTCGGGCTGATGTTCAGGACGTCGACGATCGCGCCGGGGAAGAAGCTCGTGTGGTCGATGACGGGGTCCCAGGTCGCGCCGATGACCGGGCCGCTCGTCTGGCCGATCAAGAGCGCGGAGGCGTTCGGGGGCGAGCCGACGCGCACCGTTTCGGCGGCGGCGATCGAGCCGCATTCCGGGCCGGACACGCTGACGCCGACGCTGCTCGGCGTGTGCGGCTTGAAGAACCCGAGGTCGGCGACGACCGCGGCGGGAGCCACGTCCGCGTCGAAGCGGAAGTTGTAGAGCGTGCCCCAGCGCAGCGCGTTGGCGTCGGGGTCCGTGGCGAAGCTGTCGGTCGACCAGGACACCGAGTTCGCGTTGCGGACGCCGACCCAATCGGTTCCGTCGAAGGGCTCGCCGGAGTGGTAGTCGACGTCGTGGAAGCCCATGTTGGTCACCGTCACGCTCGCGGGAGCCGGGACGGTGAAGCTGCCGCCGGAGACGTCGCTGTTCAGATTGTGGATGGCGTATTCGTAGTGCCACGTGCCGTTGCCGTTGTCGGTCGCGTTGCTGCCGACGAGGAAGAGCCCTTCGTTGGGGACCTGCACGTTCTCGATCTGGACGTTCGCGTCGTTCGCCTGCCAGGCCATGATGGCGGGCTGCTCGCGGACGGTGGCGCCGGCCGTGTTCACGACCCAGGCGCCGCCCGAGAAGCTGCCGACCTGAAGCGGGACGTACGAGGCGTTGTTGTTGCCGTTGCCCGCCAGAGCATCGTCCATGGCGATGTAGTGGCCCTCGCCGAAGTAGAGCGCGCTCGGGTGGTTGGTGGGGTTCAGGTCCTGGTTGTCGACCCGGATGCGCTTGTAGGTCGCGTTGCCGGTCTGGCCCGCGCCGGTGAAGGGATAGCTGTACAGGCCCGAGTGCGCGTTGACCTCGAAGCGCGGACCGAGCCCGCCTTGGCTGCCGTTCAGGCCCGAGCTGTACGGGTCCGAACAACCGACGCCGAGGCGCGTTCCGGTGCCCGACGACGTGCAGTTGCAGCACAGGCTCTCTTGCAGCGCCGTGAAGCCGTGCTTGAGCCAGCTGAGACCGATCTGCTCGAAACGCCCGTTCTCGAGGCGATAGAAGTTTTGCCCGATGACCGGGTGTTGGTTGTTGCCGGCGATCCATTGCAGCTCGGCCGTGCCGATGTTGCAGGACGTCGTGCCGATCGAATAGCCGCCGAAGCCGCCGGAGCCACCGTAGTTGCCGACCGAGGGCAGCTCGCCGACGATGACGTCGGGCCCCGTCGCCGGCATCCCGCACGGATCCGGGCCGGCGAGATCGATCGTCAGGGTGCCGGTGCCGCCGCCTTCGCCGGGGTACGAGCCGATCCGGATCAGGTAGGTCGAGCTCGCGACGGTCGTGAAGGCGATGCGCGACTGCAGGCCGCAGGTGTCGTCGTTGCAGGCAGCGACCGGGCTCGAGCCGCAGCTCGTTCCGTCATAGGCCGCGAGGACCGTATCGAAGGTGGCTCCGCCGCAGGTCGAGAACTCGTAGAACTCGGACGTCGGAGCCGTCCAGGCGAACCACACGTCGCGCGTGGCCGTCGGGCAGCCGGGGAGCGAGCCCCCGTCTTGCGTGGCGCTCGAGTTGTCGAAGCCGAACCCCCCGGTGCCGGAGATGGCCTGGGCCGAGGAGCAGTCGTTGCTGGCTTGCGCGCCGGTCGTGCCGCACAGGAGCGCCAGGCCGAGGAGAGAGGGAATCGTCGACTTCGAAAGCATCATGAGAGGCGGGTCTCGAGGAGGGCTGAGGGAAAGGGGGGGGGCGGGACGGGCCGAGCTGGACGCGCTTGCAGGCGACGACCGCCAGGGAGCCCGGACCAGGCGTGATTATGGCACGGGTCGCAGGATCGGTGTCCCACGAGCCCGGCCCTTCGAAGCTCGGGCTTTCGATCGAGGGCCGGCTTGACGATGATGAGTCCATGGGAATCGATTTCGAGAGCGCGTACGGTGTGAATTCCGGCTACGTCCAAGGCCTCTACGAGGACTGGAAGGCGGAGGCAGCCAGCGTCGACGAAAGCTGGCAGGAGCTCTTCGAACGGCTCGATCCGGAGGCGGCGGCCGCGGCCAAGGAGCGCGCGACGCCCCAGGCTGCTCCCGCGTCGACGAAGACGACCGCGGCCCAGGTCCAGGCGGCCGACGACCCGTTGCTCGAGCCCATTCGCGGCATCGGCTCGCGGATCGCCGCCAACATGAGCGCCAGCCTCGAGGTGCCGACGGCTACCTCGGTGCGAACGCTTGCGGCCAAGGTCCTGACGGAAAACCGCAGCGTCCTGAACGAGCACATGAAGCTCCGGGCGCTCGGCAAGGCTTCGTACACGCACCTGATCGCCTTCGCGCTGGTGCGCGCCTTGCGCGAGCAGCCGGCCATGCTGGCGTCGTTCACGGAGATCGACGGCAAACCGTTCCGCAAGAACGCCGACGGCGTGAACCTGGGGCTCGCGATCGACGTGCCCGGGCCGGGGGGCAAGGGACGCATGCTGGTCGTTCCCGCGATCCACGGCGCGCACGCGATGAGCTTCCGGCAGTTCCACGAGGCCTACGAGGACGTCGTGAAGCGCGGGCGCGACGGCAAGCTCGGGACCGACGACTACAAGGACGTGCACGTGACGCTGACGAACCCCGGCGGGTTCGGAACCGAGATGAGCGTGCCGCGGCTGATGCAGGGGCAGGGCACGATCGTCGCGACGGGAGCGATCGGTGTGCCGGCGCAGGTCGCGGGGACGTCGGCGCTCGCGCTGGCGGACGTGGCGCTCGGTCCGGTGATGACCGTGACCAGCACCTACGACCACCGCGTCATCCAGGGCGCGGAGTCCGGGCTCTTTCTGAAGCGCGTCGAGGAGCTCCTGCGGGGCGAAGACGGCTTCTACCAGGAGGTCTTCGACTCCATGCGCGTGCCGTGGAAGCCCTTCCGGAGCGAACGCGATCATCACCGGCGCGGCGACGAGACCGAGAAGCAGACCAAGGTTGGCGACCTGATCGCCGCCTATCGCGTGCGCGGCAGCCGGCTGGCGGACCTCGATCCCTTGGAGTACCGCCCCGATCCGCTCGAGTCGCTGGACCCGTCGTCCTACGGCTTCACGGTGTGGGACCTGGACCGCGAGTTCTTGTGCGGCGGGATGAACGGCGAGCAGCACATGACGCTGCGCGCGATCCTCGCGACCCTGCGGCGCAGCTACTGCCGGCGCTGGACGCTCGAGTACATGCACATCGCCGATCGCGGGCGCAAGCACTGGTTGCGGTCGCGGGTCGAGGACCCCGAGAGCGAATTCGAGTTCTCACAGGACCACCGGCTCGAGATCCTGCAACGGCTCTATCGAGCGGAGAACTTCGAGCGCTTCCTGCACACGAAGTACGTCGGCAACAAGCGCTTCTCCCTCGAAGGCGCCGACACGCTGATCCCGATGCTGGCCGAGCTGATCGAGCGCGCCTCCGAGCAAGGCGTCGAGAGGGTCATCGTCGGTATGGCCCACCGCGGGCGGTTGAACGTGCTCGCGAACATCCTGGGCAAGTCCTATGCGCAGGTCTTCCGCGAGTTCGAAGGCGTGCTTCTGCCGCTCTCGACCGAAGGGTCGGGCGACGTTAAGTACCACCTGGGTCAACGCGGGACGTACCAGACGCGCACCGGGCGCAGCGTCGAGGTCCTGTTGTGCGCGAACCCGAGCCACCTCGAGGCCGTCGGGCCGGTCGTGTGCGGCATGACGCGCGCCTACCAAGACGCCGCGCGCGACACGGATCGCAAGACCGTGCTCGCCGTGCAGATCCACGGCGACGCGGCCTTCAGCGGCCAGGGGGTCGTCGCCGAGACCTTCAACATGTCGCGCCTGCGCGCCTTCGGCAACGGCGGGACCGTGCACCTCGTCGTCAACAACCAGATCGGCTTCACGGCGGGTCCGCGCGACCTGCGCTCGACCTACTACTGCACGGACATCGCCAAGAGCATCCAGGCGCCGATCCTGCACGCGAACGGCGACTATCCGGAGTCGGTGTTGCGGGCCGTACGCGTGGCGGTCGACTACCAGCGGACCTTCAGCGAGGACGCCGTCGTGGACATGGTCTGCTACCGGCGCTGGGGCCACAACGAGGGTGACGAGCCGGCCTACACGCAGCCGGTGCTCTACGCCAAGATCCGCAAGCACCCGACCGTGTGCGAGAACTACACGAGCCTCCTGCTGCGCCGCGGCGCCATCGAGCAGGGTGCGGCCGACGAGATCGCCGAGAAATTCGACGCCGAGCTCTCGGCCGCGCTCGAGACGTCCCGCAACCTCGAGCCGCCGGAGGTGTCCGAGGACGACGTGATCGACCTCGACGACGACGATCCGGCCGACTACACGAACGAGCCTTCGCCCGAGACCGGAGTCGCGCGCAGCACGCTGGTCGATCTGATCGACTCGACGAATCGCATGCCCGAGGGGCACGTGACGCACCCGAATCTCCTTCGTCAACTACGGCGGCGCGAGCAGATGGTGCGGGGCGAGCAAGGGCTCGACTGGGGCTGCGCCGAGACGTTGGCCTTCGGCTCGCTCCTGCAGGAAGCCGTGTCGATCCGCCTCGCCGGTCAGGACTCGGGTCGCGGCACGTTCAGCCACCGTCACGCCGTGATCCGCGACCAGGTCACCGAAGTCGACTACGTCCCCTTGCGCGAGGTCGCGCGCGGCGGCGCCGACTTCGACGCCTGGGACTCGCTCCTGTCCGAGGAAGCCGTCCTGGCCTTCGAGTACGGCTACTCGCTCGCGCGCAACGACGCGCTGGTCTTGTGGGAAGCGCAGTTCGGCGACTTCGTCAACGGTGCGCAGATCCCCGTCGACCAGTTCATCATGTCGGGCGAATCCAAGTGGCATCAGAAGAGCGGTGTCACGCTGCTCCTGCCGCACGGCTTCGATGGTCAGGGTCCCGAACACTCCAGCGCGCGCCCCGAACGCTTCCTGGGCCTGTGCTCGGGCGGCAACGTGACCGTCGCGAACTGCACGACCTCGGCGCAGTACTTCCACCTCGTGCGCCGTCAGGGTCTCGCGCCCGAGAAGCGCCCGCTGATCATCTTCACGCCCAAGTCGCTCCTGCGCGACAAGCGCGCGGCCAGCCCGATCGAAGAGCTCGTCACCGGAAGATTCCAGGAGCTCATGGTCGACGAGCCCGCGGGGGAGACGAAGCGTGCGGTCCTTTCGTGGGGCAAGGTGTACTACGACTTGGCCGCCTACCGCGATGAGAACGACGACCGCGAGACGGCGCTGCTGCGTCTCGAGCAGCTCTATCCCCTGCCCGCCAAGGCGCTGCGCGACGTGCTCGAGCGACTGAAGCCGGCCGAGCTGGTCTTCTGCCAGGAGGAGCCGCGCAACATGGGCGCCTGGCCCTTCCTCATGCAGCGCTTCGCCGACCTCGGCCTCACCGTCCGTTACGCTGGAAGGCCCGAGTCCCCGAGCCCCGCGACGGGCTCCTACACCCGCCACCAGGCGGAGCAGGCGCACCTCGTGAAGCGCGCCTTCGAGACCGCGTTGCAGGAAGCCTGAATTCTGAACGCGCGGGAATTCGGCCTTCGCTGACCGTTGGAAGGGCTCCCACGGTCCCTGCAGGGGGGCTCGGGGCCGGAGCGGGGCGGCGGGCTAGCGCGTCGGCCCGCCCCGCTCCTTATCATCTCGGCCTCTCGCAACCGTCCGCCTCTCCGATGGCCGAGAACATCCTCCAACTGCGCCGACCGCCCTGGCCGGCCCTCGCGCGTCTCGTCACGAGCGATCTCCCGACGGTCGTTTGGACGACCGACGTGGATCGTTGCGTGCAGACGCTCGCCGGTGGTGCGCTCTCCGCCGCGGGGCTCGCTCCCGAAGAGCTCCTCGGGCGTTCGATCGAGACCTTCTTCGCCGCGCCGCCCTGGGCCAAGCCCGTGCACGCGACCGACTGCGCCTTCGCGGGCGAGCGCGTGACCTTCAGCGTGCGCTGGGGTGACCTCGAGTTCCGCGCCTGGGTCGAACCGGTGATCGGCGAGAACGAGGCGATCACCGGGACGCTCGGCGTAGCCGTCGCGAAGGCGGAGGCCCCGGCGATCCAAGCGGCCGCGCTCGAACGGCACGACGACGAGTTCGCCGTGGCGGCCGGCGTGGGCGAGTGGACTTGGGACCTGGCAGGCGAGCGCTTCGAGCTCACCGCGGCCTGGGCCCGCGAGCTGGGTTGCCCGGCGCGGGCGAATGACATCCATGCCCGCGCCTTCGAGCATCTGATCCACCCCGACGACCGGGCCGCCTTGCTGGCCTCGCTCGAGCGTCACCTGCGCGGCGCGAGCTCGATCTACGAGGCCGAGTTCCGCTTGCTCGACCGCGCCGGACGCTGGCGCCGCATCCTCGATCGCGGACGCGTCGTCGCGCGTGACGACGGTCGCGCCGTGCGCATGCGCGGGATCGCGATCGACCTCACCGAACGTGACACCGCGCGCGAAGCCGCGCACGCGAGCCGCGCCGACGACGCGCGCGCGCGTGGTACGACCGCCCTCGGCCGCGCGGCGGCCTCGGTCGGACGTGCCTTCCGCACGCTGCTCGCGAACACCGCGCACGATGCGGCCACGGCCTTGGACCGGGCCGAACGCTGGGAATCGAACCGTGCGGAGCTCGCACGGCTCGCGCAGGATCTCCAACGCGCATCGGACCTGACCGAGCGCCTCGAGGGTCTGTGCGCCGCGAGCGAGAAGGGCTCTGAGCCCGCGGAGCGGAGCGCGCTCGCAGGTCCCACCGCGGGCGTGGAGCACACAGCTCCGCCGTCGCTCGGTGCCTTCGAGCCCGTCGACTTGAACGAGCTCGTCGACGACTTCCTGGCGGAGCACCCGGAGGGCACCTCAGGCGTCACCGTCGAGTTCCTGGCGGCACCTGATGTCGAGCCGGTGCGGGGAATGCGCGCCGAGCTCGAGGCGATCCTCGCGGCCCTGTTCGCGAACGCCATGGCGGCCACGCACGAGCGCGGTCGAATCGTCGTCGCGACCGAGAACGTACGGCTTGACGACGAATTGGGCGTGACCTTCGGCCTCGAACCCGCCGGCTGCTGCGTCGTCCTGACGGTCAGTGACGACGGTCGCGGGATGGCGCGCGAGGTCGAGGCGCGGATGTTCGAGCCCTTCTTCACGACTCGCGCGACGCAGGACGATGGTGCGGCGCTCGGCCTCGGCTTGCCGCTCGTGTTCGCGCTGGTCGAGCGCCATGGCGGCGACGTGCGCGTGACGACGGACGAGGGCCTTGGCACGACGGTCCAGGTCATTCTGCCCTCCTGTCCCGAAGCGGCGGACTCCATCCCCGTCATGGGCGAGGACGAGATCGATCACGAAGGCGGGCCCGAGACGGTGCTCGTCGTCGAGCGCGATTCGTTCGGGCGCAGGCTGGTGGCGCGCGCACTGGAGCGTTCGGGCTATCGCGTGTTCGAGGCGACGAGTCGGATCGAGGTGGAGGCCCTGGTGCGTGCCAAGGCGGACGAGATCGACCTCGTGCTCCTGGAACCTGGCCTCGTCGGAACGGATGGCCGGCAGCGCGTGGACGCCTTGCGCGCCGCCTTGCCGGGGCGCCCGATCCTGTTCGCTGGAAGCTACGCCCGTGCGGCCCTGCCGGTCGAACTCTTCGACGCGTCCCCCGAGCACGTGTTGGTGCAGCCCTGGGACGCGATCGCCCTGCTGTCGCTCGTGCGCGAAGCCCTCGACGAGGCGGGGCGCTGAAGGCACGCCTGCGCGTCGTGGTGGGGGACATCACCACGCTCGACGTCGACGCGATCGTCAACGCGGCGAACGAGACCCTGCTCGGAGGCGGCGGCGTCGACGGCGCGATCCACCGTGCGGCCGGGCCGGGTCTGCTGGCGGAGTGCCGCACGCTCGGCGGGTGTCCGACGGGTGGCGCCCGGATGACGGGCGCGTACGAACTCCCCGCGCAGCACGTGATTCACACGGTCGGCCCGATCTGGCGCGGGGGAAGCGCGAACGAGGAGGCGCTGCTCGCTTCGTGCTATTCGGCGAGCCTGTCGCTCGCGGCCGAAGCGGATTGTCGGACCGTGGCCTTCCCGGCCATCAGCACGGGCGTCTTCCGCTTTCCGAAGGAACGGGCGTGCGAAATCGCGTTCGAAACCGCGCTCGCCTGGCTGGCGGAGAACGAGCTGCCGGAGGAGGTCGTCTTCTGCTGCTTCGGTGCGGCTGACGGAGCTCTCTACCGCCGGCGCCTCGATTCGCTCGATTCGTGAGCGCGACGGTCGACGCGGCAGGGAACGTGCCACTATCCTGGTGCCCCTTCGTCGGGACCCGGTTCTCTCGCGCCGGCGGCCCGCACTCTCGCTTCACCCTACCGCGCGTCCTTTCGACGCGCGTCCTCTTGGAGACCGCATGCGAACGTCCGAGCCCGAGCCTGTCTACCGCAAGGCCTATCGGCCGCCGAGCTTCTGGATCGATCGCGTCGACCTCGACTTCGACCTGAACGAGAACGTGACGATCGTGACCGCGCGCCTGACGGTGCGGCGCAGCAGCGAGGCGGGCAAGGACGATCCGCTGGTGCTCATGGGCGATGCGCTCGAGCTGCGCTCGGTGCGCATCGACGGTGCCGATCGCCCCGCGGATCGATTCGCGGTCGACGACGAGTCCCTGACGCTGCCGGACGTTCCGGACGCGTTCGAGCTCGAGACGGTCGTCGCGATCAAGCCGCAGGAGAACACGGCCCTCTCGGGCCTGTACAAGTCGTCGGGCAACTACTGCACGCAGTGCGAGGCCGAGGGCTTCCGCCGCATCACCTACTTCCTGGATCGCCCCGACGTGATGGCGGTGTACACCGTGCGGATCGAGGCCGATCGCACGCGCGTTCCCGTGCTGCTCTCGAACGGCAACCGCATCGAGGCCGGCGAGGCCGAGGGCGGCCGCCACTGGGTGCGCTGGTCCGACCCGTTCAAGAAGCCCTGCTACCTCTTCGCGCTGGTCGCGGGTGAACTCACCAGCCTCGAGGACCGCTACGTCACCGCCTCGGGCCGCGAGGTGAAGCTCGAGATCTGGGTCGAGCCGCAGAACGCCGACAAGTGCGAACACGCCATGCGCTCGTTGCAGAAGGCGATGAAGTGGGACGAGGACACGTTCGGGCTCGAGTACGACCTGGACCTCTACATGATCGTCGCGGTCAGCGACTTCAACATGGGGGCGATGGAGAACAAGGGGCTCAACGTCTTCAACTCGAAGTACGTGCTGGCCAGGCCGGAGACGGCCACCGACGACGACTACGAGGGCATCGAGGGCGTCATCGGCCACGAGTACTTCCACAACTGGACCGGCAATCGCGTCACCTGCCGCGACTGGTTCCAGCTGACGCTCAAGGAGGGGCTGACGGTCTTCCGCGACCAGCAGTTCACGGCCGACATGACCTCGGCGCCGGTCAAGCGCATCTCCGACGTCCGCATGCTGCGTCAGGCCCAGTTCGCCGAGGACGCGGGTCCGATGGCACACCCGGTACGGCCCGAGTCGTACATCGAGATGAACAACTTCTACACCGTTACGGTGTACGAGAAGGGTGCGGAGGTCGTGCGGCTGTATCACACGCTGTTCGGGCAGAAGGGCTTCCGCAAGGGGATCGACCTGTACTTCGAGCGACACGACGGCCAGGCGGTCACGTGCGACGACTTCCGCGGAGCGATGGCGGACGCGAACGGTGCGGACCTGGCGCAGTTCGAGCGCTGGTACTCGCAGGCGGGAACGCCGACGGTCGCGGTGCGGGGCGAATGGGACGCGGCCGCGAAGCGCTACCGGCTGCACCTCTCCCAGAAGCTCCCGACGATTCCCAACTTGGCGCCGCCCCAGCCGCTGCCGATTCCGGTGGCCGTGGGGTTGGTCGGAAAGGACGGGCGCGACCTGCCGCTCGCGACGCGCGACGCCGTGCGCTTCGAGAACGGCGGGCGGACCGCGATCCTCGCGCTGAATGCGGACGAGGCGACCTTCACGTTCGACGACGTGCGTGAACGCCCCGTGCCGTCGATCCTGCGCGGCTTCTCGGCTCCCGTGCGACTCGAGGTCGAGCGCGGTCGTGAGGAGCTGGCCTTCCTGATGGCCCACGACGCCGACCCGTTCAACCGCTGGGACGCGGGCCAGGAGCTCTCGCAGGGGCTCCTGCTCGAGCTCGCCGAGGCCGCGCGCAAGGGTCACGAGCTCGCCCTGGATTCTGTCGTCGTCGAGGCCTTCCGCGAGCTCGTGCTCGACCCCGACCTCGATGGTTCGTCGAAGGCTCTGGCGGTGGCGCTGCCGTCGGAGAAGCTGCTGGGGCAGCTGGTCGACGTCGTCGATCCCGACGCGATCCACGCGGCGCGCGTGTTCTTCGTGCGCGAACTCGGGCGCTCCCTGCGGGGGACCTGGGGCGAGCTGTACGAGCGGCTCGCGACCGGCGCGCCCTACGAGATCGACCGCGCGTCGATCGATCGCCGGCGGTTGAAGAATACGGCCCTGCGCTACCTCGCGAGCGCCGAGGATCCCGAGTCGCTCGACCTCGTCCGGCGGCAGTTCGAGGGCGCCGACAACATGACGGACGCCCAGGCGGCGCTCGTGATCCTGTCGGACATCGACTGCAGCGAGCGCGAAGAGGCTCTGGCCGCCTTCTACGAGCGCTGGAAGGACGACGCGCTGGTCATCGACAAGTGGTTCACGGTGCAAGCGGTCTCGAGCCTGCCGGACACGGCCGAGCGCGTGATCGGCCTCGCGCGTCACGCGGACTTCACGCTCGAAAACCCCAACCGCGCACGGGCCCTGATCGGCGCCTTCGGCGCGGCCAACCAGGTGCGCTTCCACGGGGCCGACGGCAAGGGCTACGCCTTCGTCGCCGAGCACGTGCTCGCGATGAACGCGCTGAATCCCCAAATGGCGTCGCGCCTGGTCTCGTGCTTCAACTCGTGGAAGCGCTTCGATGCCGATCGGCGCGATCTGATGCGCGCGCAACTCGAGCGCATCGCCGCTGCGAAGGACCTGTCGAAGGACGTCTACGAGATCGTCTCGCGCAGCTTGGAGCGCTGACGATGAAAGCGGCAGCCCTGCTCGCGTTCCTGTGCCTGGCCTGCGGCTCGGTGCCGCCCGTTTACGTCCCGCCTGCGGAGGGTAGCGTTCGTCCGGGCGTCAACCAGCGCTTTCTGGATCCGGCCATCGATCTCGAACGCTACATCGAGTTGTTCGAGGGCGAGTCGCGCGAGATCGCGGAGAACCACCGCAAGATCGTAACGGCGCTGCAGCTCGAAGCGGACACGGACTTCGCCGACATCGGCGCGGGGACGGGGCTCTTCGTGCCCGAGGTGCGGCGTTGGATCTCGGAGGGAACGATCTTCGCGGTCGACATCTCGCCCGGCTTCGTCGAGCACCTGGAGGCGCGGCGCGCGGAAGAAGGCTGGTCGAACGTCGAGGTCGTGCTCTGCCAGGAGAACACCGTGGCGCTCGCGAAGGCGTCGATCGACGTCGCGTTCGTCTGCGACACCTACCACCACTTCGAGTATCCGCAGTCGACGCTGGGCAGCCTGCACCATGCGCTGCGCGCCGGCGGGACGCTCTTCGTGGTCGACTTCGAGCGCATCCCCGGCGAATCGCGCGAGTGGGTCTTGAACCACGTGCGGGCCGGGAAGGAAGTCTTCATCCAGGAGATCGAGGCCGCGGGCTTCCGGTTCGAAGCCGAGCTCGATCTGCCCGAGCTCCGCGAGAACTACGTCCTGCGGTTCCGGCGGCTTTGAAGAGCTCGCGCGGGGCCCGTTCGCTCGCTTCCTGGTTCACGGGGCTCGTCCTGGTGTTCCTCGGCGGGTGTGGGACCTTCCCGATCCGTTACGTGGCGGGCAAGCGCGCGCTCGAGGAACTCCAGCGTACGAGCCTGCCGGCGGCTGACTTCGACGAACCACCGTCTGCGCTGCGCGAACTCGTCGGTGACGAGGTCGAGCGCCTCGCGCTCGGCGAGCGCTTCTTTCGCCGCTACGACCTCGACCCCGAGGTCGGTGTTCTCCCCAAGCACCTGCGCGCCCTCGATTCGGCTCCGACGCGTGGCTTTTTGACCGGCGACCTCGTTCTGGCGAAGAATGCGAAGGCGCAGAGCCTCGCGATGTCCCTGGCGCTGGCCGAGCCGACGTACTGGGACCACCTGGGCGTGCTCGTCGCGCGCGACGAGGAGTGGTTCGTCTACGAATCCGAGCCCGACGTGCGCCTCCTGGGCTCGTTTCCCGACTTCGCCTCACGCTTTCAGGGCGAGGCCGAGCCGACACGCTTCGACCGCTTCGCCGACCGCTACGAAGCGATCGCCGTCGTGCGCTTGTCCCTCGGAACACGTCTCGGCGCGTTCGTCGACGCGGCCGTCGCGAGCGCGGACGAGGGCCTGCGCTTCGACCCCTACCACGACCCCGAGCGTCCCGAGCTGGGTTGCTCCGAGTACGTCGAAGAGCTCTTGCGCCGCGCAGGGACCGCATTCGCGCTCGCGTTCACGCCACCGACGGCCTGCGCTTCTCCAGCGCGCGCGATGCGTTCGCTCGGCTTCCGACAGGGGCCCTACCTGATGCCCGGCGCCTTCCTCGCTCTGAACGGCGCACGCACGATCGCGGTCCTGGCCCGGCATGAGCGCGAATCGCAGTGGCTCGCCCTGCGCGCCGCACACGAGTGGCTCTGGCAACGGCAGCGAGCGACGACTCCGCTCGGCGACCTCCTCTCCATTCACCCGACCCGCCTGTTCCGCTACAGCGAGCGCTCACGAGCCTTCCTGGAATGGACCAAGGGCGCCGCACGCGACGCGAAACTCGTAGACCTGTCCGACGCGCGCCGTTTCGTCGCCGCGTACGGACCCGCCTTCCTGCCGGACGCGCCCGCCTGCTCGGAGACCGACCAGGCCAGCGGACGGCGAGCCGGCGAGACCGAGGAAACGACATGGCCAAGATCGACAGCCTCCGCTTCAGCGGCCTCGTCAAGAACCGCCGACTGAAGGACATCACGGGTCCCGAGTTTCACGAGGCCCTGACGAAGGCCGGTTGGCGCGAAGCCCACAACGGTCACATCCTGAAGCGCCTGCGCCAACGGGGCCCCGCCTGCGGCATCAAGTCGCTCGAGGACTTCGGCCGCGCCCTGAAGAAGGGAACGACCGAAGAGGGCGAACGCGGAGTCACCGTCCGCATCCTCCCGCGCGGCGGCTACGTCGTCTACAAAGGCAACCGCTTCATCACCTTCGTGAGCGGCGACTACGAGAAGCGCGCGACCTGAGTCGTGCGCACGCGCCGCCGCGGTCGACCCCCGTGCATTCGATGAGGACTGCACCACCAATGCCGCACGTGACGCGGCTGAGGGGCTTGGCTGGCTTGCGCTCCAGGGGACACCGCACCCGCGCTGAAGGTAAATATGACAGTTCAAGCGCGGAACTCGTCCGTTCATGGAGAGCGTGATTCGAGGGATGCATACCGAGCCATGCCTGATAGACAGAATGCTGCCCGGCTCGTCTGCCGCTCGTTCGGAAGTCGGAGATGTCTCGGTCGACGAGCCTGGCAGGCCCCGACCGTGTCGTGTGCCACGGACGGCGGACGCGGGCGCCTGGAGCTGCATGTCTCAAATGCACCGTTGTAGGGCGTTCGAGGGATCCAGGGCGTAGAAGCCCTATTTGGGCCATTGCAGCAGGCTTGGAGCCAGAGTTACCATCCGAACGTTCAGCTGACCCCGGGTCCGCGGCCGCGCGTGCCCGTGCGCGTCCCCGTCTCTGAAGGACGAGACGGTCGAGTTCGAAGTGACTCGGTCGAACGTCGTTTCGTGTTCGATGCGTTGGAAGTCACGTGTTGGTTCTTCTTCTGAATCGTGGTTGCTTGGCGCACGCTCTTTCGGCTTGTCGTTTAGACTGACCGTTCCTCAATACTTTTCTTGTGACCATTTTCGGGAGGAGAGGTCATGCGTCTTGTGACGAGTTTGTTGCTTGCCGTTGTTGCACTGTTTGCGATCGAAGCTTTTGCGGGAAACGGAAACGCGCCGCCGCAACCTGCGGGGGGGAACTTCAAAGCTGAGGATACGAATGCTCCTGGAGACAAGGCGACGGCGACCGTCGAAGTGACGGAGTCGGGCGCGGGTGCCCTGACCGTCACGAAGATCAAGGTCAACGGAGTCCGAGTCGACAGCGACGACTACACGATCACGGACAACGGGAGCTCGACGCCGGACGTCACGTTCGACGTCGACGTTCAGCCAGCAGCAGGAGACACGGTGGAGATCTTCGGCTCGACGGCCGGAGGTTCCGGGACGTACACCGGTTCTCTGTCCTGGTCTTGATCCGTGGGCGTTGTCCAGCGTCTGTGGGGCGTCGGCGTAGCGCTTTTGGGGTTCGCCTTGATCGGGGGCTTGCTCGTCTTTGGCGGGATCTTCCCCAGTGGCGATCGAAGCGTGAGCGAGCCCGCGGACGTCGTGCCACCGGAGACGACGTCCTTGGCGTGGGGAGCGTCGCCCTGCAGCGAGCTCCCCGCGCTGGCCACCGAGCGGGTCACGGCGGTCGCAAGCCCCGCGGGCTTCGCGAGCGGCCGACCGAAGCCGCGCAATCTGGTGCGGGTGACGTCGTCGCTCGGTCTTCCGCTCGAAAAGTTGGAGGCCAGGGGGCCGGACGAAGATGCCTGGCAACCCTTGACCGCGGCCGACGAGGATTCCGCAACCACCTATGAGCTGAAGACCGGCGACCTGATCGTCGCGAGGGGGCATCGACCCGCGCGAGTCGCGCTCGGTGCGGAACGCTGTGCCCTGGAGCCGGACAGCTCGTTGACCCTCGATCTTCCGCTCGGGCCGGACTCGATCCGCGCGTGGGACATCGGGGATGTCATCGCGGGGGACACTCTGCTGGGAGCGGGACTGCGCGAGGCGTTCGTCGCCGCGCGCACGGAGACCGGCCTGGCCGTGGCGGTCGACGTGGCCGCTCTGAGACAGTCCTTGGGGCAAGAAGGCGAGCTGCCGATCACGGTGTACCTGAATTCGGGCCACGTGATCGACGTGGAATGGGTGCCGAGCTCCGGGGCGCAGATCGTCGAGTCGATCGCACCCGCCGACGTCCCGGCTCGGACCGAACTTCCGCTCGAGGTTCTCTTGACCTGGGACGAGTCGCGGCTGCCGTTCGACGAGGACTGCGAGGTCGCTCTGCGCTACCTGGACCGCTCTCCGGCCGTCCTTCACCGGCGCGAGTGGGGGGAGTACCGGGTCCAGCAGAAGGGAGGGGGCAAGCGCACCGTCCAGGGGCGTGGCCGAGTCCGCTTCGAGTCGGTCCTCCTGGGCGGCCGGTACTGCGTCACGACGTTTTCTCCCACGAGCGGTCGGTACGGACGCACGCTGTTCGAGCACTCGGGTTCCGTGGTGGAGACGACGTTGCTCGCCCCCAATCGCTTGCGGGGACGCCTGGTGGTCGACGAGGGCGCCTGTCCGGTGCCCTCCTCGCTCGGCGTCGTCGTACGCTACGAGGGGGATCATTCGGTACGAGCTTGGGATTGGTCCGGTACGGTCGCACTCGACGCCGCCGGTCGCTTCGACGCGGTCGTCGTCCCTCCGCCGAAGGCCAGCGCCAAGGTCGCCTTCCCCGTCCCACGCGTCGCGCACGTGACGCTCTCCACGCCGGGCTTCCAAGCTTGGAGCACGGACGCGTCCTGGAATGCGGAGGAGGCCGATCTCGGTCGCATCAGGCTCTTGCCCGGGCCGCCCGAGCTCGAGCTCGCTCCGCTCGCCGTGAATCTCGACGTTCCCTGCTACTCGGTCTTCAGCGCGCTGCGCTCGCGAGAGTGGTTGGTCGAGCGTTCGGCCAAATGCGGGAACCGCCGCTACCTCGAAGTCGACGGCAGCCTGCCTGCTTCCGGACTCGGTAACGCCCTGCTCGTGGCCCACGATCCCTACCTCAAGGCGGTCTCCGGGTTCGTGCGCGAGAACGGCGTCTGGGAAGAGGTTCCTGGCGTCCTGCACGAATTCCGCGTCGAACAGGGGGCGAAGCTGCTTGGGGACGAAGTGCTGGTCATCGGACTCGCGTGGCGCGGAATCCGGGCCGGCTTCGGATCCTTCGACGCCTACGACTTCGCCTTCGAGGGCGGCATTCCGTTCACGGTGATCGGGCCCGAGCAGGGCTTCGAGGTCTGGAGCTACCGCAAGCAAGGCACCGGCCGTTCGGCGGAAATCGTCGAACGACTGGGCACCGGGCTCGCGGAGTTCGAGTTTTGAACCGCCGCTGAGCTCAGCGTCGGTCGGAAGAACCCCGGTCCAGGAGGCGCCGGAGACCGTACGCCAGCCGCGCTCGCCAGCGCGGTAGCGCGAAGGCGAGCGTCGTGCAGGCGCGCGCTTCGCCGCCCCAGTCGGTCTTGTGGCGGGTGTGGCCGGCCATGAAGTCGTACGTGCGCGTGCCCTGGGCGATCAGTTCGCGGATCGACCAGGCCCGCAGAGCGGTGCCCGGGCGCGTTGCGGCGAGCTCGGGGTCGTAGCCTTCCTGGAGCTGAAAGTAGGTCGAGTTGGCGACGAGGCCCAGCTGGTAGGCGATCGGGCGACCGCCTTGCTCGAGGCGCGAGAGGCGCAGGCTGCCGTGCTCGAGGCAGGTCGGCAGGAGCTCGAGATAGAAGCGGCGGCGGCGTTCGTCGGCGAAGCTGCCGTCTTCGCCGGCCGCACGCCAGCGACGTCCGTGCAGGTCGAAGAGGCCTTCGAGATGGCGCTCGAGCGACGCGGCGTCGTTACACCAGGCGAAGACGCCCCCGGCTTGTTCGGCTTGGCGCAGGCTGGAACGCAGCTTCGAGCGCACGCGCTTCTTGCGTGCGGCGAGGTACGCGTCGAACGAGTCGGGCAGCGTGGCCGCAGCACAGGCCACCGGGCGTTCGCGGCGGGGGAGACGCCGCGCCTCGAGGAGCGAGCGCAGCGTGGGCAGCCAGCGCGCGTCGTCGGGCACGCACGCGAGGACGCAGGCGTCGAGCGTCCGGTCGGCCGCGAGCGCATCGAGCACGTGCTCGAGCCCGGCGCGCTCGAAGCCCGGCGCGAGCGCCAGCTCCAGGTAGTCCGAGTCGAACGTCCCGTCTTGCGCGAAGGTCGCGCGTCGCAGGGCGAACGCGGCACGGCGCGGTTCGCGGCGCAGGGCGGCGAAGGCCCGCGGGACTCCGCCGCCGTCGCGCCACGTGACGCCGAAGGGTTCGGTCCCGAAGGCTGCGGCGTGCGCGACGAGCCAGGCCGGATCGTTGCAGGGCGCCGCGACGTCGAGTCCGGCCAGGAACGGGCCCACGTCGGCCAGCTCGCGCCGCAATCCGTCGAGGCCTCGCCAGGGGGAGAGCTCGCCCGCGCCCCCCATGTTCAGGCGTTTTCGATCGGCTCGAGCCCGAGCGACGGGCGCAGCTCGCGACCGGCTTCGCCGAGCGTTCGCGGGACGGCGCCGTACTCCTCGATGCACGTCCGCAGGATCGCACGCGTGCGCTGCAGGATGCCGGCCACGTCCGCTTCCGTGCGGATGCGGCCGGAGGCGCCGGGGATGAGCTCGCTCGAGTGGATGAAGACGTTGAAGATCGGGTTCTTGTCGCCGCGCAGGGTCGCCGCCGCCTTGCGCATCAGCTCGAGGTCGAAGCGCGCCGGATACAGCCAGGCGAAGTCCACGATGCGCAGGTAGTCGCGCGAGAGCAGGCCGCGCAGGTGCGTCGCCTTGGGCAGGTGCACGAAGGCCTTGGTGAAGAGCCGCGGCAAGCGATGGGTCAGGGCCACCGAGACCGGGATCTCGACGATCGGGAGGTCGCCCGGTCGCGAGACGTCGCCGGCCGACGGTCGGTAGGGCGCCTGCGGAGCGGAACGGAAGTCAGGGCCGTCGTCGTCGAGGTGCTCTTCCAGCGGCGTGACCGAGCTGTCGACCTGATAGCCGAGCGACGGCAGGATCGCCAGCGTCGCGGCGTCGATCCCGAAGCGTCCGGCACGGAAGGAGACGGGTTCGGTGCCGCACAACTCGGTGATGGCCTGGTGCAGGACGTCGAGCTTGGCGCGGAACAGCTGCGGCCCGAGCTCGTACTGGTAGTAGGGGACCTGGCGCTCGTCGATGTCGCGGCCGGGAAGCCCCTTGTACGGCGGCGTGTTCCACGGGTGCAGGTGCGTGCCGATCTCGCAGTCCCCGCGCTGGTGCAAGGCATGGATGACCTTGGCCGACATCGGCTCGGTGATGACCGGGTACGTACACAGGTACGTCGGCCGGACTCCGAGCTCGGCACACATGTCTGCCAGCATGGGCAGCGCGGACACGTTCTGCACCGTGATCGGATCGGTGATCTCCCAACCGGGCATGTCCTCCTCCACGTCGATCGTGAAGAGGAGCTTCGGTCGTTCCATCTCGTTGAGGCTGTTGGGGAGGGAGATCAATAGCCCAGCGCTTTGAGGCTCTTTTCCACGTCGGCGGAGAGGGACGCGGGAGCGATGTCGCGGAAGCCGGTCGTGGTTACGAATTCGGAGTGTTGTCGCAGCTTGTCCAGCAGCTCGCGAACGAGAGCGGCGTGCTGCACGTCGTGGATCAGGTTGTCGCGTTCTGCGGGGTCGTCGGCGAGATTGTAGAGTGCCTCCCGCCCGTAGCGGGGGTCGTCGGGAGGGAAGTAGACGTTCTCCTCGGTCAGGACCAGCTTCCAGTCGCCCTTGCGGACTCCATTGAAGACGAAACTACGGTTCTGCGTGTGCTCCGGGCCGAATTCGTTCTCGAGGAAGTAGGGCAGCTCGGCTTTCCAGCGCGGATCGCGCATGGCGTTCGCGAAAGAAGTGCCGTCCCCGAGCCGCGTGATGCCGGTGCCGGCCAGCTCGAGCACGGTGGCCGCCAGGTCGAGGATCTGGACGGGCTTCGCCACGCGCCGACCGCGGGCGACGCCCGGACCCCGCACGATCAGGGGCACGTGCACGACCTCTTGATAGAGCGAGAAACCGTGGCCGAGCACGCCGTGCTCGAAGAACTCCTCGCCGTGGTCGGAGGTCAGCACGAAGATCGTGTCGTCGAGGCCCAGCGCCTCCAGCCCTTCCACCAGCTCCTTCATCCCGTCGTCCGAGTAACGGATCTCGGCGTCGTAGAGGTCGATGCCGACCTTCTCCTTGCGCTCGTTGAACAGCGGGAGGCCGCGCAGGTCGCGCGCGAAGCGGTCCCGGTATTCCTTCGGCGGCGCGTAGGGGATGTGCGGGTCGATGTAGTGCAGGTACAGGAAGAACGGGTTCTCCCGGTTGGCCTCGAGCCACGTCAGGATGTGGCGGTTCATCTGGAAGACGTCGTTTTCGTACTTCCAGTTGAACTGGTGCCGGAGGATCTTCATCAGCGCGCGCCCGAAGCTCGAAGCGCGGATCGAAGCCAGCGTGACCGTGTCCTCGACGGGAGAGTCGAAGTAAAAGTCGAAGCCGCGGTCGAAGGCGAAGACCTTCTTCAGGTTCGGGTTCGTGACGAAACCGGCCGTGACGTAGTCACTGTCGCGAAAGGACTCGGCCAGGGTCTTGTGGCCCTCGGGCAGCTGCAGCGAGCTGCCGTGGTAGAGCGCGCCGTGCCGCGAAGGGTAGAGCCCGGTCAGGATCGTCCCCGTCGCGGGCTTCGTCCAGGCCGCCGCCGCGACCGCATCCTCGAAGATCGTGCCCTTGGCCGCGAGCGCGTCCAGGAAGGGAGAGGTCGGACGTTCGTAGCCGTAGCAGCCCAGGTGATCGGCGCGCAGCGTGTCGATCGTGACGAAGACGACGTTGGGCGTCTCGAGCTTGCCGCGCGAGGGCAGCTTGGCGTAGCGCACGTCGCGCGGCAGCGGTGAGAGCGTGAACGAGGGTGCCGTCCAGGCCGTGGCGGCGACGACCACGACTCCGACACCGACGGCGAGGGGCAGCGGAACCAGCCGACCGCGGGCGGTGATGCGATCCGCGAGCGCGCGCGCGGGACGGACCGCGAGGCGACCGAGGAGTACGGCGAGCGGGAGCGCTGCGACGGCGACCAGCGCGCCGACCGCCAGCGTCGGAACGGACTTCATGCCCCATCCGAAGGCGTGCGGCGCGTTCCAGGCCGCCCAGGCGGCGAGACCTGCCGCCGTGCAAGCGCCGACGGCGCGCGCACCGGGCTCGTCGCGTGGAGCACCCGGCAGGCGCGCGGCCAGCGCCGTGAACAGGGCGAAGGCCAGGTAGCAGCCGGCGAAGCCCGCCAGGTTGATGCCGACCAGGGGCCAGGGTTCGAGGAAGGGCAGCGCTTCGTTCGCGAGCCAGGCGCCGAAGGTGGCCCAGGTCGTGAAGGCCGCGATGCCGACGGCGAGCCAAGCGGCGCTGCGCGCGCCGCGTGTCGGCGTGGGCGGAACCTCGTCGTCCTCGTCTGCTGGCCGCGCGAAGAGCACCGCGAGCGTGCCGAGGACGAGGCCGATCGAGGCGAATCCCAGGCTCTCGATCGAGATGCGCTGGGCCAGCGCGGAGAGGCGCTCGCCCAAGCCCGATTCGAGGCCGGCCTGGAACTCGCGCACGAAGCGCTGGGTGAACGTGTCGACGAGCGCGCGCGCGCCGCCGTAAACGAAGCCGAACAGCCCGAACAAGCCGACGATGCGGGCGAGGTTGCGAAGCCCCATCAGACGCGCTCCGTCGCGGCGGTTTCGAGGGCGGTGGGATCCTGCATCACGTTCGTGCGCGCGACGTCCTGGGGGAGCGAGTCGCGCAGCTCCTTCGTGACGAAGACGCGCGACCAGCCGGGGACGGACAGGACATGGAAGCGTCCGAGGCTCGTGAAGTCGAGCGCGGCGAGCCCCTTGCGGGAGATGCGCTTCTTCACGTGCGCGTAGCCGACCAGCTCGGCCTTGCCGTCCCGCGCGAGCTCGGCCAGGACGAAGCGCATCCCGGCCTCGTACAGCCCGCGCTTCCTGTGGTCGGGGCTCGTGTAGGCCTTGTAGATGAAGGCCTGGTCCGGCCGCAGCCGGCGCTTGATCAGGCCCGGCACGTTGGCGTGGCGTGGGTTCTCCCACATGGTGAAGACGACGAGGCCGTCGTGTTTGCCGACGATCACGCGGTGTCCGAACGAGAGCCTGATGAGGCCCTCGCGCCGCTCGTGCGCATCGAGCTCGGTGTGCTGCTCCTCACAGCCCGCGACGTCCTCGGGCGTCCCCCAACCGAAGGCGTAGCCTTGCGGCGCCGCGAAGGCGCGATCGTCGCCTCGGACCGGCCGGGCGAAGACGTCGAACACCTCCCACGTGAAGGCACGGCGGACCCGTCCGAGGGCGTGCCGGACGCGGAGCCACAGCGGCGCTGCGGCGTTCTTGTTCGCCTCAGGCACGCGCCGGCCTCCCGGCCCGCGCGCCAGGCGCGGGAAAGGCGACGGGGCAACCCGGGGTCGGGGTCGAACGGGCCGCGTTGGTGTCGATCGAGAAGGGGAGGAGCACGGTCGTGAGCGCCAGGGGGAGAGGGGAGGTGGCGCGCGGAAGCGGCATGATACTGCATCGGCCATGGCGCCCGCGTTCCTGTGGACCAGCTGGCATCGTCGGCGCTCGACAGGCGGCAGGAAAGAAGCTCGCGCCCGCTGGCCGGCCTCTCGGCCGCGTCCTTCGTCAGTGCCCGGCCAGCGTGCCCGGCGCCGTCGTCGCCTGGGGACTGGCGAGCGACAGGCCGGGCACATCCGGGCCGTGGTCGGGCGTCGCGCGGCGGACGGGGCCGCTCAGCCGGCGCGGTCGGCGGGCGGCCAGGGCTTGGGGTGGCCGTTGGCGCTCGGGCGACGGCCGGCGTCTTCTCGCCTGGTGCGTGACTGGCTGGCGCGTGAAGCGGCGTCGTCCGGGTCGGTCGCGCCCGGCTCGGCCCGCCGCGCTCGGGCCGTCGCGCTAGGGCGGAGGCCGGCGCGCAGGACGCCGTCTTCGAGCTCGAGCTCGAGCTCGAGGCCCGCGCGCTCCGCCAGGGCCCGCGACAAGGCCAATCCGAGCCCCGAGCGGTTGCGGTCGCTGCGGGCCGCGTCTCCGCGCCAGAAGGGTTCGGTCAGCTTGTCCAGGTCCTCGCGCCCCAGCGCGGGCGCTTCGTTCTCGATGACGAGGCGCCAACTTCCGTCCCGTTCCTCGAGCCGGCAGATCACCGCTCCGCCGACCGGACAATAGTCGTGTGCGTTGTCGAGCAGGTTGCCGAGCACGACCCGCACGACCTCGGGGTCCGCTTCGATCGTGCTTCCGGGCGCGATCTTGTCGTAGACGGAGAGTGAGCGCTCGAGTCCGATCGGCCGCAGGCGCAGGAGGCGGTCCTCGACCAGGTTGCGCAGGTCGAACTTGCGCGGTGTGAAGCGTTCGGTCCCCGCTTCGAGTCGCGCCAGCTCGAGCAGGATCGAGACCAGGCGTTCCATGCGCCAGGCGACGTCGCGCACCGTGCTGAGCGAGCGCGCCTTTTCGTCGGCCACGTCGCTGCGCAGGGCGACCTCGGCCACGGTCAAGAGCTCGCTGATCGGCGTGCGGAGCTCGTGGGCGATGTCAGCCGTGGTCCGGCGCTCACGCTTGAGCGCCGCATCGACGCGGTGGATCAAGGCGTCGGTCGTCTCGACGACCTGCGTCAGCTCGCGCGGCAACTCGCCCACCTCGAGCCGAGCGGGCAGGTCGTCCGCGCGGATCGCACGCAGGACCTCGGCCAGGCGGTGCGCCGGTTCCAGGCCACGATCGACCGAGCGCCAGGACAGGAAGCCGACCAGCGCCGTCAGGACCAGCGAAAAGGCGATGCAGTTGGCGAGCACCATGCGCACGGCGGCCGCCAGCGGTTCGCGCCCGCGCGCGATCACGACCTCGAGCACCGCCGCCTGGGGGCGCCCCGGCCCTTCCTCGGGGTAGACGTGGTGAACCTCGACCAGTTGCGCGACGAAGCGACCCTGACGCCCGTCGGGTAACGGGGCGCTCCAGTGAACCGGTTCGAAGGTGGCCGTCACGGGCACGTCGAGCGGCTCCCCGTGCAGCGTGTTGGAGCCCTCGATCCAGTCGCCGTCCGCGAAACGGACCTGGAAGTAGGCGGGCTCGTCCTCGCGGTCGTACTCGGGCATCAGCTCGTCCGAAAACTCGAACGAGAGCTCGTTCTCGGTCTGGAAGAAGAGCGAGGCGAAGCCCAGGACGCGGTCGGACAGGTTCTGGTCGAACTGCGACTCGAGCGAGCGCGTGACGATGACGAAGACGATGCTGGCCGCCAGTCCCAAGAGCCCCGCGGTCCCGAGCACGAGCCGCGTCAGGAGGAAGGTACGGATCGACTTCACGCGGCCGGCTCTTCCAGTACGTAGCCCTGGCCGCGCTTCGTTCGGATCAGGCGTCTGCCGGCATCGCCCAGCTTCGAACGCAGGATGCAGATCGTCGAGTCGATGGCGTTGCTGGAGGGCAACTTGTTGACGCCGTAGACGTGGTCCTCGATCTCCTCGCGCGAGACGATCTCGCCGCGCCGCAGGGTCAGGTACTCGAGCGTCTGGTATTCGCGCGACGTCAGCTCCAGCGCGCTACCGGCGTGCGTGGCGCGGCGCGCGACGGTATCGAGCTCGAGCTCGCCGACCGCAACGCGCGTGTCGGTCTCGCCATAGCGTCGTCGCACCAGCGCGTGCAGCCGCGCCAGGAGCTCTTCGAACGAGAAGGGCTTGACCAGGTAGTCGTCCGCACCGGCGTTCAGACCCTTGACGCGGTCCTCGACGCGGTCGCGCGCCGTCAGGATCAGGACGTGGGGCCGACGCTCGCCCTGACGCAAGCCGGCCAGGACGCCGAGCCCGTCCAGCTGCGGCAGCATGAGGTCGAGCACGATGACGTCGTAGGGGTTGTTGCGGGCATGGTCGAGGCCTGTTCGGCCGTCGCCCGCCACGTCCACGGAGAAGCCCTCGCGGGTCAGACCGATTCGTAGCGACTCACGCAGATTCAGGGAGTCCTCGACCAAGAGCAACCGCATCACATCCCCGAGCTAGCGCGTGCGAAACTCGATCTCCACGAGCGTGCAGTTGCCGTTCGCGCCGACCGCGCCCACTTCGACGTGGCTGTCGCGGTTGCTCATCAGGACTCCGGCGGGGACGGCGAAGGAGTTCGAGCCGGCGGGCAGGCGCACGCTGAGGGTGTCACTCTCGCCCTGTTCGAGGACGACGCGGTATTCACGCGCGCTCGGGTCAGCGACCCACTGCACGACGAGATCGGTGGGAACGTCGAAGGCTTGCTCGAAGGGGTAAAGAACTGCCGGCGGCTCGAGCAACTGGTGCGAGAGCACGGCCTCGCCGCAGGCCGGAGAGCCGTCGAGCGTGTTTGCGTTGACGCGGTACTGACCCTCGCCATAGACCCTCAGGATCTCGCCCGGCGAGGACTCGGCGGTCTCGACCACGAAGCCGGACAGCGCGACGTCGTGACCGTGACCGACCCACATGCGCATGATCGGCTTGCCGCTCGGATCCTCGATCTCGACCCGTCGGAGGGTCTCCTCGCTTTCCGCCTGGAAGACGATGACCGCCTCGTTCGCGGTGGCGGTGTATTCGATCGTCAGGGACTCCTCCTTCAAGCGAAAGACCGGGTCGCGCCGGGCGATCTCCTGCCAGCCGTAGATGGAGAGGGAGAGGGCGATGAGTGCAATCGTCGGCTTCAGCATGCTTCGTACCCCGCTGTTGTTCTTTGGAAGCGGAAAGCGTTTCGCAGGGGAGCCGGGACCGGGCTCCCCTCCCTTCCATCGTAACCCCTCCCCTGGCGCGAAGATTATCCCCGCATTACCGGTTATCGCGGGGTTACAGCTGCGGCGGGATTCGCCCGGCATCATCCGGGCATCATTCTCCCTGTGGCAACCGGGACTACGTTCCTCGTGCTTCGAATCCTCGACACCTCGAATCCACGAGTGATCCCCATGAAAGTCTCCCTCGCGATGGCCTTGTTGCCGGTCGTCACCCTCACCACGGTCTCCTTCGCTTCCGAGTTTCCAACCGACGTCTGCGAGCTGAGCGCGCTGCAGGCGCGCAAGTCCGAGCGCAATGGCGTTCGCAGCGATTACTACCTGTCGCTCGGCAGGTGCGCCAACATCCTCGATCCCGTCGAGCGTGGCCACTGCATCGCCGAGGCCTTCTTCGCCTTCCACGAGGGTCTCGCGGAGACGCGCGATCGCTTCGATTCCCGCCTCGATCTCTGCGAGCTGGTCGGTCCGGCGGCCTACGATCCCGTCATCGATCCGGCCGACTTCGTGGCTGTGATCGACAACCCCTGGATGCCGCTCGTTCCGGGCTCCGCGCTGACCTATCTCAAGGAGACCGACGAAGAGACCGAGGTGATCGTCGTCACGGTCACCGACCTGACGCGCGAGATCCAGGGCGTCGAGTGCACCGTCGTGCAGGACACGGTCACGATCGACGGTGTCCTGATCGAGGACACGTTCGACTACTTCGCCCAGGACGTGCTCGGCAACGTCTGGTACTTCGGTGAGATCTCCATGAACTACGAGGACGGCTTCTTGGTCGACCTGGACGGTTCGTGGGAGTCGGGGCGTGACGGCGCGCGCGCCGGCATCGTGATGCCCGCCGTCCCGATCGTCGGCGCGACCTACCGCCAGGAGTTCCTACTGGGCGAGGCCGAGGACGCCGCGACCCTCCTGGATGATGCCGCGAGCGTTGACGTGCCCTTCGGGAGCTTCGCGAACTGCCTGCAGACGCTCGACTTCACGCCGCTCGAACCCGGTGCCGTCGAGTTCAAGTTCTTCGCCCCTTCGATCGGCCTCGTGCTCGAGGTGGATCCGGAGTCGGGCGAGCGCCTGGAACTCGTCGGCGTCACTCCGTGATGAGACGGGGGCCGTCCGCTCGCGGGCGGCCCTCTTTTTCACGTCTTGGCCCGACAGCGCTTCCGCGGCTTGCTTGTCTTCCGCTTGCGCCCTCGGCCAGCGTGCACCGGCCGGGAGGCCCCGACCTGCGCGTCGTACAGAGTTCCTCGAGCGGCATGACGGAGTGGCGAGGAAGGCCTGCTGCCTGCTTGCGGCGGTTCGAATTGCGTTGGGTACGCGTCCAATCCGCTCTCCGCGGGCAGCGCGACCCGCCAGCCGGCGCTACAGTGCCCTCCCTGTTTCCCTTCGCTACCCAGCCCCTTCGAGGAGGATGAGTCCGATGTCCGAAGAAATGGAGTTTCCCCGGCCGACCGCCGAGCACAACAAGGTGCGCGAAAGCGCCGGCGTGTGGAAGGTGAAGAGCACGTTCTACATGGATCCGAACCCCGCCACGCCTCCGATGGAGAGCGAGGCCAAGGAGACGATCGAGGCCTTCGGCGACTTCTGGATTCGTAGCGTCTACGAGTCCGACTTCATGGGCCAGCCTTTCCGGGGCCAGACCATGCTCGGATACGACCCCGAGAAGAAGGAGTACGTCTCGACCTGGATCGACACCATGTCGCCGACCTTCTTCCACTTCCGGGGCAACTTCACGGGCGACAAGCTCGAGATGAAGGGCCGCGCCTTCGACTGCATGTCGAAGGTGGAGGCCAACTACCGCACCACCGAGGTCCACAAGAGCCCCGACGAGCGTGTCTTCGAGATGTTCATGGAGATGCCGGACGGCAACGAGTTCAAGATGATGACGCACGTGTACACGCGCGTGCGCCAAGCCTGAACGAAAGGGGCGGCGATTCCTGCGCCCGCGGCAGCGCGGCGTGTGCAGGCCGCCCCCGAACCGCTTCCGAAGCAGAACGAGTCGTCAGACTCGAGACCATGTCCGACGCACGATCCGCTCTTCGCTCCTTGGCGTCGTTCGCGGTCGCCCTCGTGGCGGCCGCGGGCGCGTGTCGTGCCCCGCACGTCGAGCCGGGCGACACCGCCCCCGTGCCTTCCGAGGTCGCGGAGTCCCCGGCGACGCTCGAGCCCGTTGCCGCGGACGCGCGCCAAGAGGACGTCGCGGTCGCCTGGAGCGTCGTCGGGCATTCCGTCGAGGGTCGCCCGCTCGAGGTGGCCGTGCTGGGGACCGGCGAGCTCTGCGTGTTGGTCCTGGCTTCGATCCACGGCGACGAGGCCGCTGGAACGCCGCTCGTTCACGAGCTGGCGCGCCGGGCGCTGCGGGATCCCGCGTCCTTTCCGGATCGCAAGCTCGTGCTCGTTCCGGTCGCGAACCCGGACGGCGTGCACGCCAAGCGACGCTTCAATGCGCAGGGCATCGACCTCAACCGCAACTTCCCGGCCGACAACTGGACCCGGCGCCGCGGAGGACCCGAACCGCTCTCCGCTCCCGAGAGCCGCGCGTTGCACGAGCTCGTCCTGCGCCATGCGCCCGAGCGGATCGTCAGCCTTCACCAGCCGGCCGACCGCATCGACTGGGACGGACCGGCGGAAGAGCTGGCGCGCGCTGTCGCGCAGGCCACGACGCTGCCTCTGGCGCGCATGGGCGCACGGAAGGGGTCGCTCGGCTCCTGGGCGGGCGTCGATCGCGGGCTCGAGGTCTTGACGATCGAGCTGCCCGGTTCAGCCTCGCGCGCGACGCCCGAGGACTTGTGGGAGCGCTATGGGGCCCTGCTCGAGACCGCGATCCGCTTCGAAGCGCCGGCGGCGCGGGCGGCCGGCGAATAGCCGCGCAGCGCAGGGGCCGCGAATGAGCCGACGACGCTGCTCACGCGACGGGCGCGTGCTGCGTAGCACGCCCAGAGAGCGCCCGTCCCGGGCCCAGGACGTTCGAGCGCGCCCCGAGCCTCGCCCGCGTGCTGTTCCTCGCGTATCCTCCCTCCGCGAATCGCCCGCGCCCATTGCCCATGAAGCTCCGCCAATCCCGTCTCTTCCTCCTGTTCTTCGCCCCGTTCCTGGTTCTCGCGTGCTCGGACTCCGCCACGGAACCGGGCCCCGCCAAGTCGGCGCGCGGGGGCGCGGGAGGGGACGGTGCGCGCCCTGACGTGCTGCTCGTCAGCCTGGAAGGCGTGCGCGCCGACGCGCTCTCGTGCTACGACCCGGAGGGCGGCGTGACGCCGAACATGGACGCGCTCGCGAGCGAGGGCACGCGCTTCGAGCTCGCGATCACGAGCGCTGCCATCGGGCCGCCGGCCCACGCCTCGATCCTGACGGGTCGCTTCAATCACCAGCACGGGCTGCGCGTGATCGCGGCCGAGGCCGCGAACCGCCTGCCGGACGACGTGCCGACGCTGGCCACGTTGCTCGGGGCGCAGGGTTGGGCGACGCACGCGGTGACGAGCGGCTTCACAGCCTCCAAGGCCTACGGCTTCGAGCGCGGCTTCGAGACCTTCGACGACGTCGAGTCGAAGCTGAACATCGCAGGGCAGTGGGGCAAGGAGGACCAGCGCCGCGCGGACGAGACCACCGACCTGGCCCTCGCCCGGCTCGAGAGTCTGCCCGCTGACCAGCCGGCCTTTCTGTGGGTGCACTACTGGGACGCCTTCGATCGCGTGCTCGCACCCGCTCGAGAGTTCGTGCGCGATCGAACCTGGACCACGGGCCAGTTCGACGCCGAGGGCTACTACCGCCTCGAGGTGTCCTACATCGACCAAGAGCTCGGGCGTCTGCTCGACGGCTTGAAGGCCACGGGCCGCTACGACAACACGATCGTCGTGGTGGTCTCGAACTTCGGGCTGGGGCTCGGGAATCACGACTGGGAAGGCCACCGCGTCCTGTATCAGGAGGAGATCGGCGTTCCGCTCCTGATACGTGGACCGGGCCTACCGGCCGGCCGAAAGGTCGCCGAGCTGGTGCGGACCGTGGATATCGTTCCCACCGTCCTGCACTACGCCGGTCTCTCCGCGCCGGAGGGAATCGCCGGCCTGAGCGCGCACGCGATGATGGAAGGGCAACGCGACCGCACCCGCATTGCCTTCGCGGAGGCCATCAACGTCTGGGACCGCAATGGTCGCGGCATGCTGCGGAAGCGGCCCCAGGACGAGTTCGTCTACTGTGTGATGAACGAGGACTGGAAGCTGCTCTACCGTCCGACGCTTCCTTACGAGAGCGAGCTCTATCACCTGGACGAAGACCCGCGCGAGAAGTTCGACAACTTCCTACGTACGTCCGTGCAGTCCGTGCAGTTCATGGAGTTGCTCGGCGACGAACAGCCTTGGCTCGTCGATCCGCCCGGCGACGAATTCCGCGCCTACGACTGGGCCTGGAAGTGCCCTGACGACCGTCGTGAAGAGTACGCCCCGCATTCGAAGTGCCTTAAGTGCGGCGCGGCGACGGTGCTCATGCTGCACGAAGAGGGTGCGGCGGTGATGTACACGCCTGAAGAAGGACAGTAGGCGGTTCGGCTCGGTGACGCGGGCCCTGAGGGCGTGGCACGCCGACGGCACGCTCGACGACGTGACCCTGCGGCGTTGGCTCGGGATCATGGACGACTGAAGCGCGGTCTCAGTCGAAGTCCCCGTCCGGGTCGATCTCGCGTGCGAGGGCCAGGAGGCGGTCGCCTTCGTC
>JAJDEW010000048.1 GCA_029259595.1 Planctomycetota bacterium | reverse complement strand
AGTCGAACGAGCGGAGCATTCAGGTGCGGCTTGTGATCCCGGTAGTCCATCCGAAACGTCTGGCGCGAAAAGCCGCGGCCGCAGGTGCGGCAGAGGTAGCGCTGGATGGGCTGGGGTCGACAGCTGGCCCGGTAGAAGCCGTTGCGCCGGTAGAAGCGGGGCTCGGGGGCGTGGTGTTGGCGGCACTGGCGATGCGGGCATCGAGGGGGTTGAAACATGGTCGAAAGTCCTCTGGCGGACCCTTCCGGGGCCCGCTCGAGGAGAAGACCGGCCCCAAGTCCAACGGTGGCCGAAAGATCCGGAACTTACTTCTCCAGGCAAGTGGGTCAGTCCTTTCGAGGTGTGCCCGCCCGATGGGAAGCCGTTGCCGTAGTTCCTCCGAAGCGCTGGGCTTTGCTCCAGTTCCCGGGCCAAGGGGTCCGATGCATGGGCGATCCAGCATCCCGAGAGGGAAGCACCAAAGGACCCCGACTCCCCGAGGCAATCCCATGATCACCATGGAAGATCTCCTTGCGCTACTCGTGCGTAAAGGAGGCTCAGACCTTCACATCTCAGCCGGCTCTCCGCCCCGCTTGCGGATCGACGGCATGCTCATCCCGGTCGAGACTGATCCGCTCACCCCGGATGATACCCGGAGGCTCTCCACGAGTGTCTTGACCTCGGACCAGATCGCCAAGCTGGACAAGCAGTTGGAGCTGGATTGCTCGTTCGAGCTTCAGGGCCAAGGCCGCTTCCGGGCCAACGTCTTCTTCCAACGTGGGTCCGTGGCGACGGTCTTGCGACTCGTCCCGCACGAGATCGCGGACTTCGACCAGCTCGGTCTGCCGCGTGGGGTGTGCGAACGCATCTGTGGCATTCGGCAGGGGCTCGTGCTGGTGACGGGGGCGACGGGGTCGGGCAAGTCGACTTCGTTGGCCTCGATGATCGACTACATCAACCGTGGTCGGCAGGCACACATCGTGACGATCGAGGATCCGATCGAGTTCGCGCACAAGAGTCACGGATGCATGGTGACTCAGCGTGAGATCGGTTCCGATTCGCACGAGTTCAAGAACGCGCTCCGAAGCGTGCTCCGTCAGGATCCGGACATCGTCCTCGTTGGCGAGCTGCGCGACCTCGAGACGATCGAGGCGGCACTCACGCTGGCGGAGACCGGGCACCTGACGTTTGCGACCTTGCACACTTCGGACGCCGTTCAGACGATCAACCGGATCATTGACGTCTTTCCGTCGCACCAGCAGCAGCAGGTCCGCACGCAGCTCTCGTTCACCTTGGAAGCGGTCTTCTGCCAGCAGCTCGTTCCGCACTCTTCGGGGCGGGGCAGGGTCATGTCGGCCGAGATCATGCTTGCCAACGCTGCCATTCGCGCGCTGATTCGCGAAGGGAAGGGGCACCAGATCTACTCCCAGATTCAGACGGGCGCGCGTCAAGGCATGAAGACCATGTCGAGTTGGCTGTGTGACCTGGTCCGGTCCGGTCGGGTTCGCGTCGAGGATGCCGAGCGCACTCTCACCGATCCGAACGAGTTCAGGATGCTGATGCAGGCGGCCTGATGGTTCGGGTCTCGGGCAAGATCAGGCGGCTCCTCATTGATGCGGAGCTCGTCAGCGCAGAAGACTGGGCGAGTGCTCGTGAATCGGGCAAGCCCGTGGTCGACGTCTTGATCGAGCGAGGGGTGATCGCGGAGAAGAAGCTCTACGAGATCCTCGCGCTCGAGTCGGGTATTCCGCCAGTGGACCTGTCACGGGTGAAGGCGGACCCCAAGGCCCTCGATGCGCTGCCAGAAGACACGTGCAAGGAGCACATGGTCTTCCCGATCGCCCGTCGCGGGGAGAACTTGACCGTCGCGGTCTCGGATCCCTTCGATGTGCTCCTGCTCGACGACCTCAACATTCTCTCGAAGTGCCGGATCCGACCGCTTCTGAGTCATCCGGCCGCGATCAAGTCGGCGCTCGATTCGGTTTTCGACCACGCCAATCAGGAGGTCGAGAGTCTGCTCGACCAGGTCGCGCATGGCGATCTGGACAGCGCGGTCGAAGAGGTTGAAAGGGAAGACCTCGAGATCTCGACCGGTGGGGGTGACGACGTTCCCGCGGTCAAGCTGGTCAACCTGATCCTCATCAAGGCCCTCAGAGACAAGGCGAGCGACATCCACATCGAGCCGATGGACGCCTATGTGCGCGTGCGGTTCCGGGTGGACGGCCGCCTGATCGAGATGATGCGGCCGCCGAAGTCGATGCTTCCGGCGCTCCTTTCGCGTCTGAAGATCCTGGCCAGCCTCGACATCGCGATCCGGATGGAACCCCAGGACGGGAAGTTTCAGATCCGGTTCGAGCGCCGTCAGATCGACTTCCGTCTCTCGATGCTGCCGGTCGTCGGTGGCGAGAAGGCGGTGATGCGTATCCTTGACCAGGGAGGCGTCGCCGGGAGTCTGGCGGACCTGGGCTTCGAGCCCAAGTGCTACGACGACTTCCTCCGCGGATGCAAGTCGGCCTACGGCATGTTGCTCGTGACGGGGCCGACGGGTTCAGGCAAGTCGACCACGCTCTATGGGGCCGTACGCGAGATTGCGGTGCCCGAAATCAACGTGGTCACCGTCGAGGATCCGGTCGAGTACCGGATGGACGGAATCAACCAGGTTCCGGTCAATCCCAAGCGTGGTCTCACGTTTGCCGGTGCACTGCGCTCGATCCTGCGACAGGACCCGGACGTGGTTCTCGTCGGCGAGATTCGGGACAAGGAGACCGCTGAGATCGGAGTCAAGGCGGCCCTGACCGGTCACCTGGTTCTCTCGACTCTGCACACGAACAGCGCCGTTCAGGCGGTCACGCGTCTCGTCGACATGGGGATCGATCCCTTCATGGTGGCGAGCTCCGTGGTCTGCGTCGCGGCCCAGCGCTTGGTGCGGAGACTCTGTTCGCACTGCCAGGTTCCGATCGAGGTGCCCGAGTCGGAGCTCCGTTCCGTGGGGTACACGGAAGAGGAAATCGGCAATGGGATTCAGCTCGTCGGCCCGCACAAGGGCGGCTGTCCCCGTTGCAAGAACGGGTACCGCGGTCGCATGGCGCTGCTCGAGACGCTCTATCTCGATCAAGAACTCAAGCGAATGATCGTTGAAGAAAAGTCCGCCGCAGATCTCCAGAACGAAGGACTTCGACAAGGAATGCTGACCCTGCGCAGGGTTGGCCTGCTGAACGCTATGCGAGGCACGACTTCTCTGGAGGAAGTCTTGCGCGTGACGATGGGCGATTAGCCCCGAGGAACCAAACGTGGCAACTTTTCAATACGCAGCCAAGGACCAGAGCGGCAAGACCGTCCAGGGCACCGTGAACGCTTCGACACGAAGCGAGGTGGTCGAGCAACTCCGCCAACAGGACATGATCGTCCTGAGCGTGGACCAGAAGAACAGTGGCAAGACGAAGGGCGCCAAGTCGAAAGCGTCGGGCGGCAAGAAGTCGTCGTCCTTCGGCTCGCTGGATATCCAGTTCTTCAAGCCGAAGCCCAAGGTCACGTCACAGGAGCTGGTCCTCTTCACGCGCCAACTCTCGACGATGATCGGAGCCGGCATCTCGCTGCTCGAGTCGCTCGAAGTCCTCTCGGAGCAGGCGGAGACGCCGGGTCTGAAGGCGACTTGCGAGAAGCTCACGGGCGAGCTGCGGGGGGGATCCGACCTCTCCAGCGCGATGGGACAGTGCCCCAAGTCGTTCACGCCGTTGTACGTCAGCATGGTGACGGCCGGTGAGGCGTCGGGTCAGATGGACATCATCCTCGAGCGTCTGGCGGAGTACGTCGAGGCCACGGAGGAGTTGAAGCGCGAGATTCGCTCGGCGATGACCTATCCGGTCATTTCGCTAGTGCTGGTCCTCGGCATCACGGCCTTTCTGATGATCGGAGTCGTTCCCGGCTTCAAGGAGGTCTTCGAAGGGCTGGGCGTCGAACTGCCGGCTCTCACGCTGACCGTCCTCGCGATCTCCGACTTCATGCGCGCCCAATGGGTGCTGATGTTCGGCGCGCTGGCCGGGTTTGTCGTTGGCTTCTCGTTCTTCAAGAAGACCAAGCGCGGGTCCCTCGCGATGGATCACTTGACCCTGCGCGTCCCGATCTTCGGCCAGTTGAGCCGGAAGGTCGCGCTGGCGCGCTTCTCGCGTACGTTCGCGACGCTGGTGCGCTCTGGCGTGCCGATCATGGCGACGCTGGACATCGTGGCGGCCACGGCGGGCAATCAAGTCGTCGCGAACGTGGTCATCAACTCGAGGGAGAGCGTCCGCAACGGAAACATGCTTTCCGAGCCCCTGAGCCAGTCGAAGGTGTTCCCGCCCATGGTCACGCGGATGATCGCCATCGGTGAGAAGTCCGGTGCGCTGGAAGCCTTGCTCGAGAAGATCGCGGAGTTCTATGACTCCCAGGTGAAGGCCATGATCAAGTCCCTGACCAGCCTGATCGAGCCGCTCTTGATCTGCTTCATGGGCGGCATCGTGGGCGTGGTCATCCTGTCGGTCTTCCTGCCGATCCTCAACATCATCGGAGAGATCAGCAAGTAGACGGCCAAGGCGGACCGAAACGCTTTCCGTCCGCTCGATCGGCCCGGTCCTCGAACTCCGAGGACCGGGCCGATTCCGTTGCTCGGGAGCCGCCCCGCCGGCTCGAGGGCTCCCTCCCTTTGAATGAGAAAGGTTAATGGGAGGGAACTCAAGGTTGCTCGAAGGCGGGGTCGATAGTTAGCCGCGAGCGAGTGATGGAGCGGAAAGTCGCTTCAAGGCTCGTGCCGGACGACCGGGATGGTCGCTTCGGCGAAAGCCGAGCGCCGGCGAGAGCCGGTCGCGAGGGGAGTCCCCGAGCAGCTCGGTCGTCAACAAAAGGTGGATCGCACCCTTCGGCTCGCGTCAGCGCTGAGTCGCGTGCGGAAGGCACTCCCTGAGGAATTCCAATCAACTCACGATGAGAATCTACAAGAAAAACGCTGGCTTCACGCTCATCGAACTGATGATCGTTGTCGCCATCATCGCGATCATCGCTTCGATCGCGATTCCCAAGCTCATGAGCGCTCGGATCTCGGCCAACGAGAACGCTGCGGTCGCGACACTTCGTTCGATCGCGTCGGCCCAGGCTCAAATCGAGTCGGCCTGCGCCGTCGACACCGACGCTGACGGCGGCGGTGAGTTCGCGTTCTTCGGTGAACTCGCTGGCGTCGCTCCGTTGCGCGTCTACGACGTAGCGACGGACGGCCCGATCATTGGCAACAACCCCAATGACCGGCTCGATCCGCCGATCCTCCCGACCGCGTTCGGCGACATTCTCGCCGACGGCGGTGGCGACGGCATCGTCGAGCGCTCCGGCTACTACTTCAAGATGTTCCTCCCCGACGCCACCCCCGGCGGTGGCGGTGCGACCCCTGGCTTCGCCGAGAGCGGTGTCGTCGGTGTCGGCGGTGCGGGAGCGAACATTCCCGATGCGGACAACTGCGAGATCCTCTGGGCGTGCTACGCCTGGCCGGTCGATGCGGGCAAGACGGGCAACCGTTGCTTCTTCATCAACCAGGAAGGCGACCTGCTCCAGACCCTGAACAACCAGGGTGGTGTGAACGTGGTCATCTTCTACGAGGGTATCGCTCTCGTCCCGACGTTCGATGCCGCTTATAGCAACGGCACCGGCGGCGGCGACATGTCGGCCCGCATGGGTATCTCCGCGATGATCAACGCGGATGGTGAGGCGCCGAACGACGGCAACGTATGGACGACGGTCGGTAACTGATCGACCCCGTCACCTCACGATGCACGAAGGGCGTCACCGGCTTGCCGGTGGCGCCCTTCGGCCTTGGTGGGGGTCATTCGAGGCCGAACAGCGTGGCCGCGTTGCGCCCCGTGAGCTCGCCGAGGGTGTCGAGGTCCTCGCCGCGGACCTCGGCCACTCTTGCGAGCACGACTTGAACGAGGGCCGGCTCGTTGCGTCGGCCACGATGGCCCTGGGGTGCGAGGTAGGGGCAGTCGGTCTCGACCAAGAGGCGATCCGCGGGGACCAGGGCGGCCGCGGCTCGGTTGGCCTCGTTCTTCGGGTACGTGACGACTCCCGAGAAGGAGATGTAGAGCCCGGCCGCCAGGTAGGGCTCGAGTTCGTCGGGTCCGAAGGTGTAGCAGTGCATCATCCCGCGGACGCCCGGATACTCCCCGACGATCCGTGCCGTCTCCTCGTGAGCAGCTCGGCAATGGATCACGACCGGCTTGTCGAGGCGGCGCGCGAGGTCGAGCTGCCAATGGAAGTTCTCGAGCTGGTCGGTGCGCGGAGAGAATTCCTTGAAGAAGTCGAGCCCGGTTTCTCCGACGCCGACGCACTCCGGACGGCGGCACAGCGCCTCGATCTCCGAGCGTGTCTCCGCGTCGACGCCGGCTGCATCGTGGGGATGAATGCCGGCGGTCGGATAGAGCTCGAGCTCGCCCGCGCAAAGCTCGACGGCAGCGCGCGAGGTCTGCAGATCGGTCCCGACGATGATCATCCGTTCGACGCCTGCTTGGCGCGCGCGCGCCAAGACCTCGCCACGGTCTTCGTCGAAGCTCTTCCAGTACAGGTGCGCGTGGGCGTCCGTGATCATCGGCAGTTCTTGTCGAGCATGCTGTCGAGGAAGAGCTGGAAGTTCTGATCTGCTTCGAGCTGGATGATCTCCTCCATGCGCGCGCAAAAGTCCTCGCGCGGCATGATCTTCTGCAGGGATTGGGCGCAGAGTCGGCGCAGGTAGTTGTTGCCGGCCGACTCGACGATCATCCGGTCCAGGGCCTGGAGTCCGATGGCACTCTCGAACTCCCCGAGTCCCTTGGCGGCCCAGTGACGCGCTTCCTGGGACTGGTTCGGGTCGGTCACGATCCGCGCCAGCGTCGGTCCCTGGTCGTGTCCGAGCTTGCGACTGGCCGTGATCCAGGCTTCGATCATCTGCTCGTCGGGCGGGTACGTGACCGCGCGGCGCGTCGCCACGATGATGGGTTCGAGGATCTCGACGGCGAGCTCGGGCGCCGTTTCCCCGAGCAGGAGCACGGCGTTCTTGCGCAAGCCGAGGTCGGCTCCGTAGGTCGTCGTGAGCTCGACCAAGATCGGTCGCGTCTCCTCCGGGGCGGCGTGGGCGGCCACGTCCAGGAGGCCGCTCTGGACCGCATGCCCGCGCTTCTCGTCCTGGCCGAAGCTCTCCAGCGCCGCGCGCCCGATCTCTTCACCGGCGGCGCGCAGCCGCTCGAGGGTCTCCTTGCGGCGCGCGTGCCAGGCGTGGCGCTCACCCATCGTCGCGGTGGCGGGCAGGGGAGAAACGGCTCGAATCAAGTCCCGGATCTCACGCTCGATGTCAGCCGAAGAGCGAGGGCCGCCGGTGCGTTCGGCCCCAGCGGAGGCGGATCCCCCCGAGTCGAAACAGCCGCTGGCAGCGGTGAGGACGGTGAAGAGAACTAAAGAGCGAACTCTCGTCATGGGGGGGAGGTGGGAGAACCGGTTGTCGTCCGCGCGTCGCCGTGGGGCTTCGAGCAGCGGTCCGGGGAAGAACGGATTCGGATGCGAGACGCGCGGCCAAGAGGTCCAGCCGTGCGCGTGGAGCGCGGGACGAATCCGGAAGGACTCGGCGAGGCTCTTGCGTGCCGGCCTGGGCATCCTGACGCCCGCAGCGCACCCCAGGAGGGTTTCAACGGGGCTGCTAGGGCAGGAACCGGAGCGGGTGACGCCGCTGGGTGCCCGCGCCCGGCCCATCATACGCAGAGAGCTTCGAATCCCGTCCCCCCGTGCTTGGTGCGCTGCGACGAGCTCCCCACGGTCGAGGACCCCGCTCGGCACCCCCGGGTCGTCCGCGTCCCCTGCCGATCGTCACGGCGGTCGTTCGACCGCCCACCCCCACCTCCTCCACCCCGGGAGGAAGGGACCGTGACGCGCCCTCGCTGGTTGCGGTTCGGCGGGCCTTTTTTGCAGTCGGCGGTTCGCGTTCGCCGGTCCGCTCGGTGAGGTGTGCGAGAGCGCACGCCGACGGACCCTCCGGAGCTGGGGAAGCGGCCCTGAAGACGTTCACAAAGCTCTTCAGGATGCGCGGTTACGGAGGAACGCCGTTTGTATAGAGGACTCCTGGGCGCCAGGGAAAATCCTGGCGCAACCTTCGCCAGCGGACCTAAGATGCCGGGCCTTCGGGTGGGAGCGCGCCATCCGGGTTCGGCCAGCCCCCCTGGGCCCTCGCGGCCCCCCTGCCGACCCTGCTCCCGACGACCCCCCCCAATTGCCCGGACAGCCTTCCAATGATCCAGCGCGGAACCATCGTCACGACCCTGCTCCTGGGGTTCTCTCTCCTCTTGGCCGGCTGCGAGAGCGGCTCGAGCGCCGGCAGCACGAAGCTCGCCATTCTCTCCTGTTCGCTCGGCTGTTCTTCAGCGACCGGAGTCCAGGTTTCGTGCGGTGTCACGGATGTTGCGGTGAACCAGGAGATCCGCATCACCTTCAACTTGCCGCTCAACATCGACACGGTCGACAACAACAGCTTCCAGGTCGTTCAGCAGGGCAGTGGGATCACGCCGCCCCAGGGCTTTTCGATCGATCCGAACGACGAGCGCGTGCTGATCTATCGCCCGCTGCTCACGTTCGATTCCTCGGGCAACCCGAACTTCGGCCTGTCGCCCGACGCGACCTATGACTTCCGGATCCCCGGGACGAGCCTGGACGATCCGACGGAGTCCTTCATTCGCAGCAAGTCCGGCCAGCCCAACACGACGCGCCTGCAGTGCATCCTGGTCGCTTCCCAAGGCGTACTGGATCCCAAGCCCGGCCCGCCGTCGGTCAGCGTGCTCGTCGACTGCGTGGATCCTCTGTCCGGTGCCGTTACGACCTGTCCGGCCCAGGGCGCCTTCAACGTCTCGAAGGACACGACGATCCGGATGTTCTTCAACGACGTGATGAACACGGGCACGTTGGCGGACCCGGTCTCGCAGACCTCGGACTTCGTCAAGATCCTCGTCGATCCGGACGGCAACACGGGCGATCCCTCGGACCAAGTCGAGGTACCCGGTTCGTTCAACCTCACACTGGACCAAGACGCGTTGACGACGACGCTGGTCTTCCAGCCGCTAGGTTCGTTCCCGTCGCGTGGCACCGACTCGCTCAATCCGCGCCGCGTCGTGCTCCGTTTGCCGCTCACGATCGCGGATCTGGGGGGTAACGGGCTCACGAACGGTGGGGACTACGTCTTCGTGAACGAGCTCATCGTCTTCCCGCAGGAAGTGATCACCGAGAGCTTCAACAACACGGATCAAGAGGATGCTCCCGAGGGCTCCCCGATCTGGAGCGCCGGTCAGCTGAGCAAGAGCCAGGGGGGCGGTTCGGGAGAGCTGGGCGAGATGGTGCTCGGTGTTGGCGACGTCGTCGTCTTGAACAGCGATTCCGAGGACTTCAGCGGCATCGCGGACACCTCGATCTTCAACCCGCAATCCGTGATCGGCGGCGTCGTCGATCCGATGACCGGCGGACTGGTGACGCCGCTGACCGATGGCGTGTTCGAGTTCTCCCGCCTGCGCATCTCGCAGGGGGCTGTCCTGCGGATCGAAGGCAGCAACCCTGCACGCGTCTTGGTGCGAGGCGACTGCGAAGTGCTCGGAACGCTCGATCTCGGAGGGCGCTCCGCGCCGGCCCAAGATCACCGGGAATGCCGCGGTGGGCCCCAGACCTTGGCCGGGGCGGGGGGTGGCTTCGGCGGTGCCGGCGGTTTCGCGCCCGACCCGAGCACGGACTTCCCGACTTCGGGAGCCATGTCCGATCCCGACTGCGTCGCCGACATGGTCACGCTCTACGACGACATCAACGGCAAGGACGGCGGCGGGATCCCCGTCCCGGACACCTTGGCGCCGATGAGTCTCGAGCTCGGTGGACTCGGCGGCATCACCTGGCCGCAGCCTCACCCGCTCGCACCGACGCAGGGCTTTCCGGTCGACGAGTCGAACTTCGCGGACTTCCCTCTGGACGGCTTCTTCATCGGGGACGCCTGCGCGAACATCAGTCCGGGAGCGCCGGGAGCCGGAGGAGCGCACGGCAGCGACGGAGTCTTCGGCGACGTCGTGAACATCGCCCCCAGCGGGATCTTCGCCCCGAACTATGTTCCGCCGCCCGACACCGATCCGACCTTGGCCAGCCCGGCCGATCCCGGCAGCCCGGAAACCATGCGGCTCGACCCCGAGTTGGGCCGCCTGCGCGGCGGTGGCGGTGGCGGCGGTGGTGCCGGCCACCTGCAGGGAACGGCGACGAACGGCTTCAACTTCAACTGTGACAACACCGGGGCCGGTGGCTCGGGCGATCCTGCGGTCATCAACGTGTATCGAACCCACAGCGGTGCCGCCGGCGGTGCCGGTGGGGGCGGGATCCAGCTGCAGTCCGGGCGCCGGACCGTCCTTTCCGGACGGGTCAATGTCGCGGGCGGCAACGGTGGCGGTGCGATCACCAACGGCACGGCGGCTCCCGGAGGAGGGGGCGCCGGTGGGGGTCTCTTGCTGCAGTCCCCGATCGTCACGATCCAGGCGATCGAGGATCGCATCCTCTGGGGTGGAGGGACCGGTGGCCTCGGGGTCAACGGCTCGCGCGCTGGTCGAGGTGGACTCGGATTCGTGCGTCTCGAGACCGCTCTGCCCCTGCCGGACTACGAGTTCCTCGTTACGACCACCCTGTCGCCCAACCGTTCCGAGGTCATCGCGAACTTCATGGCGGGTGTCGAGCCTTTCGTCACCACGGCGGAATACGTTCCGCGCGACGTCGGTCCGGGCGCCCTGTCGGGCACCCAGTCCTGCTGGTTCCAACCCCTCGGCAACTACTTCGTGCTCATCTTCGCGGACGACACGAGCGGGCTGGGTTGGGACCTGACGCTCGACATCGACGGCTTCACGCCGCAGTCGTACCGCAGCACGGCCAACGACCTCTTTGCGCCGCTCTCGATCGAAACGGCCCTTGGCAACGACATCGGTCTGTCACCGCTCGTCGTTCGCTTCCAGGGAGCACGTTCGCGCGGACCGATCCAGTCGAACTGCCTCATCGACATCACCGACACGGGCGGGGACATCATCCCTGGCTCTCTGACCCCGTGGGTCCGTCATCCCGAGGAGCTCAACTCGGTCTTCGCGGATCCTGGGCTGCAGCCGAACATGATCCGGTTCCAGGTCATTTGGGATGCGAGCAAGCCGCTGTTCGACATGATCAACGGCATTCTCGACATCACCTTCGAAGCCCAGCCCGACTGAACACGAGTCCCTTCGACAGACGGCCCCCATCGCCCCTACGCGGGTGATCGGGGCCGTTTGTGTAGGGTGCCACCATGGGTGCGCGCGTTGTCCATGCCGCTTGGCTGATCGTCTCCGCCGAGGACGACGACTCACCGCTGCCCGACGGAGGGCTGCTCGTCGAGTCCGGGCGCGTGCTGCGGGTGTTGCGCAACCGCGGGGCCGTCCGTCGTGCGAGTGCGCACGCCGCCGCCACACTCGCGCTCGAAGGGCACGTCCTCACGCCCGGACTCGTCAATGCGCATGCGCATCTCGAGCTCGGGGACCTGGCCGGCAAGCTCGCGGGGGCAGACGGCATGGTGGCCTGGATCCGGTCCCTGATGGCCGCACGGGCCAAGCGCACGACCTGGGACGACCGCGAGGCCGTCCGACGCGGGTCTCAGCGTGCGCTCGCGACCGGTACGACCCTCGTGGCCGACGTCGATTCGACCGGGGCGAGCGTCGCGACGCCCGTGCGCGGCTTGCGCAAGACGATCTTCCGAGAGGTGCTCGATGCGGGCGAGGAGGAACGAACGGCGGCGGCCTTCGAGCGCCTGCGCCGAGCCTTGCCCGAGCGCGCGCGCGTGCGGGAAGGGCTGTCCCCGCACGCGCCGCACACGACGAGCGATGCGCTCCTCGAGCGGGCCAGTGAGCTCGCGCGTCGGCGCGACCTGCCGGTCCAGGTGCACTGGGCCGAGACCGCCGAAGAGTCGGAGTGGTGCCTGACCGGACGTGGTCCGTTCGCTGCGCTGCTCGCGCGGCCCCCCGGACGCCCGGGACTGGACCGGCTCGAAGCCGCGGGTCTCTTGGGTCCGCGGACCTCGCTCGTGCACGGCAACCATCCGGCTCGCGGCGAACTCGAGCGCATCGCGGCGAGTGGGGCGACCGTCGTCCATTGTCCCGGTTCACACCGCTTCTTCGAGCGGGGTGACTTTCCCTGGCAACGCTACCGCTCCGCCGGCGTTCGCCTGGCCCTGGGTACGGACTCTCTCGCGAGCAACCTGGACCTGTCCATGCTGCGGGAGATGGCCCTCCTGCGGGAGTCGGCGCCGGAACTCGACCCGCGCGAGGTCTTCGCCATGGCGACCTGCAACGGAGCGCAGGCCGTTTCCTGGCCGCAGGCAGGTACGCTCGTGCCCGGTGCGCCGGCCGACATGGCCGCCTTCCGGATCGAAGCGGACTCGGCCGAGACCGTTTGGGAGCGATTGACGGGTGCTCGGCCGGATCTGCGCGGAATCTGGATCGCGGGGCGCCGTGTCGGTCTCGATTTCGGTCTTCGCCCCGTAGTCGGAAAGGGGGAGGAGCTTGCGTAAACTGAAATTCCCCCCTTCACCCCTCGCACAACGTGCGCCTGTTCGCGTTCCAAGTCGATGACATCTCCCTCCAAAGCGACGCTCGATCCCACCCGGAACGCGGCCCTCGATCTGATCCGAGCCCACGAGAGCTTCCTCCTGATCGGACACGTGCGTCCCGATGGCGATTGCGTCGGTTCCCAGGGAGCGCTCGCCCGCGTCCTCACCTCCCTCGGGAAGAAGGTCGTGATCTTGAATCCCGACCATCCGGGCGACGTCTTCGACTACCTCTACGCCGAACTTCCGTATCGAGTCGACGACGGCGGCCCCCTGCCGGAGCACGAAGTCGTCGTTCTGCTCGATATCAACGAGCTCTCCCGGACCGGCGCGCTGGCCTCGAAAGTCGAGGCGTACGGGTCGAAGAAGCTCGTGATCGACCACCACCCCGCCCACGGCGAGCCGTGGTGGGACGCCTGCTACATGGACGTCACGGCTTCGGCGACGGGCGTGCTCGTGTGGCGGATCGCCGAGCAGCTCGGCGTGAAACCCGACTCCGTTCTGGCCCATGCGGTCTTCACGTCCCTGGTCACGGACACGGGTTGGTTCCGGTACAGCAACACGGACGCCGAGACGATGGCGATCGCTTCGCGCTTGGTGGACCTGGGGGTTCGACCGGCCGAGGTGTTCCGCAGCCTGCACCAGCGCAACGCCGCGGATCAGCCCAAGGCGATCGCCGAAACTCTCGGACGCGTCGAGTACTTCGGCGACGGCCGGCTCGCCGTCGTGGATCATCCGCTCACACCCGCCTCGGGAATCAAGCTCGAGGAGAGCGACACGGTCCTCGACATTCTGAGGGCGGTGAAGGACGTCGAGGTCGTGCTCTACCTGCGCGAGGTCGACAAGGGCATCTGCAAGCTCTCGGCGCGTAGCAAGAGCTCGTACGACGTCAATCGCTTGGCGCGCCAGTTCGGAGGTGGGGGACATGTCAAGGCGTCGGGCGCGACGATCCGTGGCAAGCTCGCCGAAACGCGCGAGCGGTTGGTCCAGGCCGCGCTGGGGGAGTTCACCGCGCAAGCATGAAGCTCGCGATCATCTCGGACCTGCATTCGAATCGGGAGGCACTCGAGGCCGTGTTCGCGGACATTCGTGCCCGCGGCATCTCGGATCTCGTCTGCCTTGGGGACGTCGTGGGATACGGTCCGGATCCGGAATTCTGCGTGGACCTCGTTCGTGGCCACGCGAGCTGGTGCCTGATGGGCAACCACGACGAGGCACTCTTTCGTGACGCCTCCGACTTCAACCCGCACGCCCGTGGAGCGATCGAGTGGACGCGTCGTCGAATGGCGCCGCATTGGTGGAGCTCGACCGAGAAGAAGTCGCGCTGGAAGTGGCTCAAGCGCCTTCCGATGCGTCATTCGATCGACCGCTTCCTGTTCGTTCACGGTTCTCCGCGGGATCCCGTCCGCGAGTACGTGCTGTCGACCGATGGCATCCTGCAGCCGGACAAGCTGCGATCCATCTTCGACTCCATCGAAGGCATCGGGGTCGCGGGCCACACCCATCAACCGGGCGTGCATGACGAAGAGCTTCACTTCCAGGGCTTGAACGGCGCCGAGGAGCTCAGCGTCGAGCTACCGGCCGGGCGCAAGTTCTACGTCAACGTCGGATCGACAGGTCAGCCCCGCGATGGTGACGCGCGCGCTTGCTACGCCGTGCTCGAGGACGAACGGGTCACCTGGTACCGCGTGCCCTACGACTTCCGCACGACGATGGACAAGATCCAAGGCACCGGGGCCTTGAGCGAGATCCTCGCGCGTCGCCTCGCCGTCGGCAAGTAACGCGCGTTTCGGCGCGTCGAAATCGTCTCAGCGGGCTGAGAGTCTCAGCGTGTCCCACAGGACGTGCCGGAAGATCTGAGGGTTCTTGCGCAAGCGTCGCGTGCTGTAGGCGCGCCACTCGGGCCCGAAGGGCACGTAGACGCGCACGCGGAAGCCGCGCGCCTTCCACTCGTCCCAGAGCGGCTCGCGCACGCCCAAGAGGACCTGGAATTCGTAGCGATCGGGTGCGACGCCGAGCTCCCGGATCAAGGCGATCAGGTCCTCGGCCAAGAACTCGTCGTGGGTCGCGAGCCCCAGGAAGGCCCCGCGCTCGAACAGTTGGCGCGACATCTCCACGTAGGCGCGGCGGATGGGCTCGGGGTCGACGTGCGCGATCGCCGCGGGTTCCAGGTAGATGCCCTTCACGACGCGAACGTTGAGCGGGCCGTCCGCGAGCGCGGCGATGTCGGCGGGTGTGCGAAGCAGGCGGGACTGCAAGACGATGCCGACGTGATCGGGTGCGATCGCGCGAAGCCGTTCGAAGACGCGCAGCGTGGCGTCCGTCGTCGTGTGGTCTTCCATCTCGACGCGCAGGAAGTCGTCCAGCTCGACGCAGAGTCGCAGCAGCTCGCTCGAAAGTCGGAAGCACAGCTCTTCGGAGAGGCGCAGTCCGATGTGGGTCGGCTTGACCGAAATGTTCGCGTCCAGGCCGGCGGCCTTGCGGGCGTGGGCCGCGGCCGTGTAGTCGCTGACGACCCGTCGGGCGGCGGCCTCGTCGGTGACGTCCTCGCCCAGGATGTCGAGGATGCCCGGATGTCCGCGCCGGGCGAGATCCTCGAGCCGGGCGATGGCTTGGTCGAGGCTCTCTCCCGCGATGTACCGCGAGGCGAGCCGACGCATGAGCGGCCGCGGGACGAGCGGCAGGGTGGAGAGTGCGATGCGGTCGAGGAACCCCATGGAGCGGGATTCTCGGGGCTCGCGGGCGGGCTGTCCAATCCCTCTCGTCCGGGATCTCGGCAGGGGGATCGCCTACCATGCCGCCATGGAGCCCCACCGAACCGCGGAGGCCTCCGAGGCGGCCGGCACACCGCTGCTCGCCCTCGTGACCCATCCAGTCGAGGGGGCCGAGGCCTTTGCGCGCCGGCTCGTCGAACAGCGCCTCGCGGCCTGCGTGAATCGGGTCGACGTGGCCAGCGTCTACCGCTTCGAGGGCGCGATCCACGACGAACCGGAGGTGCTCTTGCTCCTCAAGACGTCGGCCGAGCGCCGGATCGAGCTGGAAGCCTTCCTCCGTCGCGAACACCCCTACGACGTGCCCGAGCTCATCGCCCTGAATCCCGCAGCCGTCGAAGCAGGTTACCTGGCCTGGTGGAGGGATGCGCTTTCGTGATGAGGCCCCTCGACGCGAACGGCGTGCACGCCGAGCCCCCGACGGCCGTCGTCCGCATCGGCCGGCCGCTCGGGCCACTGCTCTTTCTGGCGATCCTCGTCTGGCCCGCCAGCGGATTGACGGTCGACCAACGCAGCACACTCGCCGTGACGGTCTGGACCGCCACGTGGTGGATCTCGGCGGCGCTTCCGATCGCCGCGACCTCGCTTCTGCCGGCGGCCCTGTTTCCCTTCCTGGGCGTGCTGCCGGGCGGGGAGGTGGGGCCGATGTACATGAAGGACCTCGTGTTCCTCTTCCTCGGGGCCTTCGTGATCGCGCTGGGTCTCGAGCGCTGGAACGTGCACAAGCGGATCGCCCTCGCGATCCTGGCGCTGGTCGGAACACGTCCACGCAACCTCGTCTTCGGCTTCATGCTCGCGTCCGCGTTGCTCTCCTTCTGGATCAACAACACCTCGACGACGCTCTTGATGCTGCCGATCGGTCTGGCGGTCATTTCCAGCTTGCGGGGAGACGCACAGGAAAAGACCAGTGCCTTCGATCCCTTCGCGGTGAGCCTGCTGCTCGGCATGGCCTACTCCGCCTCGGTCGGGGGGATCGCCACGCCGGTCGGTACCGCGCCGAATCAGGTCTTCCTCGGGACGTTCCGTGACAGCTACCCCGAGGCCGATGCGATCGGGTTTGCGGATTGGATGCTGGCGTGGACCCCGCTCGTGCTGGTCTACCTGCCGATCGGTTGGCTGCTCTTGACGCGCGTCGCCGTGCGGGTCCCGAAGGAAAGCGCCTGCGCGCCCGACACGATCGCCCGCGCGCGCCGGGCGCTCGGGAAGATGGGCACGGGGGAGCGGCGCATGGCGGCGATGTTTGCCCTGACCGCCCTCTTGTGGGTGACGCGGGCCGATCTCGAGCTCGGCGCCTTCCGCATCCCGGGCTGGGCGGGCTTCGTTCTTCCGGACCGGATCGCGAGCCCGGACAAGTTCGTCACGGATGCGACCGTGGCGACGGCCATGGCGGTCCTGTTGTTCGTGCTCCCGAGCGGTGAGCCGCGCGGTCCGCTGATGGACTGGAAGACCGCCGAGCGTCTCCCCTGGGAGGTGTTGCTCCTGCTCGGCGGGGGCTTCGCGATCGCGGGCGGCTTCAAGGCCACCGGCCTCGACGAGGTCCTGGGGAGGGAGATGGCCGTCCTCTTCCAGGGTCAATCGGAGTGGGTCGTCGTTTTCGTCGTGGTCGTCTTCATGGCGGCCCTGACCGAAGTGACCTCGAATACGGCGACGACGGCCGTGCTCGTTCCGGTCCTGGGCAAGGCCGCCGCGGCGGCCGGCCTCTCGCCGCTTCTGACCATGCTGCCGGCCACGGTCGCCGCTTCGGCGGCCTTCATGCTGCCGGTCGCGACCCCGCCCAATGCCGTCGTGTTCTCGTCCCGGCTGGTGTCCTCGACGCAGATGGCCCGCATCGGACTCTGGATGAACGTCGCGCTGGCCCTCATCATCACGCTCGTGTTCCAGCTCTGGGTGCGGCCTGTCTTCGGAATTGCGGCCGAGCTGCCCGACTGGGCCACGAACCGATGACACCTTTCGTTCGACCTCGCGCCGTCCGCCGCGGCGACCGGCTGCTGGCCCATGGGGTCTTTCTGCTCCTGCTCGCGGTCTACACGGCGACCTTCACGGGGTTGCCGGACAACCCCGACGCCGAGGTCGAGTTCCAGACGACGAGTGCGCTCGTCCGCGAGCAGACGTTGGCGCTCGGCGGGACGCCGGAAGCCGAGGGGATCCTGGCCTACGCGGGCGGAAGCGGTTCGGGCTTCAACGTTCACGAAGGAAGCGGCGAGCGCCAGGGGGAGTACTTCTCCTGGTTCGGGGTCGGGCAAGCCTTCGTCGGCGTGCCCTTCTACCTGCTCGGTTCCGCCTTGGCCGAGCTGTTTCCAGGGATCCAGGCGGCGCACACGCAGACGACGCACTACGGCGTGCCACGCAGCGAGTACTTCCAGCACCTCCTGGTCGGTTGGCGCAATCCGCTCCTTGCCGCCTGGACCGCTTGGCTGGTCGTCCTCGTAACCCGGCGCGTCGGTGGCTCGCGACCGGCCGCGCTCCTGGCGGGTCTCTCGTACGGCTTCTGCACGTTCGTCTGGCCCCAGGCGCGTTCGACCCTGTCGGACGTTCAGGCGACCTTCTTCCTCTTCTATTCGCTGCACCTGGTCCTGCGCTTTCGCGAAGGCTTCGATCGCACCATCGCGCCGGCTCGCCTCGAGCTCGCGGCCTTCGGATTGACCCTCGGCGGAGCGTTCTTGACGCGCGTCGTCACGGCGCCCGTGATCGCGATCCTGGCCGTGATGCTGGTGGTCGTGCTCCTTCGAGGGCGTCGGAGGATCGGTCGCCGGAAGGAACTCGGGCCGGATCTGCTCTTCGCGTTCGTTCCGGCTCTGCTCTTGCTCGGCGTCTTTCTGTTCACGAACCACCAGCGCTTTGGCGACGTGCTCGAGACGGGGTACGGGGACGCGGTCTTCTCGGGCACGTTCTTCAGTCACCCGCCGCTGTTGGGGTTGGCGGGCTTGTTCGTCGCGGCCGGCAAGGGGCTCGTCTTCCTGGCTCCCGGCATCGTGCTCGCCCCCCTGGGGGCGGTGCGCGCGATCCGGCGACGCGACACCTTCCTGCCGGTCTGCTCGCTCCTGATCGCCGTCGCGGTGCTGGCCCCGATCGTGCCGGCCGAGACGTGGCACGGGGCCTGGACCTACGGGCCGCGTTACGTGCTGGCGCTCTTGCCCGTGCTCTGGGTGTTGGTCGGGCTCGGCCTGGATGCCCTGGCCGAGGTTCCCTGGGGCAAGACGGTCGCGGCCGTCCCGCTCGTCTTCGGGCTCCTGACGAACCTGCCGGGCGCCTTGGTCGACCACATGACGCACCAGGATCTGGCCCTCCAGTCGATGCGGCTCGAGTGGCCCGAAGCGCCCGGCGTGTCCGAGGCCGAGCGCGACAACAAGCGCTTCGAGGAGATCCAGTGGAGCTGGCGCTACGCCGCACCCTGGGCGCACTGGCGGATCCTGCGCCACCGCATCGCCGGGCTCGGGGAGGAGTTCCCGGTCCGCCGGATCTTCTTCGTGGACTCGGACGCGCTCGTGTCGCCGAGCCACGCGCGGGACCGCGGCTTCCAGCACCTGGCCTGGATCGATCTGCGCGACCGCCTGGGTGGCCAGACGGGGCCCGTCTTGCTCTTCCTCGGAGCCATGTTCCTCGCCGGAATCGTCCTCGTCGTGCGCGGCTTCGACCCCACCTCCGGCTGAGAGCGGCGGCTCAAGGGGGCGCGGACTTCGGTCGATAGCGAGCCTGATGGTCCCCGCGCTCCTCGCTTGCGTCCTTTGGGCGATCGGTCCGGTCCAGGTGCCCGCGCCGCTCGAGGGCCATTCCGTGCGCGAAGTACGGATCGAGGGACCGTCCGGGGCAGCGGAGACCTTCTTTCGACTCGATCTGCCGCGTCTCCCCGGAGCGGTTCGGCCGGCGAAGGACGCCCTTCCGATCGGGCTCGTTCGCTGGAGCACCGGCCCCCGGACCGACGGCCGCCCGGGCCTGCGCGTGGCCTGCGTGATCGATCTGCCCGAGATCGAGACGCGCGTCTTCCAGGCCGAGACCAGTGACGCGGCACGACGCGAGAGGCGCCTCGTCTGGCGCGAGGTTCGCGCTCGGTCCGGCCGGAGCCTGCGCTGCGATTGGAATCCCCGGCAAGGATTGTCGATTTTCGAGGCAACGGGCGGGGACATCGGTCGTCGGACTCGCCCGGACGATGGCGATCCCCTCTGGCCCCTCACCCTGGTCGAACACCTGCGTCGACGGCAGCCCGCAGGACCGCGGTCGGCCACCGTGCTGGATCCGAAGAGCGGCGGGCTCGAACGCTGGTCGATCGCCTGCGGATCCTGGCCCTGGGCGCCCGGGCTGCGGTGCGTCTCGCTGTCGCGCGCGGACGGCTCGCTGGCCGGGGCCTACCTCCTTCATGGAGGAGAGCTCTTGGCCTTCCGCTGGCAGCGCGGGGGCTGGCTCGCCACCCGGATCCCCCGGGTCGGGTTCCAGGAACTCTCCCGAGCCCTCGCCGAGCGACAAAAGGGACTGGCGGCCGAGGCCGGCTACCAGCACTGAAAGGGCGGCCCTGCGGCCGGGAAGGCCGTCGCGGTCGATCGAATCGCCTCCGGGACCCGGCCCGAATCCGAGCCCTTACATCCCTTTTGGAAACCGGATCGCGCGGGCGGATATCCTAGGAGGTTCGCCTTCCCCCTTCGATCGCAGCGAATCCAGTGTGACGCAACGAAGCCAAGCCTTCCGCCGACCCCTCCGTCGGCTCGTTCTCGCCTCGACCCTTGTCCTCGTTCCGTCGGCTTGCAAGAGCGCTGACGCGTATCGCGACGACGCCGATCGCGAGGTCTACGAGATCATTCGCTCGCGGCGGGACGAGTTCGCCGCGCTCGACGGGTTCACGATCGAGCCCTCGCCGGAGAACTTGCGGGTGAGGATCCTGGAGGGAGCGGCCGCGAGCGATGTGGAGAACCCACTGCTCCTGACGCTCCTCGACGCCCTCGAGATCGCCGGCGAGAACAGTCGCGATTATCAGGACCAGCGCGAATCGCTCTACCTGACCGCGCTGGATTTGACGTTGGAGCGCTGGCAATTCTCCGTGAAAGAGACGGGCACGTTCGGGGCCTTCCTGGACGGGGACTTCGTCGAGGGGCAGGGCTGGGAGGCACAGGGTGCCGGCTTGCTCTCGGGCTTCGGGCTCACGAAGCTGCTGGGAAGCGGGGCGCGCATCGCCGGCAACGTCGGTTTGGACCTGGTGCGCGACGTCTCGCGGGGGGACGGTTGGGATGCCCTGAGCAACCTGTCCTTGAACATCACCCAGCCGCTCCTGCGCGGGTTCGGACGCGACATCGTGCTCGAGCCGCTGACGCAGGCGGACCGCAACCTGGTCTACGAGGTGCGCGCCTACGAGCGCTTCCGGCGGACGTTCGCCTTCAACGTCGCCTCGCAGTACTACCGCGTTCTGCAGCAGGGCGACACGCTCGAGAACGAGGAGCGCAACTACCAGCGGCTGATCGAGCTGCGCGAGCGCAACGAGTCGCTGGCCGAGGCTGGTCGCCAGTCCGACATCCAGGTCGACCAGGCACGCCAGGACGAGCTGCGCGCCGCCACGCGACTGGTCGACGTTCGCAGCAGCTATGCGTCCGCCCTGGATGACTTCAAGCTCTTCCTCGGCTTGCCGATCGAGGCCTCCATCCTCCTCGACCGCGAAGAGTTCCAGCGCCTGCGGGACGCCGGGTTCACGAACGCCGACGTGGGTTCGGAAGCGGCCTATGCCATCGCGCAGGAGGAGCGGCTCGACTTCCTGAACACGCTGGGCCGGTACGAGGATGCCGGACGGCGCGTGAAGATCTCCGCCGACGGGCTGCGCACGAGGCTCGACGTGAACGCCGGGCTCGGGCCGGCGCAGTCGGACGAGGGGCGCCCCTTGGACTGGAAGGATGGCGGCATCGGGTGGTCGACGGACCTCGAGATCGACCTCGCGATCGATCGTTTGCCCGAGCGCAACGCCTACCGCGCCAGTCTGGTACGGCTGGAGGCCGCGCGGCGAACCGTCGAAGAGGCCGCAGACGTCATCCTGCGCGACCTGCGCAACGACGAGCGCGACGTTCGCTCCGCCGAGGAGAGTTACGAAATCCAGATCGGCGCCGTCACGCTCGCCCAGCGGCGCGTCGAGAGTGCCCAGCTCAATCTCGAGGCCGGTCGCGCGAACACGCGCGACTTGCTCGAGGCACAGGAAGACTTGCTCGAGGCCGAGAACGCGGCCACGCAGGCGCTCGTGGACTACACGCTGGCCCGCCTCGCGTTCTTGCTCGACATGGGCGTGTTGCGGGTCGAGCAGCAGGGCTTCGAAGTGGAGGCAGAGCCACTTCGTCGATATCAGGAGAATCAACCTTGAAGAAGAATCGGAGCGGCAGAGTGCTCTTGGTCACGCTCTTTCTCGTCGTCGCCGGAACGGGAGCGGCCTTCTGGGCCGACCTTCGTCCGAGCTTCGGCTCGGAGGAAGCGGAGTCGACGCAGGGGCAGGCAGCGCGTCGCGGCCCCTTGCGCATCAGCGTGATCGAGAAGGGCAACCTCAAGGCGGCGAACAGCGTGGACATCAAGAGCGAGGTCGAGGGGCGCTCCACGATCCTGTTCCTGATCGAGGAGGGGTCCGAGGTCAAGAAGGGTGACCTCTTGGCCGAGCTCGACACCAGCGATCTCGTCGAGCGCGGGGTCAGCCAGGAGATCACGGTTCAGAACGCCGAAGCGGCCTTCGAAAAGGCCAAGCAGAACTTCGAGATCCAGAAGTCGACCAACTCCAGCGATCTGGACCGCGCGCAGCGCGAGCTGGAGTTCGCGCAGATCGACCTCAAGAAGTACGAAGAGGGCGAGTTCAACCAGCAGGAGAAGAAGCACGACGAGGACATCACGCTGGCGAAGGAGGAGCTAGCCCGAGCCGAGCAGGAGCTCGACTTCTCCGAGAAGCTGCACGGGAAGGGCTTCCTCGAGCGAACGCAGCTCGAAGCCGACCGCCTGTCCAAGCAGCGCAGCGAGATCCAGCTGGCCCAGAAGGAGCGGGCCCAGGAGCTCTTCCTCGAGTACGAGCATCCTCGCAAGCTGATCGAGCTGAAGGCCACACTGACCGAGAAGGAGCGCGAGCTCGAACGCGTGAAGCTGCGTTCCGCGGCTCGTGTGGCCGACTACGAAGCGGACAAGCGCACGAGCAAGACGCGCCTCGATCTCGAGCGGGAGAAGCTCGCCAAGCTCCAAGCGCAGATCGAAAAGGCCAGGATGACGGCGCCGATCGACGGCATGGTCGTCTACGCCCAGGAAAACCGCTGGGGGGGCGAGCCCATCCAGGAGGGAACCCAGGTCTACGAGCGCCAGCTCATCATGACCATCCCCTCATCCGAAGGCATGGTGGCGGAGGCGAGCCTGCACGAATCGGTGCTCGAGAAGGTCGAAGTCGGTCTTCCGTGCATCATGACGGTCGACGCCTTGCCCGACCGGACCTTCGAGGGGAAGGTGAAGTTCAAGTCGGTGCTTCCCGATCAAACCTCGTGGTGGCGCAATCCGGACCTGCGCGTCTATCGCTGTGAGATCGAGGTCGTGGGAAACGACCCGCGCCTCCGGCCGGGCATGTCGGCGAGCATCGAAATCGTGGTCGACGACATTCAGGACACGACCTACGTTCCCGTCCAGGCGGTCTTCCTCGATGGCGGCGAGCCGATTTGCTTCGTGTCACACCAGGCAGAAGTCCAGAAGCGCACCGTCGAGGTCGGGCAGAACAACGGCAAGTGGGTCGAGATCCTGGAAGGGATCGACGAAGGCGAGGTCGTGCTCCTCAGTCAACCCGCCGGGTTCGCGCTGGCCCCGCTCGAAGAGGGCGGCGATTCAAAGGGTATCGAGTCGGTCGACGAATCGGACGAGCCTGCAGCGGGCGCTTCGCCTGCCTTGAGCGCCGTGCATGCCGAGGGTTCCTGATGGAAAGCGAGCCCAAGGCCGCGCCGGCGGACTTCGTCGCCGACTTCCAGGAGGTGACGCGCACCTACCTGATGGGATCGGAGGAGGTCCACGCCCTCGACGGGATCGACTTCCAGGTCCGGCGCGGCGAATACTGGTCGGTGATGGGGCCGTCGGGGAGCGGCAAGTCGACGCTGCTCAACGTCGTCGGCTGTCTCGATCGACCGACATCGGGCGTCTACCGCCTGGCGGGGAACGACACGGGCAAGATGAGCGATGACGATCTGTCGGAGCTCCGCTCGCGCAAGCTCGGCTTCATCTTCCAGTCCTACAACCTGATTCCGCAGCTCGACGTGCTCGAGAACATCACGGTCCCGCTCTTCTATCAAGACGAGCCGCCGGCCGACGGACTCGACCGCGCGCGCCAGCTCGCCGATCGGATGGGGCTGGGTGACCGCCTCGGGCACCGTCCCACCGAACTCTCCGGTGGGCAGCAACAGCGGGTCGCGATCGCGCGCGCGCTGGTCAATGACCCCGAGCTGATCCTGGCGGACGAGGCGACGGGCAACCTGGACACCCAGACGGCCGAGGAGATCCTCGGACTGTTCGACGAGCTCCACGCCGAGGGCAAGACGATCCTCTTCGTCACTCACGAGGCGACGGTCGCACAACATGCGTCGCACATCCTCCGCATGCGCGACGGGAAGATCGAAGAGATCCAGGTGCGCGACAAGCGTTCGGACGAACCGGTTGCCGGGGTCTTGCATTGACCGGCAGCAGTTTCTTTCGCTCGATTCGAACGGGTGTACGCAGCCTCGCGCTCCACAAGCTGCGCAGTTTCCTGACGACCATGGGGGTCCTGTTCGGCACGAGCAGCGTGATCGCGATGCTCGCGATCGGCGAGGGCGCCAGCTTCGACGCGCAGGAGCAGATTCGCCTCCTCGGGAGCCAGAACGTGATCCTGCGCAGCGTCAAGCCGCCCGAGGATCCGAACCAGGACGAGAACGGCGGAACGAACCGCTACGGTCTGACCAACCTCGACTTCGAGCGCATCACGGAGACGTTTCCGTCCGTGAAGTACGCCGCCCCCGTGCGCGTGATCCAGAAGGACGTGCGCCATCTCGAACGGGCGGCCGCCTCGCGTGTGCTCGCCACGAAGCCGCTCTACCTCGAAGTCACCGGGAGGATGATGTTCGAGGGCCGCTTCTTGACCTCCGAAGACGAACGAACTCGCAACAGCGTCTGCGTCCTCGGGACCGAGCTGGCGCGCAACCTCTTCCCGTTCCAATCGGCAATGGGCGAGCGTATTCGCGTGGGCTCCGACTACTACACGGTGGTGGGCACCCTGGCTCCGCGCGTCCGCCCCAGCGAGGACCCCGCTCCGCCCGGCCTCGATGTCACCGGCGAGGTCTTCTTGCCCTTCGAGACGGCCAGGGTCCGCTATGGCACCGTGCAGACCCGACGTCGTGCCGGGGGCTTCGATCGTGAAGAGGTCGATCTGCACGAGGTGATCATTTCGGTCGCCACGGCTGCCGAGGTTCCGATGGTCGCGAATGCCGCGCGCGAGATGCTGTCGCGCAACCACGACAAGAACGACTATGAGATCGTCGTTCCGCTCGAGCTCCTGGCACGCGCCGAGGAGACGAAGCGCATCTTCAACATCGTCCTCGGTTCGATCGCCGGCATCAGCCTGTTGGTCGGCGGGATCGGCATCATGAACGTGATGCTCGCGACCGTGACCGAACGCACGCGCGAGATCGGCATCCGGCGCGCGCTCGGCGCCAAGCGGCGCCACATCGTGTCGCAGTTCCTGGTCGAGACCGTGGTCCTCGCGATCGGCGGCGGCTTGCTCGGTGTGGCGCTCGGCCTCTCGATTCCGGTCGTGGTCGAACACTGGGCCGACATGACGACGATCGTGACCCCCGAGGCCCCGGTGATGGCCTTCGGGATCTCCGCGGTGATCGGCATGGTCTTCGGGATTTACCCGGCCTGGCGGGCAGCGAGCATGGATCCCGTCGAAGCCCTGCGTCATGAGTGAGGCCGGCTACTCGGGCACGCCGCTCGCCAAGAAGCTCGGCGTGAAGGCCGGAGCCCGGCTGGCGCTGCTCGGCGCGCCTGCGGGCTTCGAGACCAAGCTCACCGGCTTGCCCTCGGACGTCCGACCGGTTCGTGATCCGCGCGGCAAGGGGCCCTTCGACGTGATCTGCCTCTTCGCGCGCGACTCCAAGGAGCTGGAGCGGCGGCTCCCGACGGCGCTCGCACGGCTGGATCAGAACGGCGGGCTGTGGATCGCGTGGCCCAAGAAGAGCTCGGGCGTCGCCACCGACCTCGCGGATGGCGTCGTCCGTTCGACCGGACTCGCGACCGGCCTCGTCGACAACAAGGTCTGCGCCGTCGACGCGACCTGGTCCGGGCTGCGGTTCGTCGTGCGAGTGGCCGACCGCACGCGCCGCAAGCAGGCCTGAGGCCTCAGCCCGCGCGGAGGACGTGCTCGTCCCATCCGGAGCGCAGCGCCAGGGCCTCGGTCAGGTGACGTTCGTGGACGTCGCTTTCGTCCTCGAGATCGGCGAGGGTGCGGGCCACCCGTCGCAGGCTCTGCACGGCGCGGGCGGAGAGCGCGTGCCGCTCGGCCGCGCGTTCGACGAAGCGTTGCAGGGCACCGGTCAACGGTACGAAGCGGTCGAGCTCGTCGGAGCCGAGGCGCGCATTCGAGCCTTCGGGCCAACGCTGCGCGGCCCTTGCGCGGGCCCGAAGGATGCGGGGGACGAGGACGCAGGCGCGCTCCGCTTCGCTCGGGGCCCGCGCGAGCTCGTGAACGTGGGGCACGGCGAGCTCGAGGCGCAGGTCGATGCGGTCCAGCAACGGCCCTGAGATCCGGCGCCGGTAGCGGCGGATCTCCGGCGGCGAACACGGGCACGTGACCGTGGGGTGCCCGCGGTAGCCGCAGGGGCAGGGGTTCATGGCCGCCACCAGTTGAAAGGCGGCGGGGAACTCGACGTGGCGGGCCGCGCGCGCGATGTGGACGCGCCCTTCCTCGAGCGGTTGGCGCAGCGCTTCGAGGGCCGAGCGCCGGAATTCGCCGAGCTCGTCGAGGAACAGCACGCCCTGGTGAGCGAGCGTGATCTCGCCGGCCATAGGTGGCGAGCCTCCGCCGACGAGCCCCGCGTGGCTGGTCGTGTGGTGGGGGGCGCGAAACGGTCGTTCGCGGACCGCGCCACCTTGAACGCGCTGCGAGGCCGCGTGCACCCGCGTGAGCTCCAGGCGCTCCTCCCAGGTCGGCGTCGGCAACAGTCCGGGCAAAGCGCGCGCGAGCAGACTCTTGCCCGATCCCGGCGGTCCTAGAAAGAGCAGCGCGTGTCCGCCGGCCGCCGCGACCGTCAAGGCGTGCTTGCCGACACCCTGGCCCCGGATCGCGTCGAGGCGTGCTTGCGCTCGCTTTCCGGTCGCGCCCGTGCCCTCGTCGTCGTTCTCGGGCGGGAGCGCTTCCAGCCCCCCGCCGCCCGCCACGAACTGCACGACCTCGGCCAGGTGTCGGGCCGGATAGACGGCGAGCTCCGGGCGCAGGGCGGCCTCGCGCGCGGTCCGGGGCGGTGCGACGATCCGGGTGAGTCCTGCCCGATGCGCCGCCTCGGCCGCCGCGAGGCCGCCGGGAACGTCGTGCAACGTTCCGTCGATGCCGAGCTCCCCGAGGAAGAGCGTGCGCGCCAGGCCGCGCGCCGGAAAGTGACCGACCGCGGCGGCGGCCGCCAGGGCCAGCGCCAGGTCGAGGGCCTCGCCGCTCTTCTTCACGCCTGCGGGGGCGAGGTTGAGAAAGAGCCGCCCACCCCGCAGCCCGAGCCGATTGGCGTCGAGCGCTGCGGTCAGGCGGGAGCGACTCTCGCGGATGACGGTGTCCGGCAGGCCCGAGAAGACGACCTCGGTCCGCTCCTTCTCGGCCTGCTCGAATCGGGCTTCGACGGTCACGAGTTGGGCCTCGGTACCGAACAGAAAGACCCCGTGTGTCCGTGTCGTGCGCACAGTGACCAGACTCGACCAAGGACCGTCCGGTTGCCGTTTCCGGCCCGAATCGTGCTCGCAGCGCGGGTTGCGGGCCGGAATGCCCCCGGCGCTTGCACCGGCGTACCGTGTGCGCGATGCTCGCGAAGCCCACGAGGAGAGGAATTCAAACGATGGCGACCTATTACGACCCCGCCGACCTCGCGAAGTTCGGCGAGATCGGCGAGCACGCCCCGGACCTCGCGAAGAAGTTCTTCGACTGGTACGGGCACGTCTTCCAGGACGGCGCCCTGACCGCGCGCGAGAAGTCCCTCATCGCGCTCGGTGTCGCGCATGCCCTCCAGTGCCCCTACTGCATCGAGGCCTACACGAAGGACGGACTCGAGAAGGGCTGTGACCCCGAGCAGCTGACCGAAGCCGTCCACGTCGCCGCCGCGATCAAGGGTGGTTCCGCGCTCGTGCACGGCGTGCAAATGAGAAACGTCCTCGATCGCGTCGGGATGTGAAGGCATGACGATCGAATCCGGCCCGAAGCGGGCTCTCAAGGTCCTCCCGACTCTCGACCGCCGCGGCTCTCCGCTGGCGGAGCCGGCGCACCAGCTCGCCATGCTCGACGGCGTGGTGCTCGAGCCCGGGCTCGAAGGCTCGTTCGACGCGCGCCTGGCGGAAGGCGGGTTGCACCCGTTGACCGCGACCGGGATCGACGTCCTCCAGGTCAACCTCGGTCGTGTGTGCAACCAGACCTGCGCCCACTGTCACGTCGACGCCGGGCCCGATCGGACCGAAGACATGGACCTCGAGACGGCGCGCGCGTGCATGCGCGCGCTGGCCACGACCGACATTCCGACCGTCGACATCACCGGCGGAGCGCCCGAGATGAGCCGCTCGTTCCGGTACATCGTCGAGGAGGCGACGCGCCTCGGTCGGCACGTGCTGGACCGCTGCAACCTCACGATCCTCCTGGCACCGCGCTACGAGGACTTGCCGGAGTTCCTGGCCGAGCACCGTGTCGAAGTGGTCTCGTCGCTGCCGCACTACCGCAAGTTCAACACCGACCGCCAACGCGGAGACGGCGTCTTCGACCGCTCGCTCGAGGCGCTGAAGCGGCTGAACGCGCTCGGCTATGGCCGCGCGGGAAGCGGCTTGCGGTTGACGCTGGTCACGAACCCGGTCGGAGCCTACCTGCCGTCCGGTCAGGCCTCGCTCGAGGCGGAATGGAAGCGCGAGATGAAGCGTCTGCACGGCATCGAGTTCGACGCCCTGTACGCGATCACGAACATGCCGATCAGCCGCTATCTCGAGTGGCTGGTGGAGTCGGGCAACCTCGACGAGTACATGAACCTGCTCGTGCGCTCGTTCAATCCCGCGACCGCTGCGGGCGTCATGTGCCGCAACACGCTCTCGGTCGGGTGGGATGGCACGCTCTACGACTGCGACTTCAACCAGATGCTCGCGCTCGAGGTCGGCCACGGGGCTCCGCGGCACATCGCCGACTTCGACTTCGAAGCCCTCGCGCGCCGTCGCATCGTGACCGGACGGCATTGCTTCGGCTGCACGGCCGGAGCAGGTTCGTCCTGCGGTGGAAGCCTGGAGTGAAGGGGCCGCGCGTCGTCGTCGCCCTCTTTGCGCTCGGCGCCCTTGGCGCGGCCTGCCGAGCTCCCCGGGGTCCGTTGGCGAGGCCGGAGCCCGCGGTAGGGGAGTCGATCGTCGTCGCCGGCGAGCGCATCGCGATCGGTACGCCCGTCGTGCTGTGGTACGAGGAGCCGCGCTACAACGCCTACGCCACCGAGCCGCGCTTCCAGGACGAGGGGCCCGCGGGGTTGCGTTACCAGCCCGGGCGCAGCGTGACGGATCCCGACCTGGCGCGCGCGCTCGAGGCCGAGGCGCCCGGCCTCCCGCGGCTGCGCGGCCTCGTCGATCAGTTCGTCCTGCACTACGACGTCTGTGGCACGAGCCGACGCTGCTTCGAGGTCCTGCAGGATCTACGCGGGTTGTCGGTGCACTTCCTGCTCGACGTCGACGGGACCCTGTACCAGACGCTGGACCTGCGCGAGCAGGCCTGGCACGCGCGGCAAGCCAATCCACGCTCGGTGGGCATCGAGATCGCGCAGATCGGGGCCTATCCGCCGGATGCGTCCGAGCCGCTCGCACGACACTACGTCACCGAAGACGGGGGCGTACGACTCGCCGTGGCGGAGCAACCGGCCGCGGCCGGCATTCGGCGCGCGGCCTTCTCGGGCCGACCGGCGCGACCGTCCAAGCTGACCGGCGCGATTCACGGCCGGGTCTACGAGCAGTACGACTTCACCCCCGAGCAGTACGCGGCGCTCGTCAAGCTCGCCGCCGGGCTGGTGCGGACCTTTCCGCTGATCGCTCCCGACGCGCCGCGCGCCTTGGACGGCTCCGTGCGAACGGACGTGCTTTCGGACGAGGAGTTCGCGCGCTACCGGGGCATCCTGGGGCACTGCCACGTCTCGGAGGCGAAGATCGATCCGGGACCGGCCTTCGATTGGGAAGGCTTCTTGACGGCCGTACGGGCGGAGCTCGGAGCGGTAGAACTCGACTGAATCCGAACGGGACGACGGAATGGATGGCACGGTCACCACACGAACCGAGCGGCTGAGCTCGATCGACCTCCTGCGCGGCATCGTCATGGTCGTCATGGCGCTCGACCACTGCCGGGACTACTTCGGGAATGCGATCGTGAACCCGATGAACGTCGAGACGACGACGCCGCTCCTGTTCTTCACGCGCTGGGTGACCCACTTCTGCGCACCGGTCTTCGTTTTCTTGGCGGGGACCTCCATCTACCTGATGCGCGCGCGTCGACAACCGCGCGAGCTCGCGGTCTTCCTGGTCACGCGCGGGCTCTGGCTGATCTTCCTCGAGCTGACGGTGGTCTCGACCGCCTGGTTCCTCGAGAACACCTGGTTCTTCGGAAGGGTGCCGAGCTTCCTGATCTTCCAGGTGATCGGTGCCATCGGTGCCTCGATGGTGCTCATGGCGGGCCTCGTCTTTCTCTCGACCCGAGTCGTGGCCGGCATCGGGCTCGCGATCGTGTTCGGGCACAACCTGCTCGACCGCTTCGACGGGAGCGGCTTCGGACTCCTGTGGCGCTTCGTGCACTCGCCCGACCTGTCCTCGTTCGATCCGAACGGGCTGACCTTCTGGATCGCCTATCCGATCCTGCCATGGGCGGGGGTGATGGCCGTGGGCTACGCGTGCGGCGCCTGGATCCGCCGACCGGCCGCCGAGCGCAGCAAGCTCCTCCTTTGGACCGGCCTCGCGGTGACTGCCCTCTTCGTCGTCGTGCGTGGCATCAACGCCTACGGTGACCCTGTGCCGTGGGCGTCCCGCGACCAGGGGCTGCGGACGGTCTTCTCGTTTCTGAACTGCCAGAAGTACCCACCGTCGCTGGCCTACCTCGCGATGACGCTGGGGCCGTCGCTCGTGTTCTTGTCCTTCGCCGAACGCTTGCGCGGTCCGCTGGCAAAGGCCTTCACCACCTTCGGGCGCGTGCCGCTGTTGTTTTACCTCGCGCACCTCTACCTGATCCATGTCGGTGCAAAGGCGATGTACGCGCTGGCGGGCAGCGCGCTCTCCTTTCCGCCGATCGTCCCGCCCGCGGACTACGGGCGCGGGCTCGGCGTCGTCTATGTCGCCTGGGTCGGCGTCGTGCTCCTCCTCTATCCCTTGTGCCGCTTCTATGCGGACTTCAAGGCGCGCAAGCGCTCGGTCTGGCTCAGCTATCTTTGAGCCCGGAAAGGCTTTCCGAGCGGTGCATTCTTCCTGCCGTCAGGGCTCAAGATCGCGCTTGCGCCGCTCCGAAGACATCATCCGGCAGTCGTAGGGAGGCTCCATCGCCCGCTTCCCCGCGCGTCGCAGGAAGGTCGCCATGGAACTCGTCTCCAAGCTCGAAGAGCTCCTCTCGGATCCCACCACGCTGTCCCTCGTCGGCGGTTCGATCCTCGTCTTCGTCCTCTGCTCCTGCCGCATCTTTCACAAGGCCGGCTACAACGCAGCGCTCGGCCTGCTCATGCTCGTTCCCGGCATCAACCTCCTGATGCTCTTCAAGCTGGGCTTCTCGCGCTGGCCGATCGAGCGCGAGCTGCGCTCCTACCGCAAGATCCAGCGCACGGTTCACCGTACCGACTCGCGGATCCCGGGCTTCTTCAACCGCGCCGCCTGAGCCGGGAAGTCCGGTCCACGAGCAGCCTGATGGAAAAGTGCTTCGGATGCGATGCATGTGACCGGGAGGCCCGGCGGGTGCGCGAGAACGCAGGCGAATCGGTCGATTCGGCGAGGCTTTCGTGTGCCGGCCGGACTTTCCGGACGCGTGCAGCGCGCCGGATGACTTTTTCATCAGGCTGCTAGGCGGGGTCGAGCGCCGCGGCGAGAAACCCGTGCGCCGCTTCCAGGCGTCGTTCGGCGTCCTCCGCCGCGATTCCGAGGCGTCCCATCACGACCGCGGTCTTGACGCGGCCTCGCGCGCTCTCGAGGAGCGCCGCCGCGCGCTCCGCGTCGACCTCCGCGAGCTCCGCGACCAGCCGTCGCGCGCGTGCGCGCAGCTTCGCGTTCGCCCCGCTCGCGAGGTCGACCATCCGGTTGCCGTAGGTCTTGCCCAGCCCGACCATC
>JAJDEW010000047.1 GCA_029259595.1 Planctomycetota bacterium | reverse complement strand
CAAGAACCACCGGATTCGTCGGAGTGCTAACCATGACCCGGCTCCTGGGCGCGAATCCGGTGGTTCTTGTCGCGGCACGCACGCAGTCGCGGCACGCACGATTCTGACACCGTATTGTCAGTCCCGGACGCGCGTCAGCTTGCGCACCGCGCAGTTCACGTGGTCGGGGATGTAGAGGTTCCCTTCGCGGTCGAGCGCGAGGATGTCGGGGTTCGAGATCCGGGCTTCGGTGGCCGGGCCGCCGTCGCCGTCGCGGCCGAGCTCGCCCGTGCCCGCGACGGTGTGCATCGTGCCCCACGGGGTGATGACGCGCACGCGCAGGTTGACCTGGTCGCCGATGTAGACGAAGCCTTCGCGGTCGACGGCCACGCCGCAGGGCTCGCCGATCTTGGCCTCGAGGGCCAGACCGCCGTCGCCGGAGTAGCCGGCCTGGCCCGTTCCCCCGATCGTCGAGATCGTTCCGTGCTCGATATCGATGCGTCGGATGCAGTGGTTGGCGAAGTCGGCGACGTAGAGGTTGCCCTCGAAGTCGATGGCGATGGCGGCCGGTCCGGAAAAGCGCGCCGCAGCCGCGGGTCCGCCGTCTCCGCGATAGCCTCGCGTGCCGTCGCCGGCGATCGTGGTGATGATGCCGTCGGTCGAGACCCTGCGGATCCGCTGGTTGCCGGTGTCCGCGACGTAGAGGTTGCCCGCGTCGTCGACGACGAGGTGGTTCGAGAAGTTGATCTGCGCCTCGGTAGCGGGCCCTCCGTCGCCGCTGAACCCGGCCACGCCCGTGCCGACGACTCGCCGCGCGATGCCATCCTCACCGACGCGCAGGATCTTGCTGTGCCCGCGACTCAGGACGTAGAGGTTGTCGTCGGCGTCCGTCGCGATCCCGTAGGCGTTCGAAAGGTTCGTGTCGAAGGCGTACGTCTCCTCGTCCTGGAGCTCGGTGCTGTACGTCCCCAGGAACGTCGAGATGACCCCGTCCAGCGTCACCATCCGCACGCGGTGGTTGCGCTCGTCCGCGATGTAGAGGACGCCCGTGCTCGTCAGCGCTACGGCCGTGGGTCGCTGGATCTGCGCCTCGGTGGCGGGCCCCTCGTCCCCCGCGAAGCCGCAGTCCCCCGTTCCGGCGACCGTGGTGATCGTGAAACGGGGCAGGGGCGCTTGCTCCTCGGTTCGAACCGGCGCCTGGGACGCGGCCGTCTGAAAGAGGAGCAGCAAGGGCGGGAGAAGGAGCTCGAGCGTGACGTGGATCATGGAAAGTCGTGCAGGGTTGGTTCGCGTTGGAGCAAGCGCGGACACCGCCTTGGTATTTCGTCGCTCTTCGACTGAGGCGGGAAACGAGGACAGGCGGACCTGTGTCCGGTCGCGTCGGACACGTGACCGCTTCGCATGAGGGTCGGCGCGCGCGAGGGCGCGAGGATCGTGGCGGCCGGACGCGAAGGGCGGCAAGGACCCTGCCTTTCCCACGGAGACGTGGCGGCAAGCCCCCGGAGAACAACCGCGAGTGCGTCCGGGGCAGCAAGCCGGCGCCAGAGCCTGTGGCGGCGACAGCCGGCCACGGCGTATGCTCCCCCACTTGGGACGACCGCCGGCACGCGTCCCGTTCCGGATCCGCGCCGTGCTCCCCGGAACCGGCCTACTGCCCGATGGCGGCGAACGAGGGACCCATGCGATCGATGACCCGTTACCTACTTCCGTTGGCGGCGAGCGCCGCCCTGACCTTGGGAGGCTGTGTGAGCAGCGACACGAACGAGACGAAGGGCGGACTGACGCACGCGCACCATGCGATCGACTACGTCGAGCTCACCGTGCGAGACCTGGAGGAGGCGAAGCGCTTCTACGGCGCGGCCTTCGGCTGGACGTTTCAGGACTACGGGCCCGGGTACGCAGGCATCCGGCATCCCGACGGGGTCGAGGTCGGCGGATTGCTCGAAGCAAAGGAGGTCACGACGGGCGGACCCCTCGTCGTCCTGTTCTCGACCGACCTCGAGGCCAGCGTGCAAGCAGTCCGCGCGGCGGGCGGAACGATCGCCCAGGAGCCCTTCACGTTCCCGGGCGGACGACGCTTCCACTTCCGCGATCCGTCGGGCAACGTGCTCGCCGCCTGGGCCGAGGCGCTGGAAACGGAAGCCGGCAACTGAGTCGCGCGCGCGCGGCGACGCAGGCTCGCGCGTCGTTCGCTTGCCCCTTTGATCCGATGGCCCGCAAATCGTCCAAGAAGCCGTCAAGAGCCGCCCAGCCGGTCCTGCTCGCCGGCGGCAACCCCCAGATCGCGAAGGCCGACGGCAACGCTCCCGTACAGGCCTACATCGCGGCCATGCCCGGCTGGAAGAGCGACTGCGGACGCCGCCTCGACGCCCTGATCGCGCGCACCGTGCCCGACGTGCGCAAAGCCGTGCGCTGGAACTCGCCCTTCTGGGGCGTCGAAGACCAAGGCTGGTTCATGAGCGCCCACTGCCTCACGAAGTACGTCAAGGTCGCCTTCTTCCGCGGCACGGCCCTGCACCCCGTACCTCCGATCGCCTCCAAGGTCGAAGACGTCCGCTACGTCCACATCTTCGAAGACAGGCCGCTCGACGAGGAACTCCTCGCGAACTGGATCCGACAAGCGGCGGCGCTACCGGGGGCGGAGTTGTTCTGAGGGTGTGTGCGCGAGGAAGCCTGCCCGTCTCGTTTGGAACTTCGAGAGACCCGTGGCGCGATGATCGAAGCGAACCGAGGATTCGTGAGTTCGCGCCGCTAAGGGCCCGTTGAAGAAGTGCTTCGGATGCCAGGGCGGCGGCATCCGCTTCGGTGAGGTGCCTGGAAACGCAGGCGAATCCATGGATTCGGCGAGGCTTTCAGGTGTCTCACCGAAGTGGAGGACGTCGCCCTGGCGCCGGATGACTTTTGAAACGGGCTCCTAAGCCACGGCCGCCGCGAAAGCAGCAAAAAGGTCCCCTGGAAGGGGGTAGTCGAGCCTCCACGTTACCGCCATGGGCTTCTCGGACTCATGAGAGACGAAACGCGCCGGTCCGAGGAACCAGAAGGCCGATTCGGTCACGTCGCGACGGGCGAAGAGCATGACGTGGGAGCCACGCTCGACGTGCTGCTGATAGCGCTGCCCGGTCTCGCTCTCCGCTCGAGTCCAGGACTGACTCTCCCAGTGGATCAGCTGACGGTTGATCGCGTAGTCGCGGTAGCGGGTTGTCGGTGAGAACTGCCCCTTGGTCTTGTCCAGGGTGAAGGCGAAGAGGTCAGCCTGGGACTCTTCCGCCCACCAGACGCCTGCCTGCCAGGGCGTGATCTTTGTTCCCTGCCCGGCGCCGAAGGCCGCCAGGATCTCACGGCGGGTGTAGCGCGCGTGCACCTGAAGGGGCACGTCGCGAGGCACATCGAGCCGCATCCCGACGTGGGAGATTCGGGAGTCCAGGGCGTCGAGCAATTCCAGCAATTCGAGGCGCACTTGGGGGTGTTCCCACAAGATGCTTGCTCCGATTTCCAGGTCGACGTTCTTCGCAACGGCCGACCCGACCACCGAGCCCACCAACATGCGGAGGAGGCGGCGCTCGGCCTCTCCGAGCGAGGCGCTCTCCGGCGGACTCGCACTCTTCAGGAAGCGGCGGTAGGTCCCGATTCGCAAGGCGTCATCGATATGCAGCAGTCGGGAGCAGGCTCGTCGCAAGGAAGCTTCCGAAGGACCGGCGGTCTGCAGAGCAAGACCGGCTGCAGCGCGCAGGTCCGACCAGCAGCGCGTGCCTGTGTAGACGTCTTCGAGCTCCATCCCGCTCTCGTCCAGGTACTCCTGGAGAGAGAGATCTGCCGTCTCGCTTTCACCCGCCAGACGAGCCAGCTCGGCAGCTTTCTCGGGAAAGCGCGTGGGAACGGCGGCCTTGATGTTTCGAAGGACTTGCTCTCGGGCCACTGGATCGAGCTCCATGTGACAACCGGCCGGCAAGAAGGGAAAGCCGCCTTCGATCTGCTCCATCAGTCGCTTGCGGGAGCCACCGAGCAACGCTCCCATCCGTCGATCCATGCGGAATTCGCGCCTGTGCTGCCCGACGAAGTCGAGGACGGTGCAGGCGGTCTTTCCATGCGACCGACGCAAGCCGCGCCCCAGCTGCTGCAGGAAGAGGGTAGGGCTGTCCGTGGGCCGCAGCAGCAGCAGCGTATCTACATTCGGTAGGTCGACACCTTCGTTGAACAGGTCAACCGAGAAGAGCACCTGGATCCTGCTAGAAGCGAGATCCCTCAAAGCCTGTTCACGTTCGTGCCGGGGGCTGTTGCCCCAAACCGCGGTGGCTGGGAGGCCCGCCTGCCGAAAGACCTCTGCCATAAACTGAGCGTGCTTCACACTGACGCAGAAGCCAAGCGCGCGGATCCGGTCGACGTCGTCCACGTGTTGATCCAACTGCTTCAGGACAAGTTGGGCCCAGATCTCGTTTGACGTGTACACGCCGGTCAAGGCCTCGATGTCATAGCCTCGGCCACGCTTCCACGGAACTTCCGAGAGGTCGACTCCATCATGGATGCCGAAGTACAGAAATGGACAGAGTCGATGCTGGTCGATCGCATCCCAGAGCCGAAGCTCGGCGGCGATGCGGCCATCAAACCAGTGAAGGATATCCAGTCCGTCGCTGCGCTCCGGTGTCGCAGTCAAGCCCAAGAGCTCTTTCGGCTGAACGTGATCCAACAGCATCCGATACGACGACGCCGCCGCGTGGTGGAACTCATCCACGATCACCACATCGAAGTGGTCGGGTGCGAGCGCACCCAAGCCGGTCGCATTCAAGCTCTGGATGGATGCAAAGACGTGATCGAAGTTGTGGGGTCGTGAACCGCCGACCCACAGCTCACCAAAGGCATGGTCTCTCAGCGCATGCCTGAAGGTCAGCATGCTTTGCTCCAGGATCTCCTTGCGATGAGCAACGAACAACAACCGAGCGCGGGGAAGGCGCGCCATGAGGCGCGCGTAGTCCACAGCCGCCATCACCGTCTTTCCGGTCCCTGTGGCGGCGACCAAGAGGTTGCGGTGGTGGCCGCGCGCTCGCGACAGCTCGATCTCCTCGAGCAGGCGCTCCTGGAAGGGCTCAGGGCGCAGCTCGATAGGGCTCATTACAAGTTCAGGGCCCGCGCGGGATGACCTCGCTTGGCTCTGAAAGGTTTCTCGGTCGTAGGGCGCAAACTCCCCACTCTCCCAGTAGCTGGCGAAGACCGCGGAGACTTTGTCGATGACGTCGCCATTGCGGGCGCCCGAAACGCGGACGTTCCACTCGAGTCCTGAGTGCTGAGCCGAATGAGTCAGGTTGGACGAGCCGATGTAGGCGGTCGAGAAGCCCGAAGCCCGATGGAAGAGCCACGCTTTCGCGTGCAACCGCGTGGAGGTCGTATCGTAGGACACACGCACATCGGCCCCGAGCTCCCGCAGCTGCTCCAAGGCTTCGGCCTCGGTCGAGCCGGTGTAAGTCGTCGTGAGGACACGAAACGGACGTCCTGCTTCGCCGTGCTGTCGCAAAGCCCGAAGCATGGGCCGCATACCACTTCGTCGAATGAAGGCCATCACGACATCGATACGGTCTGCTGAGTGGATCTCCTCCTCGAGCTGTCTGCCGACTCGTGGTTCTCCAGGGGAGTTGGTGAGCAGGGTTGTATCGAGCAAAGGGATGAGCGGGCTCGGTATCGCTTCGGGCGTACCGTCGGGGCGCAAGGACAGGATCGCACGCAACACACGGGCCGACTCCAAGGGCAGATCTGATTCGAACGCCTGCGTTGCCTCGGAATCCCCCTCGATCACCGAACCGATCTGCAGAATCAGGCTCCGGGCGAGTCGGATACCCACGGCGACCCGCTCGCCATCGGGAAGTCCCGCCAAGGCCCTTCGCAGGAGCGACCCGACGTGCCATGCGAGCCGATCGGGGGCCTCGGCCTGCGTCAGGTCAACGCTTTCCGGGACGAGCCCACCAGGTAGGGCCTCCAGGTGAGCTTCGAGCGCGCACGTGAAGATCGATTCGTACAAGCCCCGGGAAGGTGTGGGCATGGGCGGATTCTAGGCCGAACGCGATTTCATTCGAAGCATGCGTCTCTCCGTCTCGAATCGCACCAACGACGTCTCGCGTGTCACTCCGAGTCGAGATCCAGCTGACCAAGCCGCGACCCGACCACCCACAGCCCCGCCGCCGCGGCCTCCTTGTGGTCCTTGCGCCACGGTGCTCCCGCCTCTCGACCGAAGCGGGCGATGAGCGCGTGGACCTCGGCCGCGTCGACGCCCAGTGCCGCGGCCGCCAGGGCGATCGGGTCGGCCTTGCGCGGGACGCGCCGGACTTCCAGGCCGAGCTCGGCGGCCGCGGTGGCCAGGGACTCCCGGTACAGCATCCCGTCGGCGGCGTTGGTCATGGGGCGTGAACCCAAGACCTCTTCCAGGGAGGCGGGCAGGCCGTTGTACGGACTCGCGGGCAGGACAAGTTGCTTGGCGGAGTGCGTTGCGAGCAGCGTCGAAAGCGCCGTGTGCGCGTGCTCCGCGACCGACCGACTCACGCGCTCAACGAGCTCGGTCGCCGCCTCGAGCTCCAGCTCGAGGGCCTCGTGGTGGTAGGGCGCGATCGGAAGGCCCGGGGCGACGAGCTCGACGCGTCTTCGATCGAGCAAGACGGGCGCCTCACCTTGTACGGCGATGGTGACCAGCTCGGCCCGGGCGTAGTGGACGGAGGCCCCGACGACGACTTGGGCAACAGGCATCGGAGACGACTGTAGCGCGAGCGACCGAGAGGCGTCGACATGCCTTCGGTCGCGTGTCGTCCGCTTCGAAGCGACCCGCAGAGGCCCGGACCGTCGCCGCACCGTCCATGCGCTCGCCCCAGCTCGCGAACGCCGCTCAGCCCTGCCGGCTCACCATCTCGTTGATCCAGATCGGGGCGAAGGGTGAGGTGCAGCCCTTGGAGACCGGGTAGTCGCGGTAGATGCCCAGGCGTTCGCCGATGGTGAGGGCGCGCTTGCGGTGTTCAGGGAAGTGGATGCCGATCTGGGCGAGGCAGCTGTTCATCGTCCACTGAGCTTCGGGAGGTGCGGTTCCCAGCTCGGACTCGATGCGCTTCAGGAGGGCGGGGAGGTCGAGGTCGTCGGGGCTGCGGACGACGCGTTCGGCGGTCAGGTTCCAGCCGGCGCGGGCGGCCATGGGGTCGGTGGCCTGCATCCACGTCTCGCGCAGAGCCTCCTTGTCGGGGTGGCTCTTGACGACGTAGGCGTTGAGCCAGTCCGCGAGCTGCGGGAAGGTGGCGGCTCGGACCATCCGATCCACTTCGCGTGAAGTCAGCTGCTTGGGGCGGATCAAGAGGATCGCCAGGAGCCTGGCGTCGATGTTCTCGGTTTCCCAGAGAGCCAGGCCCAGCTCGTGGTCGGTCTTGATCTCCTTCGCCAGCTTGCGGATGTCGCCGAGCTGGACGCCGTACTGGTTTTCGCCGGCTCCGTTCTTCGTGTTGCGCGCGCGAACCTTTTCGTTGCCGAGCGCCTTCAGCTTCGCGAGGGCTGTCTTCGAGTTCATGGGGAGAGAGATCGCTCTTCGGCGTGGGTGGAGTCGAGGGTCGACGAAGCGTTCGTTCGCAGACAGGATACGCCGCGCTCTCGATGACCGTCCACCGGCTCCTCCAGGCTCAGGGCAGCCGCTCCATGACGTGCAGGACATTGTCGAACTGGTCGCCGTCGCCGTTCAGGTCGCTTCCCTCCTGGCTCTCGCTGACTTGGAACACGAGGCGCGGCCCTACGAAGTCGAGCAGGCTGATGCCGCGCGGGTAAGTCCACGAGAGTCCCAGGCCCAGGTGACGGACCTGCAGGATGAAATCGCCCTGGTCGCCGTCGCCGTTGAGGTCGGTCGCCGTCCCCGCCTCGGAGATCGTGTGGGCGACGAGCTCTCCGCGAATCGCCGCGTTCAGGGAGCCCGGGACACCCAGATTCGTGACCTGTCCGCCGGGCCCGTCCACGACATGGACCACCGTGTCGAGCAGGTCGCCGTCGCCGTTCAGGTCCACGAGCTGTCGGTTCTCGTCGACCCCGGTGACCAACCGGCCCTGCGAGGTCCAGTCGGCAAGGATCAGGTCCGTCCCGGTGGCGAGCCCCAGGTTCTGCGTCGTCCCGGTGGCGAGCTCGTGCTGGAAGAGCACCCGGTCGTCCGAGTCCCCGTCCCCGTTCAGGTCCGCGTTGCCCTGCCCGACCTCGTAGGCCCGGAAGAAGACAAAGCCGCCTGACGCGGCCAGGACCGAGCGAAAGCTGGAGCGCAACGGAACCCAGACCGCCACGCCGGTGTTCGTGAAGCTCGCGGACGTGAGCGAGCCCGCGTGCACGACCCAGTCCACCGCGTCGCCGTCCCCGTTCAGGTCGGTGGCGCCCTGGGCAGCCTCGGAGACGACGACCCCCACGAGGTCGCCGTCCAGCACCATGCGCTGTGCGTTCTGGTTGTTGGCAGCGACCGCGAGGCCCGTGTTCGTCAAGATTCCGGTCGCCCGCTCGAAGAGCTGGAGCACCTTGTCGAGCTGATCGCCGTCTCCGTTCAAGTCGGCGCCGTGCGCGCTCTCGTCGACCGCGAGCAAGAGACCGGTCGGCGCGAGGAAGGCCACGTCCAGCTGCGGCGGCAGGCCGAGCGGCAGGTCGGTGAACAAGCCCGTGGCTGCCTCGAAGAGGCTCAGCTGGGCGTCGTTCATGTCCCCATCCCCATTGAGGTCGGTCTGGAGAAAGGCCTCGAACCCGACGACCGTCGTCCAGTCCATGCCTTCCACGATGCGGCGGTGGCTGGCGATCTGGGCCTCCTTGGTCGTGTTCGTCTTCGTGAACGTCTCCACGTCGATCAGCTGGAGCACGCTATCGAAGAGGTCTCCGTCTCCGTTGAGATCGACGGTCGACTCCTGCTCGGGGACGAGCCACTGCGATCCGGCCAAGACCACCTGCGGAATCGTCTGGATGCCCAAGTTCGTGATCACACCCGTGGAAAGGTCGATCACATGGAGGACGAAGTCGCCCTGGTCGCCATCCCCGTTGAGGTCGGTCCCGCCCTGCTCGAACTCGCTCACGATGAAGGCCACCCTGCCCGCAGGAGCCGCCGCGAAGGCGGTCGTCGCCAGCCCGAAGTTCTGCGTGACGCCGGTCTGCAGGTCGAAGCCCAGGCCGACAAAGTCGTTCGTGTCCCCGTCGCCGTTGAGGTCCAGCCCGGCCGACTCGAAGCGAGTCCCGACCAGCCACCGCCCCACGAACCCGTAGATCAGCGGGTCGAGCCCCGTGTTCCACACGCGCGGCTCTGGATCGGCCGCGGGCGCGACCGCCGACGGCGCGGAACCCGTCGGGGCCGTACGGACCGTCTGTGTCAGGGGGGTCGGGGCAAGCAGCAGCAAGATCGCGAGCGCGCGGCACATGGTGTGTTCCTTGGGACGAGGTTCAAAAAAAGGGCCAGAGGTCCGTCGGACTCCCTGGAAGCAACGCGCAAGGAATCTACCACCACTGCAAGAATCGGGAAACGCAGTGGGGTAGGGGTGCGCACGGCTACGCTCCACGGCCGCTACCTGCTTTTCCCCGTGTCGGAGCCCGCGACCCCCTCCGGAGAGGCAGCCGAGGCCGATGGGCCCGGATCGCTCGTCCCCCCTGTCCATGAGCCCAAGGCACACCGAGCCTGCTGTTGACGCGGCATCCTCAACAGGCCTTCGTCGTACTCCTCGCGATCGGATCGCGACTGCCGGTGATCGTCGGCCACGACACGCCCGACGCGCCGACCGCCGCGGCCTCTGGAAGTGCGCTCGTCTCGATGCACGCGACTGGCGGTCCTTCCCCAGGCTCGGGTGACCGCCTGCCCCCCCGTGCGCGGCCGTCCCCAGCGACACGTGGCGTCGGCGCGGGCCTTCCATTAATCTCTGCGGAGCCGAAGGACCCGACGCGTGACCACCGACCAAGACCTCATCGAACGCTGGCGCAGCGAGCCGGCACCGCTCCTGCCGCTCCTGCATGCCTTCCACGACCGGGACGGCTACGTGTCCGACGAGGCGCTGCGGGCGGTGGCCCACGGGCTGCGGATCCCGCTGGCGGACCTGTACGGGACGGTGACC
>JAJDEW010000046.1 GCA_029259595.1 Planctomycetota bacterium | reverse complement strand
GGCGACGGGTGCTTCGCGCTCGAGCGTGCGGCGCTGTTCGTGCGTGAGCCGTCCCTGCAGGTGATCCAAGAGCGGCGCGCGCCGCAGGTCCGCGAACGAACGGCGGCCGGCACACAGCTCGGGCAAGAGCGCTTGCAGCTCGGCGCGCTCGAAGCGCGGCAACCCGAGCTCGGGACAGTGCTCGGCCAAAAAGCGCAGGCGTCCCAGGAACGACGCCAACGGCGCTGACTCGAGGTCGAGCGCGGACTCGAGCTGTTCGGCCGCCTGTCGGGCGAGCAGCGCGCTGGCGGCGGCTTCGTCGTCGATCTCGGCCGGACGTTCGTCCAGCACGAGCCCGTGCCAGGACGTGCGCCGCAAGGCGGCGACGCGCTCGCGCTCGGGATCGAAGACGAGCGCGACCGCTTCCTCGACCTCGGACGCGGCGAGCCAGGCGCGATCGACGCCGGAGGCCAGGCGCACGAGGCTCTCGCGGCGGCCGGCGTCCAGGTCGACCGCGCAGAAGAGCTCGCCTTCGCGCACGGCGCTCTCGTCGGCCAACCGCACGCCGCGGCCGCTCGCGAGGACGCCGCGCGCGGGGTCGTGGTCGCGGCGGCGGCACAGGCGATCGGGATAGGCTTCGAACAGGGCCCGGCGCAGGGCGGCGTCGCGCTGCGCAGCGGCGGTCGGCCGCCGCTCGTCCCGCGGCGCGAGCCGCAGGAGCTGGTCGCGTGCGCGCAGGGTGAAGCGCGCCGCACCGGAGACGATCTCGCCGAGCCGTCCGCGCGTGGCGCCCGTGGCCTCGAAGGCGAGCAGGGCGTTCACACGGTCGACCACGTCGGAATCCGAAACGAGCTCGGGCGCATCGACACGCCCGCGCCGCCGGAAGGGATCGCGCTCGGCCACGAAGGCCGCCGCGAGCGCCGCTTCCGCCGCCACGCCGCGTCGCGCACCGGCGACCAGCAAGCGACCCAGGCGCGGGTGCAACGGCAGGCGCACCAGCTCGCGCCCGAGCGCCGTGACACCGCCCTTCGCGTCCAGGGCCCCGAGCAACGCGAGCAGTCCGCGCGCGCGCTCGACCGCGTCGGCCGGCGGCGGCTCGAACCACGGAAAGGCGGCGAAGTCGGTCTCGCCCCAGGCCGCCAGCTCGAGCACCGCGGAAGCGAGGTCGAGGCGCGCGATCTCGGGCACGTCTTCGTCCGCGAGCGCACGGTCGTCCGCCTCGGTCCACAGGCGCAGACAACGGCCCGGCCCCGTCCGTCCCGCACGTCCGGCGCGCTGATCCGCCGAGGCGCGCGACACGCGCTGCGTGCGCAGCCGATCGAGCCCCACGGCAGCGTCGTGTTCGAAGCGCTTCACGAGCCCGGTGTCGATGACCGTGTGCACGCCTTCGATGGTGACCGACGACTCGGCCACGTTGGTCGCCAGGATCACCTTGCGGACGCGCTCGTCCGGCAGCAACACGCGGTCCTGCGCCTCGGGCGCGAGGTCGCCGTACAGCTCGTGCACGACGGCGTCGTTCGGCAAGGAGGTCGTGGTCAGCTCGTCGCGCGCACGGCGGATCTCGCCCACGCCCGGCAGGAAGACGAGCACGTGCCCCCCTCCGACACCGCGCCCTCCGCGCAGGCTCTCGCGCGCGTGGCGCGCGGCCAGCAGCGGCGGCGGCGTGCGCTGGCGGGCCTCCAACGGATCGAGCCAGGTCACCTCGACCGCAAAGTGTCGCCCTTCGCTCTCGACGACCGGCGCGTCGTCCAGGTAACGCGCGATCGGCGCCGGGTCGAGCGTCGCCGACATCACGACCAACGCGAGTTCGGGCCGCGCCTCGGAGCGCACGCGCTTCGCCATCGCCAGCGCCAGGTCGGCCTGCAGCCCGCGCTCGTGGAACTCGTCGAAGACGAGCGCCCCGACGCCCTCCAGGAAGGGGTCGCTCTGCAGCATGCGCACGAGGATTCCGTCGGTCACGACCAAGAGCCGCGTCGCCGGCCCCGAGCGGTCGTCGAAGCGCACCCGGTAGCCGACCTCGTCGCCCAGCGCCGTCCCGCGCTCACGCGCGATCGTCCGCGCCGCCGCCCGCGCCGCCAGCCGGCGCGGCTCGAGCATCACGACCGCCCCTTCGAGCGCGAGCCCGTCCAACAGCGCCCCCGGCACCCGCGTCGTCTTCCCGGCCCCCGTCGGCGCCCGCAGAACGCACCCCCGGTGCTCCCGCACGGCCTCCACGACGCGCGGCAGGACGTCGTCGACAGGGAGGACTTTCCGGGCCATCGCGCCCAGCATACGAATCCGATCGGAACCGACGCGAACCTGCGACTGCGATCAAGAACCGGACCGACACGGACGATAGGAACCGACGTCCGTCCCGAGCCCCACCTGGATCGTGCCAGGCGGCGCAACGACGTGCGAGCGGCCCGATCCTGAATCAGACGAGCGAGGATGCCACCACGCTGTGCGTGGCCCTTGGATGCTTGAGTTGAACGGGTCCGACTTCGCGCGCCGCGCCGCCTGGCTCTTTTTTTGACCTACGGCGCGCAGTGCACGGAGGCGGATGGCGGGGACTTACTGCAACCGCACGCAGAGCAGCTCGTCTTGGCTGCGCAGCAGGAGCTTGCCGCGGGCGAAGGCCATCGGGGCCCACATCTGGCCGTCCTCGCGCTCGTTCTCGACCTGGAAGAAGTCCGCTTCGGCGACTTGCTCGTAGCCCTTCGGCGTGGACTTGGCGACGCGCAGGACCCCGTCGTAGCCGTCCTGGATCACGAGGTGGTCGTTGATCTGGATCATGTTGCCGCGCCCGAAGTAGGGGGCGTCCTTCGTGCGCCAGAGCTCCTTGCCCTTCAGGTCGAGGCACATCAGGCCGCCTTCCTTGCGGCGGGCGCGCGAGTCGTTCCAGTTCTCGTTCGCGAGCAGGTAGAGGTGGCCGTCGTGCAGCATCGGGATGTGCACCTGGGCTCCGCGTTCGATGTGGAAGAGGATCTTCGTGTCGTAGTCGTCGCCGCTGCGCGCGAGCTGCAACAGCGAGGAGCCTCCGCGGTAGCCGCCGGTCAAGAACACGTGGGAGTCGTCGACCTTGACGGGCGCGGGGATGGGCAGCCTCGTCAGCAGCGTGTCCGTGTTCCAGTTCAGCGCGCCGTCAGTCGGGTTGAAGCTCGAGATGCGCGCTTGCGCCGCCTCTTCCTCGCCCGTGGCCGCTTCCGCGTTGGAGATGAAGAGGATTTGATCCTTGCCGAGCAGCTCCATGAGGACGGGCGTCGAGTGGCTGTGCCCCACCGGCTCGGTGACCCACTCCTCTTCGCCCGACTCGCGCTGGACGGCCAGCAAGCCGACGTCTTCGCCGAGCACCGTGCCGATGACGAGGTCGCCGACCAAGAGCGGTGAACCGGACCAGCCAAAGCGCGGCGGTTCGCCCCCGTAGAGGTCCTGCATGTCGATCTGCCACAGGATCTCGTGGCTCGCGCGATCGAAGCACGTCAGATGGCCGAAGCCGCCCGAGGTGTAGACGCGCTTCTCGTCCACCGACGGAACGGTGCGCGAGCCGGAGAAGTTCAAGCGCCCGGGAGCGTCGTAGGCCGTGCTCCACTTCTCGGCGCCGGTGGCGAGGTCGAAGACGCGCAAGATGTCCTTCGAACCGACCTCGCGATCGAGCAGGAAGACCTCGTCGCCATGCACCGCCGCGCCGCCGTAGCCGGGCCCGGTCGCAACGCGCCAGGCGAGCGCCGGCGCGCCCTCGCTCCAATCGAACTCGAGACCTTCGACCTCGATCTGGCCCGTGCGATGCGGTCCCTGGAACCAGGGCCAATCGTTCGGGGCGAAGGTGGTGAAGAGCGCGAGGCTCGACAGGCCGAGCGTGAACACTGCGTGGATCATCGGAATGCGTCTCGAAGGTCGGGGCGAGCACCGGCACGCACGACGCGCGAACCGGACGCGGAGGATAGCCTCCCGCTCACGGCCTCGGTCCGCCAACAACGGACTTCGCACGCGCCCTGTACAAAGGAAACGCGAGGGCCATGACGCGCCGAGACCGGCGGATTGGCCCGGAATGATGCGAGAGCTCGCACTGCGGGCGGGCTAGGCTCTGGCCCATGAGCGTCGGCAGGAGAACTTCGGGCTGGTTCGCCCCATGCGCCGCCCGGGTCCGCGCCGCCCGGGTCCTGTTCACTCTCGCGCTCCTTTGGCCCTGGGCATGCGCGACCACGGCGCCGGGTTCGGGGCGCGTCCTGACCGTCGCTTCCGACCTCGACAATCCGCCTTTCGCGGCGCTCGATGCGAACGGCATGCCCGTGGGGCGCGACGTCGAGATGATGAATGCCCTGGCGCGCTCGCTCGGTGCCGAGCTGCGTTGGAGGCGGCTGCCCTTCGAGCAGCTCCTGCCCGCCGTCGAGGCCGGCGAGGTCGATGTGGTCTGCGCGACGCTCGGCGTGACGCCCGAGCGCGAGCGGAGCGTGGCCATGACGCGACCCTACTTCCAGACGGCGATCGCGGTGGTCGTCCGCGCGGGTGCCGACGAACCTCGAACACTGGCGCAACTCGCCGGTCAGCGCGTCGGGGCCGCGGGGGGAACGACATCGGAGCGAGCGGTGCGCGCGAAGCTCCCGACGGCGATCGGCGTCTTCGAGAACAAGGACGGGCGCTCGACCGGGGAACGCCTGGCCGACGGAACGCTCGCCGCCGCGGTCCTGGACGGGCCGGCGGCCGACGCGCTGGTCGCGGGGAGCGCAGGACGCTTCGTGCGACTGGACGAAAGCTTGGGCGCCGAGCGTTACGCGCTGGCCCTGCCGCCGGGCTCGACCGAGCTCCGGGACGAACTCGACCAGGCGCTCTTCGCCTGCGAGCGTTCGGGGCAGCTGGCGGCGCTCGACGCGTCCTTCGGACTGGCTTCGAACCCGGTCGCGGGCGGCGCCGCGGGTGCTCGTGTTCCGTGGGGTGCCCAGGCGGACGGCGACGCGGACGAGCGCGATCCCATGCAAGGGTTGTCGGAAGGGATGGATCCCGACGGGCGCATCCCGAAGGTCGCGTTGCCCCCCGACGTGACCAACCCCGACCGCTGGCGCTACTACCCGGAAGGGCGGATCCTCGAGGGCAACGTGCTCGAACGCCTGCTGGTCAGCACGT
>JAJDEW010000045.1 GCA_029259595.1 Planctomycetota bacterium | reverse complement strand
GTCAAGATCAGCCTGGCCGCGATCGACACCCCGTTCGTCTACCTGGGCAGGGCCTTCCTCTATCGCTACCTCCGCATCGAGGGGCATGACGCCAGCACGCCTCCGCTCGGAACCTGAGCCATGACCGACCAGATCCTCATCCAGAAGCTCCACGTCATGGCTCACATCGGAGTCACGGCCCAGGAACGCAAGACCGAGCAGCCACTGCACATCTCCGTCGCGCTCGACGTCGTGCTCGACGACGACGAACTGGTCGATCGGGATCACATCGAGAGCACGGTGAACTATTCGACCGTCGCCAAGGCCATCCTCGCCCGCTTCGAGGGGGTCGAATACCGCCTGATCGAGACCGCCGCCGTCCACGTCGCGCGGGTGTGTCTCGAATGGTCCGAGGTGACCGAGGTCGACGTCACCGTCGAGAAACCCCGCGCGCTCGCGTCCGCGGACTGCGCCGCCGTGCGGATCCGCCGGGGACGTTAGCCATGGGCCTCCAAAGCACTTCAACGGGTTCCTAGATGCCCTCGGACGGTCCGATCGTCATCCTGCTCGGCTCCAACATCCAGCCTGAGCGCAATCTGCCGCGCGGCTGGTCGGAGCTGGCCCGCGCCTTCGAGATCGTGGGCACATCGCGCGTCTTCGAGACCGAACCCGTCACGCAGAAGCGCCCGGCCCCGCGCTTTCTGAACGCCGCCGTTCTCATCCGTACCGACCTCGAGCCCTCCGCCATCAAGTTCGACGTTCTGCGTCCGATCGAAGACCTGCTCGGTCGCGTGCGCGACCCCGACGACAAGAGCGGGCCGCGCATCATCGACCTCGACCTCGTGCTGTACGGCTCGCTCGTATGCGCGTCCCCGCTCGTCCTGCCCGATCCGTCCCTGTTGACCTGTGCCTATGCGGCGGTGCCCGTGGCGGAACTCGTCCCCGGCCTCCTGCACCCGACCGCTGACACCGGCTTCGAATCCATCGTCGCCGGCCTCGACCGCAGCGGCGTCCGCCTGCGGACCGACGTACGCCTCGGTTGAGCGCGGGCCCCGGACAACGGAAACCGGATGGCGTCCCGAGGTCAGCCCGTTACATGACGGCTGAATGACGCGGGAACGGGAAAGCGTCGCCTTCATCCAGGCGTAACGCAGAGGTGGGACCGGCTGCCTAGGTTGGGCTCGTCGCACGTCGCTCGTTGCAGCGACCGCGGCCGTCCTGGGAATCCTCCCGTGACGTCACGCTCAACCCTGGTAATCGACCATGCATCTCACAGCTTCCCTCTTTCTCACCTTCGGTACCTTGCTGCTCGCCGCGCCTCCCCAAACGCAACAGGCCGACGCTGTCTCCACGGCGCGTCGACACACCCTGAGCAAGGCGGACGCGCTGGCGAAGGAGCTGCTTTCGACGCTTTCCGCAGAGGACGACGAGTGTCACATGGTGACCAGCCTGGCCGCGACGGCCGGGCTGCACGACCTGCGGCAAGCGCTCGCGCTGAGCATCGCCAGCTGCGTCAACGAGGAGTCCGGTTCGCTCTTCAAGTTCTTGAACTGCCTGCGCGAGTCCTTCGAAGAGTTCGTCGACGGTCTCGAGGAACTTCAGGATCAGCACGATGCTCGGCTCGAGCTGTGCACGCTCCTGGGCGGCGGAATCTACGACCCGGACCTCGACGAAGACGAGTTTCGCGATGGGGTGAACCACACCTACCTCCCCTACCTGCCGGGTGCGACCTGGGTTTATCACGCGTTCACCGACGAGGGCCTCGAGGAGATCACGGTGACCGTCATGGACTCCACCGTGGAGATCGACGAGATCGAATGCATCGTCGTCCAGGACGTCGTGACACTCGACGGCGTCCTGGTCGAGGACACCTTCGATTGGTATGCCCAGCACGCGGACGGAGCGGTCTGGTACATGGGCGAGATTGCCAAGAACTACGAGGACGGGGAGCTCGTCGACATCGAAGGCTCGTGGAAGGCCGGCGAGGACGGAGGTCAGCCCGGGATCGTCATGATGGCGACCCCGACGGCCGGCACGACCTATCGCCAAGAGTTGCTCCTGGGCGAGGCCGAAGATGCGGGAACGGTGATCTCCGTCGACGAAACGGTCGTCATCGGAATCGGCACGTACTCGAACTGCGTGCAGACCCTGGACTTCACCCCGCTCGAGCCGGACGCGCGCGAGTTCAAGTACTACGCCCCGGGTGTGGGACTCGTCCTCGAGGTCAAGCCGGACACGGGAGAGCGCCTCGAGCTGATCTCGTTCACACCGGGGTCGTGAACCGCGCGACCTGCCCGCCGTTCAGGCCCGGGCTCGTCGAGACGCGACCAAGCGCCACCACGAGGTGAGCGAGAGCGTCCCGACCCAGGCGAATCCGGTCAGGAACAGAAGCAAGAAGGGCAACGACCCCCACATGCGGTGATGGATCGCGTTCGCGATGCCCCAGCTGAACCACACGGCGAGGGCGAGCTCGATGCCCGGCAGTCCGTGCAAACGGATGAGATAGGTCGCGGCGGCGTTCTTCGGAGCGTCGCCGCGCTTCGGTGTTCGGACGAACTCACCGGTCGCGCCGAACAAACCCTCGAGCACGGCGCGTGTCTGGCTGACGCACATGCCGATGCCCAGGGACATCGCGGCGGGCACGTCGCGGAGCCGCTGGGCCAGTCCGCGGCCGAGCGCCCGCTGACTCGTGTCGTAGAAGAGGATGACCGAGCAGGTGCAGAGCAGGAAGATCAGGAGATGTCCCACGCCCATGAAGGCCGCGTGCTGACGGACCGACAACGGCAACAGCACCGAGACTGCGAGCACCAGGGGATAACCCGTGTTGCCCGTGAGGTGCGTGAAGGCCTCGAGCTTTTGGCGCACGGGAATCGGCGCTCGCAGGATGCGTCCGCCAAGCTTGCGCGCCACTTGCACGCTGCCCTTGGCCCAGCGGTGTTGCTGTGACTTGAAGGCCGCGATATCCGGCGGGACCTCCGCGGGCGCCGCGACCAGCGGCACGTAGACGAAGCGCCAACCTGCGAGCTGCGCGCGGTACGACAGGTCCAGATCCTCGGTCAGCGTGTCGTGCTGCCAGCCTCCGGCCGCACGAATCGTCTCGCGACGCCAAATGCCAGCGGTCCCGTTGAAGTTGAAGAAGAGGCCCTCGTCGAAGCGCACCTTGTGCTCGACCACGAAGTGCCCGTCGAGCAGCGTCGCTTGCGCACGGGTGAGCGTGCTTTCGTCACGGTTCGCGTGATCCCAGCGGGCCTGCGCCATCCCCACCCCGGGGTCGTCGAAGGCTCGCACCATGCGCTGCAGGAAATCGGCCGGCGGCAGGAAGTCGGCGTCGAAAACACACAAGAGCTCGCCGCGCGCCCGTAGCATCCCGAAGTCGAGGGCACCGGCCTTGTAGCCCGTCCGGTCCGCACGTCGGAGCACCTTTGCGTCGATGCCGCGCGCAACGAGCGCCCTGATCTCGTCGTCCACGATCCCGCGGGTCTCGTCCGTCGAATCGTCGAGCACCTGGATCTCGAGCCGCTCGCGCGGATAGTCGAGCCCCGCGACGGCTTCGAGGAGCCGACGCGCCACCGTGCGTTCGTTGAACAACGGCAGCTGGACGGTGACCAGCGGAAGCTCGCCCGCGCCCGGCTCCGTGCCCTCGACGGCTTCTTCCCAACGAAAGCACCGGACCATCCAGACGCGGTGCGCCCCCCAGATCCCGAGCAGGACCAGGGTCGCGAGGTAGAGCGAGGAGATGAGGAGGTCGAGGTCCAAAGCAGGCTTGCGCGGGGTGCAGCGCGGCAAACTACCACGCGGAGCGATTCCGGCCCTGTCCGGAGTCCGTCGGTACGAAACCCTCGACTTTCCGCGACACGGACGCCGGGTTTTGCGGGCCAGGGAGCGCGCGGATCACTCGAGCGGGCTCCGTCCCGCGGCGACGGCGTCCAACCGCTCCTGCCAGCGGCCGTCCTCGGGGTCGAGCCGACGTGCGCTCGACCAGGCCTCCAGCGCCTCGCGCTGGCGCTGCGCGTTCCACAGCGCGTCCCCCAAAAGGCCCCGCGATTCCGCGTCCGCCTGGGCGCGTACGCGCCGCTCGAGCAGGCCGACCAGACGCTCGGGCGCGTGCTCCCGCAGGCTCGCGATCCATTCGCTCGGATCCGAGGGAGCCACCAGGACCGCGCGCTCCCAGGCATCCAACGCGCCTTCGAGGTCGCCCGCCTCCAGGAAGGCATCCCCCGTCAGACCCCAGAGCTGCATGCCGGCGGGGTCGACCTGGTCGAGGGGATAGGCCTCGAGGAACCAGTCGTGCGCGTCCGTGACACTGGCCCCGATCAGGGACCACGGCAAGAGACCGACGTCGGCCTCCGTCGCGCTCGAGCGCTCGAGGACATCCACGATCAAGCGGGCCGCCTCGGGGCCGCGGGCTTCGCGCTCGAGGAGGTTCGCCAGTTGTCCCGTCGTTCGGACGTCGTCCTCGCCCGCCGCCAGGCGCGCGCGCAGGAGGGCCTCGGCTCCCTGCGGGTCGAGCTTTCCCAGGAGGGCCAGGGCCGAATCATCGTTCGGATCCGCGGCCAGGATCTGGTTGGCCAACCCCAGGGCTTCCTGCGTCTGGCCCTGGCGCGCGAGTTCGTTCGCCAAATCCGCCCAGGCCTTGCGCCCGAACACGTCCGCTTGCGCGAGGGCAGGAAGACGAGTGAGCGCTTCATCCGGAGCGAGCCGCACGAGCGCGTGCAAGGCCTCGCGATCGCCGGGGTCCAGATCGAGGGCCCGCAGGAACGACGCGAGCGCACGCACGCGATCTCCCTGGGCCAAAAACTCCGCCGCGGTCTCCCGATAGAGCGCTGCCGAGCGCGCGGCCTGCCGCTCGAGCAAGGCGAACGCCGCGCGCGGATCGTGGGCCTCGAGGTGCCCGCGCACGATCCACGCCAAGAGTGCCTCGTCGTTCCCCAGTCGACCTGCGCGCCATGCGGCTTCGAGGCTCCCGAAGAGCTCGCTGCTCCCGGACTCGAGCTCCGGCTCGGCGGACCGCGCGACGCTCGACGGACGCGGCCTTCGCTGCTGCGCGCTGGCGGGTGGTCTTCGAGCGGGCGCCCCGGCCTTCGCCTGTGCCTCGACGCTGGCCTCGCTCGAAGGCTCCACCGTCACGACTGCGCGCGCGGGCCGTTCCCCGCCGTCGACGAGCCGCGCGAAGAGCCACCCGAAGCCGAACCCGATCACCAGAGCTGCCAGAGCTGCCAGAGCGCTTCGACTCATGCCATCCCTTCTACCCCGGAGCCCGTTCGGGTCACAGATTCGCGGCAGGATCGAGGAACGGCTCGACGAGATGCGCCACGGTCAAGTCGAGGACACGGTCCAAGGTCGGCTCGATGTCCGTGAGCGGATGGCGTGCGCCGAACGTGTGGCCGGCGCCCGCGACCGCCTCGAGGCGAACGTGTTCGGAGCCCGCCTGGGCGAGGACCTCGGCCTCGGCGAAGGCCACTGACTCGTCGGCCGTGCCGTGCACGAGCAGCGTGGGAACGCGCGCGTTGGCAGCAGCGGCGCGGATGTCGAGCGCGTCCGCGTTCGCATCGATGTCCTCGAGCCAGGAGAGCCCCAGTCGCAGGACCTGACCGGTGCGCGCATTCACGACCGGCAGCGAGCCGTCCGCGCGCCAAGTTGCGATCGTCGCAGCGTCGTAGCGTTGCACCTTCGAGATCGCGGCCCACGTGGCCACGCGCTCGAACTCGCGGTGCTCGGGCGCGAACAAGAGCGCCATGCCGCCCCCCATGCTGTGGCCGAAGACCGCACCCCGATCGCAATCCACGACGGGCAGGGCGCCGGACTGCAGGAAGGCCCGGACGGTGTTCAAGTCCTCGAGCTGACGCGAGAACGAGTTCTTCGCGAAGGCCTCCTCTTCGGTGAACGTCTCGAGGTCGGGGCCGATACCGCTGCCGGACATGTTGAAGCTGACGGCGATGCAGCCCTGACTGGCGATCCGGCGCGAGAGCTCGGGAAAGAAGCCCCAGTGCATGAAGCCCTTGAAGCCGTGCGCGATGAGCACGTGCGGGAACGAGCGTCCGCTCGACTCCGCACCAGCCGGAAACTCGACCCGACCGCGCACGATGCGCTCCGGGTCGTCTTCGTCATCGAGTTGAAACGAACGGAATTCGGTGACGCGCAGTTTCGTCATGACGTGAAGAGAGATCCCTGGCCGAGGGGCCGAGTGACGTTCGTGAGACGAGGATAGGCCCGCACGAGCTCCGGCGGGGCGAACGGTCGCTCGTCACCGAGCTCGGCTGACAGCTCGAGCGCGTTGGCGACGGCTTTGCCGGAGAAGTGGTTGTTGGTGATGACGTAGGTCTCGTCGTGACCCTGAGCCAAGCGGCGCGCGACGGCGGCGAGCTCGTGGATCTCGTGCGGATCGTAGAGGTAGTCGTAGCGTTGGTCGCGACCGGCCTTGCCGTCGAACCAGGCCGCGCGGTTGCGTCCGTGCAGGCGCAGGTAGCCGAGCGGACCGAAGGTCGGCGCGTCGGCCGGTGGATGGTCGTGCGCGAAGGGCAGATCGAGGCGCGCGAGCGACCAGCCGTCGTCCGCCAGCGCTCGCAGCACGTCGGGCTCGTAGAAGGAACGGTGGCGCACTTCCAGGATCGGACGCTCGGCGGCGAAGAGCCGTGCCAGACGCGCGAGTCGTCCGCGCGCTCGTTCGCTCCACCGAAACGAGTGGGGGAACTGGGCCAGGAGGCCGGCCAACTTGCCGCTCGCGCGCAGAGGAGCGATCCCGTCCAGGAAGCTCGCTGCCAGGCGTTCCAGCCTGGCGTCCTCGGGCAGCTCCTCGTGCGTGAAGGAGCGATGTAGCTTGGCCGTGAACCGAAAGCGGTCCCGGTCGCGCACGAGCTGAACCCAGCGCGCGGCGTGTTCGGCCTGGGGCATGCCGTAGAACGTCCCGTTCAGCTCGATCACGTCGACGAAGCGCGCGAGGTGTGGCAACGGGTGGAAGCCACGCGGCTTCGTACGCGGATAGACACTGCCCTCCCAGTCCGCATAGGACCAGCCGGCGGGTCCGACGCGAATCACCAGTCCGGTTCCAGGCCGAGGTGCGCGAAGCCGACGCGCTCTGCTTCGAGCAGGCGCTGTCCCATCTCTTCGGTGGCTTCTGCGATGGCGGAGTCCGGGGCGTCGGACTCGACGTAGATCGGCTTGCCGTACACCAGGACGACGCGCGCGCGCGGCTTGGGGATCGTGAATTCGTCCCAGCTGTTCAGGTGCCACGCAGAGTCGGTGGCGCAGCCGACCGTCAGGATCGGATAGCCCGTCGCGCGCGCCATCCAGGCCGCGCCGGGATTCACGGTGTGACGCGGACCGCGCGGACCGTCGGGCGTGATGCCGATCGTCCCGCCCTTCTGCAGCTCGTTGAGCATCTCGCGCAGAGCCTTCGCCGGTCGCTTGCTCGACGAACCGCGAATCGTCTTGTAGCCGAAGTAGCCCAGCATGCGGCAGGCGATCGAGCCGTCGTCGGACGGAGAGACCAGGACCTTGTGACCCGAATCGCGGTGACGTGGGATCGGGACGAGCATGCGACCGTGCCACAGGGTCACGAGACGACCGGGCCGGCGCATGCCTTCGTCCCAGTGCTCGGCCCCGATCTCCTCGAGTCGCCACGAAGCCGACAACCGGCTGAGCAGAGTCGGCGCGAAGATCGGCAGGAGCGCATTGCCGATGCCGCGCCGCGTCCGCTTCCACAGGCGGCCGCGGCGCTTGCGGACGCGCTTGGTGGGCGTCGCGGGGACGCCGCCTTCAGTCACGACCGCTTTCGACGTCATCGCCTCCGCCCTGTTCGTCGATTCCGTTCGCCCCCATCGACCACAACCGGTAGCTGCCGTCGGCCTGCGCCTCGAACAGGAGCGCGTGGCCCCAGGCGTCGTCCGGAACGGTGCCACCCCCGAGATACCCGTCGGGGAAGGACTGCGACGTTCCATTCAGGTCGTCGAGCGCGGTGGGCAGCGTGCCGGTGTCGATGCGATAGATCTCGATGCCGACGCGCACGCTGTCGAGCGCGTTCTGGGTCGAGTCCGTGTCCGCTCGACCGTCCAAGACCGGCTCCGCCGGCGGTGCAGGTTCGGCCACCGGTCGTGCGGTCGGCGAACCACCACCGATCCCTCCCTCCCAGGGTTGCTCGATGAGGAAGAAGAAGCCGACCAGATACAACGGCGCGGCCCAGACCTCGGGACCGAAGAACGAGGTGTGGTCGACGACGAGGCCCTCCTTCGTCGCACGCGTGACGTTCACGGTCGGAACGAAGTAGCGGCGGAAGAGTTCCTCGTCGGGGAGCGCGTTCAGGAGCTTCTGTTCGACACCGGCCAGGGCGCCCATCGACTTGCCCAGGTTCACGAGACCTCCCAGCAACGCGGACCAATCGAACCAGATCAAAGTGCGCGCGTCGGCCGGAAGCGGATGCGCGTTCCAGACCGCGTCGCCCTCTTCGGGCAGACGATAGAGCCGCTTCAACTCGCGCTTCAGGTGCTGGGCGCTCGGACTGGCGAGGAGGGTGCCGTCGACGATCGCGTAGGCCGGGTTCAGAGCGAGTCCGGGCACGCCCGGGTCCCACGCTTGGGGCAGACGGAAGGACGTGATCGGGATCTTGATCCGTTCATCCAGGCGCTCGTCCTTGACGCGGTACTCCTTGGTCTCGCCCTCGATGCCGGGCACGAGCGAGCCGATGCGCTCCGTCCAGGCCGCGGCCTCCGTCAGGAAGGCTGCCTCATCGCGCAGGCTGACCCACAGGAAGGCCTGCGGCAGGCCGAGGCCCTTGAGCGGTTGGCTGTAGCCGACGGCATCGGGTCCGAGGCTCGCCGCGAGCCGTGCGAGCGATGCCGACTCTTGCTCGCCGAGGCGGACCTCGCCGAGGGCCTGGGCCCCTTGCAACGCCTCGCTCAGGGTCGCGTTCAGCGTGTTCGCGTTCCACGTCCCGCCGAAGACCGCCATCGCATCGGCCGGCAAGCGCGACCACAGCTCGCTCTTCGCGACGGGGCCGCCCGAGAAGAGCGACACGTCCTCGTCGGGGCGTGGTCCGAAGGCGTGCGAACGGAACACGCCGTCGACGAGCTCCATCCGCCAGAGCTTCTGCCCCACGAAGGGGGTCCAGCGGTCGCGGAGAGCTTCGAGCTCGGGCGACCTTTGCAACAAACGCACGAGACCTTCCAGGAGCGAGCTGCGGTGGAAGAGACTCGCGAACACCGTTCCCGACGCTCCGCTCGACGCGCTCAGTCCCTTGTTCACCGCCACGTACTCCGCGTCCGTCGCGAGGCCGCCGGGTCGGGTGAGGCGTGCCGCCAGATCGTCCTGCGTCGCGTTGACGAGCACGACCAGGCGTTGCTCGGCGGCGTGCAAGCTGATCGTCGCACCGAAGGCCTCGGCGGCGGCCCAGCTGCGAAAGCCGGGCAACGCGTCCGAGCTCGGCTCGAGCTCCAGGGCGGAGACGGCGAAGCCCGTGACTTCGTTCAAGGCGTCGACCCCGACGAAGTCCACGACGATCTGGACGCTGGTCGGTGTCGTGGCGCTCGGCAAGCGCGCGGAGAGCGAGAAGGTGCGTGCGCCGCGGATCGAGGCGCTCGACCCCGTCGTCTGCAACACGGTGTCGAGGAAGTCGCCGAGGACCCGGACCAGGTCGAGCTTCAGCTCGATCCCCGCCGAATCGCCCAGGTTCTTGATCGCGGGATCCGCCAAGAAACGTTGCAGCCGCGCCTCGGGATAGTGCTCGAAGAAGCTCTGCAGCTCGGGAGCTTCGAGGTAGAGGAAGGCGTCGCGCGGGTGGAGCGCCGCGTGATCGGTCGTGTTGGCAAACGCCGGAGCGAGTAGCGCGAGGAGAGACAGCATGGGGTTCGTTCTCGGGCTCAGCCCTGCATGAAGGCCCGCAGGTCCTTCGAGTTCTTGTCGATTTCCTTCTCGAGGCCCTCGAGAGCCTTGAGCAAGTCCTTGCGAACCTTCGGATCGTCGCGCGCACCCTGCGCGGCCAGGAAGGCCTCCTTGACCGCCTCGTGCTTCTTCATGACCGGAGCGCAACCGCCGTCGACGACGAAGGCGACGATCAAACCGGCTTCGTTGATGAGCCTGCCCGAACCTTCGGGGTCGTCCACCGAGAGCTCGAACTCCCAGATCTTGTCGAGCGGGTCGAGCCCGCCGCGATTCTCGATGTTCGCGATCGACCACTTGCGCGTCCACCACGGGTTGTCGTCGAGCTCGTCTTCGTAGTAGCGCTCGACGTACGCGGCCGCGCCGTATCGCAACCACATCGGCAGGAGCTTCTCTTCCCAGAAGGCGTCGTTGTCGAAGTCCGCGCCGGGCGGACGGTCGCCGCCCTCTTCGCCGGCTTCCTCACGCTTGGCCGTGAACGCCGCGTAGGCTTCGTCGCTCGGATCGAGCGCTTCCAGGAAGGAGTGTGCGGTCGCGTGGCGTGACCACAGGTTTCCGAAGCGAACGCCGGCGTCGGTCGTGGGATCCCAGTAGCAGACACCTCCCCCACGAAAGCGACCGTCTTCCATCCAACCGAGCGCGTGAAACGCGCCGTGCACGGAGGACCAACCGTTCCAGTCGACGGCACCGGCCAGTTCCTTGTACTGCTCGACGGACGACGCGACGAACACGGCCGGCTTCGAGCCGGGTGTGATGCCGACGATGCGCGTGAGATCCTCGTAGGCTTCGTTGCAGCGGCGCATCGCCAGCTCGGCGTTCGTGCGATCGAGTGTCGTGTAGAGCAGCACGGCCTTGCCGGGAATGCGCCAGGGTCGGTCGAGACGCGCGTGGTACGTGTCGGCCGCGTCGAGTGCGAGCCACTCGTTGCCGCACTTCCAGAGGCCCTCGTTCATCTTCGCGATCTCGTCGGGCGCCACCCATTCGAGGTCCTGGCGAATCCAACCGTTCTGGAGCTTCTCGTACTCCTCGGGGTCCATCCACTCGCCGTCCTCGGTCCGAATCCAACCCTTCTCGAGGCGCGGGATGTCGGCGGGATCGACCCACTGGTCCTTGTAGCGCACCCAACCGCGCTCCTTCGCCATGCGCTCCGCTTCCTTGGTCTGCTCCCGTTCCAGCTTGCGAAGATGAGCCGTGAGCGCCCGCTCGGACTTGAACCACTCGCCGTCGTGCTCGACGTGACCGAGGAGCTCGTGGGCCTTCTTGTCGTCGGGGTCGAGCTTGACGATGTCGTTCAGGCACGTGCGGCGCTTGCTCGAGAGGCCCTGGGCTTCGCACCAGTTGACGAGCGACCACAACTTCTCGGTGTCGTCACCGGCTTCCTTCCGACGGCGCTTGTACTCGTCGTCGGTGTCGTCCGGCGCGAGGACGGCGGCGACCGCTCCGGTCTCCATGGCGGTCGCAGATCCGAAGGAAACGGGGCAGGAGAGACAGAAGAGAAGCATCCACATGGCGGGCAAAACGGAGAGGTCGGGTGCGGACGAACGGGAGAGCCCCTTGCAGGATCGGGCCCCGCATATTAACCCTTGGCGCCCCCCTTGCCCCGGGCGAGGCGACCACTCGCGCGCCTGACTCCCGGCCCAGGCCCGCTCGGGCCTGGGGCCAACAACACGGTTCTCCGGGCGACACTAGGACGATACGGCGAAATTGGCTCCCTTTTGCGGGAAGCTTGGCTATGGCAAAACACAAGGCAGCCCACGACCTCACGATTGCTCCGACGCAGGAACAAACGCCTTTCCACCTGTTCGTGGAACGCCATTGGCCCAAGGCGGCCGGCCTGGCGGCGCTCCTTTCGGCCTTGTTCCTGGTGCGCGTTTACCAAGGGGAACAGGTCAAGGTCGAAGCCGACGCCAGCTGGGACCGCCTGCGGGAGGACGTGGAGTTCTCCCCCAGCGGAGGGTTCATCCGCCCGCCCGAGGCCGCCAAGCTGGCCGGACTCGCCGACGAGCTGAAGACCGACCAGGCTGGGGCCTGGGCCAAGGCGCTCGAGGTTTCGCGTCACATCGAAGACGGCGACTACGAGGCCGCCCGGCGGAGTCTGGGTGAGCTCACGAACCAGTGGCCCAACCACGTGCTCGTGACCCGCCCCTTCCCCTTCGGGGCCGACCGTCCGGCCCAGACCCTCGCGGAACACCTGGAAACGAGCTTCGCCACGATGTCGGCCTGGAAGAGCCAGCATGCGTCGATCTTCGAAACCACCGGACCGTCCCTGCCCGCAGGGGCCGAGGATGCCGGCGGGGACGACGGCGCGACCGACTCCGAAGGTTGAGTTGGCGGCACGTGGCCGCCGCAACCTCTTGCTGCGAAACGACTTACGTGGTTCGGGCCGAGTCCTGACGGCCCCCCGGCGGGGGGCCTCTAGACCGTTTCCCGCGGAGCTAGACTCGTCAGCAGGCGATCCAGATCGCCCCGACTGAAGAAGTCGATCACGACTTGACCACGCTCGGCCGAAGAGCCGTTCGAGAAGGCCACCTTGGTTCCAAGGTGATCCCGCATGCGGCTTTCGAGGTCGACCATCCACGGCGGACGAGCCGGCGTAGGCTTGGTTTCGCCTTCCAGGGCGGCTACGACGGGGTTCGCACGCTCCCGGATGCGCTTTTCGACCTCGCGAACGGACCAGTCCTTGCGGACGAGCTCTTTCATGAGCGCGAGCTGCTCCTCCGGACCGCTCAAGGCGAGGAGCGCCCGCGCATGACCCATGGACAGCAGCCCCTGGGACACGCCCTCCCGCACGTCTTCCGGCAGCTCGAGCAACCGGATGTGGTTGGCCACGGTGGAACGGCGCAGCCCGACCTTGGCGGCGACCCCATCCTGGGTCAGCCCCAGGGCCTTCATCATGCCCCGGTAGCCTCGAGCCTTCTCGATGGGGTCCAGATCCTGGCGCTGGACGTTCTCGACCAACGCCAGCTCCAGCATTTGGTCGTCCGTCACCCCCTCACGGACAATGGCGGGGATCTGCTCGAGTCCGGCCATCTGAGAGGCTCGCCAGCGGCGCTCCCCTGAGATCAGCTCGAAGCCCTGGCCACTTTGCCGCACGACCACCGGCTGCAGGATGCCGTGGTTCTGGATGCTGTCCCGCAACTCTTCCAGCGCCTTGGGGTCGAAGACCTTGCGCGGCTGGAAGGGGTTCGGAGTGATCTTCTCGATGGGGAGGGTGGATCCGAATCCCGGGGCCTTCGAATCGGCCGAAGCCGATCCGGGATTCGGCTGTTGGGGCAGCAGGGAACCCAAACCACGTCCGAGGCGACTTTCCATGGCATGTTCTCCGAAGTGTTCCACGTGGAACGTGGTGCAAAGAGGAAGTGTTCCACGTGGAACACCTCCGACGGACCTTGGACCTCTGCCGAACCACGAGGTTGCGATGTTCCACGTGGAACAAGGCTGCCGCAAGGCAGACCAAGCTTCCCCGGGGAACTTTCGGAAGCGTAGGTCCTGACCTACCGGAAGTCGAGCACGGGAAAAGGAACGCCACCCGTTCGAGCCCTGCCCCTTCGATGTTCCACGTGGAACATCTCACGCACGCGGCGCCTCCCCGGATGTTCCACGTGGAACATCCGCCGCCCTGGGCCGAATCGAAGGGGAAGGTCCCTGGACGCCGCCCCTCGTCGAGCGTACAAGCGGAAGCGTGATCCATCGAACCGCGGTCCGCTGGGTGCTTGGGCGCCTCCTCACCCAGCCGGAGACCTGGGTTGCCCTCGCCATCCTGGGCGTCGTCCCCCCCATCGCGGCCCGCGTGAGTCCCTGGTCAAGCTCGGGGCCCTCAGCCCCTGCCCTCGACGTGGCCTGGTCTTGGACCTACATCGCGGGGGCATTCGGCCTGCTCCTCGCCTTGAGAGTTCTGCACGGGGGTGAGGCCTTTCTGCAACGCCTTGCGCCCTTCGCGCGGGCGCGGGCCGAGGTCACCGGCCTCCTCGTCGGGGCCATCACCTTGCAGATCCCCCTGTGGGGGGCGGCCTGCTGGGACGATGGGGGTGTTCCGCTTCACCTGATTCCCGCCTTGGTTCTGACGGACCTGCACCTCGCGGCCCTGGGATCGCTTGCCTTGGGACTCTCGGGCTCTGCGTCCGTGCGCATCCTCCTCGTGTTCGCGGGGGCGCTGATCCTTCCCTCGGTTTCGACAGGCAGCGGCCTATGGGTACTCGTGGAGCCCTTGAATCCCGCTGGCCAGCTGCGCTCGCTCTCGCCGTTCGATCCCACCGGTGGCCTGGCTCTGCGGGGATTGCTGCCGATCTCGGCCCTCTTCCTTGCCCGGCTCGCTGCCGCTCCGCATGCTGGGAGAGCGACCACGGCGGCAGGCCCCCCGAACCGCCCCTTGTCCCCCGAGGACCACCCATGAAATACGGAATCCTGGGCGACATCCACTCCAACCTCTCCGCCCTGGAGAAGGTGCTCGGCCTGCTGGACGAGGAGCAGGTCGACGAGCTCATCAGCGTCGGGGACGTCGTCGGCTACGGCGCCGCCCCCAAGGAGTGCATTCGACTGCTGCGCGAGCGCGGGGTCTGGGTGGTCCAGGGCAACCACGACGCTGCCTGCGTCGGTGCCTTGGACGATCGCTACTTCAACCCGTACGCCCGGGCCGCGGTCCAGTGGACGCGCGAGCACTTGGATGCCGACGAGCTCGATTGGCTGCGGAGCCTGCCCCTGACCCTCGAGCGCGAGCACTGCCAGGTAGCCCATGGCACTCTCTTCCGCCCGGAGCTCTTCGACTACGTCCTGAGCCCAACCGACGCCAACCCCTCGCTGGAGGTCATGACCAAGCGCGTGGCCTTCGTGGGGCACAGCCACATCCCGATCGGTCTGTTGCGCTTCCGGGATGCTCCTCGCCAGACGGCCTACACGACCGATCCCGAAATCGACCTGTCGAACGTCGAACGCGCCCTGATCAACGTGGGCAGCGTCGGTCAGCCTCGCGACGAAGAGCCGCGCACGGCCTACGCTCTGTACGACACCGAGCGCGATCTGGTCAGGATCCAGCGCACGTCCTACGACATCGAGCGCGAAGCCAGCCGCATCCGCGAAGCCGGCCTGCCCGAGGTGCTGGCCGAGCGCCTGTCGCTCGGGATCTGAACGCGCTCCGGCGGCCCGTCGCCGTCCGGGAAAGGGCCCCTAGCGCTCGCGCAGATAGGCCAGTTCGACCGGCAAGGCATCGAGACCGTCTTCCCCTAGCCGGTGCTCGAACAGGAGCCCGATGTCCCGCAGGGGCCGCTCGTCGCCTCGGAACAGGAATTCACGCGGATCGGCCTGGGACCCGATGCACACCAGGAGCTCGAGGATCGAGCCAGCGTTGCAAACCTGGCCTCCCAACTCCATCTGAACCGGGGTCCCGTGGTGCTGCACGACGCCGACCAAGAGCGACACCGGTCGTGCATGCATGTTGAGACCATCCGCCAGGACGAAGGTCGCCTCGCCGACGTTGGTGTAGGCCGGCAGCAGGTCCTCGGCCAGGGGAGAGCCGGCCTGCAGGAACCGGTTGGCCCAATACAGCAGCTCGTTCCAGACGAAGTCGACGACTTCGGCCTGGTCCACCATCGTGCTGATCCGCTGCTTGACCTCTTCGCTGCGGATGTCGCCCTCGTGACGCTCGATGAAGTGCGCCATGTGGGTGACCGCTTCCAAGAGGTGGAGAGCGGAAGAAACGTGGCCGCGCAAGTCGGAAAGGCGGGCGTCGCCCGCTTCGAGCACGGTGTTCTGGATGTGCGTGTCGTAGGTCGACTGGAGGTTGTGCACCGTCGCTTCGTAAACCCGGGCCCTTTCCTCGGTGCAATGCCGCGCAAAAGCCCGGCGCAGCTGGTCGGAATCGTCGATGCGCCGGATTCCGACCTCGCCCAGCATCGAACAGGCCTGCAGGTACTTGGACGCCACGGCCGCGATCTTCTGCTCCTCGTCCACCAGGGCGGCCTGGTCCACGTTGCGGGGCAGCTTGCGGCTGGCCACGACCGGCAGGAAGGGCCCCTCGAGGGTGGCCTCGCGTGACAGCTCGAGGCCCAGTTCCGACGCGATTCGGAACGTGGCCTCCAAGAGCTCTCGAAGGCTCCTTGTCGTAATGTTGAGCCCCCTTTGAAGCCCAGATAGCGCCCCACCCAGTTCGGCCGCCTCCATCCAGCGTTCGGCCCCGTAGGATGCCAGGCGACCCTCCAGGTGACTCAGGCTGTACCCGGCGCGGGCGAACCAGCGCGTCGACGCGATCAGCTCGGTCAGGAAGGCGTAGGTCCGGTTGTATCGCGCGCCGTAGTCGTCCAGGAAGCTCTCGAGGGCGTCCGACTCTTTGATGAGTTGGAAGAAGTGCTTCTTGGTCCAGCCCTCGGTGCCCAGAAGGGTGTTTCCCAGCAGGAAGAACACCTCCGCATGGGTATGGAGGATGCCGGCGAACTGCCGCTCCTGAATGAGCTCTTCGAGGGAGGTTTCGGGCATGAGCCGGCGCGCAAGGGGTCCTGGCGCGACACCCTACCAAACACGGTGGAGGGGGAGAATCTTCGCGACGGCGGGCGAGCGACGGGCAGAAGCCTGATCCAGCTCAAGACCGGCGAAGGCCCGGACCGATCGATCGGGCCACGGGAGTCCCGCTCGACGGGCGACCGAACCCACCCGGATCCTCACCTCGACCTTCCCCCTGCCTCGGAGTCTGCCATTTCTGCAGAAAGCTGCCTGGAGACCTACCTCCGGGAGATCAACGAAGTCCCGCTCCTGCAAGCGAAGGACGAGCGCGAGCTCGGCCGCCGCGTGCAGTCGGGCGACTTGGCCGCCCGGGAGCATCTGATCCGGGCGAACCTGCGACTCGTGGTCTCGATCGCCAAGCTGTACTCCGACCGGGGACTGGCTCTCCAGGACCTGATCGCCGAGGGCAACATCGGGCTGATGAAGGCCGCGGAGAAGTTCGACCCCGATGCGGGCTGTCGCTTCTCGACTTACGGCTCGTGGTGGATCAAGCAGTCCATCCGGCGCGCCCTCACGAACACCGTCGCATCGGTGCGCGTACCGGGCTACATGTCCGAGCTCGTTTCGAAGTGGCGTGGTGTGAGCCGCGAGCTGCAGTACAAGCTCGGTCGCCAACCCAACGTCGAGGAAGTCGCACGCGAGATCGGCATTCCCGAAGAGAGTTGGAAGCTGTTGCGGCAAACGATCCAGACGACGGCGGCCGGCTCCGAGATCTCGCTCGACGTGATGACGAGCACGCAGCAAACGGTCGAAGACGATCGCGTCGAGTCCCCCGAAGACGAGATCCTCAAGGCCGACCTGCTCGAGCGCATGAAGGAACTCTTGGACGAGATCGGCGATCGCGAGTCGACCATCTTGCGCCTGCGCTACGGTCTCGAATGTGGCCAAGAACCGATGACGCTGAAAGAGATCGGCAAGGTCGTCGGCTTGACGCGCGAACGTGTTCGGCAGATCGAACGCGAGACCCTGGCGCGCCTGTACCGCGTCATGGACGACGAATAGCGTCCGTTTCCGTCGCGAGTTCGACGGAGCCCGTCAAGCACGGACGCCATCGCGACGTCCTGCACAGCGGTGCGGCACCCGCAAACCGCGACCTCACCGAAGCCGATGTCGGCGCCCTGGCATCCGAAGCCCTTCTTCAACGGACTCCTGACGGTCGCGATTCCGTAGGCTGGGCCCCATGACCTCGGTCGCACCCGGCACACCGCTCTACGTGCACCTTCCCTTTTGCGTGAGGAAGTGCTCGTACTGTGACTTCTATTCCGTCGTCGCCGAGGGGCAGGACATCGACGGCGTCCTCGACGCGCTCTTGCACGAGCTACGCCTGCGCGCACCGGAACGACCACGCACCGTGTTCCTCGGTGGGGGAACACCGTCCTTCTTCTCGGTGGACCAGTTGGCGCGCTTCTTCGACGAGCTGGAACGTTGCACGGGTTTTCGAACCGCGAGCGAAGAGGTCACGGTCGAGTGCAATCCGGAAAGCCTCGACGCCGACAAGGCCAGGGCGCTCTTCGAGCTGGGGGCCAACCGCCTGTCGATCGGCGTCCAGAGCCTGCGCCCCGAGATCCTGGAGCTCTTCGACCGGCCCCATCGCGTCGAGGACTCCTGGGTGGCCTGGGAGGCCGCGCGGGCGGCCGGGTTCCAGCGCCTGAGCCTCGACGTGATCTACGCCGTGCCGGGCCAGGACCTGGCCCAGTGGGAGCGGGACGTCGCCACCCTCCTCGCGCACGGGCCGCGCCACGTGTCGGCCTACAATCTGGCCTTCGAAGAGGGCACGCGCTTCACGCGCTGGTTGGCCGAGGGACGCCTCGAGGCCTTGCCCGAGGAGCTCGAGCTGGCCTTCTTCGAGAGCACTCGCCGGCTCCTGGCCGAAGCCGGCCTAGAAGCCTATGAGGTTTCCAATTTCGCCTTAACTGGGCACGAATGTCGGCACAACCTCAACTACTGGGCCAACGGAGACTACGTCGGGATCGGCCCCTCCGCGGCCTCCAAGCTGGGCCGCACGCGCTTCGGCAACGCGCGCTCGCTCAGCAGTTGGCGCGCGGCCGTCGCAGGCGCAAGCTCCGGCCTGGCCAGCCCGGATTGGAGCGAGACGCTCACACCACCGAAGAGCCTCGGGGAGACCTGGTGGCTCGGGTTGCGGACCCGCCGGGGTGTCTCGGCGCACGCCGCGCGAGCGACCGCGGAATGGAGCGGCTCCGATGCGAACGATCCCGCCCTGGCCCTCGCCCGTGAGCTCGCGGCACAGGGTTGGCTCACGCAGCAGCCGGCTGGCGGCTGGACCCTCACGGAGCGCGGTCTGCCCGTGGCCGACGCCATCGCGCGACGCTTTCTCGACGTAGAAGAGAGCGTTCGGGCTCCGGTCGAGGCCCGGGAGTAAGATCCGCTGCCCACGCGCATGAAACGCAATCCTTTTCAAGAGATGCGGGCTCGGCGTCGAGCCAAGAAGCCGGTGCCCCCGCAGCGTGGCCTCATCCGCTTCTTCCTCCGCGGTGTCGTCACGCTCGCACCGGTCGTCCTGACCCTCGTCATCTTCGGGCTCCTGTACCAGATGGTCGACCGGTACGTGACCGGTCCGATCAACAGGACCATCTACTGGAGCCTCGAGGGAACCGGGCTCGGCTGGAAGGCACTCGACCGCCTCCACATCGACCCCTACGACAAGAAGTACCTCGATCCCGGCTTGCTGCCTCTCGACCTCCAGGACGTGGCGCGCTCGCAGGCCGAGGGCTATTCGAGCCCGCAGTTCCTCTTGGCGCTGAACAAGCACCGCCACGACCGCGTGTCGTTCTTCCGCGACGTCACCGAGCTGGGCATCAACCAGGAGCGACTGCGCAGCGACGTCCAGAAGGTCGTGCACCCCTTGATCGGGGTCGTGGTCTCGCTCCTGCTCGTCTTTTGGCTCGGCTGGGTCGTCGGTGGCTTCGTCGGGCGCAGCCTCGTGTCCCGACTCGACCGCGGCTTGCACGTCATTCCGATCATCCGTTCGATCTATCCGTATTCGAAACAGCTGGTCGAGTTCTTCTTCGCCGAGAAGAAGCTCGAGTTCGAGACGGTGGTCGCCGTGCCGTATCCCCGAGAAGGCGTCTGGTCGCTGGGGTTCGTGACGAACAACGGCTTGCAGACCCTGCGCGAGGTGACCGAGGAGAAGCTCGTCAGCATCTTCATCCCGTCTTCCCCGATGCCCATGACGGGCTACACCGTCTTCGTTCCCGCTCACAAGCTGATCCCGCTGCCGATGAGCATCGACGAAGCGCTGCGCATCACGATGACCGGCGGCGTCATCACACCGCCGCAGGAGAAGGTGGACGAGGACCTCGAAGAAACCCTCCTGCACGTTTCGACCGGCGAAGACGACGACGACGACGACGATCCGGACGACAAGGAATGAACTTCGCAGATCGCTTGGACGAAGCCGTAGGGCGTGTCGGCAATCCCTGCCTCGTCGGCATCGACCCGCACCTCGAGCTCCTGCCGGACGAGTTCGCCGTCGCACGCGCACCGTCCGCGCCACGCGCGGAGCGCGCGGCCGCACTCGAGCGCTTCTGCCTCGAGCTCGTCGACGTGCTGGCCGGACGGGTCGCCGTCGTCAAACCCCAGTCCGCCTTCTTCGAAGTCCTCGGCGCCGACGGCGCGCTCGCCTGGGAACACGTCGTCGCCCATGCGCGTGACGCGGGCTTGCTCGTGATCGGTGACGTCAAGCGCAACGACATCGCCAGCACCGCGGCCGCCTATGCGCAGGCCTACCTCGCGCCCGCTCCGCACGCCTGCGACGCGATCACGATCAACCCGTATCTCGGCACGGACTCGATCGAGCCCTTCATCGATGCCTGCGCGCAATACGACGCGGGCCTGTTCGTGCTGGTGAGGACCTCGAACCCGGGCAGCCACGTGTTCCAGGGCCAGGGCGAACCGACCCTGGCCGAGCGCATCGCGAACGAGGTTCACGTCCAAGGCGAACGACTTCGCGGCAAGTCGGGCCTGTCGTCGGTCGGCGCGGTCGTCGGCGCGACGAAGCGCGCAGAGCTCGCTTCGTTCCGGGCGCGCATGCCCGAGACGCCGTTCTTGCTGCCCGGCTACGGCGCGCAAGGCGCGAGCGCACGCGACATCGTCGACGCCTTCCTCGAGCCGCACGACCGGGCTCGCGGCGCGCTCGTCAACTCGTCGCGCGGGATCGCCTTCGCCTGGCGCAAGCATCCCACTCTGGATTGGAAGGACGCCGCGAGCCGCGCCCTCGACGACATGATCGAGGACCTCAACGGCGCGCTTGGAACCCGAGCCGGTTGAGCGCGGCGTGAACTTCGAGCTCGAGCACCTGCGCGCGGATCTCTTCGGGTTGAACGCCACGGCGCGGCGCGCCCTCAGCGAGCGGCCCTCGCCGCGCGGCTTCGACGGGCTGCGCATACCGGATACGATCGAGGGTTGGCCGCGCCCTGAGGATCGGCTCGAACCCGATTCCCGCAAGGAGCTCGCGAGCGTTCTCACGCGCGCGCTCGCGGCCTTCGAACCGCACGTCGCGGTCCTCGACGCCGCACGGTCGTTGGCGGAACCCGGCACGTTCGTCGTCATCGCAGGCCAACAACCCGGCTTCCTCGGTGGTCCGCTCTACAACGTCCACAAGGCCTTGCATGCGGTCCGACTCGCGCGCGCGCTCGGCGAAGCCTGGGGAACATCCGTCGTCCCCATCTTCTGGAACCACGCGGACGACCACGACGTGGCCGAGGTCCACCACCTTTGGATCCAGAACCCGAACCTCGACTTGCGCAAGGTCGGGCTCGCCGGACTTTCCTCGGGGCGACGTCCGCTGTCGCGCATCATCCTCGATACGGAGACGCATCAACTCGAAGCCGTGCGTGCGCTGCTCGTGCAGGACCTGGCGCTCGACGAAGCCGGCGTGCGTCGCCTGGACACGTTCCTGCCACGAACAGGCGAGAGCATGTCCAACGCCTTCACGCGTCATCTGCTCGAGGTCTTCGGACGGTTCGGGCTCGTCGTCGTCGAACCCGATTGGATTCGCGAAGAGCTCTCGCGTGCACTGGCCAACCTGGTCACACGCGACGTCCGCGGAGCCTTGCACGCCGGCGAAGAGAACCTGCGCGCGAACGACCTCGAGCCCGCGATCGAGGGCGAGACGGCGGCGCTCTGCTTTCATCTCGAGGACGGCGAGCGGCGCGCGTTGCGCTTCGCCGAGGACGGCTACCGCCTCGACGGCGAGCCGGGCTCGCGAACGTCGGCCGAGCTCGCCGCGGAGATCGTGCAAGCACCGGCCGATTGGTCTCCCGGTGCGCTCCTGCGGCCCATCCTCCAGGACCGGGTGTTGCCGACCGCCGCCTACATCGGCGGCTTCGGAGAGCTCGCCTACCACGTGCAGCTGCCGGCCTTGCGGCGCGAGGCCGGCGGGGCCTTGCCGCCCTTCGTCCCACGCCTGTCGATGACGTGGCTCGACGCGCCGACGCGCGTGGCCTTGGAGCGCCTGGACTGGAACGTGCGCGACGTCCTGGCCGGCAACCCTGCGCTCGCGGCCGACCCGAGGGGCGCGGAGAGCGAGCCCGACGTCCTGACCCATCTCACGACGCTCGCCAGCCGCACGCGCGAAGACCTGTTCGGCCTGCGGGAGGACCTGGCCGCCCTCGACCCGGGGCTCGCTTCCCAGCTCAAGCGGGCGGCGAACTCCGTGCGGGACGTGATCGAGAAGCTCGCCACGAAGGCCCGCCGCGTGCACGACAACCAGTCGGGCCGTGGGCGCCGCCACGAGCGTCGCATTCAGAACGCGCTCCTGCCGCGCGGCCAGCCCCAGGAACGCGTCCGCGGCCTCATCGAGTTCGCCCTGCGGGGCGAGCTCGACTGGCTGGAAGCCCTCCTGGCCGAGCTCGAACCCCTGCCCCTCGAGCACGTCGTCCTCTCGCTATCGGAACCTGAATCCAACTCACACCCCACTTGAGCAACCCTTGATGAGCACCTCCCCCGAGGCCCTGGACGTCCTGGTCGTCGCTGCGCATCCCGACGACGCCGAGATTGCGGTCGGGGGACTGCTCCTGCTCCTCAAGCAAGCCGGGCACCGGGTCGGAATCTGCGACCTCACGCGCGGCGAGCTCGGCACGCGCGGCACCCAGGACGACCGCGATCGCGAAACCGCCGCCGCCAACCGACTCCTCGGCTTGGACGTTCGCGAGAACCTGGGGCTCTCCGACGGGCGCATCGTCGTCGACCTGGCGGCCCGCGAGGCCCTGGCACGCCTCTTCCGTCTCCACCGTCCCACGATCGTGATCGCCCACCACGAGCGCGACCTGCACCCCGACCACTCCGCCTGCGGCCGCCTGGCCCGCGAAGCCTGGTACCTGGCCGGCCTCGCTCGCCTGGCCGAGCTCGACGGGGGACCGCCGGCCGCGCGACCGCGTCGCCTGTTCCATTTCCTCGGGCACGTCCCCGTCGAGCCGTCCTTCGTCGTCGACGTGGGCCCGGTCTGGGAGCGCAAGCTCGAGCTGATCCGCTGCTACGCCAAGCAGCTCGAGCCCGCCCACGCCAGCGACCGCGGCGAGCACTTCCTCTTCGGCGCCGACATCCTGTCCCGGGCGGAGACGAAGGCCCGCTTCTTCGGCGAGCGGATCGCCTGCCGCTACGGTGAGCCGCTCTGGCACGAAGGGCCCTTGCCCTTGGATCTCGAGCTGTTCGGCCTCGGACGGGCCTGAAGCGACGCCTGGCCTCCGAGCGACGGGAGCCTGTGGATAACTTGTTGAAAGTTCGTGGACGATCGCGCCGGGGCGTCTTCGGGGCTGGGAATCACGCTCGCTTTCCGTCCGATGCCTACGGGCCCGGCACTTGGCCGCTACAATCCCCCGGCGATGCGAACGATCGCCTTGATCAATCAAAAGGGGGGCGTGGGGAAAACCACGACGACCGTCAACCTCGGTGCAGCCCTGGCTCGCGCCGGGCGGAGCGTGGTGGTGGTCGACATCGACCCGCAGGCCAATCTGAGCCTGCATCTCGGCCTCGACGTCCCGGAGAACGCCCCTTCGACGTACAGCGTCCTGATGGGCAACACCCCCCTCGCGGACGCGCTGGTCGAGACCACGAGCGAGAACCTGCGCGCGCTGCCGACGAACATCGACCTCTCGGGGGCCGAGCTCGAGCTGGCCGGCGCGTTCGGACGCGAAACGCTCTTGCGGGATGCGATCCGCACCTGGCGGGACGAGCACAAGAAGAAGACGGGCGTCGAGCCGGTCGACTACCTCCTGTTCGACTGCCCGCCGAGTCTCGGGTTGCTCTCGATCAACGGCCTGGCCGCCGCCGACGAGGTCTTTCTCTGCGTGCAGACCCAGTTCTTCGCGCTGCAGGGCATGAGCAAGCTGGTCGAGATCATCGGACTGATCCAGCGCCGCTTGCATCCCGGCCTGAAGCTCACCGGCATCATCCCGTGCCTCTACGACAACCGCCTGAAGCTGTCGCGTGAGGTCCTCGGCGAGGTGCGGCGCTACTTCCCGGGGCTGGTCTTCGGTCAGTCGATCGCGACCAACGTGAAGCTCGCGGAGGCGCCCAGCTTCGGCAAGACCATCTTCGAATACGCGCCCGGCTCGCCCGGAGCACGCGATTACGCCGCATTGGCCGCGGCCGTGATCGAGATGGAACCCACGGCGGAACCCGAACTCGACGAGGTCGAGATCGTACCCCCCGAGCCGGCCAAGGAACGACAGAGCGAAGCCGGCTGACCGAACGGCCCGACCATGACGAGCCCCGAGCGGCCCCTGAAGATCGGCATCATCTGCCACCCGACCTACGGTGGTTCCGGCGTCGTCGCCAGCGAGTTGGCCCTGTCGCTCGCCGACCGCGGGAACGAGGTGCACGTGTTCTCCCACGCCGTGCCGCCACGCCTCGCGCGCTCGTCCGGCCCGGTCCAGATGCACGTCTCCCAGGGGCTTCCGTATCCCCTGTTCTCCTCGACGCCGCACGATCTCGCGATCACGTCCTCGATCCTGACGGTGCACCGCGCCGGCGGCCTGGACATCCTCCACGCCCACTATGCACTGCCGCACGCCGTGAGCGCCTTCTTGGCCCGCTCGGCGGCCTCCACGGACCCCTCGCGGCCCGCGCCGCGCGTCGTGACGACCCTGCACGGCACCGACATCACGATCGTCGGGCGTGACCCCTCCTATGCGCCCCTCACGCAGCACCTGATCGCGTCCAGCGATGCCGCCACCGCGGTTTCGATGTCCCTGGCGGCCGAAACGCGCGAGCACTTTTGCTTCGACAGCGGTCCGCCCTGCGTCATCGAAGTCATCCCCAACTTCATCGACCCCGATCACTTCCATCCCGACGCCGCGCCGCGGCCCGCGGACGGCCCCCCGACCGCGATCCACGTCTCGAACTTTCGCGGTGTGAAGCGGGTGCCCTGGCTCGTGGAGGCCTTCGCGCGCGCCACCGAGGGCACGGACGCGCGCTTGACCTTGGTCGGGGACGGACCGGACTGCCGCCGCTCCCGGGAGCGCGCCTTCGAGCTGGGCATCGGCGACCGGGTCGCGTTTCTCGGTGCCCGCGACGCGCTGCCCGAGCTCCTGTCGCCGGCCGACGTCTTCCTCCTGTCGAGTCGGGTCGAGTCCTTCGGTCTGAGCGCCCTCGAGGCGATGGCTTCGGGAACGGCCGTCGTCGCCACTTCGGTCGGCGGCGTGCCCGAGGTCGTCGTCGATGGCGTCACCGGCCTTCTCAGCGACAAGGACGACATGGACACCTACGTCGAACACGTGAAGGGCCTGCTCTTCGACCGCGACCGCGCGGCCAGCATGGGCGCCGCCGCGCGTCGTCATGCCGTGGAGCGCTTCTCACGCGATCGGGTCGTCGCGCTCTATGAGGACCTCTATCGTCGCGTCGCGTTTCCTTCGGGGTCGTGAAGCGCATCTATCTGGATCACAACGCGACGTCTCCGTTGCGAGAGGAGGTCCGCGCCGCCTGGCTCGAGGCCGCTGCGGGCGGCAACCCCTCCAGCCTGCACGCCGCCGGTCGTCGCGCGCGCGCACGGATCGACGCTGCCCGTGAGCGCGTCGCGCTCGCCCTCGACGTCGACGAAGAGACGGTCCACTTCACGTCGGGCGGGACCGAGTCCAACAACGTGGCGCTCTTCGGGTCCATGGAGTTGCCCAGCGCGGACGGCAGCCCGGCCGCGCTGGTGACGAGCGCGGTGGAACACTCGTCGGTCCTCGAGCCCGCGCGCGTCCTCGCCGCCCGTGGTCACCCCCTGAGCGAAGTCCCCGTCGACGAGACGGGTCGCGTTCGCCTCGACGCGCTGGAAACCGCCCTGGCGCGTGCGCCCGTGCGCCTGGTCTCGATCCAAGCGGCGAACAACGAGGTCGGCACGCTGCAGCCGCTGCCTCACGTGGCGCGGCTCCTGGACGACGTCGAAGGCGCACGGCCCGTGCTGCACGTGGACGCCGTCCAGGCCCTCGGGCGCATCCCGCTCGACTGGGGGGCCTGGAAGCCCGATTTGGTGTCCTTCTCCGCACACAAGGTCGGCGGACCGCCCGGCGTCGGGATCCTGCTCGCGAAGCCCACGCTCGGCCTGCGTCCCCTGTCGTACGGTGGGGGACAGGAGGGTGGCCTGCGCCCCGGTACGGAGGACGTTGCCGGTATCGTGGCCGCCGCCTTGGCGATCGAACTCGCGGTCGACGAGCAAGTCGAATACGCCGCGCGTTGCGCGGCACTCGTGAACGCGCTGCACGCCGATCTGGTGCGAGCTCTTCCCGCCTTGCGCGTGCTCGGCCCCGCCCTCGACACGGCACGCCTCCCCAACACCTTGTGCATCGCGGTGCCTGCGGCGGACGAACTCGACGACGTTGCGCGCGCTGCCGGCAAGGTCATCGTCACGCGTCTCGATCTCGAAGGTCTCGAGGTCAGCGCGGGCTCCGCCTGTGCGAGCGGTTCGATCGAACCCTCGCACGTTTTGCTCGCCATGGGTTGCGACGAAACGACTGCGCGCGCAAGCGTGCGCATGTCGCTCGGACGCGACACCGATGCGTCCGACTGTCAACGCGTGTCAGCCGTTTTCCAAAAAGTCTTTGGCGTTTCGCACGCAACGTGAGTGCACGCCGCACCGCGGTGAAGAACGACTAAGAGATTGCTAAATCCGTCGTTGACGCCTTTGCCATCCGGCCGCTTAATGCGCCCGCTTCGACGCGACCGCACAAGCCGCAACAACGCGACGCCGACGAGCACAACACGGACAACGAAGCGAGCCCGATCCTCCTCCGCCGCCGCCGTCACCATCGGATCGACCGCGCTTGCCTCACATTGCTGGCTACACATTCAAGGCTACCGTTGTTCCCACGCTGTGGGAGCGTGGGGGGGGAAGTTGGGGGGAACAACACGAATGCACGCGTCCGATCGAGGTCCGAATTCCGCCGAGGGACACGGGGAGCCCTTGCGCGCTGTCTGGGGTCGAATTCAACGCGAGCTGCGCGGCGCCATCCGCCGCGAGCAGTTCGAAACCTGGTTCCGTCGCACGACGCTGACGGCGGTGACGGAGGGCACGGCGGTGATCGCCGTGCACAACCGCTTCACACGGGACTGGCTGCGCAACTACTACATGGACGTGCTCGTGCCGTGCGTCGCCAAGGTGCTCGGTTCGGCGCACGAGATCCGCTTCGACATCGATCCGGAGAGCACGGCGCCCGAGCTCTGCCCACCGCTTCCCCCCGACCCGGACAGCGTGGGGGAGGACGAGGACGGAACTCGCTCGGCGGCCCAGGCTCCCGCGCCGCCCGCCGCCCTGCCGCTCTCGAACGCGAACGTCCTGCCCGGACGCTTGCTCGAGTCGAGCGACGTGGTCCTGAACCCCCACTATCGTTTCGACAACTTCGTGGTGGGGCCCTGCAATCGCTTTGCCCACGCGGCCTCCGTCGGTGTCTCGGAAAGCCCGGGGCTGACCTACAACCCGCTGTTCTTGCACGGCAGCGTCGGCCTCGGCAAGACGCACCTCCTGCAAAGCCTCTGCCACTCGGTGTTCGAGCGCGAGCCGGGTGCGCGCATCCTCTACCTCTCCTGCGAGACCTTCGTCAACCACTTCATCAGCGCGCTCGAGAACGGGGATCTCGAGAAGTTCCGCCACAAGTACAGGAACGTTGACATCCTGGTCGTGGACGACATCCACATCCTCGCGAACAAGGAGCGGACGCAGGAGGAGTTCTTCCACACCTTCAACACGCTCTACAACGCGGGCAAGCAGATCGTGCTCTCGTCCGACAGCCCGCCCGTCGACATCCCCACGCTGCAGGAACGCCTCGTCTCGCGCTTCAAATGGGGCCTCGTCACCGAGGTCGAACCGCCCTGCTACGAAACGCGCATGGCGATCCTCAAGCGCAAGAGCCGTGAGCGTGGGCGCGAGATTCCCGACGACGTGGCACGCGTGTTGGCCGAACACATCGATTCGAACATCCGCGAGCTCGAAGGGGCCGTTACCAAGGTGCTCGGTTTCGCCTCGCTCAGCGGTCAACCGATCACGACGCAGCTCGTTCGCCAGTGCCTGCGCGAGCACTTCGCCGCCCGTCCGCACCAGCCTTCGATCGAGGACATCCAGCGCGCCGTGACGGAACGCTTCGGCGTCAAGCTCTCCGACCTGCAGTCGAAGAAGCGCACCAACGCGATCGCCTACCCGCGCCAGATCGGCATGTTCCTGGCCCGCAAGATCACGCGCATGTCGCTCGAGGAGATCGGCGGGTACTTCGGGGGTCGGGACCACACGACCGTGCTCTACGCCTGTCAGAAGCTCGAGCGGCTCTCCAAGGAAGATCCGAGCTGTCACGAGCTCTTGACTTCCCTGTCCTACGAGATCCGCGGCACCCAGGCCTGAAGTGCGCTGAAGAGGTCCTCCGGCGTGCTCTGCGCGTCTGGAAACCGAGGCGCGCGCTGGCATCTTCGGAGCCCCGGATCCCGTGCGCCGGGAGCGGGCGTCGCCCTGTGACGCCGTCCACGCCCTGCCGCCCGCTCCGAAGCGGTGTCGCTGTGCTCACCCGGTTCCAAGGCACCGGCGCTGCACCCCCATACGGGCACGCGACGGTCCCCGACGAGCGGACTTCATCGGTTGCTCGCACGCGTCACCAAGGCCCGCTTCCACCCCTCCTCCCCGTGTCCTTGCCCCGCCCCGTTCCCGGCCCTTTCTGGGCCGCGGTGAGGCCCTTCGCCGGCGTGACTTTCGCCCGCCCTTTCCGTACTATGAAACGTCGTTTCCGGCCTTCTGTGGGCATCTGGGCGACGGTTCGCGTCGACCTGCCCACGGGCGTCGGAAGCCGCTTTCACGGGCCGAGAACCCGCGCCCTTTCGCGCTCCCGAGGCCTCGCTTTCGCGTGTCGTGCATCCGCTCCCAAGGCCGTAGCGATCGGGATGGACCGGGGACAACCCCTGGATGACTTCTGGATGAACCTGCAATCCGACCACAGCTGTCCACGCGAGCGCGCGCCCTCCGCGGCGACCGTCTGGACACCCCTGGACAAGTCGGTGCTTCCTCCACGCTCGTCCACCGCTTTCGCCCCGACGTCCCGAGCACTCGAGCAGCGTTCAACTCCGTGCAAGCACACGAGTTGCGCACAAGTCACGGGCCCTGTTTCCACAACGGCAGAGGTCATGAAGAAGAAGAAGGTTCTCTTCTCTTTTCTTAAGAACATCTTCTGCCCGCCCCCCTTGTGGGGAGAACCCCATCTCCGACTCCATGAAAGTCCTCTGTGAACGCGAGCGACTCCGCGAGGGACTGACCGTCGCCACGAGTGTCATCCCCCTCAAGAGCACCCGACCCGCCGTCGAGAACGTCTGTCTCGTCGCGACCGACCACGCTCTCGAACTGGTCGGCACGGACCTCGACGTCGCCGTCCGCTACCGCATCGACGACGTCAAGGTCGAAGAGCCGGGCACGGTCCTCGTGCCTGCGCGGGTTGCGGCCGACTTCGTTCGCGACCTCACCGGCGACACGGTTCAGCTGCGCACGAAGGGCGAGACGTTTCTCGTCGAGTCGGGTTCCGACCGCTGCGAGCTCACGACCGTCGATCCCGACGAGTATCCAGTCGTGGCGCGATTCTCCGAGGACGGCTCGGTGCCCGTGCTCGGCAGCACGTTCACGCGCCTCGTCAGCCGAACGAGCTTCGCCGCGGCTCGCGAACAGGGCCGCTATGCGATGCATGGCATCCTGACCCAGGTCGAAGGCGACACGCTAAAGATGGTCGCGACCGACGGACGTCGTCTGGCGGTCGCCACCTCGGCCTTCGAAGCGGATGCGACCGGTGCTGCTCCCAAGGCCAGTCGGGCGATCGTTCCCAGCAAGGGCATGCAGCTGTTCTGCAGGGTCATCGACGACCCGCTCGAGCAGGTTCGCATTCACTTCGGCGAGAACCAGTTCGGGCTGAAGACCTCGAAGGCGGAAGTCTTCGCGCGCCTGATCGACGGCGAGTTCCCGCGCTACACGGCGGTCATTCCCGCCTCGACCGAGAACCTGGTCGAGGTCGAGACCGAGCTCTTGATCCGCAAGCTGCGGCTCGTCGCCAACGTGACGAGTGCCGACACACGCGCCGTTCGTCTGTCCCTGGACAAGGGCAAGATGACGATCTTCGGGCGCTCGGCGGCGATGGGTGAAGCCACGACCGAACTCGACGTCGAGTTCGAGGGCAAGGCGGGAGACATCGCGTTCAACCCGGACTACGTCATCGACGGCCTCAAGAACTGCGAGCTCGAGCGTGTTCGCCTCGAGTACAACGAGAAGACGAGCCCGGGCAAGTTCACGCTGGGTGAGAACTACATCTACATCGTGATGCCGATCACGATCGATACCTGATTGGAAACCAACAAGCCGCGCGGCCCGAGCTCGATCCAGGACGTCCTCCGCAACGTCCTTCGGGATGCCGGGATTTCCTCGAGAGGAACGAAGTTCGACCGGATTCACTCGCTCTGGAAGGAAGTGGCCGGGCCGACCGTCGCAGGGCACGCTCGACCCGTTCGCTTGCATCGGCGCGCGTTGATCGTCGAGGTCGACTCCTCCACCTACCTGTACGAACTCAAGCGCCAGCGCGGTGAACGCTACCGCGGGCAGATCAACGACCGCCTGGGCTCCGTGGCCATCGACCGCATCGTGTTCAAGCTGAAGGGCTGAAGATGACCGAAGAGAAGAAGAAAGAAGGCAAGGCGTACGGGGCGGATTCGATCACGGTCCTCGAAGGACTCGAGGCCGTTCGCGTTCGTCCCGCCATGTACATCGGCGACACCGATGTACGCGGTCTGCATCACCTGATCTGGGAGGTCGTCGACAACTCGATCGACGAGGCCCTGGCGGGCTACGCGAGTCACGTCGACGTTGCGATCCGCACGGACGGTTCGATCCGGGTCACGGACGACGGGCGAGGCATTCCGGTCGAGGTGCACTCGACGGAAGGGATCTCGGCCGTCGAGCTCGTCCTGACGCGGATTCACGCCGGCGGCAAGTTCGACAAGGACTCCTACAAGGTCTCCGGCGGTTTGCACGGCGTCGGCGTGTCCTGTGTCAACGCCCTCTCGCTCTGGCTCGAAGCGACGATTCACCGCAACGGCAAGATGTACTCCATGCGCTTCCACCGCGGGGTGCCGGAGAAGTCGTTGGAGATCGTCGGTGAATCCGATCACACCGGCACGGAGATCATCTTCTTCCCCGACAGCAAGATCTTCTCGACGACCGAGTTCGAGTACGAGATCGTCAGCAAGCGCCTGCGCGAGACGGCCTACTTGATGGGCTCTCGTGGCGTGTCCATCTCGCTCGAGGACGAGCGTACGGGCAAGAAGGAGGACTTCGCGTTCCCCGAAGGCCTCCGGACGTTCGTCGCGACGGTCAACAAGAACAAGGACGTCCTGCATCCCGAAGTGATTCACTTCATGCGCAGTGTTCCAGCTCCGGAGAATGCCGGACAGGAGTACATCGTCGAGTGCGCGATGCAGTACACGGATTCCTACCAGGAGTCCGTGTTCACCTTCGTGAACAACATCAACACGCACGGTGGCGGTACGCACCTGGCGGGGTTCAAGTCGGCCTTGACGCGGACGCTGAACAACTACATCAAGACGGCCAAGCTCCTGAAGGAGAATCAGACCGCGCCGGGCGGCGACGACTTCCGCGAGGGCTTGACTGCCGTTCTTTCGCTCGCCGTTCCCGAGCCCCAGTTCGAAGGTCAGACGAAGGACAAGCTCGGCAACCGCGAGGCGCAGGGCATCGTCGAGTCGATCGTCAACGAAGCGCTCTCGAGCTATCTTGAAGAGAACCCGGTACCGGCCAAGTCCATCGTCCAGAAGGCGATCAACGCGCAGCACGCGCGCGAGGCGGCACGCAAGGCGCGCGACCTCGTCCGGCGCAAGTCGGCACTCGCCAGCGGAGCCATGCCGGGCAAGTTGGCGGATTGTCAGAGCAAGGACTTCGACGAGTCGGAGGTCTTCCTGGTCGAGGGTGATTCGGCCGGTGGTTCGGCCAAGGAGGGACGCAACCGACGCTTCCAAGCGATCCTGCCGCTGAAGGGCAAGATCCTGAACGTCGAGAAGGCGCGTCTCGACAAGATGCTCGGCCATTCCGAGATTCAGATCATCATCTCGGCCCTCGGCTGCGGGATCGCCGAAGAGTTCGATCTCACGAAGCTGCGCTACGGCAAGACGATCATCATGACGGACGCCGACGTCGACGGGTCCCACATCCGAACCCTCTTGTTGACGTTCTTCTTCCGCCACATGCGCCCGCTCATCGAGGAAGGCAGGCTCTACATCGCTCTGCCGCCGCTCTCCAACGTCAAGAAAAAGAAGCTCGAGCGCTACCTCGGTTCAGACGCCGAGCTGCGTGAGTTCCTCGTCGAGAACGGACTCGAGAGCGTCCAGGTCCTGCAACCGAGCGAGGGGGGAGGCCCTCCCGAGCGAATCTGGACCGGAGTCGAGTTGCGCGCCCTGGCGGACGATCTCCGGCGCCTCGAGGATGTGTCCGAACAGGTGCTGCCCGTCTGGACGCGCCTGAGCGTGTCCAAGATCCTCGACTCTTGGGACGGCGGCGCGATCCCCGAGCACTGGGCGCAGATCGATGGTGTCGATTCCTTTTTCGATACCGGTCAAGAGCTGCGCGACTTCCTCGAGCTCCAGAAGGGGCTCTTGCCCACGGGCACGGAACTCTTGATCCACACGGGACCGGACGGCGAGGTTTCGCGGGACGTCGCCCAGGTCGTCACCTGCCACCTGTCGAAACGGCCCGAGCTGGAAGAAGTCCTGAAGGCGCTCGAGCAGAAGGGTCTGCGCTTCCGGGGAGGCGGCGCCTGGGAGGTGACGATCGGGAAGGACACGAACCGTGTCGAAGGGCTCCTGAAGCTCTCCAACGCCCTCACCCAGAGCGCACAGGCCGAGGTCGACGTGCAGCGCTACAAGGGACTGGGAGAGATGAACCCGGATCAGCTCTGGGAGTCGACGATGGATCCTTCGAAGCGGAGGCTCTTCCGGGTCCTGCTGGAGGACGAGTTCAAGGCCGACGAGATCTTCACGATCCTCATGAGTACCGGCGTCGAGTCCCGGCGCGAGTACATCGAGCGGCACGCACTGGAAGCCACGAACCTCGACGTTTGAACCCCTGAAGTCCGTTGAAGAAGTGCCTCGGATGCGAGGACGTCGGCATCTGAAGCACTGTTCGAGGGGGAGGCGAGAAAGGCTTTCCGCGTCGAGGGGAGCTCGGCGGAGATTTTCGGGGCGGCCTTCGGGTCGGCGATCCGGGATCCGATAAGGGAACCCGTGACGACGGTCACATCCCCGGAGAGATCGACCCCCAGTGAAAAGCACCGAACGGCTCAAATACAACCGTCTCGCCGACACCCTGACAGAGCGGGGCTTGGTCGACCGTGAGACGATGGGACACGTCGTCCAACAGTGCAATGCGACCGGCGCGCTGCTCTCCGAGCTTCTGGTCAGCGAGAACCTGGTCTCCGATTGGGAGCTGTCGAGGGTCTGCTGCGAGATCTACGGGCTACCGTACCTTTCGATCGAGGAGTATCCGCCCGACGAGGCGGCCCTCAAGGGCATCGACCCCGACTTCCTGCGACAGTACGGACTGGTCCCGCTCGACGTCTTCGGAAGCGTCTTGACGGTCGCCATGCCGGCGCTCGTGCCCTCGGAAGTTCTCGAAGCCTTGAAGCTGAAGGGCGCCAAGATCTTGCCGGTCGTGGGATCGGTGATCAGCAACCGGCGCTGGCTCAACGAGAAGCTACCGGCGCCCCAAATGCCGAGCCTCGATCAAGCGGCGGGAGCGATCCCCTTCGATTCCGGCGAGATCGGCGACTGGGCCGAGATCTTCGATGCCGGCGAGGAAGCGGTTCAGCTCGACCTGCAGAAGGGCGACGAGCTCGACTGAGCGATCAGCTCGCATCCGGCTGCTTGCCGGGCGTGGTTTCGGCCTCGGACTCAGGGCTCGCAGGCTGGGGGGTCACCTTCGATTCGGTCTCGGCTTCCGTCGCGTCGTCCCCCGACGGCGGCATCGGCGGGGGGCGTACGGGCACGCGCTCGACGACCTCGGGAAGCGCCGGCCGATCCTCGCGCGTCGCCTCCCGAGCAGCACTGTCGAACTCGCGGCGGATGTTGCGAAACTCGCGGTCGATGCCGGTCTCTCGCCGCATGTCGTCGAGATGCTTGCGCAGTTTGCGGATCTGCGAGACGACCTGGGCCGCAACCTCGGGCAAGCGTTTGCCGAAGATCATGATCGCGAGGACGACGATCAGAATCGTCTCGCCGATCGAGAGGTTGGTGATCAGACCCAACATGGGAGACAGAGTGTAGCCCGTCGGGCCCGTCCGGGATCAATACCCGAGGAAGCCGATTCTCGAGGGCTTCCAACCGAAGAGCGGCTTCACGTTCACGCTGAACGAGGATCCGCCCTCGCCTTCCCGCACCGAGACCTCGATCTCGAAGACCAGGTCGTGCCCATAGCGCCGAAGGATGCCCGCCGAATCGAGGGAGTCGTTGTCCGTCAGCGAGAAAGTCTGCTCACCCTCGAACTCCCACTTCTCCGTCCAGCGGTAGATGGCCGCGATCGTGGCCGCCTCATAGCTCGTCGGTTCGATCACGCTGGGATCGTCGCGTGAGGGGATCAGCGTGTCGCCTTTGCGGTGCCCCGCTTCTATCCGCAGGTCGTCGGTGAAGCGCACGGCCATGCTGGTCAGGGCGTACGACGTATCGCTGGTCTCGAGGTCGTAGCGACCATCGTGCCAGAGCTCGACGGGTGTCTGAAACAGCTCCGTGTCGAGGTGGGCGAACACTTCCAGCGGCAGCCAGCCGTCTTCGCGCCCGTCCGGAAGATCCGTGCCGTAGCTGCCCCGCAACTGAAGGTCGAGGGCCGATTCGTGCTCCTTGCCGACTTCGAAGCGCGCGCGGGCTCCGAGATCCAGGAACTGGCCCTCGGGCGAGTCCTCCGTGTCGTCGAAGCGAACGGGGCGACCGCCTTCTTCGTGAGTTTCCAGGTCGGTGCGGTAGCCGACGAAGGGCGAGATTTGGTGGACGGCTCCGTTCGCCGCCCGCTTCCAGAAGGTCGTCGCGACCCGAAGACCGGCTTCGGAAACGAAACGCAACGGCGTGCGATCGGTGAAGGCGGCCTCGTCCCAGGCGGTGAGTCGTGCACCGATCCAAGGCGTGGCCCGCAGTCCACCGAAGCCGAGTGCGAACGGCAGCTCGAGCGTCTGTTGCGTGTCGATGCGGAACACCTCACGGTCGCCCAGCCCGTCGCCGAAGGTCGCGGGATGGCCGAACGGGCTCTGAAGCCCCGCGTCCCCTTCGCGGCGGCGCAACGCTTCCACGTCCAGGCGACCGTCGTGAACGAGTTGAAGCGGACCGAGGTCGAGGATCGGCGCCCGACCCCGGAAGGCGTCGACGGACGGCAGCTCTTCGATGTCGCTGCGGAAGTTCTCGACGCGCGGCTTGATCGTGGCCGAGATGTAGTTGCTGCCGCGCGCCTTGCGCCAGTGCACGTAGGTCTCCGAACGCTCGTAGCGCTCGAAATCGTTCTCGTAGAACTCCGATTGGACGCCGGCATCGGACTGATACGAGCCGGCGACGTCGATCCAGTGTTCTTCCGACACGGTCCAGCGACCGATGCCCCGCGTCCACGTCCGAAGCTTCTCGCGCTCGTCTTCTTCGACGCGCACGTAGCCGCGATCCTCTCCGGAATCGGGTACGCCACCGACCTGCATCTCGAACCAGTAGTCGTCCTTGGATTCGATCTCGACGCCCAGGTCGAGCAGGACTCCGCGTGAGCCGAGGTACGAAGCATCGACGCTGTAGTGCGCGTCGTAGTCGAACGGGTTGCCGCCGAACAGGCTGTTCATCGCCTTGCCGAGCCCGCCCGCAGGCCGAACGATGCCGGCCGAGACAAAGCTGCCGAAGCGCGCCGAGTCACCGGCCTTGACGGATTCCCAGATCGGGCGCCCCTTCTCGTCGGATGACCACGAAATCGGCGGAAGCGGCAGCCGCAGCTTGTCGTAGAGCTCGACGCGGTTGTTGCGCAGGGAGACGCTGTAGTTCTTCTTCTGCGGCGTCAGTTTGAGATCGCCCGTGACGATCTTGATGTGCGGCTCGTCATAGCTGCACGGCGTCACGGTCGCGTCGCTCGCGTGGAGGCTGTTGTCGGCCGAGTGCCGCAGCCAATCGGCCTTGATGATGAGCTTGTCGAAGTCCTGCCCGACCATGTGGCCGTACAGATTGACGGTCGCGTTGGCCAGCCAGCCGTGTCCGGCCACGACGTCCAGATAGATGGCGTCCGTGCGGGCCAGAAGGGAGCCCTCGTGATGGACCTCGACCGGACCTTCGAAGTACGTCTCGCGCAGGAGGTCGCCGAAGGCCGTGCGCTGGAAGAGCCCGAAGAGCCGCGCCGTGACGCCGATGTCGTCCTCGCTCGGAACGGGCGCGCTCGACGACGGCTCGCGCGACAGGACATCGGCCGGCGCCTCGGGCTCGGCGAGCATCCCGGGCATCTCCAGCCACCTGTGCCGATCGAGCCAGAAGATGGCCCACGACGAGCGCAGCGACGAGTCCGACTCGTACTCGTCGAACACCGGCTCCTGCAACACGTAGATCAGGCTGTCAGGGTCGTTGAACGTGCGCGAGGAGTTGTATTCGAGCCGCCAGCCCTTGTCGCCGGGTTGGAGCGAAGCGGGGCTTGGAAACATCCGTCCACGGCCGGTGGCGACGACGATCTGCAGGTCGGGATCGAACTCGAGCCATTCGGCTTCCGACACGAAGACGTCGGATTCGATGCGTGCCGGCAGGCCGCTGAGGCGCATCGGCTCCAGGATCGAATTGGCGACGAGCGTCTCTCCGGAAGCGCGCGCGATCACGACTTCGTCGAGTGGACGATCCCGCGCCCCGAGTTCGAAGCTGACGCCGCCGGTGGCGTAGACACCGCGCAGCTCCGGTGTCTGCTTGCCATCGCTCGATGCTTCGAAGTCCACGCGCTGGGCCTGGAAGGACCAGGGCACGCCGCTACGTGTTCCGGTCGACACGCGAACACCTCCGGAGAGATGCAGCGAGTCCGCGTCGGCGCGGAAGTGAGCGGCCGTCGCACCCATGCCGTTCAGGGTATTCGCGGACTCTCCTTCCGGAAGATCCAGGCGTGCGACGTAGATCTGGGGGCGATCGCCCGCGATCGTGTTCCCTTCGATCAGCTCGAAGCTGTCCGCATGCACCTCGAAGGGAACGCGATGGGAGGGGAGCTCACCCCGAACCGTCACGCGTTTGCCCGGGGCGGGCAGGAGCCGCGCACTCTGGGTGTGATCGACGGTCAACTGCTCGCCGAGACCACGGAGCCGAATCGGAGGTTCGAGTTCGCTCTCGGCATGCTTCAAGAGCGAGAACTCGACCTTGCCGCTGGCGCGCGCCGTGTACGCGTCCTGGTCGGGTCCGCCCTCCGAGCGATCCAGCTCGAGCTTGTTCGCCGTCAGCTCGAGCTCGACATCGGGTAGGACGATGCGTCCCTGCTCGAGCTCGTTCGCCACGAAGGAGGTCGTCGCACCGATGATCTCGCGTTGCGCGCCCTCGCCGCGGGAGCTTTCCACGCGCGTTCCGACCACGGAACGACAGCGGAAGTCGCTGGTCTCCCGTTTCCCCTGGATCTGCCCGATCACGCCGCCATCCGCCGTGAAGTCGTACCAAGCCTCGAGCACGTCGTCCCGGCGCTCTTCGCGCCGCTCGACGCCGAGCTCTTCACAGCGAATGTCGTAGACCGCAGCCGACGTATCGGAGGGGGAGAGCCAGGCGTGCACGTCACCACGGGCTTCGAGGCGATCTCCGTTGCGCTCCACGTGCAAGGCTTCGGCGCGTCCCGCGGCACCCTCGAAGCGCGCCGGTGCTCCTTCTTTGCCCGCGAGCACGAAGCGGTCGCGTCCCTGGACCTCGAGCGACTGGCCCGAGCCCGTGCCTTCGGGCGCGATCAGCGAGACGTTGCCTTCCGCATGGACCTTCGGCGTGTTCGGTTCGAAGTGCGTGACGCGATCCGCGCGAGCCTCGAAGCCGTCGGCGCCCTCCACGGTCAAAACGACGCCGATGGCCTCGACGATCTCCCAGGTCTCGATCGTGCGCAGCACCTCGATCCGATCGGGCGAGCTGAGCGTGAAGGCGCGGCCATCGTCCAGCGTCCCGAGGATGCGCGTGCCTCCGCGCGTCGTCACGCGCTGGCTGGTCGCCTCCGACTTCGCGCCGGCGACCTCGACTTCGATCTCGGCCGTCTCGACGACGGCGCCCTCGATCTCGAGCACGACCCCACCTTGCGCGCGAAACCCGGCCGTGTCGTCCGAGCGCAACCAGCCCTCGGCGCCGCCGGCGGCCCGCAACGTGGAGCCGGCCGACTCGATGGTCGAGGCGCCCTTCATCGCGAACCGGATCGGCTCACCCCAGGTCACCGTCAGCGGACCCTCGCCGTCGACACGCACGTGCGAAACCTCACCGGGCGCGGTGCCGGGCAAAGAGGCCTCGGGCGACACCGTGAGGAGCGCGGAGGGCAGGCCCTCGAACTCCGCCGTCAGGGGCCGGCCCTCTGGTCCGAAGAGCACGCGCCCGCGCTGCGAGCGGAACTCGCTTTCGGCGCTGCGCGAAATGACGTTGCCCGTGAAGCCCAGACGACGCAGCCGCAGACGGCGCTCGTCGCCGGCGCCCGACTCGCGACCCAGGATGCGAACGCGGTCCGCATCGATCGTCCAGGCCCGCTCGCCGGTGTAGACGAGCTGCGCTTCGTCCTGGGCATCGATGGCGATCGAGCTCGCGCCCTCGTCGGCATCCCGGAAAACGCTCAGCTTGCCGGCGCAGGCGAGTGACAGACCGGTGCGCTCGTCGACGAACTCGATCGAGCTGTGACGCGCGAAGTCGAAGATGTCCTCTTCGATCCGGTACGTGAAGCCCGTCCCCTCGATCAGCGCCGCGTCGGAGGTCAGAACCACGACATCCGGCGAGGTGAGCAGCATCGGCTCCTCTTCACGGAAGTCGAGGACGGCGGTCGGCAGGGCCAGCTCGAGCGGAGCGAGCGGCGTGCCGTCCGGCAGCTCGGGGACTTTGACGACGACGTCCTCGAGCTCCATGACCCTGCGGAAGATCGGTCTGAACTCGTCGGTCTCCCCTTCGCGCGTGATCCGCGCGAGCTTCGCGAAGAGCGTGACCTGGACGGCGTTCGCATCGTCGCTGGGATCGCGGATCTCGATGCGAACGTCGTGGGCTTCGTCGTAGGCCGTGGCGCCGGTCCGCACCGTGCGGCTGTCCGTCGAACGGAAGACGACCCGCGCCCGCCCGGTCTCCGTGTCGAAGAAGGTCGAGCCGGTGGTCCCGGAGATGGTCATGCCCAAGGGGCGCTCGTCCCCCTTGCCCTGGGCGACGCCCGGCGAGTTCGGAGCCTCCGTGCCGGAATCCACGGACGAAGCGTCGCCCGCAGCGTCGATGGGCGGGAGCTCGTCGCGCCCGGGCGGTTCGTCCGGGAGCTGCGGCTCGGGCGCCTCGGGTTCGAGCCAGTACAAGACGAACAGGCCCGCCCCCACGAGGAGTGCGAAGGCGAGGAGTTGCTTCACTCGTCTCCGGATCGATAGCGGCCGATGCGACCTTCCCACAGACCCTTGGCCCGCAGGATCGCTTCACCGAGCTCGCGCACGGCACCTTCGCCGCCGCGCGCTTCGGTCACCCAGTTCGCGCGCACCTTCATTTCGGGCCGCGCGTTGCGCGGGCAGACGAAGAGGCCGGCATGGAGCGCGAGCCCGAGGTCGGGCAGATCGTCGCCCATCGCGATCGTCCGGTCCGGCGGGATGCCGAGCCGCTCCTGGAGCTCGGCCAGGACGGGCGCCTTGGCCGCGACCATGTGGTGCAGCTCGCGGATGCCGAGCTCCTGCGCGCGCCGCATCGTGGCCTTGGACGCGCGACCCGAGATCCAGGCCACCTCGACGTCCGCTTCCAGCAGCCACTTGATGGCCAGGCCGTCGTGCACCGAGAAGGACTGGACCTCGACCTCCGTGACGTACGTGACGCGCCCGTCGGTCAGGCAGCCGTCGACGTCCAACGCGACGAGCCGGACGCGGGCGAGTCCGTCGTGGATCGAAGGGGGCGGAGGGGAGCTCATCGAGGGCCGGGCGGGCTGTGAATCAAAGGTGGTTGTGGAGGACGTCTTGGACGTCGAGCAGGCCGACGGCGACGCCGTTGGCGTCGACGACGGGAAGCTGGTCGATCTGATGTTCGCGCAGGAGCCGCTCGGCCTCCTCGACCAGGGCGTCGGGCGCGATCGACTTCGGATCCTTGCCCATGAACTGGTCGACCGCTTGGTCGAGGAAGGCGCGCTCGCCGCTCTCCACGAGCCGCCGCAGGTCGCCGTCGGTGAAGATCCCGCACAGCTTCCCGCTCTGGTCGACGATCAGCGCCGCTCCCGGTCGCCCGGGCGTGCGCGACATCGTCAAGAGGACGTCGGCCACCGGGCTGCCGAGCGCGGCCAGCGGGAGCTCCTCGCCTTGTCGCATGACCTCGCGCGTCTGCATCAGGCGCCGCCCGAGCGAGCCGGAGGGGTGGAACAGGGCGTAGTCCTCGCGCCGGAAGCCGCGCTCCTTCAGGACCACCATCGCCAGGGCGTCGCCCAGGGCCAGGAGGGCGGAGGTGCTCGCGGTGGGGGCGAGCCCAAGGGGACAGGCCTCGTCGACCCGCCCGATGTCGAGCACGCAGTCGGACACGCGCGCCAGCGAGGACGCGGGCGCCCCCGTCAGGGCCACGATCCGGGCTCCGATGCGCTTGGCGGGGGGGACGATGGCCTTGAGCTCGGCCGTCTCGCCCGAATTCGACAGCGCCAGGATGACGTCGTCCTTGCGGATCCGACCCAGGTCCCCGTGCAGGGCCTCGGCCGGGTGCAACGAGATCGAGGGGGTGCCGGTCGAGGCCAGGGTGGCCGAGATCTTGGCCCCGATCAGCCCGGCCTTGCCCATGCCGGTCACGATGACCATGCCCTGGCAGGCCAGGATGAGCTCGACGGCAGCGTCGAAACGCTGGTCCAGAAGGCCCCCGAGCCGCTCCAGCGAGCGGCGCTCGACGAGGAGCACCTCGCGGGCGTGGGCCAGACGACGCTCCAGCCGGTCCTCGGGCGATTCGTGGGTCTCCCCGGACCTTCGCTCGGGCCCGCCGGAGGTCCCCGGCCCGTCGACCGGGGGATCCGCGCTCTGGTTCGCCATGGTGGTGGTGCCCTGCCGCATGCGCGCTCCATCGGGATCCGTAGGCCCGCGGACGGAGACCCCGGATTCTCCTCTCTTAAAGGGGCACCTTCAAGCGAGCGAACGAGCGCCGCGCGACGTCCGGGCCCAGCGAGCGAGAACTCCCGCCCCGCTTGCGCTATAAAGCAGGGCTGTGGACGGGGCGCACGACCCTGCCCGAGGACCTCAGGAGCCAGACGATCACTCTCGCCTTCATCAATCCGAACCTCCCGATCGCGGGCAACGTCCTGATCATCGCCATCCTGATCCTGTCGCTCGGGATCCACGAGGCCGCCCATGGCTGGGTGGCCCTCAAGCGCGGTGACACGACGGCTCGGGATCTCGGGCGCATCACCCTGAACCCGATCGCCCACATCGATCCGTTCATGACGATCATCCTGCCGGCCATCCTGCTGATGACGACCGGCTTCATCTTCGGGGGCGCGCGGCCGGTACCCGTCAACTTCCACCGGCTGAAGCATCCCCTGCGGGACATGGCGCTGGTGGCCCTCGCGGGGCCGGTTTCGAACTTCCTGATCGCGCTCGTGCTGGCCTTCGCGCTGGCCCTGACACGTCGCTTTGCGGGCTGGGACGAGGGCACCTTGGGGCACGAGGTCCTGCTGGGCGGGGTGCTCTTGAACCTGCTCCTGGCGGCCTTCAATCTGATCCCGATCCCGCCTTTGGACGGCTCGCGGATCATGGCCTGGCTCCTGCCGGAGAATCTGCGCGAGCCCTACGTTCGGCTGGAGAACATGGGGCTCATGATCGTCATGCTGCTCATCTTCACGGGCGTCCTCTCCGGGCCGCTCCGCTCGATGATGAGCTTGCTCTGGAACGTCATCCAATTCATCGTGAGCTTCGGTGGAGCATGGTGAGCCAACCCGATTTCACGGTCCGTCTCGAGCGCGTCTTCCAGGGACCGATGGACCTGTTGCTGCACCTCGTGCGCGAGCAGGAAGTCGAGATCCACGAGGTCGAGATCGCGCGCGTCATCGACGGCTACCTCTCCTACCTGAACTCGCTGCAGGAGCTCGATCTCGAGGTCGCCGGGGACTTCCTCGTGATGGCGGCGACCTTGATGGCGATCAAGAGCCGTTCGCTCTTGCCGGCGGAAGAGCTCGACCTCGAGGACGAGCTCGATCCGAAGGACGAGCTGATCCAGCGCCTGATCGAGTACCGCCGCTTCCGCAACGTGGCCGACGATCTGGCCGCGCGGATGGACGCGCGCTCCAAGGAATTCGGGCGCGGCTGGCACGGCGAGGTGCGCGACAACGAGCCCGAACGCGAGTTCGACCTCGGTGAGCTGACGCCCTTCGATCTGCTGGCCGTCTATTCGCGCCTGATGCGCGAGACGAGCTCCAATCGAACGCACCACGTGGCGGCGGACCCGCGCCCGCTGCGCTTCTACGTGGAAGAGGTCGTCCGTCAGCTGAAGATCGCCAAGAACATGGGGCTTTCGGCGCTGATCGCCTCCATCGAGGACGTACCGCCGCGCGAGGCCGTGATCGGCTCCTTCTGCGCGTTGCTCGAGCTCGTGCGCATGCAGCTGGTCGAGATCGAGCAGGAGGACGCGGTCGGCGAGATCGCGATCCGAATCCGCGAAGACGAGTCCATCGAAGCTCGTTTGGCGGAGAGCTTTCTCGAGGAAGAGGCGGCGCCAGGACAGGAAGAAGCTTCCACCGGCGGGGAACCGGCGTCGCCGGAGGCCCCTGGGAGCGACGCAGCCGAACCGCTGGACGACGGCGAGACGGCACACTCGACGGCCGACACCGGCGACACGCACTGAGCAGCGCCTCGACCGGTCACATGCCGCGGCCGCCGGCCGTATTCCCTGGCCGACGCCGAAACGACGCGTCGGGCTGGACGCGGCCTCGCGGCTCGCCCATCATCTCCACCCGTTCCAATTCAGAGCGCCACGAAGGGCGCTCCCCGACGCCTCCCGAGGCCACCGAGGAAAGCCGATGAGTCAAGCAGCCGAAGTCACCGACGCCCAATGGGACAACGCCGTGCTCCAGAGCGACGTCCCCGTTCTGGTCGACTTCTGGGCCGAATGGTGCGCGCCTTGCCGAGCGATGTCGCCCTATGTCGACAAGCTGGCGGACGACTACGACGGTCGTCTGAAGGTGATGAAGATCAACACCCAGGACAACACCGAGGTGCCGGCCAAGTACGGCATCACCGCCATCCCGACCTTCCTCTTGATCCGTGGCGGCGAGGTCGTGAAGCAGATGGTCGGCAGCCAGCCCTACGACGAGCTCAAGAAGGTCGTCGAGTCCTACATCGACTGAAGCCCACCCCGCGGACCTGGCCCGGCGACGGGTCGGCCGCACGGGACTCGAGCCGGCGCCATGGCGAGCCTTCCGAGCAACCACCGACGTCCGGTCGCCCCGCACCGGCGCCCGCTCGCGGACCGTCTCTGCGCCGTGACGGCGGACCGCTGATCGTGCGCAACGTCTTCCTGGGTTCGCCGCCCTTCGCGACGCCGATCTTGATGCGGCTGCTCGAGTCCGCGCACCGCCCCGCCCTGATCGTGACGCCGCCCGAACGGCGGCGGGGGCGGGGACGCAAGGTCGGTACCTCGTCCGTCGCCGAGCTGGCGAACGAAGCGGGAGTCGAGCTCTTGCAGCCGGAGACGGTCAAGGACGCAGCCTTCCTCGAGCGCCTCGCCGGTGTAGAAGCGGACGTCTTCTTGGTCGCGAGCTACGGCGAGCTCCTGCGCCAGGAGTTCCTGGACCTGCCGCGCCTCGCATGCCTGAACGTGCATCCTTCGCTCTTGCCGCGACATCGCGGCGCGACGCCGATCCCGGCCGCGATTCTGGCGGGTGACGACGTGACGGGAACGACGATCCAGCGCATGGTTCTGGCGCTCGATGCGGGCGACGTGCTGGTGCAAAAGGAGACGCGCGTCGAGCCGGGCGAAACGGCCGGCGAGCTCGCGCAACGGCTGGCCGAGCTTTCCGGCGACGCGGCCCTGGAGGCCCTGGAAGCCCTGGCCGACGGTTCGGCCACCTTCGTCCCGCAAGACGGTGCGCGCGTCACCGTGTGCAAGAAGCTCACGAAGGAGGACGGCCGCATCGACTGGGCGCGGCCGAGTGTCGAGGTCGACCGTCACGTGCGCGCGATGAACCCCTGGCCGATCGCGCAGACGACGCTGCCGGGCGGAACGCCGCTCGCGATCTGGCGCGCGCACCCCGTGCCGCTCGCGGCCGGCGAACGCGGCTCGCCGGGCACGGTTCTCGCCTCGCGCGGGCGCTGGATCGTCGCGACCGGAGATGGAGCCCTCGAACTCGACGAGGTGCAGATGGCCGGCAAGAAGGCGCTCTCCGCCGGCGACTTCCTGCGCGGTGCGCGCCTCGAGAACGGAACGAGGATGGGGGCTTAGGAGTCCGTTGAGCGAGTCATTCGGCGACCTGACGAAGGCCTCCACGGTGGTGCGGCACCGGCAAGCCTCGCCGCACCCACGGCCTCGCCCGCGCTTTCCGTTGTCTCACCAAAGCGGAGACCGACGCCTTGCCGTAGGTGCGAGGACACGAGGACCCATGACGCGAACCCTGGACCCGGCCACCTAGCATGCCGCGCACCACCGCTTGGCAGATCCTGCGCTCCGGCAGCACGACACCGCTGCGCGAAGTCGACCGCTTGGCTTCGAACGCGGGCCTCGACGATCGCGACCGCGCGCTCGTGCGCCGGCTCGTCGGCGTCGAGGTGCGTCACCGTGGGACCTTGCGCGCGGTCACGCGCCACTTCGCCCATCGCAAGATGAAGCCCGATCTCTTGGCGCACCTGCACCTCGGGCTGGCTCAGATCCTCTACTTCGACCGCATCCCCGAGCGAGCCGCCGTTTCCGAGACGTGCCGGGCGACCTTCGACACCGTCGGTCCGTCGAAGGTGAATGTGGTCAACGGCGTGCTGCGCAACGTGTGCCGCGCGCTTTCCGATGGGCACACGGGCGACCCACGCCGGGACGTCGTCGGGCGCAACCTCTCCTTCGCGGAGCCGATCTTCCGCGACGGCGAAGCGCATCCGTTCCTGTGGGCGGAGGATGCGCTCTCGCTACCCGCCAACCTGATGAAGCGCTGGACGCAGCGACACGGCCGCGAGCTGGCGGAGCGGATGGCGCGCCAGGCCGCGAAGGAGCCGCCGCTGTGCGTGCGTGCCGTCGGCATCGGTGCGGAAGAAGCGCGCGAGCTCCTGGATGGGCTGGGCGCGGATCCCTGGCAGGTGTCGGTGCCCGGGATGTGGCGTTGCATGGGCGCCTCGACGGAGGACGTCGTCGCGAGCGCGGCCTTCCAAGAGGGCAAGCTCGCGATCCAGGGCGAGGCCGCCTGCTCGGCCGCCTTGATGATGGAAGCGCGCGAAGGGGAGCGCCTGCTCGACCTCTGCAGCGCTCCCGGTGGCAAGGCGGTCACGCTCGCTTCAGCCGGCGCGCACGTCGTGGCCTCCGACCTGCGTCCGCGTCGCCAGTTCGACCTGGCGCGCAACGTCGCGCGCTTCGGCTTCGGCGAACGCATTCGCGCCCTGGTCGCCGACGGCACGCATGCCCTGCGCTCGGAGGCATCCTTCGACGGCGTGCTCGTCGATGCTCCGTGCACGAACACGGGAGTGCTCGGCGCGCGTCCCGGCGCACGTTGGCGCTTCGGCCCGAAGATCTTGTCCGAGCTGGTCGTGCTCCAGGCGCGGCTCCTGGCCGAAGCGGCGTGGCACGTGCGGCCCGGCGGTCGGCTGGTGTATTCGGTGTGCAGCCTCGAACCCGAGGAGGGCGAGCGGCAGGCCCAGGCCTTCCTCGCGGAGCACGAAGGCTGGCGTCTCGACGCGCAGCAGACCTTCCTGCCCGGAGTGCCGCTGGACGGCTCCGACGACGGCCCGGGCTTCGGCGACGGTGGCTACGCCGCGCGCCTCGTTCGCAACGGAGCCTAGCAGCCCCTCGAACAGGTCGCTCGGCGCCCTGCCGACGTCCTTCACGGCAGTTCCGCACCCGCCAACCGTGCTGAACCCGGCGCTTCGCCTGCGCGTTCCCTTGCCCCACGAGAGCGGATGCCCACGCCCCGGCATCCGAAGCGCCTTCTCGACGGGCTCCTGGCGCGCATCCAGCACACAGCGGCCGCCGGACTCCCGGCTTGGTATCCTGCTCCGATGGCCTACCGCTCGTCCCACAAGCGCCAAGGGCTCGGCGCCGGTCCGTTTCTCGCGATGGGGGTCGTCTTCGTGCTCGTCGCGGGAGCGATTTACGTCTTGCCGAAGCGTATCGACCGCGGTGCCGAAGAGGCACAGGCGGAGGAGAAAGCGAGCCCCTTCGCGGACGTGCCCGAAGAAGTGCACCTCGTCCGGCGCCAGGACGGCGACGCGCCGAAGTCGGTGCCGTTCGACGACGTCCAGACCGAGCTCGACGACAACGAGGCCTGGCAGGCGGCCTTGGCCGTCGTCGAGGACGCGCGCGCGCTCGTCCAGCTGGCGGTGGACGCCCTCGACGACGGCGAGCGCGCGACGGCGCGCGAGAAGGGCAAGGCCGCCCAGGAGATGCTCCTGCAGGCCGTCGACGCTACGCGCGCCTACGAAGAGAAGCTCGTACGCGAGCGTGGCGACAAGGACGCGACGACCCGCAAGGTCCTGAACACGCGAGCGAAGTGGCGTCAGGAGATCATGACGCTCAAGAAGTCCGGCGCGCTCTGAGCGCTGACGGATGTTTCGGCTGGGCTACAACACGAACGGCTTGGCCCATCATCGGGTCGATGACGCTCTGCGGCTGTGCGCCGAACTCGGCTACGAAGCCGTCTCGATCACACCGGATGCGGGCCTGCTCGATCCGTTTCGCCTGTCGGCCGATGAGGTCGGATTGGTCCGGCAGGTGGCGGAGGACCTCGGCCTCGAGTTGACCGTCGAGACCGGCTCGCGCTTCCTGCTGGATCCGGCGCGCAAGCACCGCCCCAACTTGCTCGAGGAGGATCGCGCCGAACGTGGACAGCGCGTGGCCTTTCTCGAGCGGTGCGTCGACCTCGCGGCGGACCTCGGTGCGTCGATCGTGTCGTTCTGGGCGGGCTGCGCGCCCGATGGCCGGACGGTCGGGGATGCCGTGGACTCCGACGCGGCGAGCGCCGACACCGAGCCGCTCTGGGAACGCCTGGTCGTCGGCACCCGGGCCGTGCTCGCGCGTGGTCGTGACCAGGGTGTGCAGATCGCCTTCGAACCCGAACCGGGCATGTTCATCGAGCGCCCGGCCGGCTATCGCGAGCTGCTCGCGCGCCTGGGCAGCGGCGCCGTCGGACCGGGGCTCTGCTTGGACGTCGGTCACCTCCTGTGCACGGGCGATCTGCCCGTCGGGCGTGTGATCCGCGAGTTCGCCGACGAGCTCGCGCTCGTCCATCTCGACGACATCAAGGACGGAGTCCACGAGCACCGCATGTTCGGGGAGGGTGATCTCGACCTTGCGGAGACCCTCGGCGCGCTCATCGCGGTCGGCTTCGACGGCGTGGCGGCGGTCGAGCTGTCGCGTGACGCGCACCGCGGCCCGGAGGCCGCGCGGCAAGCCCTGGGGCATCTGCGCCTTGCTTGCGGCCTTCCAGGCGACCCCGCTCCAGGCCCTGCTCAAGCTCCGTAAGCCTCGCGTCGAAAGGACTTTCGGGTTGCGCACCGCTTCCTTCGGCGCCAACATGCGCGCCTTCCTACGCCTTTTCTCGACCGTGCCTGTAGCCCCACGGTCCGCGAGCCGCCCACGGAGGTAGATGATGGCCGAATCCCCCGACTCCCATGGGGATAGCCGCGCGTGCCCGACACGTCCCGACGGGACCGACCCGTTGATCGTGCATTGGATCGGGTCAGAGGTCTGCGGCGTGCGCCAAGCCGCGCACTATCACAAGTGCGCGAGCTGCATCTACCACTGTGCTGCCCCAGGTGCCGCGAGCGTCCGTCCGGTCGAGCGCGTGCTCGACAAGGCCCCGCCGGTCCTCCCGCTGGAGGTCGAAGCGCCGCGCAAACCCGCGCGCGTTTCCCACGCGGTCTGAGGGCGTGCTTCGTGGCGCGCGAGCGCCGGTTCAGCCGCGCGCCGCGGCGACGACCTCGTCGTCCGTGAGCAACCGGGGCGTCTTCTTGGCGAGTTCCAGGACGCTTCTCACCTTGTCGTCGGTGGGCTCGATGCCGTGTCGCTCGAGCACCCAGCTGACGTTCGAGCGCCCGCTCATCGGACCGACCTTGATGATCTGCTCGAGGCCGAACATGCCCGCCGGCACGCCGCTGTAGACCCGGTCCGCGAGCCAGGCGTCGCCCTTCTTGAAGGCCTTGATCACCGCCGCGGCATGCACGCCCGTCCCGGTCTCGAAGGCGTCCTGTCCGAACACCGAGTAGTTGCTAGGAATCGGCACGCCGGTCGCCCGACTGGCCACGCTGCAGTACTTCGCGAGGCTGGACAGGTCGTTCTCGATCCAGCCCTTGAGCTTGAGGTTCACGAGCAAGAGGTCCATCTCGGTATTGCCGGCCCGCTCGCCCACGCCCAGCGCCGTACCGTGGATGCGCGTCGCGCCGGCTTCGATCGCCGCGAGGGCGTTGATGAGGCCGAGTCCGCGATCCCGGTGTCCGTGCCAATCGATCCCCACCTCGGGATTCAGCTCGCCCACGAGCTTCACGACGTGGCTCACCAGCGCGTGGACGCCGTCCGGCGTCGCGTGCCCACAGGTGTCGCAGATGCAGATGCGCTGCGCGCCGGCCTCGATCGCCGCGCCGAAGAGCTTGCGAACGTCCTCCGGCCGCGCGCGCGTCGTGTCCTCGGTCACGAACATGCAGGGAAGCCCGTTCGCGACACAGAACTCGACCGCCTTGCGCGACAGGTCGACCATGTCCTCGATCTTCCAGCCCTCCGCATACTGGCGGATCGGGCTCGACCCGATGAAGGCGCAGACCTCGATGGCCTCGCCCGTCTCCTGGGCGAGCTCGACCACGGGCTCGATGTCCGTAATGACCGTCCGGCAGGCCACGTTGGGGGTGATCGAGAGCTTCGCCATCTCTTGGCACAGGGTCGCGATGTGGGTACGCGCCCGATCCCCGGCGCCCGGCAACCCCACGTCGGCCGTATCGATCCCGAGCTTGTCCATCAGATGGATGAGCTCGATCTTCTCGTCGAGCTCGGGATCACGCACCGAAGGGCTCTGCAGCCCGTCCCGCAGCGTTTCGTCGTCGAACTGGATGCGACCCCGCTCCGCCCTTGGAGAAGGCTCGAGGATGTTCCAGTCGTAGATCAGGTCGTCCTTGCGCTCGTCATCGATCATGGCGACCCGATTGTAGCCGGGCCGGGCGCCGACGGCCCCTTCGACGGCCGTGATGCTCGCCGCCGCGGTCGAGGGACGTCCTCGGGGCACAGCACGAGCTCCCGCGCGAGCCCCTCGACGATGCGGTAGGCGCGCACGCGCACGGCCCCTTCCTCGGGTCCGACGATGACGTGGATCCAGCCGCTGAAGGCGTCCTCGCGGTCCGTCCGCGAGGGCCGAGGCTCCGTGCGTGGATGCGAGTGCCAGACCCCCACGAGCTGCCAGTCCTCGGCCAGGGCACGCCGTTCGGCACGCACGACGGCTCCCGGGTCGACTTCGAAGCGGTCGATGCCCCGAGCCAAGTTGTCCGCCACGACGAGCGCGCGGATCCGGATCGAGTCCGACGAGGACCCCGACCCTCGGGTCCCGAGCAGCAACCCACAGGCCTCGCGCGGCAGCGCGGACCGGCGCGCGCGCAGCAAGTCGGCGTGGAGACCGCGCGCGAGCAGCACCGTCGCGGCAGCGGGCAGGGGGGGAGCAGGCACAGGATCCGGAATACGGCGCGAACGGTCGCCCCGTCAAGGTCCGCCACTCCCCCCGAAGCCGGAGGCCCCACCATCCACCCCCACCACCCATGGGCGTGGGACCCTGCGGCGCGGCCGCTGGTGGCGGTTTTTCTGGCATGAACCCGAGCTTCGCGGGCGGTTCCGCGCGAACCACTGGCCGCTTCCGCCGTTATCCTCGCGCACCATGCGTTGGCCTGTATCCGATGTCGTCGAGCCGGGGTCCGAGCCCGTGTTCGGGGTCGTCGTCAAGCTCGGAGGGGCGGCTCTGCGGGATGGCGCCGCGGTGGGGCGCTCGGTGCGCGCGCTCGAGCGGGTGGGGGGGGCGCGCCCGGTCGTCGTCGTGAGTGCGCTCGAGGGCGTCACACGCTTGCTCGAGCGGGCGGCGCTCGCGGACGGGGAGCGGGACGCGCTCTGGAACGGGTTGCGGGTGCGTCATCGGACGCTTCTGCGACAGCTCGGGCTGGCGGGGGATGCGCTCGATCGTCACCTGGGCGAGCTGCGCGCGGTGTTGCGCAGTCTGCCGGCGGGTGGGCAGCTCACACGCCGCCAGCGTGACTACGTGCTCTCGTTCGGGGAGCGAATGAGCGCGCGGATCCTCGCCTCGTGCCTGCGCTCCGGGGGGCGGGCGGCGGTCGCGCTCGATGCCTACGACCTCGGCTTGTCCGTCGACGAACCCTGGGACCGGATCGTGCAGCACGAGCGTGAACGCATCCGGCGCACGCTCGCTGGGCTCGATGGGATCCCGGTCCTGACGGGCTTTCTGGCCCGCGATGGGCGGGGCGGGGTCGCGACGCTGGGGTGGAACGGCTCGGACCTCTCCGCGTGCTGGATCGCGGCCGTGGTCGGTGCGCGCGAGGTCGTCTTCGGCAAGACCGTCGCAGGCGTCCATAGCGCCGATCCGCGACGTGTGCCCGCTGCGCGCCGCTTCGCGCAGTTGGCTTACGACGATGCGGCGCTCTTGACCGCGCACGGATCGGTCGTGCTGCACCCGCGCGCGATCGAGCCCGCGCGGAATCTGGGTCTGCACCTGCGCATCCTGAACGTCGAGGACCTCGACGCCGGGGGGACGACGATCGCTCCGGGAGCGGGGAGTCCGAGCTGGCGCGCGCTCGCGCACCGTGACGAGGTGCAGCTCCTGCGCCTCACGCTCGAGCGGCGCGAGGGCTTTGCGGCCGCGCTTGCGCGCTTGGCCGACGATGGACACGAGGTCGTGCAGGCTGCCCTCGGCGCGAGCGAGGCGCGCTTTCTCGTCTCCGGCACGTCGCCCGTCGGCGCCTTCGCGGCGTTTGCCGGTGACGCGACGCTCGAGAGTGGCCTGGCCACGCTGTCCTTGCTCGGCGCGGGCGTGGAGCGCGAGCATGCGGCGGTGCGTCGCCAGCTCGCGGACGCAGACGTCGATGTTTGGGAGGCGCCGGGGGGCTCGGGCGAACGCGAGCGGGTCCTGCTCTTGCGTGGAACCGACCTCGAATGCGCTCTGACGACAGCACACGCCGCTTGGGTCGAGCAGCACGACCGCAGCGCGGTCGCGGTCTCACTTCCGTGAGTTGCCGCGGACGAGGTTGTCCGCTTCCTCGACCTCGATCGGGCCCTCGGTCGCGTTGTTTTCGACCCGGTTCTGGACGCAGTTCTTCCCGAGCCGCACCGCCGCTTCCTCCGAGCCGAGAATCACGTTGTCGTGGATCGCGTTGCGACGGTTGACGTCCTTGGGATCGACGCTCGCGAGCCACCACATGGTCAGGCCGACGCGGCAAGCGGTGATGCGGTTCTTGAAGACGTTGCAGTCGGCGGCGTCGTTCAGAGCGACGCCGAAGACGGCCCGCGTGACGCGGTTGCCGGCGGCGGTACACCGGAAGGTGTAGTGGTCGAAGTCGATCGCTTCGTCTGCGATGTCCGTGAACGTGCAGTTCAACACGGCCGAGTCGGTCACGTTGTAGAACGCGACTCCGCGGCCATAGAAGTTCCGGAAGGTGCAGTTGCGCACGATCACATTGCGGCTCGGCGGGCTCACGGCGCCCGATTCGTGTCGGAAGTGCGAGTCGACCCAGACGCCGCTGCGCTTTTGGTGACCGAGCATCGGAATGTCCGCCACGCGGCCGCCGTCCAGGACCAGATTCTCGATCGTCACGTTCTCGGCGGCGGAGACGAGCAGCATCTTCTCGTGGTGTCCGAGCCGGGCGTCGAGAGGCACGTCCAGCTCGAGTGGCCGACGCAGCACCAGCGTGTTCCCCTCGACCGCCTCGAGCTCGAGCCACGTCGCGGACGGACCGGTCCCCGCGGGCCAGGTGCCCTGCGGCGGCGCCAGCTCGATGCCTGTTCCGGCCAAGAGCTCGCCCGCGTCGCTCACGAACAGGCGCCGCTCGCCCGCCGCGGCAGCCCGGGTCACACGCACCGGTCGCGGGACGGCCAACACGGCCCCCGGCCGACCGCGCAGCGTGCAGCCGGCGGGGATGCGCACGGACCGGCGCAGGAGGTAGCGACCGGCCGCGACGACGACGGTCGAACGGCTCGCGGCGGCGCGGTCGAGCGCGGTCTGCAAGGCGCGGTCGTCGTTCCCCAGGACGTCCCCCGAACCATCCTGCGCCACCACGATCGTCTCGCCGGCCGAAGCTTCCGTTCGGGCGCTGGCCGAAAGGCAGAGCGCGAGACCGATCAGGCCCCGGGCCAAGCGGGTCCGGTGCCTCGGGGCCAAACCCGTCGAACGGGCGGCAGGGGGCTCGTGTTTCGTTCGGAACATCTTTCCCCGGCACCCGTGTGGGCGACCGGAGGGCGGCAGGGCGGAGGCAAACTCCGGCGAAGGCCATGCTGTCGAGCAGGCCGTCCACCCGATTAATGTATCTTCCCCGCCCTGAGAGCCGTCGGCGAACTCCGGGCTCGATGTTCCATGCGATTGGCCCAGACGGATTTCTTCGGCGAGAGCGCCCTGCGCGACCTCGACTGGGGCCCGGTTCTCCTGAACCTCGGCCTCGTGCTGCTGCTCGGGCAGATCCTGTCGTGGCACTACCTGCGCTTCTCGCCGGTCCTGTCGAACAAGCGCAAGCTCGCGCGCATCTTCGTCTTCCTCGCCGCGACCACGATGCTGGTCATCTCGGTCGTCAAGACGTCGCTGGCGCTCTCGCTGGGACTCGTCGGGGCCCTGTCGATCATCCGCTTCCGCACACCGATCAAGGAACCGGAAGAGCTCGCCTACCTCTTCCTTTCCGTGGCGATCGGGATCGGGCTCGGCGCGGACCAACGTTTGGCGACCTGCGTGCTTTTCACCGGCATCCTGGTCTACCTCGCGGTCACGAGCCAAGGGATCGCGGGCGGCCTGCCGCCGCGCATGCTCCTGCACGTCAGTTCGGCCCTAGGGGGCGAAGGCTCGCCGACTTCGGCGGACGGAGCCCTGGCTGCGCTGCTGGCGCGGGTCGAGGACGCCGCGACGCGCGTGGACCTGCGCCGGGTCGATTCGGAAGCGGACGCTTTCCAGGCGACGCTCGTGCTCGATCTCGCGCAGGGCGAGCAGCTGGGGCCGCTCTTGGCACGCCTGCGGGAGATCTTCCCGCAGGGCTCGGTCAGCGCGGTGGAAGGTAGCACCCTGGACTGAGCCGATGCTCCTGCGACGAGACGCGCCCTTTGGCGGCGGCTTCTGGACGGGGCTCGCGATCCTCGCCTTGGGAGTCGCGCTGGGGCTCTTCCTCGCGCCCGGACGAGGCGCCGACCCTGCGCCCGGCCAGGATCGAACCTCCCCGGGAGGAACGCGGCTGATTCCGAATCTGACGCCGTCCGACACGCCCGCACCGGACGCTGCGAACGGGCTCGCTTCGCTCGGGATCCACGTGGCACCGCGGGCGGCCGAGCGGCTCCAGAACGTGCGCGACCGGGCTCTCGAGCGCGGGGTCATCGTGCAATCGCCCGAGGACATGGTGCCCGCCGAGATCGAATTCGAAGGCCGGCGTCACCCGGCCGAGATCCGCATCAAGGGCGACTGGACGGACCACGTCGAGACGGACAAGTGGTCGTTTCGCATCAAGCTCGACGACTCGAAGATCCTCGGCATGCGTGTGTTCTCGGTGCAGAGCCCGGACACGCGCGGCAAGCTCTGGGAGTGGTTCGTGTCGGCGGCACTGCGTCGTGAGAACGTGCTCGCTCCGCGTGGGACGTTCGTGAACGTCGCCCTCAACGGAAATCCGGTCGGCGTCTACTACCTCGAAGAACACTTCGCGAAGGAGCTCCTGGAGTCGCAGGGCCGCCGCGAGGGTCCGATCGTCCTCTTCGACGAGGCCACGCGCTGGGCGACGATGCTGCAGGTGCACGATCTCCCCGAGAAGGGCGTGCAGCTTCCGGTTCCCGCTTCGGCGCGACCCGCGCTGGACGTGGGATCCGCGGCCGTTCGGGCCTTCGGCGAGAAGCGCATCGCTTCGGACGCGGGGCTCGCGAGCTCGCTGTCGTCGGCCGTCGACAAGCTGCGCGCGCTACGGGAACTCGCCGTGACCAGCGGGTCCACGGCCGACGCTCTGCGGCACATGCAGGCGCTCGACGAGCTGCGCGGCCGGACCGTCGAAGACCTCTTCAACGTGGATCGCCTGGCCTGCGCCCACAGCCTCTTGTCGCTGTTCCAGGTGTTTCACTCGCTCATCTGGCACAACCTGCGCTTCTACCACGATCCGGTGCTCGACCGGCTCGAGCCGATCCTGTTCGACAACATGGCCGACGTGCCGAGCGCGCGCGACCCGGTCGTATTCCGCGCACCCGAGGTCACGGCCGAGTTCCGGCACAGCAAGGCCTACTACGACGCGCTCTTCCGCTACCTGGGCTCGTTTTGTCGTTCGGGTTACGTCGACGAGCTCTTTGCGGACCTCGGTCCCGATCTCGAGCGCTTCGAGGCCGCGCTCTTGGCCGAAGGGCGCTTGCTGCAGCGCTACCGGATCGACGGGATGAAGCAACGCCTGCGAGCGCAGGAGCAGTACCTGCGGACCGTCCTCTTCCCCGTCGATCCGTTGAACGTGGCTTCGTTCTACGTGGTCGCTCCGACGGGCTCCACGCACCTCGAAGGCGAGGTCGAGGTGCGCGCCTGGGCAACGACCGGCACGCCGGTCGTCGTCGAGGGCTTTCGGTTTCAGAACGACAGCTTCACGCCGGCGCGAGCGGTGCTCACCGACACCGACGGACGCGTTTCGTTCGACGGAGCGTCGGGCACGGGGGTCGTTCTGCCGCACGACGGACGTCCCGCGACCTTCCGTTTCCCGCTCGACCAACGGCTCGCGAATCTCGAGAACGTGCGACAGATCAAGGACGCCATCCGGACGGGCAGCGAGGGCGGGACCAGCCTCGACCTGGCCATTCGCATCGTCTTTCGACCGATCGCCGCAGCGCCGGCGGAGGCGACCGAGGAGGCGCTCTTGTTCCGAGTGCAAGACGGAGAGCCGGCGCTCGGACGTCCCGCGCCGCCGACCGTCACCCAGGCACTGCAGCGGCATCCGTTCCTGACCTACGACGTCGCCCGACGTCGCATGGTCACGCGGCCGGGAGCCTGGGACGTCGAGGGGGACCTGCACCTGCCCGCCGGCGTGCCGCTGGACGCGACCGGTCCGCTCGTGCTGCGCTTCGAGCCCGACGCGGCCCTGATCTCGGACGCGGCCCTCGACTGGGAGGGCACGGCGGACGAGCCGATCCTGCTCGAACCGCAGGGCCAGGATCCGGCCGCGACCTGGCGGGGCATCGTCGTGCTCGGGGCCCGGGAAACGTCGCGCTGGTCGAACGTCACCGTGCGAGCGACGGATGCGCTCGCGCGCGGGGGCTGGCGCATGACGGGCGGCGTCACGTTCTATCACGCGGCCGTCGAGCTCACCGACTGCACCTTCGACGGTTCGCAGGCGGAAGACGGCCTGAACGTGTTCGGCACCGAGCTTCGGATGGAGCGCGTCACCTTCTCCGGCTGCGTCTCGGACAGCTTCGACGGCGACTTCGTGCACGGCACCATTCGAAACTGCACGTTTCGCGACGGGCTGGCGGACGGGCTCGACTTCAGCGGTAGCGACGTCGACATCGTCGACTGCCGCTTCGAACGGCTGAACGACAAGGCCCTGTCCATCGGCGAGAACACGGTCGCGCGCATCCGGGGAGGTGCGGCGGTGGACGTCACGATCGGAATCGCCGCGAAGGACGCTTCCGACGTCGATGTGCGCGACTTCCGGATCACGGGAGCGCGGCACTACGGCCTGGCGGCCTTCGTGAAGAAGCCCGAGTTCGGACCGTCGCGCCTCGAGGCCGTGCGCCTCACGATCGAGGCCTCCGGACTCGGTGACACGCTCGTGCAGACCGGCTGCGAGGTCATCTGGGAAGGCGAACGGCTCGCGACGCGCGAGCTCGACGTCGAAGCGCTCTACAGGGACAAGATCCTTGGACAGTAGTCCTGAGCACCGCGCTCGGGCGGAATCCCTGCGCTACGAGTTGAAGGCTGTCTGTGAAGAGTCGGCCTACGCGCGCCTCGTGATGGCCCTGCGGCTGCACCCGTTCGCCCTGCGAATCCTCTTTCCGCCGCGTCGCGTGCAGAGCGTCTACTTCGACACGGACCGCAACCGAGCGCTCGAGGAGAACCTGGCCGGCGTCAGCCGCCGCACGAAGCTGCGCTATCGCTGGTACGGTGACGCCACGACGGGCCTCGCGGGGCAGCTCGAGCGCAAGGAGCGCGAGAACGCGCTGGGTTGGAAGGAGACGACGCGCGTCGCGGGCGACATCGACGTGGAAGGTGCGCGCCGCCGGGACTTCGCGGCCGACGTTCAGGCCGGAGTGGACGGCCGTTGGCGCGCGGCGCTCGCCGGCCTCGACCCTGTCCAGTGGATCGCGTACCAACGTGAGTACTGGACGACGGCCGACGGACTCGTGCGCGTCACGCTCGATCGCGACCTTCAGGCCTTCGATCTGCGCTTGGCAGCGCGGATCACTTCGAGCGCACGGACGTTGCTGCCCCGCATCCTGATCCTCGAAGCCAAGTGTGCGCCCGGTCACCACGACGTGGCGCGCCAACTGATCGGAGCGCTGCCGGTCGTCGTCGACCGTTGCTCGAAGTTCGTGCTCGCGTCCGCCCCCGGGCAAGGTCCCCTGCCGTCCTTCCTGGGCGACTGAGATGCGCTCCGTTCTCGCACTCGCGCTGACCTTGGTGCTCTTCGCGCTCGGCGCACGTCTCCTGCGGCACGAACGCGACGTCCCCGGCGCGCTCGCACACCCGGGCGGCAGCCTCGCCGTGCTCGCCGCGGCCAAGGGGTCCCTCCTTCCGGCGGGAACCGTGCCGGGCGGGGTCGAAACGATGTCGTCCGCGATCCTGATCGGCGACTCGATCCTGCGCTTCGAGGAGAACCGGGCCGGGCTGCGGGCAGCCTGGGTCGACGCCGCGCTCGAGCTGCGTGGCCACGAGCGCTTCCAGCTCGCCGAGGCGGACGGGCGCCGGGCCTGCGCGACCTTTCTGGACGGGCTACCGCTCGGTTCCACGCTCGTCCTGGCGAGCACCGGGGCCTTCGCCGCCGCACCGGAGGACGTCGCCGGATTGCTCGCGAACCTGGGCGCACGCAGCTCGGCCCGGGAGCTCGCGTCCGCATCGGTCAGCTGGGCCTGGATCGGGCGCCGGAGCCGCGGCGGTTGGGTTGCGCTCGCCGAGGGCGTCTCGACGGAGTCGGGCGTTGTCCTGGCGTGGGTCCTGCACGCGGACGGAGCGGGGGCGGGCGACGCTTCGGACTTCGTGCGGGTCGAAGCTCGGGGACGCGTCGAGGTGGCGCTCGAGGACGAGCTGGACTGCGCCGACCGTACGGAGGACGTCGTCCGGGTCGACGGTGCTCCCGTGGGTGGCGTCCGTCTGCCCGCGATCTTCGTCCCGCCCCGTCCCAAGCAAGGCGGCCATCGTTCGGTCGTCTGGGACCAGGTGCCGCTCGGTTCCGAGCCGCGCTTCACGGGCGCGATCGGTCTGCGGGACGGAGCGTGGGCGCAGAGCGACGGCGCACGCTTCGAGCTGTGGGTCGACGCTACGTCGGTGCATACCGAAACCCTCGACCCGCGCGCTCCGCCACGAAGCTGGTTGCCATGGAATGTCGATCTCGCGCCCTTCGCCGCGCGCAAGGTCCGGATCGAGCTGCGGGTCGAGCCCCTCGGACACGGGAGCGCCGACCTGGCTCTGTGGGGCAAACCACTCCTCGTTTACCGGGCGGATTGACCTCCGACCGAAGTCCCGGCTGATCGGCGCTCACCCTCGCCCCTCGCGCGCGGGTATCCTGCTACGTTCGCGAGACCTCGCAGGATGCAACCCGAACCCGAAAAGCGGCCCGAACTCAAGGACCTCCAGGAGATCCTCGCGGGTGGTGCTACACCGCTCGACACCTTCCTGTCGGACGTTCGCGCGGCCGATCTCGCGGAGTGGTTGTACGAGCTGGAAGAGCTCGAGGTCGCGCGCGTGTTTGCCGCACTCGACCTCGAGGGTCGTGTCGAGCTGCTGCTCTTTTCCGAGGATCCGGTACGCCAGACTCTCCTCGCCGGGCTCAACGAGGAAGAGCTTCGTCAAGTCATCGAGGAGATGCCCGCCGACGAGGTCGTCGACCTCCTCGCACTGACGGACGAGAAGACCGCGGAACGTGTGTTGCGCCGCGTCGACTTCGAACGCGCGCAAGGTCTGCGCGAGCTGGCGAGCTACGAGGCGGACACCGCCGGCGGCCTGATGACGAGCGAGTTCGTCACGGTCCAAAGCGACGTGCACGTCGGCGACGCGATCAAGGAGATCCGTTCCGAGGAGGGTCCCGCCGGCGAAGAAGAGATCGGCGTCTTCGTCGTCGACGAGAACGGCCGCCCCGTGGGCTTTGTCTCCGATCGCGAGCTCTTGACGACCGGCATCCACACCCCCGTCGCGGAGGTGATGGACGACGACGTCATCACGGTCGGAGTCGACGAGGACCAGGAAGAGGTCGGCAACCTCGTCAGCAAGTACTCGCTCTCGGCCGTACCGGTCGTCGACGACCAAGGCGTCCTGATCGGGGTCGTGTCCGCCGAGGACGCGCTCGAGGCCCTCGAGGACGAGGTCGAGGAGGACATCCGCCGCCTGGTCGGCACGTCGCCGGACGAGCAGACGCACCTCTCGATCAGCGCCCGCGTGCGCACACGGATCCCGCTCCAGGCGCTGACCGTGGTGGGCGGCCTCGTGACCGCCTTCATCCTCGACAAGGCCCTGCCGGGGGGAGGGGAAGCGGGCAGGATCGACATCCTGCGCTATCTCCCGATCATCATCGGACTGGCGGGCAACGTCGGCATCCAGTCCTCGACCATCCTCGTGCGCGCCTACGCGACCGGCGAGCTCTCGCAGGAACGGGAGTCGTCGGTTCTGGGCTCGGAAGTCATCGTCGGGCTCATGATCGGGCTCTTGTGCGGCGCTGCCACCATGTGCGTCGCGACCTTCATGGAAGGGGACCCCACGAACTTCAGCTTCGGCTTGGCGCTCGGTTGCGCGATCGTCGTGGCCGTCACGTGGGCGTCGTTTCTCGGCTGCGTCGTTCCGATGAGCTGCCAGCGCTTCGGCATCGATCCGGCGATCGTCGCCGGGCCGTTCCTGATCACGCTCAGCGACATTTCCGGCGCCGCGATCTTCGTCGGCGTTGCCCACCTCACGCTGGGACTCGCCTGAATGGGGGGATGACGGGCTCCGGGAAACAACGAACGGCGCGGCTGCTCTGGGCGCTGGCGATCGCGCTCTTCGTCCTGCTACTCGTGAAGTCCTTCGTGGCGGACGTCTATCCGGTTCGCAGCGGCTCCATGCGCCCGACCGTCTTCGGGGGAGCGGATCGGACGGGGCTCGACGAGCTCGACGAGGTCGTGCTGGTCCGCTACGAGCGCAACCCGGAGCTCGCGCGCTTCGACCTCGTCGTCGTGAATCCACCCGACGGGGGGGATCCGGTCTTGAAGCGGATCGTCGGCTTGCCGGGTGAGTCCGTCCTCCTATCGGAAGGCGACGTTCTGATCGAAGGGCGGCGGCTCCCGGAGGAGGTCGAGCGTCCCGCGCCGATTCCCGTCTTCGACGATCGTGTCCTGGACGTGGGGGACAACTTCAACTTCGCCCACGAGCGCTGGACCCGGGAGGCGGACGGCTGGCGTGTCGATGCGCGCGAGATCCGACGTGACGCCGATCGGGGCATGATGTTCCTCCACAAGGACCTCGACGACAGCTACTTCGATCACGAGCAGCGTTGGATCCACGGCTTGCGTCAGGTGAACGACGGCATCCTCGAGTGCGAGGTCTTGCTCGAGGACCCGCTCGATTCGCCCGAAGCGCGCCTGCGCTTTCAATTGACCGAGCAGTCGGACACCTTCCAGGCCTGCATCGAATCGGACTGGGCCGGCGGCTTTCGCGTCCAGCTCCTGCGGCGCAACCCGGAGACGCTGCAACGCGTCGATCCGCGCGAACGACTCCAGCTCTTGGCCGAGGCACCGATCGCGTTGGAGCCGGGTCGGTGGCAGCGCGTGAGCTTCCGTAACGTCGACAACCACCTCGCGTTCGAGCTCGACGGACGCCGCGTCGTGGCCGCGACCTATGCCGAGAACGTGCCCCACCCGGCCGAGCTCCGGATCGGACAGAAGAGCTTCGGCCAGCGTGTCGGCTTCGGCGCCGAGCGCTGCGTGGCGCGCTTTCGCTCGATCGTCGTCCTGCGGGACCTCTACTTCACCGAGAGCGGTGAGTTCGCGACCTCGTCCTACCTGTCCCTCGGACCGGCCGAGTACTTCGTCCTGGGCGACAATTCCACGCTCTCGCACGACTCCCGCCACTTCGGCCCGGTTTCGCGGAGCTCGATCGTGGGCCGCCCGCTGGCCGTCGTGTGGCCCTGGGGGCGGGCGCGCCGGCTGCGGCGTTGAGGTCTCTCGCGTGGGCCGAAAATCGGGACTTGCGCGAAACCCGGGCGCAAGGCGAGGGTTGGACGAACGCGGCTTCGTCGATTCCGCCACCCACGATGCTCTCCGTGCCCTTCGAACCAGCGCCCGAGTCCTCCTCCGGCCCGCTCCCCGGTTCCGCCCCCGTGGATCCCGGCGTGGGCTGGATGCTGGACTACCAGGCCGGGGACGAGAGCGCCTTCGACCGGCTCGTCGAGTCGTATTCGGGGCAGGTCTGGGCCCTGTTGACCCGCTTCCTCGGACCCGTGGCGGCCCGTGAGGACTACGTTCAGGAGGTCTTCCTGCGCGTCGTCCGCGCCCGGGCTCGCTACCGTCCCAGCGCACGGTTCACGACCTGGCTCTACCGCATCGTCTTCAACCTTTGCGTCAACGAACGGGAACGACGCCGCAACCAGGACGTTTCGCTCGAGGCCCTTCAGAGCCGCCCGACCGAAGCCGGCGGAACCAGCGAGTGGGAGGACGAACGGATCGAACGCCCCGAGGCGGGGCTCGAGGAGGACGATGTCGTCCAGGCCGTTCGCTCGGCCATCGCCGAGCTCCCCGATCGCCAACGCTTGGCTCTGATCCTCGCAAAGTACGAGGAGCTGCCCTACGTCGAGATCGCCACCGTGATGGACACCACCGAAAAGGCCGTGAAGTCGATGATCCACCGGGCGCGCGAGTGCCTGCGCATCACGTTGGCTCCGTTTCTCCAGGAGGAGACCGCGGGATGAAGCCCGACTGTTCACGCTTTCGTGGGCGGCTCGAACGCGCGCTGTGCGCCCGGGAGGGCGAGCGACCGCTCGAACTCGCCTGGCACGCGCACCTGTTCGCTTGTCAGGACTGCCGCGCGCTGCTCGCGGCCGAAGAGGCGCTCGACGTCCTGCTGGCCTCGTTGCCCGAGCCGTCGCTGCCGAGCGACCTCGTCCAGCGTGTGCTCGCGCGCTTGCGGAGCCGGAGCGACGAAGCGACCCGGTTGCCCGCGCATCTGGACGACCTGCTCGAATTGGATCGACCCGCGCGCACGCCGCTCGGGCTCGGGGCACGTGTGCTCGCCGGGCTCGCGCCCGAGCGCGCCGGTGACGGAGCGAGCGAGCGCTTGGACCGTCTGCTCGAGCGCGTTCCGGAGCCCGAAGTTCCGGCCGAACTAGCGTCGCACGTGCTCGCTGGCCTGGCTGCCGAACGCCATCCCGTGCGGTCCTGGCGACGGTCCCGATCAGCCGCCCTCGCCGCGGCCCTCCTCGTCGGCTTCTTTCTCGTCCGTTTCGTCGCGACCAGCTCTCCGTCGAGCTCGAAGCCCGTCGAAGTGGCGGGGCTCGAGGTCGAGGAGGAGCTCCTCGCCGCGCTGGACGTGTTGGAGAACTGGGAGCTTCTGACGAGCAGCGACCTCGACTTCGTCGTGGCCGACCTCGAACCCGTCGAGGAGGAGCTCTTCTACCTCGAGCCCGAGGAGATCGAGACGTGGTCCGAGCCCGAACCCGATGAGGAGGAGGAAGGCTGATGGGCACGCGAACCGTCCGCGCTCTGGTGCTCGTAGCCCTCTCGTTCGTGCCGCTCGCCGCTCGTTCGGCGGAGGTCGAGGCCCGTCGCGTGGCAGAGCACCGCGCGCGTTGGATCGAAAAGCCCGAGGCCGAGCGCAGCCTCCTGCGGGCGCGCTTCGAAAAGCTGCGCGGCATGCCCGTCGAGGATCGCCAGGCACTGCTCGCGCGTGCCCGCCGCGTCATGCAGCTCGAGCGCGAGATCAAGCGCGAGGCCTCGAGCGAACTGATCGAAGAGATCGGGGAGCTCCCCGCCGACAAGCGCGAAGCGACCTGGCGGCGCCACGTCGAAGCGGAGGTGCGTCGGCGCGGCCGCACCCTGCGCGAGAAGCTGCCGCCCGCCTTGCTCGAGCGCTGTGAGGCGGCCAGCCCGTCCGAGCGACGCAAGCTCCTGCGCACGTTCGTCTGTCGCGAGAACGGGGACAAGGCGCGGCTCTTGGTTCGTCGACTGGGGCGGATGCTGGGGCTCGAGCGCGAGGAGCTCGAGCGCCTTGCGACGCTGCCGGCCGACGAGTTGCCGCAGACGGTTGCCAGCCTGCGGCGTCGACACTTCGAGGGCCGGGTCGCACGGCGGGGCTTGCCGCCGGGTCTCTCGCAGGAAACCTGGGACGTCCTCGCGACGCTGAGCGACACCGAGTTTCTCGAGCAAGTGGAAGTCCTCGACGTTCCCCGCGGCTGGTTGGGGCCGCGCCACGCCTGGGGCGAAGGTCGTCATGGCCCGGAAGACCGAAGGCACGAACGGGGCCACGAGGCGCGCGAGCGAGATTCGTCCGAGGAGGGTCGAAGACGCCGGCGTGACGCGGTGCACGACCGCCAGGAGCGCCGGCGCGGCGACGAGGCCGCGTCTAGCGGACCGGCTCGCGACGACGGTTGAGGCTCCCGAACGGAGCCTGTCCGCGCGCGGCTCCCGCGCTGCGCTCCTCCTGAGGTTAGACTGCGCGCGATGAGTCTCGACTGCGAGCCTGCGAGCGCCAGCGGCCTGGCCGTGCGTCACCGCGTCCCGATGCTGCCTTTCGAACGCCTCCGGGCGCGACGCGACGCGGTCGTGATCGACTTGCGCAGTCCGAGCGAGTTTGCCGTCGACCACGTCCCCGGCGCGTATTCCGTGCCCTTGTTCGACGACGACGAACGGGCGCTGGTCGGGACTCTGTATGCACGCAGCTCGCCGGACGTGGCCTTCGTCGCGGCGCGGGAGCGCGCGCGCGCACGGATCACGGAGCTGGTCGAGCGCATCGCCAACCTGGCGGACTGGCGCGTGGAGAGCGGAGATCACGGCGCACGGCTCGAACGCATGACCGAGGACGGCATCGCGATGCTCGACCAGAGCCTCGAAGCGACGGAGGCCGCCGTCCCCGCCCGCCCGGTCGTGCTCTACTGCTGGCGCGGTGGCCTGCGTTCGCGCAGCGTGCTCGCCTTCGTGCGTCAACTCGGCCTCGACCGCGCCGTGGGCATCGCCGGCGGCTACAAGAGCTATCGCAAGAGCGTCTTGGCGCGACTCGCTTCGTGGGAGGCGCCGCCCGTTATCGTGCTGCGCGGCCTGACGGGTGTGGGCAAGACCTTGGTCTTGCACGAAATCGAACGTCTGCGTCCGGGCTGGACGCTGGATCTCGAAGCGGCGGCGGGGCACCGCAGCTCGATCTTGGGCATGGTCGGACTCGCGCCGGTCACGCAGAAGGCCTTCGACACGGCACTCGCGGCACGGTTGGACGAGCTGTCGGGACCGTGTTGCGTGCTCGAAGGCGAGAGCCGCAAGGTCGGTGACGTCATCCAACCCGCGACCGTGTGGGCCGCGCTCGAAGCCGGAACGAGCGTGAGGCTCACGGCCTCGGTCGAGCGGCGTGTCGAGGTGCTCTGCGACGATTACCTCGAGCGCGAGGAGAACCGGGCCGAGCTGGCGGAGCGTTTGCCCTTCATCGAGGCGCGCCTCGGCCGTGCGAAGTGGGGGGGCGTGCTGGTCGGGCTCCTGTCGCGCGGACAGGACGACGAGCTCACCGAGATCCTGCTGCGCCGCTACTACGACCCGCTCTACCAGCATTCGGAGGCGGGCCGAGGAGCGGCCCTCGAGATCGACGCCGCGGATCCGCGTGCGTGCGCCGCTCGGATCGTGCGGTGGGTCGAAGACGGTTCAGGCGTCGAGGAAGGCTGAGACCGTCGCGAAGAACTCGTCGGGGCGTTCGAGCCACGGCATGTGCCCGACGCCGGGCCAACGCTCGAGCCTGGCGGCGGGTAGCGCCTCGAGCCACTCCTCGCTGCCGTCCGGATCGACCGGATCCTCTTCGCCGTGCACGATCAGCACGGGCAGCGTGAGCGCCGCGAACTCGGCGCGCCAATCGTAGTCGCCGAGGCCCTCCAGCACGCGCCGTCCCATGTCGTTCACGCGGTCGGCGTCGATGTTGGGAGGAACGGCCGGGTCGGAACGCATCGTCGCCAGGACGCTCGGATCGACGACGTAGGCGCGGAAGAAGACGTCGTGAACGGCGCGCGCATAGCGTGCGGGATCCGTTGTGCGCAGGCCGCTGCGCTTCAGTTCCTCGAGTCCGGCGAGGCGCTCGAAGTCGATCGTGCGGCCGAAACGATCGAGAAAGCGCTCGTACCAGGGCGAGCGTCGGGGTCCGCTCGGACCGACCAGCACGAGCCGTCGAACGCGGCCGGGACTTGCGAGCGCATAGCGCGCCGCGAGCAACCCGTGGTACGACCAGCCGAGCAGATCGATCGGGCCTTCGCCCAGCGCGTCCTGCACTGCCGCGAGGTCGCTCAGGTCGTGCTCGAGCCCCGCGCGCGTCCCGACCTCTTCCGGGGCCACCGGCTCCGACCGGCCGCGGCCGCGCAGGTCGTAGGCGACCAAGCGGCGTCCCGCAGCGAGCGGGAGCAGGTCTGCGGCCACCCAGCTCGCGGATGGAACGACCAGCGTCGTCGAGCCGGATCCCGCTCCGGTGACGAACAGCGTCGTGTCTCCGTTGCGCAGCGGCGCGAGGTCCGCGAGCTCAGACATTGCGGCGCAACAGAGCCAAGCCTTCGCGCAGCTCGGACCCGAGCTGGCGCAGACTTCCCGTGCCGCGCAGACGGCGGGCGAGGTAGCGCGGACGCAGGTAGAAGCGGCGGACGAGACGGCGCTTCACGCGCTCGATGTCCCGTCGTCCGAGGACTTGTGTCGGCAGCGCGGCCGTCGCGCCGGCCTGGTCCATGACGAGCTCGTCCTCACGACACAAGCCGAGCTCGAGCGCGCGCTTGCGGAAGGGAGTCCCGAAGCGGGGTACGGCGACGTTCAGGCTCAGGTAGTCCAGGTCCAGCTCGAGCGCCCAACGCAGCGTGTTCTCCCAAGAGTGCTCGTCTTCCTCCGGCAACCCGATCAAGAACGTGCCGACGACGCGAAAGCCGTGAGCCTTGGCGCGAGCGACACCCGCGGCGACCTCGCCGGTGTCGTACCCCTTGCGGTAACGCGCGAGCAGCTCGGCGTCGGGGCTCTCGACTCCGAGGATCAGGGTGTGGCAGCCCGCGCGACGCATCGCACCGAGGAGCTCGTCGTCGGTGTTGTCCGGCCGTTGAAAGGCCGTCCACGAGAGATCGCCGCGTTCTTCGAGCGCGGCGCAGAGCTTCAGGCCCCGCGCGCGCGGAAGACCGAAGGTCTGATCGAGGAAGAAGAACTCCTTCGTGCCGCCCGCGCGCAGGTGGTCGAGCTCGTCGAGCACGTCGTCGACCGGGCGCGTTTCGAAGCCGAGCGTGCCCATGATGCAGAACGTACACGGGTAGGGGCAGCCGTAGTCCGTGAGCACGGTCGCGAAGCGGCGTCCCTTGGAGAACGAAAAACGGTAGCCGGTCTCCGGAAAGAGCTCGTGGCGGGGGCGTGGAACGCGGTACGACCCGCCTCGCCGACGAGCGTCGTCGCGCCGCAGGCTCAGGGGGTCGCCGGCCGCGTCGCGAACGGTCATCTCACGAATGCTCGCGAGATCGCCGTCGAGGTAGCTCAAGAGGTCCGCATCGGCGAAGCCGTGCAGGGTCGCCTCGAGCCAGGGCTCTTCCGCGAGTCGCCGCTCGGCGTCCTCCTGAAAGATGTCGCCGAGGGCGATGACCCGCAGCCCGGCGGCGTGCACGGCGGCGAGGAAGGCGCGATCCTCGTTCCAGGAAACGGCGCCGACGAGGGAGACCACGACTTCGGCACCCGCCTCGTCGATGCGCCGCAGGGCAGCATCGAAGTCGAGGCCTTCGGCCAGCGCGTCCAGGACCGTGAGGTCATGCCGTTCCGCCACGGTCCCCGACAGCATGACGAGATCGATCGGGTGGTAGAGGTAGTTCGACTTCGTCGTCTTCGAGCAGAAGTAGTCGCGAATCACCGTGCGTTCGGACGGCGGATTCAAGAGGAGGACGCGCATCACGAACCCTGTGTGCGGAAGGGACGTCCGACACGTTCCGTCAGCTCGACGCGCACGACGTCCAAGACGTCATCGACCTCGATGTTCGTCAAGCACTCGGCGCGTCCACGCGAGCACACGGCCAGCTTGTTGTCGTGCACGTTGATACACGGACTGCAGACCGGGGGGCGATAGAGCCAGTGCGTTCGAAAGCCGAGCGGACCGTACATCTGTGGCGTCTCCGGTCCGAACAGTCCGATCGTAGGCGTTCCGAGCGCGGCACCGACGTGCATCGGCCCGCTGTCGTTGGTGACGAAGACTTCCGCGCTCTCGAGCAGTGCGGCGAGGCCGCCGATCGACAAACGACCGCCGAGGTTGGCGATGCGCCCGGCGGCGACGGCTCCCGCTCGCGCACGCACCTCGTGTCCGCGCCCGCGTTCCGCGGACGAGCCGGTGACGACGATCCGGGCGTTGTCCTTCAGGACGAGTCTGCGGGCGAGCTCTGCGAAGCGATCGGGCGGCCAACGCCGCTCGAGGGACAGATCGCCCGCGTTGGGGTTCAGGACGACGAGCGGCCCCGCGTCCGGGAAGCCCGCCTCGAACAACGCTGCGGCGGTCTCGGCCCGGTGCTCTTTCGTGACCCGGAACGGGACGAGATCCTCCGGGCCAACAGCCACGTCGGAGGCTCCGGCCAACGTGAGGAAATTCTTCGCGACGTGCCAGTAGCGGTTGAACGGCACCGAGTGCGTGTGCAGACGCGCTCGGCGCGTGCTGGGCGAGCTGAAGCCGTAGGTCTCGGGCGCCGCGGTGCCGAGCGAGACGAGGGCGGAGAAGCGCGTCAGGAACTCGAAGTCGTAGACCCGATCGAAGCGTCGCGCCCGGAGACGTGCGACGAGTCGCACGATCCGTTCGAAGAGCGCCGGCCACGAACCGGCGACGTCGAGCGTCACGAGCTCGTCGAAGACGCCGAGCCCTTCGGCGAAGGCCCGATTCTCCGACAGCGTCAGCAGACAGACCTTCGCCGTGGGATGACGCTCGCGGAGGTGGCGGATCGAGGGGGTCAAGAGCTGCAAGCTCCCCAGACCCCAGAACTTGACGACCAAGATGTGCTTCAGCGCCGCGCTCGGCGCGCGTCGCAGGTGGCGCAGCGGACCCGCCAAGGTGGATACCGGCCCACCCAACAGGCGGTCCGCCCGCTGCAGCCGTTGGATCGGAATGGCCATCGAGCGGCCATCCTAGCAGTCTGATGGAAAAGTGCTTCGGAAGTGATGCATGTGACCGGGAGGCCCGGCGGGTGCGCGAGAACGCAGGCGAATCGGTAGATTCGGCGAGGCTCTCGTGTGCCGGCCGGGCTTTGCGGACGCGTGCAGCGCGCCGGATGACTTTTTCATCAGGCTGCTAGCATGGGGCGTGCGCGCGGCCCCGGCACGCGGCCCGGTGCGTCGTGTGTGACCCGGTGGCGGCGGGGCAGCCGCGTCGGCGACCGGATTCGACGGGGGTTGGTCCCTTGTGACGTCGACGGAGCCGACCTATCCTCTCCCTCTTGGGATCCGGCCGGACAGGTCCGGAAGCCCGCCGCCGCGAGCCCCTGTTCCGGGCCCGAGCCCCTCTCGAGCACGTCATTCCATGTGCGGATTCATCGGTGTCTACGGCCCGGAAGGCCTGAGCGTTGCCCCCGAGATCTATGAAGGTCTCCTGGCGATCCAGCACCGTGGGCAGGACGCGGCCGGGATCCTGACGTTCACGGAAACCTTCCACGTTAAGAAGGGCGCCGGACTCGTCCGGGACGTCTTCTCGGCCACCGACATGGAGCGGCTCGAGGGCAATCTGGGGCTGGGCCACGTCCGCTATCCGACGATCGGCGCGGGCTCGCACGAGGATGCCCAGCCCTTCCATCTCAACTTCCCGGTCGGCATTGCGATGGCGCACAACGGGAACGTGACGAATTTCGACGACCTACGGGCCCGCCACGGTCGCAACACCGGTACCCGTCTGAATTCGTCCTGCGACCTCGAGGTCATCCTCTTCGTCTTCGCGCGGGCCCTGTCCGAGGTCGTGAAGCCGGGCGAGCTCGTGACGCCCGACGCCGTGTTCCACGCCGTCCAGGCCGTCTACCGCGAGGTCCGCGGCGCCTACTCCGTCGTCGCCGTCCTTCCTGACGTCGGCCTCGTGGCGTTCCGGGACCCCTATGGGATCAAGCCGATCGTGTTCGGCAACAAGCAGAACGCCGACGGAGTCTGGTACGCCGTCGCATCCGAGAGCGTCGTGCTCGACGTTGCGGGCTACGACGAGGTCGACGACCTGGCTGCCGGAGAGGCGCTGTTCGTCGATACCAACCGGCGCGTGCACCGTCGGGTCGTGGGGCAGAAGACCCACCACCCGTGCATCTTCGAGCTCGTGTACTTCGCGCGGCCCGATTCGATGCTCGACGACATTTCGGTCTACAAGACTCGGATTCGCTTCGGACAGGCGCTCGCCGAGCAGTGGATGCGCGAAAAGGCGCCGACGCCTGACGTGGTCATTCCGATCCCGGACTCGTCCCGCGACGCGGCCATGTCGATGGCGGCCGGGATGGACATTCCCTACCGGGAAGGGCTGGTGAAGAACCGCTACGTCGGACGCACCTTCATCATGCCCAACCAGAGCGCGCGTCAGTCCTCCGTGAAGCGCAAGCTCAACGCGATCCCGCTCGAGTTCGAGGGCAAGGACGTGCTCCTCGTCGACGATTCGATCGTGCGCGGCAACACGGCCAAACGAATCGTGCGCATGGCGCGCGAAGCCGGCGCCCGCAAGGTGTACCTGGCCATCTCGAGCCCCGCCTTGATCTCGCCTTGCCCGTACGGGATCGACATGGCGACCAAGACCGAGTTCATCGCCGCCGACAAGACTCCGACCGAGGTTGCCGCCTTGCTCGAGGCCGACCACGTGCTCTATCTCGATCGCGAGGCCATGAACCGGGCCGCAAACGTCGGCAACCCCGACGGCAAGGTGTTCTGCAACGCCTGCTTCACCGGGGACTACCCGACCGGGGACATCACCCGCGAAGTCCTGAAGTCGATCGAAGGCGAGCGCATCACCAACACGAGCCAGCGCGCCTTCACCTTCTCGGGCTGAGGCGCACGCCGGCAGCGATTCCGGCTTCCTGAAACGCCCCGTCGTCGAGGGGCTTCTGGGCGAATCGTGTGGCCGCGCCGTGGGGCGGACGCGGGGGGCCCCGAAGGGCCTCAGGGTGGAAAAGGATTCGGTCGATGGATGGAGCACCTCGACGTGCCCCGCATCCTCCTAGAGCCCCCGCCGTCCGCGGCTTCGTCCCACGCGCTGTTCGTCGCGCGAGCCGCCGCAGCGCATCCCGCCACGGCGGGACCGCTCGCGGCCTTCGTGCACGACACGGTGCTGCACGGCGCGGCACTCGCGCTGTTCTCAGGGCTCTTCGCGGCGCTCGAGTTCGCCCTGTCCGCCGCTTTCGACGGACGCTTCGAGGTCTTCGCGCTGAGCGCTCTCTCCGTGGCGACGACGGCGCTCTGGATCGTCTTCGGGGCCTCGTTTTCGTTCCGCCTCTTGCGCCTCGCTCGGCCCCGCTGATGAAGCTCTTGACGGACCTGTCGAACCTCTTGGAGCCGACGGAGCGCATCTCCGTCCGTCAACACGCCGACCGTCCACCGGACCCGGTCTTCCCGTCGATCGTGCGCGGCTACCTGGCCGTTCTCACCTGTACGGGAATCGGACTCGCCCTCGCCTTCTCGCACCTGATCGCGGGCATCCCCGGCACCCTCGTTGCCGGCGCGCTGGCGAGCGGGTGTGTAGCCCTTCTCATCCGCATGCAAGCCGAAGAAGAGCGTCGTGCTGAAATCGCCCAGGGTTGGAGTCGCACCGGTCTGCCGTCCGGACTGGAGCGACGCAGCGTCTTCTTGAGCGACCTGCGCCGGCGCTTCGAAGAGGCGCGCGATCGGAAGCAGCCCTTCACGTTTCTGATCGTGTCCGTTCAGCCGGTCAACCTCTGGGACGAAGAGCTCGTCCGCGATCCGGCCTTGCACTTCGTCATCGCCAAGAGCCTGCGGGATGCGTTGCCTGCGCACCTACCTGTCGGCGTCCTGGGCAACCTCGACTTTGGAGTGGGGATGACCCAGCGTCGGCTGGAAGAAGGCCGCGAGGCCGCACGCCTGTTGCGCCGAGCCGTCATGGAGCGCGTTCAAGACGAGCTCTCGGAGGCCATGCGCGAATCGCTCACGGTGCGAACCGCCTCGATCTGCACCGAAGAAGGCCCTTCGAACGAGACTTTCGAGGACTTTTACCGGCGTGCGGATCGCGCGCTCCTGGGAGGCTTTCAGGCGACGGAACTCGCCACCGACGCGCGAAGCGGCGCGGACGACATCGAGCTTCTTCCGGCCGCGTTGCCGAGTTCGTCCGCCTGGTTCGGCTCGCTGGCGCGCCTCTTCGAAGCCGATTCGCGCAATGCCCTCGAGGCGATCGTTCTACAGCGCGTGCGCGCGGACCTCGCCTTTGTCGAGTGCTCCCGTCTGGATCCCGGTCTCGCCGATCTGGAGCGAGCCGAGCTCTACACGCGCCTCGATCTCTTCACCCAGAGCTGGGACGTCGACCCGATCGCCTTCCTGAGTCCTGACGGACTGGAGGCCAAGGATCGTCAGCAGGAGATGCTGCGCGAAGTCGAAGCGCTTTCGCGCTCGGAGGACCTCTCGCGACTCGAGGATGTGGCCTTGTGCCGCATCCGCGCCACCCTGGACTTCCTCGAGATGCACCGGGACGCGCACGAAGACCTCACGACCGAAGAGCTCACCCGACAGCTGGACATGCACGTCCTCGCCGCGGCTCGCGGCGCCTGAGACCTGCTCGCTCAGGCGGCTTCGGAGGCCGTCGAGCCTCCGATGAGGTCGCGGTAGCGATCCAGCTCGGCGATCAAGAGGTCGCGCAGGGCCGGGAACTCTTCGCGTGACACGAGCGCGAGCTCGGCCGCACCCGAAGCCATGCCGTAGGTCGGCGTATCCGGTCCCTTGCGCGAAAGGACGGCGGCGGCGAAGGCTTCGCCGACGTTGCCGATCGCGGCGGCCGTCTTGTGCTCGCCCGCCCGATGGGGCGCGTGGTGGTAGCGGATCGCCTGGACCAGCACGGCCGGAAACGACCAGCGCTTCGCCAGGCGTGCACCGAGCTCGGCGTGATGGATGCCGAGGACCGCCCGTTCGGCGTTGATCGGGCTCTTGCCGTTGTCGATCTCGCGCTGGATGGACTCCCGCTCGCTGACGAGGAAGCGGTCGAGGATCAGGTGCCCGATGTTCTGGACCAGCCCGAGCGTGAAGGCCATGTGCGGGTCGACCTTGCCTCCGGCTGCAGCGATCATCCGCGAGGCGATCGCGTTGGTGGCCACCTCCTCCCAGAGCTGGCGGTTCGACCCCTGGTTCGATTGGCCGAGACCGGCGTAGAAGCCCTGGGCGATGCTGGTCCAGACCATGCTCGTCAGGATGCGCGTTCCCAGGCGGTTGGCGGCATCGTGCAGACTCGCCACCTCGACGCGGGGTCCGAAGGCGGCCGAGTTCGCGAGCCGCAGCACCTTGGTGGTCACCCCGGGGTCGGTCTCGATGATCTCGACCAACTGGCTCGGCAAGGCGTCGTCCAGGAGGGCCAGCTGGAAGATCTGGACGGCGACGGGGGGAAAGGGTTCGAGGCTCTCGATCGAGGTCAGGATGTCATGGATGGTGCCCATGACCGCCGCTTTCGACCTCTCCGAAGGGCTTTCTGGAGCCAATCCACCGGTGGTGCGCCCGACAGGATTCGAACCTGTGACCTCTTGCTCCGGAGGCAAGCGCTCTATCCAGCTGAGCTACGGGCGCGAATCCGAACCCTCCGTGGGAAGCCGGGTACTATGACGCCGCCGTCAGGGGCTGTCCACGGATTCCGAGCGATCCGGGTCCGGGCCACCGACCCCCCCGAATTCCGCTCCGGAACGGAGCCTTTCGAGCGCTCGCGCGGCCCCAAGAGCCGCCTCTGCAAAAGGTTCCCTACAGGAAGAAAAAGTCTGGAAAGAGAGTCTCTCCCAAATTCCGGTCGGACACCTACGATGGTGGGTGCGGAATCCGGTGATTCCCGAACTCCTGCACGTGCCCGGTCGAACCCGCACCGCTTGCCCCCTCATGACGAATCCCCCTGCTCAAGAGCGTCGCCTGCTGGATTCCCCCAGGGTGCCCGCACTCCTGCTCCTTGTGGGTGTGGGGTTTTGGGCGGCGGACTTCGCGCGCCCCCAGGGGCTCTTGGCAGCCGGCACGATGGTCCTCGATGCCGATCGCGATGGGTTGTCGGACCGGCAAGAGCGCATTCTGCGTACGAACCCCGACGCGGTGGACACCGACGGCGACCAGATCAGCGACGCCGAAGAAGTGGCGCGTCAGACCGACCCCCGCGATCCGGACTCCCTGCCCGGCTTCGAACCGATCAACGTCGGAATGGCGGCCTGCCAAGGGGAAGGCGTCCTCACGGTGACTTCGACCATCTTCCTGCGCAGCGGCAATCCGCACGGCCTCGACGTGCGCTTCGGCGCTGTCCTTCAAGGGCGGCTCATACCGCTTCCGACCGGCGCGATTCTGCGAGCCTCCCGCATCGGGATCTTGAACGCGTCCGAAGGGCTCCTGTTCGTCGTCCAGACACCCTTCCCCGGCGGCTACGTGCGCGCCATGGGAGGGTTGAACCTCTACGCCACGGCCCGTGACGTCATCGGGGGGGCTGTCGCCGCCGACGCCCTGAACCTCGTCGATTTCTCGGGGGTCACGATGAGCATCGAACCGGTGCCCGGCGGTCAGACCGGCGGTGTGATCTACGTGCCCTTGACGTCCGGCCCCGATCTGCCGGTGTCCTTCAACGCCGGCCTCGTCTGCTGGCAGGGAACCAGCGAGGTGGGTTCGAACGGGGCCTCCTCGGTGCAAGAGGTGGAATCCGCCGGCTGCGAGCCGATGGACAGCAGCTGCTCGGCGTCGGACTGTGCCTCGTCGGTCGGCACGACCATCCAGATTCTCGATCCGGGTGTCCTGATCGGGGGCTGAGCCCTCCGGAACGGGCTGCGGGCGCGTTCGGGCCCCAGGCCCCCCGTTCGGGGCCGGGTGCTACGAACGCTGAATTTCCGCCTGGATCGCGAAATCCTTTCCCACGGCGGTTCCGACCCCCTCGACGTTCCGGAAATCACGCGATTTGGGCTCAAGGCGGCTACTCTTCGGGGAACCGCAGCCCCCCTATTCCCGTCGTAGGGGCCGAGCGCTTGCTTACCAATGAATACGGACCCCGACGCCGACCTCGTCCTGCAGTGCCAGAAGAGCGAGAAGATCTCCCTCGAGGGGGCCTTCGAGAAGCTCTACGAACGCTACAAGGACCGCGTCTACAACGTCTGCTTCCGCACGACGGGGAACGGCTCGGATGCCCTGGACGCCGCCCAGGAAACCTTCGGGATCCTGTTCCGCCGGATCCGTGAGTTCCGCTTCCAATCGCGCTTCTCGAGCTGGGTCTACCGCATCGCCGTCAACGCCAGCATCGACCTCAAGCGCCGTTCGCGCACCCGCCGCTTCGCCTCGCTCGACGCCTTGCAGGATGCGCACTCCGGGACCGGCTCCCCGCGCTTCGAGCTCTCCGACGACCGCGCCGACCTCCCGAGCGCGGTCGCTTCGCGCCACGAGCTCGAGGACGAGGTCCAGCGCGCGATCAACCGTCTCTCTCCCAAACTCAAGAAGATCATCGTCCTGCGCTACTGCGAGAGCCTCTCCTACGAGGAGGTTGCCGAGGTCCTCCGGATCTCCCTCGGCACGGTTAAATCCCGGCTCTCCCGCGCCCACGACGCCCTCGATCGCGAGCTCACGCCCGTGATCGACAAGCACTTCTTGGAATGAGCGCCTCCGAACTCTGCCACACCTTCCGCGCGGAAGCTCTCGCCGCCGGCGCCTCGTTCGCCGAATTCGAGGACCGGGCCGACGGCCATGCGGCGAGTTGCGCGGCCTGTCGGCTCTGGCTCCGCCGGCAGAGAGCGAGCATCGGGGTGCTGGGGGCGTTGCGCCGCTGGCCCGCTCCGCACGAGCTCGATGAGCGTCTGTCGCTGGCGCTGACGTCGGCGACCGTCGGCGCGGAAGCGCCGGGCGTGGTCGAAGCGCTCGAGACGGCCGACTGTGCGGCTCTCGAACGCGTTTGGGAGCTCGCCGAACTCGCCGCACCCCAAGCTCTGGACGCGCGCGTCGCCGCCGAACTCGCCGCACAGGCGACCGAGTCCGCGGCCCGACCCCCGCTCGTGCGCGCCCTCGGACGGCTGTCGCGTCCGCGCGCGCCGGAGGTGCTCGAGCGCTTGGTTCGCGAAGAGCTCGAGCGACCGGCATCGCGCCGCTTCGTCGACGAGCTCGAACGCCGCCGCGCTCCGGTCCCGCTCACGCGTCGCGTCGATGGCGAACTCCGCGGGACCCATTCACGGTCCTTGGCCTGGGCCCTGGGCGGAATCGCCGCCGCGACCTTGTTCGTGTTCTTCGGTCGCTCGCTCTTGCCTGGCGCCGTCCATGCAGAGCGAGCGCGCTCCTTCCAGGTCGTGCTCGGAACCGACGCGACCGAGCTGCACCCCATCCTGGAGGGCATGCGCGAGGTGCTGCAGCCCGTCGAACTCGCTCCCCTTCCGAAAGAGGCGCTCGAGGCCGCCGCGGCGCAAGCCCGCCGCCAAGAGGTCCGACTGCCCGAGCGGACACGACGGATGCTCGGAAACCCCGCGGACGTCCCTGGGGAAGGGACGACCCCTACCGGCGCGAGCGCATCCGCGACCGCGGACGAGACCACGACCCACAGCTCGGGCTCCGGCGCAACCAGCGCGCACGACGGGCCGCTCGCGGCGGAGTGGGTCTTCTTCGACAACGCGACGAACCCGGCGCCGTACTCGATGATCCGGCGTGTCGAGGTGTACGACTACAGTGCTCCCGAGGCCACGCGGTTCACCGCCTATCGCGAGCTGGTCGCTTCCGATGGCGCAGGGCAGTTCGTGCTCGAGCCTTTCCAGGCCCTGAGCGCGGTGACGCCCGACATCGCGACCTTCTTGAACAAGCTGCGGTTGCGCGCGGGCTTCCTGTACCGCTACCGCGACTTTGCCGTGCGGGACCGCGCCGCCTTGCGCGCGACCCAGACGGTCACGGAGCTCGCCCCGACGACCGTCGCAGGACGTGCGTGCCGCGTCTTCCGCTACGAGCGGACGGATGGGCGCGCCTGGGAGGTCGCCGTCGAGACGGCACACGATCTGGTCCTGCGCTCGGCCGAGTTCGACGTCGAAGGCCAGCTGGCCGCGCTCGTCGAGTGCGAGCTCATCGACGACTCTCCCGACCACTCGAGCATCGTCTTCCACGTTTCGAGCAACGCCGAGGCACCGGTCGCGCTCGCAGACGTCGAAGGCTTGACCGAGTATGCCGTGCAGATCGGAGGCGAGCTTCCCGAAGGCTATCGCCTGAGCGCTGCGTCCACGGTCCTCGAGGCCTCCGGGCGGGCCTGGCTGAAGTTGCTCTACACCGACGGCATCGATCCTCTGTTCTTCCTCGTGGCGCCGAGGCCTGGCGCAGGCGGGCCGGGAGGCAGCGCACCGCCGTCCACGACCACGCGTCCGGGAATGATCCACGCCTATCGGTTCGCGGGCCGCACGGCCCTGCAGGGCGAGTTCGATGGTCAGGAGCTGATCGTGCTCGGCAAGCCCGACCTCGCCGAGCTCGTGGCGCTGGTCGAATCGTCCCTGCTCTGAGCGTCGCTCGTCAGCGACGCTTGAAGTCGTCGCGCAGGAGCGCCCAGCGCTCGTGATCCCGCCAGCGTCCGGCGATCTTCAGGTAGCGTCGCGCGAGGCCTTCCTTGCGGAAACCGAGCCGTTGCACCACCGCGATCGAGTGCGTGTTCGTCGGGATGATGTTGGCCTCGACGCGGTGCAGGCCGAGCTCCCGGAAGGCTCGGCGCAACACGAGCTGCACGCCCGCCGTGGCATAGCCCAGCCGCACGTAGGGCGCTCCCGTCCAGTAGCCGAGGTAGGCGCTGCACAGCGGACCGTGGAAGATCTGGCTCAGGTTGGCGCCGCCGACGATCGCTCCGTCCTCGCGGCGGCAAACGAGAAAGCGCGCGTTCGACTTCGAGCGCGCTCCCTTCAGGTAGCCATCGAACCACTCGTCGCCGCAGGGATCGATGCCCGCAAAGCGCGGCTCCCAGGGACGCAGGAAGGCGCGACTCGCTCGTCGCAGGGCGAGCAACTCGTCGCGGTCCCGGGCCGTGGGCTTGCGCAGACTCACCTGCGTCGCGACCTTCTTCACCCCGCGCTTCACGCCGAAGAGTCTAGCGGGGTTCCGTCACGAGATCGCGCGCAGTCACACGAGCTCGGGAAAGCTGCTAGCTGCGGCGGCTCTCACGTGCGCGCCGGACGGCGTCCGAATCCGCCGCGAAGCCTTTCAGATCGCGCACGTAGCCGGCGCGCTCGAGGGCCGCGCGGTGTTCCGAGGCGAAGACGTCGACCCCGTCGATCGCACCGATGACGAGCCAGCGTCGGCCGAGGGCGCGCGGTGCTTCGGCCAGGAGTGCGAGCGCGCGTTCGACGTCAGCGGCCGGGCCGAAGGTCGTCAGCTTGCGCCCACCGGGGGGCGCGTAGAGGACGGGTCGGCCGGCGGCCAGGACGACGCGTGAGCCACGGACGCGGCGTGGGGCGGGGGCAGCGGGTCTGCGCTCGGGCCAGGCGAGCAGGTTGCCCCAGGGGTTGGCGGGGTCCGTCGTCGCGAGGGCGCAGAGGCGCGACGCGCGCTCGATACCGGCCTCCTCGCGTTCGCCCCGCAGGCGGTCGGCGGCACCCGGCGTCGCGAACTGGGCACCGGACAGGCCCTCGACGAAGTAGCCGCGCCGCACGCGACCCGCGTCTTCCATCGACCGGAGCACGCGATACAGGGGCCCCCAACCCCCGGGCAGCTCGTCGGCGAGCGCTGCCTCGCGGCTGACCACGCCGTAGCGCTCCAGAAGGGACTGGGCGCGCGCCACGACGCGTGCGGTCGGCGCGACTTCGTCGCCCGCGCAGAGCTCGGCGACCAGCGACCAGCGCCCCCCCGCGAGGGTGTTCCGCCGGCCGGCGGCTCGCCCGCGCGCCCCCCCCGGGGATCGTCGGAGCAAGAGCTGCAGCGGTCCGAACGTGTCGTTCGTCACTCGCCCGGACCAGACGAGATCGAACAGAGCCGGTTCGAACTCGACGCGTTCGAAGGCTCCGTCACGGAGCACCGCGCGCTCGAGCTCGGTGAGGAACGAAGCCCCCCGTTCGGCCAGATGGGCGAGGATCGCCGCATGCAATCCGACCGGAGGTTCGGCCTGAAGAGCGGGCTCGAACAGCTCCGCGACCCGCTCCCGGCGATAGAGCGCTACGCGGCCATCGGCCAGGCCGAGCGGTCCTCGCCCGATCCAGACGACGCGACCTTGGGCCGCGAGGAGATCGAGTTCCTCCATGCGAAAGCCCGGCACGCGCGCGGGCAACAGGCTTTGCACGAGCTCGCTCCAAGCGAGCGGCAGTCCCTCCAACTGGGCGATCACCTCCTCGAGCCGCTCCCCCGCGTTGCGTGCGAAGCGTGCGCCGTCGTTCCCGCTCGCGGCGAGGCCTTGCCACGCCTGCAGGAAGCGCGCGAACGTCGGAGCATCGACCGGAGCGACTTCGTCCCGCAGGCGCGCGAGCGTGCGACGCTTGATGCGTCGCAGAACCTCCGCGTCGCACCATTCGAGCTCGGTACCAGCGGGCCGGAGCTCACCGAGGACGAGGGCGCCCTGCGCTTCGAGGGCACGCAGGAGCGTCTCGACTTGCGCGGGCAAGAGCTCATAGCGCGCGGCGAAGTCCCGGGTCGCGAACGGGCCGCGTGTACGCGCGAAGCGGGCCAGGAGGCACTCGAACGGGCGGTCGCCGGCTTCCAGGAAGTCGCTGGGCAGGCCGCGCGGGGGCAGGCAACCGAGCGCGTCGCGGTAGAGGCCCGCTTCCTCCGCCGCGATCCAGCGCTTTTCGCCGGCGATCGTCACCGGTGCCGCGCGTCGTTCCGCTACGAGCTCGTCCAACCAAGCGGAGACGTCGCAGCCCGGGCTGCTGCGAGCCTCGGCCTCTTCGCGGGTCAGGTCGCCGACGCGTCGGAGCAAGTCCGCCAGTTCGTCGCGGTCGCGGGCGCGGCGCGTCGGCGCGCGGCCTGCCAGCTCGTCCTCGAGCTGGGCGATCACAGCGCCGTCGAGCAGTTCGCGCAGCTCGGCTTGGCCGAGCAACTCGCGCAGCATCTCTCGATCGAGCGTCAGTGCCTGGGCCTTGCGCTCTGCCACGGGCGAATCGCCGTCGTAGAGATAGGCGGCGACATACGCGAAGACGACCGAACGCGCGAAGGGCGAGGGGCGCGGAGTCTCGACGTCGTCGACACGCAACGACCGTTCGCGCACAGCGCGCAAGACGCAGCGCAGGCCTTCCAGGTCGAAGACGTCCTGGAGCGCTTGGCGGTAGGTTTCCAGGACGACCGGGAAGCTCGGGTAGCGCTTCACGACGGCCAAGAGCTCGCGCGCCTTGCGGCGCTGGGCCCACAGGGGGCTGCGCTGGTCTGGGCGTCGGCGGGTGACGAGCAGGGAACGCACGGCGTTCTCGCGGAAGAGCGAGGCGAAGAGCGAGGACGAGCCCAGCTGCTCGGTCAAGAGCTCTTCGAGCTCGTCGGGGTCGGGAAACAGATCCTCGACCGCAGGCAAGACCTCGGTGTCGGCGAAGCGCATGACGATGCCGTCGTCGCAGTACATGACCGAGAGTTCGATCTCGGAACGGTCAGACAGCAGACGCTCGAGCGCCATGGCCCAGGGACCGTGCACGCGCGTCCCGAAGGGAGTGAGGATGCACACGCGCCAGTCCCCGAGCTCGTCGCGGAAGCGTTCGACGGTGATGGCGCGATCGGTTGGCAGAACGCCGCAGTGCTCGCGCTGGTCGACCAGGTAGTCGGCAAGGTTGCGAGCGGCGAACTCGTCGACGGGCAAGGCTGCGCGCAGGCGTTCGGCGACCTGCTCGCGCGTACCGCTCCCGTACTCGCGAACGAACGCGCCGATCGCGCGTCCGAGCTCGAGCGGACGTCCGGGCCCGTCGCCGTGCCAGAACGGGAGGCGCCCGGGTTCGCCGGGGGCCGGCGAGACCACGACGCGGTTCGAGTCGATCGCTTCGACGCGCCAGGTCGAAGCCCCCAGAAGAAAGGTGTCGCCGTTGCGCGTCTCGTACACCATCTCCTCGTCGAGTTCGCCGATGCGTGGACCGACCTGCCCGTCACCGCCACCGATATGGACTCCGAAGGCACCCCGGTCGGGAATCGTGCCGGCGTTCATGCGCGACGTCATGGCGGCGCCGGGTCGCGCAGACAGCAGGTCGGCCGTACGGTCCCAGCGCAGGCGCGGACGGAGATCGGCCAGCTCGCTGCTCGGGTAGCGGCCCGAGAGCATCTCGAGCACGCCTTCGAGCGACTTCACCGAAAGGTCGCGGTACGGACGCGCGGCCTTGACGAGGGCTGCGATGTCCGCCGGGCTTCGGGGTCGTTCACAGCACACTGCGACGACCTGTTGGGCCAGGACGTCGAGGCAATTCGAGGGGGTCTCGAGCGCCTCGATCTCACCCGCGAGCATGCGTTGGGCGACGACGGCTCCCTCCAAGAGGTCGCCCTTGAACTTGGGAAAGAGCACGCCGCGACTGACCTCGCCGACGCTGTGGCCCGCGCGGCCGACCCGCTGCAGCCCGCGCGCGACCGAACCCGGCGACTCGACGAGCAGGACTTGGTCGACGGCACCCATGTCGACGCCGAGCTCGAGCGAGCTGGTCGCCACGATCCCCCGCACGTCACCGCGCTTCAGCGCGTCCTCGATCACTTCGCGCTTCGCATGCGACACGCTTCCATGGTGCGCGAGCACGAGCTCCTCGCCGGCGAGCTCATTCAGGCGTTGCACGAGGCGCTCGCACAGGCCCCGGCTGTTCACGAACAGGATCGTCGAGCGGTGCGACACGATGGCGTCGAGTAGCTCCGGGTAGAGCGCGGGCCACAGTCCGCGTTCTCGATCGCCCGGATTGCGCTCGGCCAGGACCTGGCGTTCGTTTTCCTGTTTACGGGCGACCTCGCCCAGGTCGTTCTTCGGCACCGGGTGCGGTACACGGTCCATGTCGGGCACGGGCACGCGGATCGACAGTTCGAGCCGCGGCCGAGCAGAGGCGTCGACGACATGGACATCGCGTTCGCCCCCGAGGAAGGCTGCGACGCGCTCGAGCGGGCGCACGGTCGCCGACAAGCCGATACGCTGCGGGTCGCCGTCGGCGGCTTCGGCCAGACGCTCGAGCGACAAGGCCAGGTGCACGCCGCGCTTGGTCGGGGCGAGGGCGTGAATCTCGTCGACCAGAATCGTCGTGACCGACGCGAGCGTCATCCGTTGCCGCGAGCCCAGGATGAGGAACAAGGACTCGGGCGTCGTGACCAGGATGTCGCCGGGATCGCGCGCTTGGCGCTGGCGCTCGCGCTGGGGTGTGTCCCCGGTCCGCACGTCGACGCGCACGTCCCGTAGCTTCTCCCCGCTGCGAGCCGCGGCGGCGTGGATACCCGCGAGGGGAGCCCGCAGGTTGCGCTCGATGTCCGCGACGAGCGCCTTGAGCGGCGAGACGTAGACGCAGCGCACGCCAGGCGGAGCGTCCGGGGGCAAATGCGCGATGCGATCGATCTCGTGCAGGAAGGCCGCCAAGGTCTTGCCCGAACCCGTGGGTGCCACGAGGAGCGCATGGTGTCCCGCCGCGATCGCGCGCCAGCCCCGTTCCTGCACCTCCGTCGGGGTCCGAAAGCTCGCTTCGAACCAGGTGCGCGTCGCGGGACCGAAGGCCTTCATGGCGTACTCGACCGCCGGAGAGGCCGAACCCGGGATTCTAACCTGGAGCCAGACGCACGGGCTCGCTCGCGTGGTCGATCCGGCGCACGCCCTACGGGCAACCCGGAGGACCTGCCGCGCTGCCGTCCCTGGCTCTCGGATCCTACGCGTGGCCGCCGTCGGCGTCGAAGTGGATCAGGTTGCGCAGGTGGTGGAAGGCGGCGTGCGTGACCTCACTGAAAGCGATGCCGAGCCCGCCTTCGGCACGGCGTGCGACCGCACCCTCCGCGCGCAGCGACAGGCCGAGGTCGCGACCACCGAGGAAGAGGGTCACGACGCACGTGGAACCTTCGGCGACCGGCTCGTCCGTCACGAGGAAGAGCCCCCGCAAGCCGACGTCGGAGGCACGTCCTGTCACGACCCGGCCGTCGTCCAGTCGGATGTCGGCTTCGAGCTCGGTCGGAAGGCGGGTAAAGCTGCGGCGATCGGAATCGGTCACGGGGGCCTCAGAGGGGAGCGAGGGCTCGGGTTCATCGGAAGGCATCCGGATGTTTCTTTAGCGTTCGGCGACTCGGACAGGTACGGATGCGCCCCAGCAGGCCCTCTCGCCCCCTCTGTTCGGAGCGTGCTCCCAAATGATCGCCATGACCCTCGTTTGCTTCAGCCTCGCGGCCGGAGCCCAGGAGCCCGTCCCCGCTGCGAACCCGGAAGCCTTCGGGGGAGGGGACGTGCGGGACGTCGGCTCGAACATCCTCGACGCACTCGGCGGCGGCAACGTCTGGTTGAAGTCCCGCTACCGGTACGAAAATGTCGACCAGGACGGGTTCTCGAACGAGGCCCATGCTTCGACCCTTCGAACCGTCTTGGGTTACGAGACGCCGGCCTATCTCGGTTGGCGCGGTCTGATCGAGTTCGAGAACGTCACCGTCGTGGGGAACGACCTCTATGACAGCACGGTCAACGGCGAGACGACGCGGCCGGTCGTTTCCGATCCGGAAACCACGGAGGTGAACCGCGCCTACGTCGAGTGGGGCGGACACGAGAGCACGATTCGCATCGGGCGCCAGCGGATCGTCCTCGGCAACAAGCGCTTCATTTCGAACGTGGCCTGGCGTCAGAACGAGCAGACCTACGACGCGGTCTCACTCCAGAGCCTCGTCCTCGGCTCGTTCGACTTCTTCTTGGCTTTCCTTCACAACGTCAACCGTGTCGTCGGAGAGGAATCGCCGGTCGGTGACGCGAACATGGCGTCGTTCGCGTTGCACGTCGAGCGGGATCTTGCGCCGGATCACAAGGCGTGGGCCTACTGGTATCGCTTGGACTACGACGACCTGCCGTCGCTCTCGACGTCGACGGTCGGTCTTCGACTGACAGGCAAGGCGCGGCTCGGCGAGTCCGACACGCTGTCGTACGGCCTCGAAGGGGCGCTCCAGAACGACGTCGAAGAAAACCCCGCGGACATCGACGCGTCCTACGAGGCCCTCGAGCTGGCCTGGACGCGCGGGGCCGGACGGCTCGCCCTGGGTTACGAGTCGCTGGGCGGATCGGGCGGTGTCGGCGAGGCCTTCCAGACGCCGCTCGCGACCCTGCACGCCTTCAACGGCTGGACCGACCGCTTCCCCGTGACGCCGGACACGGGCCTGAACGATGTCTTCGTGACCTACGAGCGCGAGCTCGGATCGACCAGCGTCACGCTGGCGGTGCACGACTTCTCCGCCGAGGCCGGCGATGCGGACTACGGCAAGGAGGTCGGAGTCCACGTCGTCCACGAGGTCTCCGAGCGCGTGCGGTTGGGAATCAAGTACGCCACCTACTCGGCCGACGACTTCAGCACGGACACCGAGAAGCTCTGGTTCTGGCTGGAAGTCGCCCCCTAGGAATCCGTTGACAGAGTGCCTCGGATGCCAGGGCGTCGGCATCCGCTGGGGTTGCAGGTGTAACGCCGCAGCGGAGGACGTCGTCAGGCGCCGAACGACCTTTCAACGGGCTCCTGGGGTTCGCAACGGTCCTTCGCTGCCTGCGGGGAAAGAACTTCTCGGGGCGCGCGGCCAAAAGAACGCGGAAGGACTCATCCGGGCCACCGGGGTTCCTCGAAAGAGATCGAACCACCCCACCGCTCCGCGGATTCCCCGTGGGCCGTCCCCGCAATGAACAAGATCCTGATCGTCGATGACTCCGAAACGATGCGGAGAATCATCATGCGCGTCCTGCGCCAGGCCGATTTCCAGGTGGAGACGATCCTGGAGGCGGCGAACGGCGTCGAAGGACTCCAACGGCTCGTGTCGGACCCCGACATCGAGCTGATCCTCTCGGACATCAGCATGCCCGAGATGGACGGGATCGAGTTCGTCCGCGCCGTGCGCTCGCAACGGGACAAGCTGTCCTTGCCGATGGTGATGATCTCGACGGAAGGTGGAGACGTCATGCTCCAGCACGCTCTCGAGAGTGGAGCCAATGGCTTCGTCATGAAGCCCCTCACGCCGGAGTCGTTCCGAGAAGCCCTCGAATCGGCCTTCCACTAGGAAAGCCACAGCGCAAGTGACATGAGCACCGCAGTCGACACAGAAGAAGACATCGCCATCGTCAAAGGTATCTTCGATCGGGTCGCCGCCGACCTCGGGATGATCGTCGACCGCCACATCAAGATCTCGCAGGTGACGACGGAACGCTTGGATACTCGCCCTGCGGGCCTGGGGCGGATCCACATCTCGTTCAAGCTCGGCTTCAAGCACGAGAGCGAGACCCTTCACGGCTGCGCGCTGATCCCCCTTCCGGATGCCATCGCTCTCGCGTCGTACCTCATGATGATCCCCGACCAGGGCGTCGTGTCCCAACGCGATACGACGGAGCTCGATCGGCCGTCGAAGGAGGCCATGCTCGAGCTCGGCAACTTCATCAGCGGGGCCGCGGACTCGGTGCTGCGCAAGAACCGCCCCGAGATCATCGTTCGCTCCGAAGGCTGCCAGGGTGTGCGTGCTGACGTCCGCCCGGCCTTTCCGTTCGAGGAAGGCGCCGAGCTGGTGGTCGGGCGTGCACGGACCACGCTGCATGATTTTCCGGAGTTCGACTTCCTCCTGCTGATCCCGGTCGAGGCTCTCCACGCCTGAGCCCGCAGGTACGCGGAAAGAAGTTCTCGAGGCGCCGCGGTCGACTGCGGCGCAGTGCTGGGCGAGAGGGTTCGCCGACCCCCTCACGGCGAGTGAGGTACGGTTCTCGTAGATTCAGCTCGGCCTCTACCCTCTCGAGAGCACTTTCCATGAGTTCCAACTCCGACGAAACGCCCTATTCCGACTCGCACCTCGACTCGCCGGAGTACCGGAAGCGTTTGATGCGGAAGCTCAACACCTTGATCGCGGTGCTCGAAGTGGCCTGCGCCAAGGTGCGGCGATCCCTGGCGGGGCCCGATCCGGACACGGAACGTCTTCGCCGCATCTACAAGAACCTGAGGGACACGCTCCAGGTCTGCATGCGGGCGAAGAAGGCGCTGGAACGGAGTGAGAAGCTCCCGGAGGACCTTCCCAGCCACCTCACGCGGGTGTCCAAGGTGGAGAGCATGTCCCAGGACGGCGGCTCCCCGGACCGCGACGTCGAGATGACCTCCGCTGCGGAGAAGCAGAAGTTCGACAAGCTCGGCCCCATCGACCCGAAAGAGCTGCGGACGGTGAACCTGGACGAGCTGTGCCGACAGCTGCTGGGCTGAAGAGCTGCCTGCTACCGCTGCCAGTCGCGCATGTAGCGAAAGTCGTGACTCACGGTTCGTCGCGAGAGCTTCGCGATGACCGGGGGTAGGCGCTTGAACTGGTTCGCGACGATGCGTCCAGCGACACGTTCGATCAAGGCCTGGTCGAAGCCTGCGCGTGCCAGCGCGTCGGGGCCGACGCGCTCGTCGACCATGCGGTAGAGGAGCTCGTCCGCCTGCGCGTACGTGAACCCGAGCTCGTCTTCGTCCGTTTGGCCCTCGAAAAGGTCGGCGGACGGTGGCTTGTCGATGACCTCGGCGGGCAGCTCGAGGTGCCGCGCCAGCTGGTAGACCTGGTGCTTGTAGAGGTCCCCGAGCGGATTGACCGCGTGGGCGGCGTCACCCCACTGGGTCGAATAGCCGAGCAGGATCTCGGTCTTGTTGCTGGTGCCGACCACCAGGCCGCGCCATTCCACCGACAGATCGTAGAGCACGACCATCCGACAACGCGCCATGACGTTGCCGCGGCGCGTTGGATCCGTCAGGCCTTCCTGCTCGATCAAGCCGTCCGCCATGCGGGAGATGTCGACCTTGCGCGTCGGCGTGCCGAGCGCCTCTGCGACGACACGCGCGTGAGCCTCGCTGTCAGGATTCGACGTCCGATAGGGGAGCAGGACGGCCAGGACCTCGTCCGGTCCGAAGGCCCGCGCGCACAACGCCAAGGATACGGCGGAGTCGATCCCACCTGAGAGTCCGACGATGGCGCGGGACATGCCGGCGGTACCGACCTCCTCGCGCAAGAAGCTCACGAGCAGGTCTGTGACGAGCTCGGGCTGGACGTCGAGGGGCGAGCGCTTCGTCATTGCGGTTCGCGTCGGACTTCGTCCCGCATGCGTGCCAAGAGAGGCACGTGCTCGGCCAAGCCCGTGGCGAGGATCCAGGGCTTCTCGTCGCGCCGCAGCGGTGTTTGGACGCGGGCGCGCAGCAGCGTCTCGGAGTCCAGGCGTGCCTCGAGACAGCCCGGCTCGAGCTCTCCGAGGGTCGCGACCGTGTTTCCGGTCGGGTCGATGACGCACGTCGAGCCGCCGAAGCCGATACCGTCCTCCCAGCCCACGCGCCCGATGTAGACGACCCACGTGCGCGTGAAGAGCGCGGTCGCGGTGAGCAGGGTCGACCACGTGCGTTTGGAGGCCAGGCCTTCACCGGTCTGTTCGACGCCGCGCGCCGGCGATGCGCTGGGAACGAACAGGACGTCGACGTCATTCAAGAAGTGCAAGTAGGACGACGGCATGTGCCAGAGGTCCTCGCACACGAGCGGCCCGAAGCGCCCGAGCTTCGACGCGAACGGGCGAAACTCCTCGCCGGCCGCGAAGTCGCGCGCCTCGTCGAACATGCCGTACGACACGAGATGGACCTTGCGATGGACGCCCTGGATCTCGCCGTCCTCGGCCCAGGCCCAGGAGTTGAAGAAGCGGCCCTCGTGCGTGCGCTCGACGAATCCGAAGCCGATCGAGATCGAGCGCGAGGCCTCACGCAGGGGCTCCAGCTCCTTCGCGTCCCGCGCCAGGCCCAGGTCGAACACCTGGTCCTTCAGGAAGTAGCCGGTGAGCGAGAGCTCGGGGAAGACGATCGCATGGGCACCGTCCCGGACGGCCTCCTCGATCCGCTCGAGGTGCTCGGCGAGGTTCTTCTGCACGTCCCCCAGGCGGGGATTCGTTTGAGCGGCGACGATTCGCAGGTCCATCGGTGTTCGCTATCCCAGCGCCGACGCGAGGGCGTCGCGGACGATGTCGTCGGGGTGGATGCCGCTGGCTTCGCCCTCGTAGCCGAGGACGAAACGGTGGCGTAGCGCGGGGGCTGCGACGGCTTGGACGTCCTCGTCGGAGACCCACACGCGACCTTTCAGGAGCGCACGGGCCTTGGCCAGCATGAGGATCGCCTGGCCGCCGCGTGGGCTCGACCCGAAGCGCAGGTAGCGGCGAACCGAGTCGGGCGCCTTCGCGAAGGCGGGGTCCGTCGCGCGAATCGTGCGCGCGACCAGGCGCAAGACGTCGCTCGCGACCTGCACGCGGCGGACGATGTCGCGCATCTCGACCAGCTCGTGCCCGTGCAATACGGCCGCCACAGATGCGGGTTCCCGCCCGGTCGTGGACTCGAGGATGGAGACCAACTCGTCCTCGGTCGGTGGCTGGAGCTCGATCTTGCAGAGGAAGCGGTCGAGCTGCGCTTCGGGCAACGGGTAGGTGCCCTCCATCTCGATCGGGTTCTGCGTCGCGACGACACAAAACGGCGCTTGGAGCGGCATCGACTTGCCGAAGGCCGTCACTTGACGCTCCTGCATGGCCTCGAGCATCGCCGACTGTGTTCGCGGCGTCGCTCGGTTGATCTCGTCGGCGAGCAGGACGTTGGCGAAGATCGGCCCCTTCTCGAAGCGGAAGGCGTGTCCGCCCTCGGGGGTCTCCTCGAGGATGCGCGACCCGAGGATGTCAGCCGGCATCAGATCGGGCGTGAACTGGATGCGCCCGAAGCGCAGATCGAGCGCGCTGGCGAGCGCCCTGACCAGCGTGGTCTTTCCCAGCCCGGGCGCGCCTTCGAGCAGTACGTGCCCGTCGCCGAGCAGTGCGAGCAGGAGCAACTCGACGACCTCCCGGTTGCCGAGGTAGCTCTCTCGCACGGCCGAGCGCAGTCGCCCGGTCTTCTCGCGCAGCGCTTCGATCCGTCGCTCGAGGTCGGCCGCTTCCGTCTGGTCCATCATGCGCGGCTCAGGATATAGGAGGTGAGTTCGTCGAGGCTACCGACACGTCGGTCTCCGGCGGAGGTTGTGGCCCGGCCGGCGTCCGCGCGACCGTGACGGTGGTCCACGAGTACGGCGTCCAGCCCGACGGCGCGCGCTCCGGCCACGTCGAGCTCCGGGTGGTCTCCGGCGTGCAGCGCCTGTGCGGGCGTGACCCTGGCCCGTTCCAGCGCCAGCCGGAAGATGCGGGGATCGGGCTTCTCGACCCCTTCGAGAGCCGAGCACACGACCACGTCGAAGGACGAGCTGAGCTCCAGGGCGTCGAGCAGGGGCGTCAAGCGCGCGCTCCAGTTCGAGATCATTCCTACCACGAGTCCCGCGCCCCGGGTCGCCGCCAAGAGTTCGCGCGCCCCGGGGTAGGTGTGGAACGTCGCGGGTGACTCGAAGCGTGCGAACAGCTCCTCTTCGAGGTCAGCCACGAGTTCGGACGAGACCCCGAGCTCGCCTCGGAAGATCTCGTCGATGAAACGACGGAACCAAGGGTCGGAGTAGCGGGCAGCCCCGTCGATGCGCACCGGCAGGCGGTGGTGGACCCGCCCCATGAGGCTACGCATGGCGTCGGGGTCGATCGGACGGCCCCGTGCCGTGGCCGCCTCGGCATAGATCGCGAAGCGCGTCGGCTCCTCGTACAGGAGCGTCTGCCCGGCATCGAGGAACACGGCGCGAAGGGGAAGCATGGAACGGGTTTCCGGACGCGCGGATCGTCGCGGCCGGGATGGGGGGACGCACGCCTTTTTCAAAAGATCGACGGACCTGGCGACCGATCAAGGTTACGGGGAGGCGGTTCTTGTCAGAACCGACGTACAACCTTGGGGAAGGTCGGCAAGCTGCGCGAATTCGTTTCGCGAACGTCCGCTCTGCGTTCGTTCGGTGAGGCCGTCGTTCGTGTACCGCTCGCCATCGTTCTGATCGGGACGGGCTGCCTGCTGAATCCGCCCCCGCCGGCGCCGCGTGTCGACCTCGGCGTCGTGGACGAGATCGGCAACAGCACTCCGGTGCGCATGTTCGGAGGGTGGTACGCGATCCCACGGCTGACGAACCCCGAGCGCGAGCTGTTCGAGGCCTGGATGTTCCAGGAGGACGAGGACTTTCCCAGCGCGATCGAGGTGCTGGACGGGGCCTTGGAAGCGTACGGCGAGATGCCGGCCCTGTACGGGGCGCGAGGTTCGCTCTTGACGGCGATGGGTTTCTTGCGCGCGGCCGAGCGCGACTTCGAACAGGCCGCCAAGCTCGAGCCCGAGGATCCCCAGGTGTGGTGCGCCCTCGGGCGGGTCCGTCTGGCGCTCGACCTGCCGGCCCGCGCGGCGGCTTCTCTGCGACGTGCTCGCGAGCTCGGCGCCGATCCGCCCGAGCTGTCGGTCTTGCTGGCGCGTTGCCTGCGCCGCATCGGCCGCGTCGAGCACGCGCTCGAGGAGTACACGAAGGCTCTGGAGGATCCCAGGGGCGCGCGCGCCGAGATCTACCGCGAGGCAGGCAAGCTCGTCGTCGAAGGTGAGCAGGACGCGACGGAGCCTGCGCTGGAGCAGGCCTGCGGCTGGCTCGAGCTCGCGACACGGCTCGAGCCCGACAATCCGGAGGGCTGGTTCGTCCGCGCGCGGATCCTGGCCCTGCGCGGTGAGGTCGCCGGCTCGCTGGGGGCCTTCGAACGCGCGCTCGAGCTGGATCCCGAGGCCGTCGAGGTCTGGACGCACCTCGCGCTGTTCGCCCTGCGTGCGGGCCGCGGAGAGACGTGCCTCGAGGCGGCGGACCGCGCTCTGGGTTTCGAGAACGACCGCGGGCGACGCGCGGCGCTTCAGCACTTGAAGCGGCTGGCCGTGGCGGCGCCGCCCGCGGATCAGTCGACGAAGAGGTAGTAGAGCTGTCCGGTCGCCTTGACGCGTCCGGCTTCGGCTTCGGCGGCGGGTCCGATGCCCAGGTACACGTCGGCGCGTCCGGCCGTTCGAATCGCTCCACCCGTGTCCTGGTCGAGCATCACGTGCTGAAACAGCGGGGGACCCTTCGGGTCGTCCCCTTGCCGAGCCTCGACGAACGTGACCGCGCCGCGCGGAAACAGCGTCTTGTCGGTGGCGATGCTGCGGTAGGCGGCGACGGGAAAGTCGAGGCTGCCGTGCGGATTGCCGCTGATCGGCGTGAAGAAGACATACGACTCGTTGCGGTGCAGGAAGTCATGGAGCTCCGCCTCGGACGTGCCGGCGGCCCACTCGCGGATCGTCGCCAGGCTGGCCTGTCCGGTCGGAATGCGACCGTCCGCTTCCAGCTCGCGCCCGAGGGACGTGTACGGGCGGCCGTTCTTTCCGGCGTAGCCCAAGCGCAAGAGCGAGCCGTCCTCGAGCTCGATGAAGGCCGAGCCGTTGACATGGGCCAGGAAGGAGTCGATCGGATCGCTCAACCAGACCAGCTCGAGGCCCTTTCCGGCCAAGAGGCCGCCCGCCTCGATCGCGCCGCGCGACGGGTAGAAGGGCATGCGGCCGAAGTTCGTCTCCCAGCCCAGGACCGCGCCCGCCTCATCCTTCACGAGATCGCCGGGCAGCGCGTAGAGCGGATGACGGTAGAGCGCCGTCGGTTCGAGACTGCCCTTCAGGATCGGCGTGCAGTAGGCCGTGAACAGGACACCGCCGCCTGCTCCGTTCCAGCCGGCCGAGCGATAGAACGTGAACTCCTCCTCGAGCGCGCGCTGGAAGTCCCGCGGCCCGTAGGCCTCCAGGAGCACCTCGCGGAAGCGTAGGAGCGAACGCAAGGCGCGCTCGTGGGAGATGCCGGCCTGCGGAAAGAAGCGCTTCGCGTACTCGCGACGGGTCCAGGTGATCGAGCGGTCGAGGGACTCCAGAATCTCGTCGCGGGCCTCCCATTCGAGCGACAGGTCCGGTGGGGCCTCACCTCGCTTCAGGGGGATCAGGGCCGGCGCGCCTTCGGGCAGCGCGCGGCCGTAGTCCGGTACCGTACGACAGGCCCCCAGAGCCGAGGCGAGCCCGATGAGCGCGGCGGCGAAGATGCGGTTCATCGCCCCAGGATACAGGTGCGCCTTTGCACCTCAACGCCGCGTCAGGCGCCAGGCCCCCATCTCTCACCAGCGGGCTGCCAGGCCGCCGCCGGAAGCGGCCATCAGCCTGGCTTGCCGATCCAGGTCGCGTCGTAGAGTTCGGCGACGTCGCGCTCCTGGTCGCGCTCGGCAGCGATCATGGACCAATCGCCCTCGCCGGGCAGGAAGGTGTTGATGTCGATCCCGAGGGCTCCGCGCTTGCCCGCGCGGAAGGTGTGGATGTTGTCGCGCCCGGAGGTGAGCGTCGAGCTGCGGCCGGGCGTCAGAAGCCGCTCGAGCGTCTTGCGCAGGCGAAACGCTCCCTCGGCGCCGGGCGCGGGCGCGTCGCCTTCGATCTCGAAGTGCGTCACGCGGCACTCGCCCTCGAGGCAGAGCGAGAGCACGTTGCCAGGCGTGTGGTTGTGCGGCGGCAGGACCGCGCCGGGCTCCAGGCGCCACTGGATGACCAGGATCGGCAACGCGCGCGCGGCGATCCCGGTCCGCACGGGTGGAGCGTAGGCGCCGAAGTCCGCGAGCTCCGCCTTCGGAACGCTGGCGCGCGTCAAGCGCTGCGCCACCGCCGCGAGTCGGTGCATGTAGACGTCGGCGTCGATCCGACCGCCTTCGAAGTGCTTGGCCGCGAGCGCCTTGCAGGCGTCGACGAACCCGTCGAAGCCGAGCGGAGCCTCGGACAGTTCGTCCTCGGCTCGGACGTGCGCCGCGTCACCCAGCGTGCCGACGGCAAGCGCGGCTGGCGCGAAGAACAACGCGCGCCGCTCGATCCTCACGCCGCGGCAAGACTCGCTGTCGTTGGATTCGGAAGAAAAGTACGTCATGTGGGTTCCTCCTCGAGGTCGCGTGCGCCGAGCCGACTGTAGTCCACGGCGAAAGGGCGCGGAACCAACCCCCCGCTTCGCTACAAGAACGGAACAGGCACGGCAGGGGGAGGGCCTTGGGCGTGGGTCGAAGTGGATGGACTCCGCGGCGGCGGAGGCTCTACGCTGTGGACGTTCGGTTCCGGCCGGAGCGAGCAGCAAAGGAGCGATCCATCGCCGGCCCTTTCGGAGCCGAACCCAACCGATTCGACCCCATCAGGGGGGAGCGCAGCATGCCTGTCACGAACGCCCAGTCCGGCACGAACATCCACGCCATCGCCGAGGGGATCTTCCGGATCAACACGCCGGTTCGGATCCCGGGTGGCGGCTTCACCTTCAACCAGTTCCTGATCGTCGACGAGGAGCCGCTGCTCTTCCACACGGGACCGCGCAAGCTGTTCCCGCTGGTGAAGGAAGCCGTGGCTACCGTGCTCCCCGTGTCGTCGTTGCGGCACGTCGCCTTCTCGCACTTCGAGGCGGACGAATGCGGGTCGCTCAACGAGTGGCTCGCGGTCGCGCCCGCGGCCGCCCCCCTGTGTGGGTCGATCGCCGCGATGGTCTCCGTCGACGACGTGGCCGACCGACCGGCTCGAGCGCTCGCGGACGGTGAGGAGGTCTCGCTGGGCACGCACACCGTCCGGTGGCACGACACGCCGCACCTGCCCCATGCGTGGGAGTGCGGATTCCTGATGGAGCGCTCCACCGGCACGCTCTTGTGCGGCGACCTGTTCACGCAACCCGGAGACGATCCGCCGCCCGTGACGGAAGCGGACATCCTGGGTCCCAGCGAGGACTTTCGCCGCCAGATGGACTACTTCTCGCACACGCGAGACGCGGCGACTCTGATCGAGAAGCTCGCGGCGGAGGAGCCGCGCACGCTCGCCTGCATGCACGGTAGCACCTGGACCGGCGACGGCGGTGCTCTGTTGCGCGAGCTCGGCGGTAGGCTGCGCCGGGGTTGAGGCGCGGAGGGAGGGCGTGTCGGCGAGACCGTCGAAAAGGCCACCCCCGCGCCAAGGCGGCATCGGCCTCAGCGGTGCGTAGGTCGCGCCTAGCAGCCTGATGAAAAAGTCATCCGGCGCGCTGCACGCGTCCGCAAAGCCCGGCCGGCACACGAGAGCCTCGCCGAATCTACCGATTCGCCTGCGTTCTCGCGCACCCGCCGGGCCTCCCGGTCACATGCATCGCTTCCGAAGCACTTTTCCATCAGACTGCTAGCGGGCTGGTAGCCCGAATTCGGCGCGCCGCGCGTCCTTCTCGGCCGCGAAGCGTTCCAGGCCGGCCCAGAGGGAGGCGGGGTCGATGTGCGCTTCGCGCTTCAGCTCCTCGACGCTGCCGCCCGTGCGCCAGCGGTCGTCCCAGTCCGAGCTCATGGCGTAGCGTTCGGCGGTGCGGTTCGGCAGCCAGTCGTGCATCAGACGCCGCGCGCCGTTCGTGATGACCGTGGAATCGAGCCAGTCCTCCCGGGGCAGGACCGACGTCCGCCAGGCCTCGTCCTGGAGCCGGAAGAGCTCCCAGGACACCGCCTGCACGAGCTTCACGTTCGGCCCCTCACCGGCCAAGAGCCGCGGCAGGAGTTCATAAACGGAGTCCGTCGTGCTCGTGCCCTGGACGATGACCGTGCCGTCCTTGGGGCGGTTCGGATCATGGTCCCGCACGACGTAGGCGCCCCTGGCGGCCTCGAAGTGCGACGGGACACCGAGCGCCGCCCGATCCGGGATCGTCACGTTGGGCCGCGTGAGGTGCAGGGCCACGATCGGAGCGTCGGTGGCGAGGGCCGCCGCCAGCGCGGGGGCGACCTCGTTGTGCTCCCACGGATGCAGGTTGATGACGTGACCCTCGGGAAAGAGCTGCGTCACGCCGGGCGCGAAGATGCCGAAGTGGGTGCGGCTGTCTTCGGCCGTCTCCGGACCGGAGTGTCCCGCGACCCAGATCACCTTGCCGACCTTGAGCGGGCAGTCCTGCGACAGCTGGCTGAAGAGTCGCATCATCCCGTACTTCAGGTACGAGAACGAGCCGTAGGTCGAGCAGGCCGACCAGTACCCGACGAATTCCTTCTCGGGTTCGCTGGCGAAGTTGACGGTCGCGATGCCGACGGACAGACCCGCGTTCGCGAACTCGGTGATCTGCTGGGGCAGGAGGCAGCCCGTGGGATTCTTCGTCCGCTCGTACCAGCCGAAGCCCTTGGTGCCCGCCCAGTCCTTCGCGAAGCCCGAGATGTTGGTCGAGTCGGCCAGGTCGGCCGACGAGGCGAGCACGAGCGGGCGCCCCGTGCGTTCGCGGGCGAGCGCGTTGACCCAGGCCCCGAACGAGGCGAAGCCCTTGCGGTTGGGCGCCTTCGTGCCCGGTGCCACGAAGAGTTCGGCAGGCAGATCCGGAACGGACAGCCAAGCGCGGTCCCGGGCCAGGTTGGCTTCGCTGCGGACCGTGGCCTCCTCCGGGTCGTCGGGCACCGATTCGCCCAGCTCGACCAGCGTGTCCGCGAGGTAGCGAACGAGCTCGGGGTCGTCGCGCATGACACCGAACACCGTCTCGAACCAGTGCTTCGTCTGCTCGCGGCAGGCGTCTTCCCCGGGATCGGTCGTGTCGCCGAAACCGTCGAAAGTGACGCCGTACTTCTTCTGGAAGTCGTCGCGGCACGTCCAGAACAAGTCGGAGTTGCGGGCGTGTGCCGCCCCGTGCGAGGCAGCGTCGAACTTGTGGTAGCCCCGGCCCTTGCGGGTCTTCGCCCAGAACATGCCCGGACGTCCGTCCGGCTGTTCGTCGTGAACGACGGAAAGCATCGCCTTAACGATTTCGCGGTAGTTCTCGCCCTTCTCGGTGCCGCCGACACGCCAGCCGTACGGCTCGAACCACTCGCGCGGGGTGCCCGCGACGACCTCGGAGTTCGCGAAGGAATCGATCCCGTGATCGTTCCAATCGAAGATGTAGACCAGGTTGTCGAGCCCGAGTCCGTAGGCCGAGTTCTTGACTTCGTGATGAACGCCCGCGCTGTGACCGCCCTCGCCTTCGATCGCGAAGACCTTCGTCGGTGCGTTCGCGTGCTTGCATGCCAGCGCCTCGCCCAGCGCGGCGGGCGCGCCGTGGCCGGACGGCCCCGTGTTGAACTTGAAGAAGAGCGTTTTGCCCTCCATCTCCGCGTGCCCGGCCAGGTGTCCGTTGTGCCGCAGCCACAACAGGTCTTCCCAGACCAGCTGGCGGTCGTCCGCGTTCGGAACCAGGTAGCGCGGATCGCCGGTCTCCGCGTGGCGCAGCCGCAAGGCCTCGTTGTAGACCGCCAGCAGCGCGTAGACGACCGGCGCGCAGTGCCCAGCGACGAGGACGAAGCGGTCGCCGAACGCGAGCTCGGGCCGGCGGATGTCCCAGCGCATGCCCGCACCGAGCGTGAGCGGGACCAAGAGCGGGACCTTCGAGCGCGAACCACCGGGGTGACCGCTCTGACGCAGGTTGAGCATCAGGTCGATGCACTGGTCCACCAGGTCGCCGATCTTCTCCCATTGATGGAAGTGCGGTGTCAGGTCTTCGAGCGTCGGGCGTTGGGAGAGGGTCTGCATGAAGGATCGGTTCGGCCGGGGAGGATCGTGGCGCGACAAGATACGAGAAACTCCCACGCTCCGCCAAGGCGCGCGGGTCAGCCCGCGATCAGGACGCCTTCGCTCACGAACTCCGCGAGAAAGGTCTCGAGAGCCGCGGTCGTGGCGCCCTGCTCGCGCGCGAAGTGCTCGCGGTCGGCGCGCGTCAACGGGCGCTCGGCACGCCGCAAGAGGGCGTCGGCCGGAGGGGCGAGGAGCTCGACCTGCAGCTCGGCGAGGGCGAACGGGTGCGCTCGCGGGCTAGCCGTGACGAGCGCAGTTTCGCTCCGCTCGGCGTCGACCGAGGGCAGCGCGGCGTCGCGCGGTCGCTCCGCGCCCTTCAGGGCTTCCGCGAGGTCGAGCGTGCCCGCCGGCAGCTCGAGGCAACGCGCGCCCGCCGCCAGAACGAGCTCGCCTGGTCCCGGCATGACCCGCACGGACGTTGCGCGGCGTGCGTGGCACAGCTGCGTCTCCAGGCGCACGAGCGCCGACCACTCCGGTGCGTCCTCGCGAGCGCTGCTCAGCCAGTTGCCGAACACGTGCGGCAAGGCCCGATCGTTCGCGATCGCGTCGTGAAACGCTGCAGAGGTCAGGAAGTGCTCCAACGCGAGCGTGCCGCCGCGTGCCGCGAAGGCGAGCGCTGCAGCGTATTCGAGGGCGAGGTTGCCCAGGAGTTGAGCGCGCCGCTTGCTGCCGGGATCGGCCGACAATCCGGCCGGATCGACGTCCTTGATCAGCGCGAGGTCTTCGGGGTCGAGCCCCGTCGTCGCCACGGCTTCCAGATCCCCGTCCAGGATGCGCCGCGCGAACGAGGCATCCGCCTGCATCCGAAAGAGCGTCCGTTGCAGTGCGCGCAACGCAGTCATGCGGAGACCGTCTCGCTCCACAGAGCATTCAGGCGTTCGAACCCCGGAAGCACCGCCGCGATCGGGTTGCGTTCGCACTCGAAGACGAGCGCGCGCAGGTTCGTAGCGCGCGGCAGAACGTATTCGAGGATTTCCCACGTGTCGGGCAAGACGTCGACTCCGTGATCGTCCTCGACGAAGTGCGCACCTTTCCACGTGAACGGCACGCCACCCGCCACGTGCACCTCGACGACCCTTTCGAGCGGGAAACCGTCGAGCGCCGTGAGCGGTTCATGACCGCGTACGCGCTGGAAGACGGCGAGGTGTGCGACGTCCAGCAAGAGCCCGCCGTCGGAACGCTCGCCGACGCGTGCGAAGTAGTCCAAGAGATGCATGCGACCGACGTAGACGTGCGCCGGCGGATTCTCCGGCAGGACTTCGAAGCCGCTGGCCGTGCGCAACGCCCGCACGTTGGCCGCCATGAGGTCGGCGCCGTCCGGCTCGAGGATCGGCGGCATCAGCGTGCCGTGCCCACGCTCGCGCGGGCCGATGTGCCAGAGCCCGGCGTCGCCGCAGAGCCAGGCGGCGCCGGCGCTCCGTGCGAGGGCCGCGCTGGCCTCGATCCACGCGGCGTCCAGATCCTCGGGCTCCTCGAGGTTCAAATCGAGGAAGTGGTAGGTCGTCGGCCAACCCCGTTCGATCCACGCGCGCGCGCCGGCATCGATACCACGTTCGAGGTCGGCCCCGATCTCGAGAAAGCGCACCAACTCAGGGTGCTCCGTCGCGAGGGCGATCGGATCGAGCCCGGTGCGGCCCGCGTCGAACTCCGTCGAGATGCCGACGCCAAGACGGGGCAGGGCTGTCACGCGCGCGGCGAAAGGGAGCTCGTCCGAGTCTCGCATCGCGCGCGGCACCGCGCCGCTCACACGTCCCGCGCGAGTCGGAACTGCGTGAAGGGATACGGGTAGTCGAGCCGGAACCAGTTGCGGAAGCTCCGCCGCAAGAGGCGTGCGTCCGTCGCCCACGAACCACCGAACACGACGTAGTGCTGGCCGTCGAAGAAGTCCTTCGAGTAGCCAGGGTAGCCCTCGATGTAGTTCTCGAAGCCCTCGTGGGCGAGGAAGGCCGTCGACGTCCATTCCTGGCCGCCGCCGATGAGGTCGTGGATGCCACGGGCGGAGGCACCGGCCGGGTACGAGCCCACCGGAGTCGGGCCGGACTCGGCGAAGCCGAAGTTGGCACGGCGCGCGTCGGGAGCCTCGTCGCCCCAGGGAAAGGCGCGGTCATCGCGACCGTCGAGCGTTCCGTAGGCCGCGTGGTGCAGCTCGGCTTCGCTCGGAAGTCGCGCGCCGCTCCAGCGCGCGAAGGCGTCCGCTTCGGCCCAGGTGACTTCCACGGGCCAGCCCGAGACGGCCTCGAGGATCTGCCAGCCGAAGACGCCACGTACGAACCACGAGCCTCCGCGTTGCCTCCAGCCCGAGGGATGCTGCGGCCGTGTCGTGTGCAGCCACTCGGATGCGCGCGGATCCCAGAGCTCGGGGCGTTCGTAGGCTCCCGCTTCCACGAAGGCGCGGTAGGCCTCGACGGTCACCGGAAGATCGGCGAGCTCGAAGGCGTCGACGCTGACGCGACGCGCGGGGAACTCGTTGTCCCAGCCGAAGGAGAGCTCTTCGAAAGCGGCTCCGAGTCGCACCGTTCCCGCCGGAAGCGCGACGAAGCGCGCGTCCCGCGGCGCCGTGCCGGTGCGGGCTTGGGGCCAGTTGGGCGTCGCGAGTTTGTGCTCGGCATCCAGCTCGCGGAACATGTACAGCAGGGTCTCGTGGTGCATCAGCTCGTGTTCGAGCACGAGCCGCAGGACGCGTGCGTGTTCCGCGAGCGGACGCTCCCCCGCGACGGCCAGGAGGTCTTTCCCACAGTTGCGGATCTCATCGCGTAGCCGATCGCGATAGTCGAGGATCTCGCTCACGGGCGGCCACACGGGTTCGGCGACGACCTCGCCGAACTCCGGATCGATCCCGAAGTCGAACAGGGAATCGAATTCACGCCGGAGCCAACCCCGGGACAGGACGGCACGTCCCACGAGGTTCCAGGAGAACGCGGGTAGATGACCGACGTAGAAGACGATCGGGTGCCTCTGTTCGATGGGGCGCACGCTCCAGGATCCGGGCGGGATCATGGCGAAGAGGTCGTCCGTGCGCTTCCAGGCGGCCTCGAGCTCCGCGAGGGCGGTCGGCACGGTCGAGGCGGTCTCCAGCAAATTCGACATGGGCCGAAATTAGCTCGCTCTGGCCGAGCCGTCCACCGGAGGGCCCACGAACGGGGCCCCGGGAAACGCTGATTGGCTCGATTCGACGCCCGGCTCCGGTCGATTTCACGGGTGACCCTTCCGGGTTGCTTCCGCAATCCAGGAGCCTCCATGAACGCGACGCAGAATCTTTCGGTCTTCTTGCACGAAGACGACCCCGGCTACGCCTACCTGATCGAGCGAAGCCTTCGGAGCATCCCCTCCTACGAGCTCACGTACTCGCGGCTTTGCGGCCCCGAAGGGCTCGTCGACCGTCGCACGCGGGGACCCGTGGACCTCTTCCTTCTGGCCTGTGGGGGCGATGGCGCCGGTTTCGGTCTCGAAATCCTGCGTCGCCTGCGCGAGGCCGGCGACGAGACCCCCGTCGTGATGACCTTGCGCCGGCGGGACACCGCGCTCGCGCGGCGCTGCCTCCGCCTCGGCGCCGACGGCACTCTCCCGAAGAGCGAACTCTCGCCCGCGCGTCTCGCCGACGCCATCCGCACCGCTTTCCTGCGGCTGCCGAGGGCCGTGGACGCGCCCCGGGAACCGGTCGGAGGCCGCGTCGGATGAGAAGGACAGAGCTCCACGAGGGCGATTCCCGAGCCGCCCAGAAGACCGTCCTCGCGCTCGGGGACGATGCCGCGCTCCAGGGCGTCATCAAGTCCGCACTCGGGCGTGGGTACGGCCTGTTCACGGCACGGGAAGGGGCGAGTGCGCTGGAGATGGCTCGCACCTTCGGAGCCGATGTCGTCCTGCTCGATCTCGGGTTGGAGAACGTCGATCCGAACTGGTTCCTCGGGGAGCTCGCCCGCGACCCCGTCCTGCGCAACACCCCTACGATCCTGATCCGCGGCTCGGAGGATGCGACCGACGTCCTGGTCGAACGCTACTTCGTCTACACCGTCCTGCAGCGACCCCCGGCCGTGACCGACCTGCGCTGGGCCGTGTCCCAGGCCATCGATCGCTGACCGGATGCCTCCGTCCGAGGCCGACGAAGTCGGCCGGTCGGGTCGTGTGGTGACGTACGACTCTCGATCCGCAGGACGCGAGAACACCAGGGTCGAGCAACGTCTCGAACCGGAAGCGGTCCGGGTGAGCGGTGGAAAGACGTCCGGGGATCGGTTGGGATCTTTGCATGTCCACCGCACTCCTTCGACGGGTCGGGGCCTTCGGGCTCGTGCTCGCGGCCGCCTGCACCGAGCCGCCGCCCGGCGAACCGATCCGGATTCGGGACGTGACGCGCGAGCTGCTCCAGGGTCCGGTGTTCTGGGAGACGCGGTCGGCCAGAGACGATGCACCGCCTGAGGTCGGTGTGATCAGCCCTGCGATCCACTTCAGCCGTGACGGTGCCGGCATGCCGTCGCTGATCCTGGCGCCGCCGGCGGAGGTGCGCTTCACCGTCCAGGGTCCCGACGTGCCGGCGACCCTGCGTGCGCGGGCCGGCATCGACATTTCGAGCCTGAAGTACGTGTCCGCGGGGCATCCGCACATCGACGTCGAGTTCGAGGTGTTGGTGAACGACGCGTCCGTGTTCGACGCTCGCGTCCGTCTCGAGAAGGTCGTCGGCGAGCCGGTGGGAACCTCGTGGATCGACGTCGGCGGCGAGGCGGGGCTGGCGCTGCGCCCGGGGGACGTCGTCACCCTGCGAACCTTCGGAATCGATCTGGACGGAGCACGCTTCGTACCGCCCGTGCCCCTGTTCGCCGGCTTCGGAGGGCTCGGTCTCGAACGCGCCTACGAGCGCGCGCGCACACGCTCGTCCGCCTCCGCCCCGAACGTGGTCCTGGTCGTCATGGACACGCTACGCGTCGACCGCCTGTCGGCCTATGGCTACGGTCGCCCGACCTCGCCCCGGCTCGCGGAGCTGGCCGCGCGCGGAACGCTCTACGAGAGCGCCTGGTCGACCTCGAGCTGGACGTGGCCCGCCACGGCCTCGCTGCTGACGGGGCTACAGCCCCAGGAGCACGGCGTGCTCGACAAGGGGTCGTGCTACCTCTCTTCCGAGCTCACGACCGTGGCCGAATCCCTGCAACGGGCCGGTTTCACGACAGCGGCCTGGTCCGGCAATCCCCTGGTCTCGCCGTTGCGCAACTTCGGCCAGGGCTTCGAAGACTTCGACTCGGCCGAGTCGTTTCGCAAGACGGGCGAGTTCTTCGACGGCATCGAGGCCTGGTTGCGCGCGCGCGGTGACACGCGCTTCTTCCTCTACCTGCACCTCGTCGAGCCCCATGCCCCCTACGTGGCTCTGCCGGATGGCAAGGCGCGCCTGGCACCCGCGGTCGCGGCCGAGCTGGCCGAGCACTACGGCGAAGACAGCCGTGCCTTGCTCGATGGCGCGGGGCATGGTCCGGATGGTGCGCTGCGCACCGAAGACGTGGTCTCCGCCGAACACCAGCGGGGTTACAGCGACCTCTACGACGCCTGCGTCTGGTCGGGGGACAGCTGGTTCGGTCGCGTGCTCGACCTTCTGGCCGAGCTCGAGCTCGCGGACGAGACGATCGTGATCTTCACGAACGATCACGGCGAAGAGCTCTTCGATCGCGGCCTCATGAATCACGGCCAGAGCCTGCATCCCGAGCTGACCCGAGCGCCACTCGTGCTCGCCGGTCCCGGCATCGAAGTCGGCCGCCGTGAGCGCGCTCCGGTCTCGACGCGCCACATCGCGCCGACGATCGCTCGGCTCGCAGGAGTCGACCCCGGGTACATCGAAGGCGCCTTGGATCTGTCGAAGCCCCCGCCGCCGAACCCCGATCCGGTGCTCTTCTCGACCGAGAACGGCTGGTGGAACGGTGTGCCGGGTCGAACGATCCTCGGCCTGCGCAGCGGTCAGCGCGTTCTGCACTGGTGCCCGGAAGGGGCGCCCTGGGGTGCCGCGGTTCCGCCGGCCGGCGGCGAGGTGCGGCTCTACGACGGCGCGAGCGACCCGATGGAAACGTCCGACCTGGCCGGGGCGGCCCAGGCGGAGATCGAACGCTTGCGTTCGTTCCTCGAACGCCGCGTCGCGGAGCTGAGCGCTCGCGCACCGAAGGGCGGATTCGCAGCGGGCGAGGCGACGATGGAGCTGTTGCGACGCGTCGGCTACGTCGGCCACGACGACTGATCGCGCGGCAGGACGGCCGTCGCCAGAGCGCAGGCTGCGAAGCGGGTCCAACCCGCGGGCGTCGATCCGCGCGAGACGTCTTGATCGCGCGCGGCGAGCGCCGCGAGCGCTGCCGCTTGCCAACGCAGGGTGAAGGCGAGCAGGCGCCCGCGCCACGGACCCGACTCGGCGCACAGGGGCCAGCCCTTGGCGAGCTCGCGGGCTGCCCAGCGCGCCTGGGAGGCGACCGCCGCACGAAAGCCGGGCGTGTCGAAGGGTGCGGCGGCGGAGGTCGCTGCCCTGGCCGCGAGGCCCGTCCAGGCGACGCCGTGTTCGGCCAGTTCGTCGACCGGCAAGAACAGGCGTCCGCGCGCGAAGTCGGGGGCGAGCTCTTCGAGCCACCGAACGAGCCGGATCCCCGTGGCCAGGGCGTCGGCCTGGGCGAAGGCGCGCTCGCTCGGGGCCAGGAAGGCCTGCACCCAGAGGCGACCCTCGGGCAGGGCCAGCTCGCGCAGGCAGCCCTGGAGTTCGCCGCGGGTCGAGAAGGCGTGCACGTCCACGAGCCGTCGCGCTTCGCGCAGCGGACGGCGCAAGAGCTCGAGCTCGAGCCCGTGCCGGTGGATCAGCGGATCCAGCAGGCGCCCGATCGGCGTCACCGCCGCCCGGCGTTCGACAGCCGCGAGCTCGCCCTCGAGCGCGTCGAGCGCCCGGCGCAGGACCAGCTCGCTCGCCGTTCGCGTGAGCTCGTCGACCAGCCGATGCCAGGCCATCAGCGTCACGAAGCGCGTCCGGTCCGTGCGCGAGAGCAAGAGCCGCACGTGCCGCCAGCGTCCGAGTCTGCGGCGCAGGTAACGCTCGCAGACGCGGAGCGACTCTGTGTTCTCCGCGGATGGTTCCAGGAGCTCGTGCACGCCGCGGAGTCTACCGGCCCGTCCGTCGCGGGAAGAACGGACCTCGTCGGATCCGCGGCCCTTGCTGTCAGGCGGCGAGCGGCCGGCCAAGCCTGCCGGTTGGTCCGAAAGGTCACACGCTCTTGCGATGGAGGCGGGCTAGCAGCCTGATGAAAAAGTCATCCGGCGCGCTGCACGCGTCCGGAAAGTCCGGCCGGCACACGAAAGCCTGGCCGAATCGACCGATTCGCCTGCGTTCTCGCGCACCCGCCGGGCCTCCCGGTCACATGCATCGCATCCGAAGCACTTTTCCATCAGGCTGCTAGAGCTAGACTCCCGGACATGGTGTGTCGTCTTCGCCGTCTCCGCGTCCGCGGTCTGCTGCTTCTGACCGCTCTCGCCTTCCTCGTCCCGTCCTGCGGCGAGCGCGCTCCGCGCTACTCGCTGCGCATGGTCATGCTCGAGATCGATCGCCACGACCGCGAGCTGCGCACCGGTCTCAAGGACCCCTCCCGCGCTGTGGCCGAGCTCGCCGAGCACGGACGCCAGATCGAGACGTGGATGGGGGACCCGGGCTTCGCGCGCTTTGCGAACGGACCGACGATGCCGGGGGGCGACGGGGCGCTCGCGGACTTCGAGGCCCGGCGAGCGAGCTTCGGCGTGCTGCTCGGCGACCTGTTGACGACGGCAGGCGGAGGCGACCGTGACGCCACGCTGCAGTCCTACCGCGTGATGCGGGCGGCCTGCGAGGACTGCCACGCTGCCTTCCGTCCGCTGGGGGCGCTGCCGATCCCGCAATGAAGACACGGCGCGTCTTCCTGATCGTCTGCGACTCGCTCGGCGTCGGGGCCTTGCCGGATGCCGAACGCTTCGGCGACGCGGGGGCGCACACGCTCGACCACCTCGTCGCCGCGGCCGGCGGGATCCGGGTTCCGACGCTCGCCGCGCTCGGGCTCGGCAACATCGAAGGGGTCACGGCGGTTCCGCCGACGGCGACGCCGCGCGGCGGCTACGGACGCTGCAACGAGCGCTCGGCCGGCAAGGACACCTCGACCGGGCACTGGGAGATGATGGGTGTCACCTCCGAGCACGAGTTCCCGACCTATCCCGACGGCTTTCCGCCGGAGATTCTCGAGCCGTTCCTCGCGCGCACCGGGCTCGACGGCGTGCTCTGCAACGCGCCGGCTTCGGGGACGGAGGTGATCGCGCGCCTGGGACGCGAGCATCTGAGCAGCGGTCGTCCGATCGTCTACACGTCCGCCGACAGCGTCTTCCAGGTCGCCGCGCACGCCGAGCACTTCGGCCTCGAACGCCTCTACGAGGTCTGCGAGATCGCGCGAGAGATCCTGACGCCGTTCGGTGTCGCGCGCGTCATCGCGCGGCCCTTCATCGGCACGGACGGCGCCTGGGAGCGCACCTACGACCGTCGGGACTATTCGCTGCCGCCGGCCGGCGAGACGTCGCTCGATCGCCTCGCCGCGGCGGGCGTGCCCGTCGTCGGTGTCGGCAAGATCGAGGACATCTTCGCGGGGTGCGGTGTGACGGAGTCGCTGCACACCGAGGGCAACGCCGACGGGATGCGCGTCTATCGTGAGCTGGCGGAGACACGCGACTCGGGGCTGTACTTCGTCAATCTGGTCGACTTCGACATGCTCTACGGTCACCGCCGCGACGCGCAGGGCTATCGCGATGCACTCGAGGCCTTCGACGCCGAGCTGGCGGCCTTCGCGGGAGCTCTCCGGCCGGACGACGTCGTCGTCATCACGGCCGATCACGGCAATGACCCGACGCACGTCGCGACCACGGACCACACGCGCGAGTACGTTCCGCTGCTGGTGTTCGGCCCGGGGCTGCGCGCCGACGTTTCCCTGGGCACGCGCAGCAGCTTCGCGGATGTCGGCGCGAGCATCGAAGACTGGTTCGGCCTCTCGCCGTCGGGCCCGGGACGCTCGTTCGCGGCCGAGCTCGCGCCCGACGCGGGAGCGCGGAGTCCGCGCGCATGACGATCCTGCGCGCGCTCCTGGGCATCGCCTTCCTTTGCGCGGTCGCCTGGCTCTGCTCGACCGCTCGCAAGCGCTTCCCGTGGCGCATCGTGGGCTTGGGACTCGTGCTGCAGCTCGTGTTCGCAGGCGTGATCCTGGGCACCGACGGGGGGCGCGCCTTCTTCGAGTTCCTGGGCGAGGGCTACCGCGGCCTCGCCGCACTGAACGTGCCGGGTACGTTCCTCGTCTTCGGCCCGCTGTCGTCGCCCGAGCGTCTCTCCGAAGCCTTCGGCCCCCAGTACGGCTTCGTCTTCGCCTTCGCTGGCGTCGGGCTGCCGCTCCTGATCGCCTTCGCCGCCTTGATGTCGGTGCTCTATCACCTCGGCGTGCTCCAGGTCCTGATCTGGGGCATCGCGCGGCTGCTGTCGAAGACGATGGGCGTGTCGGGCGCCGAGTCCCTGTCCATGGGAGCCAACGTCTTCGTCGGCATGACCGAGGCGCCGCTCGTCGTGCGCCCCTACATCGCGAAGATGACGACGTCCGAGCTCAACGCGATGATGACGGGAGGATTCGCGACGATCGCGGGGACCGTGCTTGCGGTCTACATGGGCTTCATCGGTCCCGAGCTCGGGCCGCATCTCTTGACGGCCTCGGTCATGTCCGCGCCGGCGGCCTTGCTGATGGCCAAGATCTTCGTGCCGGAGACGGAGACGTCGGCCACCGGTGCACAGGCCCGGCTCGACTTCAGTCGCCGCGCGGACAACGTGATCGAGGCGGCGGCGATCGGCACGACGGAAGGGCTGAAGCTCGCGCTCAACGTCGTCGCGATGCTGATCGCCTTCCTGTTCCTGGTGAACCTCGTCGACGTCCCGATCGGATGGCTCGGGCAGCTCCTCGGCGTCGAGGGCGAGCTGTCGCTGTCGCGCCTCTTCGGCTTCGTGTTCGCGCCCGTAGCCTGGTTGATGGGCGTCGAAGGCTGGCACGACAGCCAGCTCTTCGGGTCCTTGCTCGGCACGAAGATCGCGGTCAACGAGCTGGTCGGCTTCCAGGAGCTCGCGGCCTTCGCGGGAACGGTGGAAACGGACGGCCCGGTCTTCGAACACCGCCGCAGCGCCGCGATGGCGGCCTACGCGCTCTGCGGCTTCGCGAACTTCGCGAGCATCGGCATCCAGCTCGGCGGCATCGGACCGCTCGCGCCCGAGCGCCGGGCGGACCTCGCCCGCTTGGCGCCGCGCGCCATGCTGGGCGGCGCCTTCGCCTCGTGGCTGACGGCGACCATCGCGGGGGTGTTTCTGTGAGCGCTGTTCTCGAGCACGACGCCGACGAGCTCGCGCGCCTGACGGCGGCGCTGCGTGCCCATGGCGCCGACGCGGCGGAGTGGGGCTTGGTGCTGGGCTCGGGCATCGCGGCCTTCGTCGACGCCACAGACTCGCTCGTGTTGCCCCAGGACGAACTCCCCGGGTGTCCCGTCAGCACGGTTCCCGGTCACGCCGGACGGCTCCTCCTGGGATCGGTGGCAGGGAGAAGGGTGCTCGTCCAACAGGGGCGCGTGCATCTGTACGAGGGCCGGCACCCGTTGGAGGTCACGCGCGTCGTGCGGGCCATGGCGGCGCTCGGAATCGGTCGACTGGTGCTCACGAATGCAGCCGGCGCGCTGGGCGACCATGCGCCGGGGACTCTGATGCGGATCGAGGACCACCTGAACCTCCAGGGTGTCGGCGCGCTTCCGCGCGTGGGTGCTGTCCGGGGGCGCGTGTACGACCCGGAGCTGGGAGCGGCCCTGGACCGTACGGCGGAGCGGCTCGGGATCCCGCTCGTGCGCGGCGTCTACGCCGGCCTCGGCGGGCCGTCCTACGAGACGCCGGCCGAGATCCGGGCCCTGGGGCGACTCGGTGCGGACGCGGTGGGGATGAGCACGGTCCAGGAGGCTCAGGCGGGGGCCGCCGCCGGGCTGGCGGTGCTCGGCCTCTCGTGCCTCACCAATCCGGCCGCGGGGATCGGGACCGGTCCCCTCGACCACGAGGACGTGCTCGCAGCGGGGCGCAGCGCCAGCCGCCAGCTCGCCGAGCTGCTCCGAAGCCTCGTCGAGAGCGCGCCGGATCCGAGGCGCGCGCCCGACGGCGACCGGACAGGGTAAGATTCGGTACAACCCGCTCCAGGGGGCTTTTCGCACGGAAACGGCTGCGCGGAAGGCACCAGGGCAGGGACTCTCCTCGTTCCAGCACCGTCCGAGCCATGTGAGGGCCGGGCCCATGATTCGACACACACCTCTCTTCCGCCCGGTCGCCCTCCTCGCGGCTGCCGGCCTCTCCTCCTCGATCGCTGCTCAGGGGCTCGAGTTCCGCACCATCGACGGGACGAACAACAACCTCTCCCACCTCGCGATGGGGGCGGCGGACACGATGCTCAAGCGCCTCATGCCCGAGGACTACGGCGACGGTTCTTCGACGCCCGCCGGCACGGACCGGCCCGGTGCTCGCGCGATCAGCAACGCGATCTGCGCCCAGTCAGGATCGGTGCCCGCGCCCGAGGCCGTCACCGACTTCTTCTGGCAGTGGGGGCAGTTCCTGGACCACGACCTGGACCTGACGATGGCGGCGGATCCGGCCGAACCGATGCCGATTCCCGTCCCGCTCGGCGACCCCTTCTTCGATCCGTTCGGAACGGGGACGATGACGATCCCGCTCAACCGTTCGCTCTTCGAGATGGACGCCGGCAACATTCGTCAGCAGCGCAACCAGATCACGGGATGGATCGACGCGTCGAACGTCTACGGCTCGGACCCGGCGCGGGCGCTCGCACTGCGCACGCTCGACGGGACAGGCAGACTGAAGACGACCGCCCACGCCTCGGGTGACCTGCTTCCGTTCAATCTCAACGGCCTTCCGAACGACGGCGGACCGGATCCGTCGCTCTTCCTCGCCGGTGACCTGCGCTGCAACGAGCAGGTCGGCTTGACGGCGATGCACACGCTGTTCATGCGCGAGCACAACACGCTGGTCGACTACCTGCACGTGCGCGCGCCGGGTCTTTCCGGTGACCTCTACTACGAGCTCGCGCGCTTGATCGTCGGCGCCGAGCTGCAGGCGATCACGTACAAGGAGTTCCTGCCGCTCTTGCTCGGTCCGAGCACGATGACGCCGTACATCGGCTACCAGCCGCGGGTCAACGCCAGCATCGCCAACTTCTTCTCGACCTGCGCCTACCGCTTCGGTCACACGATGCTGTCGCCGCAGCTCATGCGCTTGGACGAGAACGGCGCTTCGATCGGCGATCTGCCCCTGCGCAACGCCTTCTTCTCGCCTGGCCAGATCACCGACAACGGCGGCATCGAGCCGCTCCTGCGCGGTTTGGCGACCCAGCGCCCGCAGGCCCTGGACACCCTGATCGTCGACGACGTGCGCAACTTCCTGTTCGGGCCCCCGGGCTCGGGCGGCTTCGACCTCGCCTCGCTCAACGTCCAACGCGGCCGGGATCACGGCCTGATGAGCTACAACGAGGCGCGGCAGGCTTACGGCCTCTATTCGAAGCACCGCTTCGAGGAGATCACGAGCGACGTCGATCTCCAGAACCGCCTGCGCAACACGTACGACCGCGTGCGCGACATCGACCCCTGGATCGGTGGTTTGGCCGAGGACAAGAGTGGACCCGCCATGGTCGGCTCGCTCTTCCGCAAGGCCTTGAGCGATCAGTTCGAGCGCCTGCGTGACGGCGACCGTTTCTGGTACCAGCGCTGGCTGCCGCCCGTCCTGATCGACTTCGTCGAGCGCCAGACCTTGGCCGAAGTCATCCTGCGCAACACCTCGATCGACACGATCCAGCCCAACGTGTTCGTGCAGGCGTCCTCCAATCCCTGAAGGCCCGTCAAGAGGTCATCCGACGCCCGCAATCGACGCCGTTGTCCCGTTCGGGCAGCGGCGTCGGTCGTTTCAGACCCGACGCCAGCCGCTGCCCTCGTCGAGCCAGACCGCGAGGTCGCGCGACGCGAGTTCGGTGCAGAGCTCGTCGAAGCCGAGCCACGTGGTCCAGGGGGGCAGGCCGGCATGCGTCAGTCGACCGACGAGCAGGCGTTGGACGGCGATCGCGGCCAGCACCGTCGCGATGCGGGCCGCATCGCGCACGCCGACGACCGACGCCCGGCGCGTGGACGCGCCCGCGCGGAGTTCGACGGTCAAGGCGCCGCACTCGACGCCGAAGCGCCCGGCGAGGCCGGTGGCCGCACGCAACACGGGGGTGAGGGCGGAGAGCGGCGGGAAGCCCGTGCGCCGACGCAGAGCGGCCAGGCCGGCCAGGAGCCGGTTCGCGGCGGGGAACTCGCTGCCGGCGCGGAAGGAGAGGCTCCCGGCCCCGAACAGCTCCCCGAACAGGTCGAGCTCGGGCGTCGGTAGCGCCAGGTAGGAGAGACGACGACCGACCGGGGGCGGATGCTCGATCCAGCGACCGGCGCTGAAGCCATGCACCGTGCGCGGGCCGTCCGGCCCGGGCAAGAGGAAGGTCCGACCGGCCTGGTCGAGCAGGGACCGAAACGTCGCGTTGCCGCGCGAGCCGCGCGAACCCGGAGCGATCGAGGTCTCGATGGCGTCCACCGGCTGGCCCGGGAGACGGAGCCGCGCGGCGAGCAGGGCGGACAGGGCCGGGACGGAGGACAGGCCCGGGGCCAGGAGGATGCCGCGCTCGCGCGCCGCGGGGGCCAGGGCGCGCACGCGGGCGTGGTAGCCGGGTTCCTCGGCGAGGTCGAGGTAGGGCACGGCGGCCGTGATGCAGGCGTGAGCCAGGCTCGCGGCGCCCCGGAAGGGCCCGGCGGCGTGCACGACGGCGGAAGCGCCCTGGACGGCGCGCGCGAGCGTGGCGGGTAGGCCGAGGTCCGCCGGGCAGAGCTCGATGCGGGCGGCGCCGTCGGCCAGGCTCGGGGGCAGGTGGGGTCGGCGGCTCGCGAGCACGAGCCGGGCGCTCGTCGTGTCCAAGAGCTCCCGAGCGAGCCGGCTTCCGAAGAAGCCGCTGCCCCCGAAGACGACGACCCTGGGCGCGGGGCCGTCCGCAGCCGGCTTCAGATCCAACCGCGCTGCCGCAGCAGGTCGGCGATCACGAGCGCGTCGGGAGCGTCGGGGTCCAGGCGACAAGGGAAGCGCAAGTGCTCACCATCGACCCCTTCGAGGGAGCAGGCGGCCCGGGCTAGGCGCACGACGTCGAGAACGCGGTCCTCGAGCCTGCGATCCGGGTCAGAATGGAAGACAAGGTCCGTTTGACCCTCCTCGATGGCCAAGTAGTCCGGCTCTTCCGCTTCGCTGGAGCTGGGGCGCATGCGCACGCAGTCGCCCTCCTGGCGGAAGGCCGGGCGGCCCAGGAGGGCGCGCAAGGGCTGGTTGTCCCAGGAGCGCAAGCGCAGCTCCAGCACCTCGATCCCCGGGCGCGAGAGGTCGGGCCGCGGCAGGAGCGCCAGGTGCCGCGGAACCGCTTCCATCGCCTCGAGCCGAGGCCGCCAAAAGGACGGATCGAGCAGCAGCTGATGGACGACGAGGTCGCGCGGAGAAGGGGCCGACATGTGGGGGGGCGGAGCCAAAAGGCCCCGGATCCACGAACGCCGATTGTTCGAATTCTTGGCGCTCCGCCCTTTCCACACAACACGGGTGGGGCGAGAGCGCACAATTCTTTCGCCCATCCTGTACCCGGGGCCCGGACGGCTCGGTGGCGCGGTTCTGGTCGTCGGGACCCGCCCTCGGCTATCCTTCCGCCCACCCCCGCGCCAGCGGCGCCCCGCTGCGCACCGACCCTCCGACCTCCCTCCGACCCCGCCACCTCCCTCATCCATAGGGAGGTGCCACGCCACGAGGACGCCCATGACCTGGAGCTGGCTCATCCCCTGGCTCGGCGCACTGACGCCCCTGTTCCCCCAGGACGAGGACCCCGGCGTCCTGATCCGCGCCGAGCGCGTGATCGTCCGCCCCGGCGAGGTCCTCGAAGACGTCTCGATCCTGATCCAGCGCGGCAAGATCCTGGCCGTCGGGGCCGGGCTCGCGGCGCCCGCCGGTGCGCGTGTGATCGAGGGCGACGTCGTGTGCGCGGGCTTCTTCGACGCCTGGAGCCAGCTGGGTCTCGACCCGGGCAGCGTGCGCGATCTCGGGACCGGTCCCACGGTACGCACGCTCGACGCGATCGACGCCTGGAGCGACGAAGCGTTGCGTAACGAAGCCTTGCGTGGGGGCGTCACCGTTTCGCGTCTGCAGGCGGGGATGAAGGCCTCCATCGGTGGAATCGGCACCGTCGTGCGTACGGATCCCGAGCTCGTCGTGCAACGCCTCGAAGACGCGGTGCTGCTGGATGACGCGTGCGTGGCGGCGACCGTCGGCGTCTCGCGCTTCGGACGCGCCGGCGACGTCTTCGATCGCGTGTCCGAAGTCGACAAGCTCGCGGGGCAGCTCGACAAGGCGTTGAGCTACTACGAGTCCCTGCTCGAGTACGACGACGAGCTGGCCGAGTGGACGACCAAGATCGCCGAGGAAGCGAAGGAGCTCGAGAAGGACTTCAAGAAGGCCAAGAAGGCCCGCGACAAGGACCTGGAGGAGGCCGAGGAGAAGGGCAAGGAGTTCAAGGAGAAGCGTTACAAGGAAGACAAGAAGCCGCGCAAGCCGAAGTACGACGCGGACTCCGCCGTGCTCGCGCGCGTGGTCAACGGCGAGCTGCCCCTCGTCGTCGAGGCGCACGGCTTCCAAGAACTGAAGCGACTCCTTGCAGCCACCGCGAAGTTCGACCGCTTGCGGCTCGTCATCGCGGGCGGCAGTCAGGCGCAGCATTTCGCGCAGGAGCTGGCGGACCGGCACGTCCCCGTCATCTGCTGGCCCGTCCCGCTGGGCGACGGCCGCGCGAGCGAGTACGAAGAGCACGACCTGGGGCTCGCGGCCGAGCTGGCTCGAGCGGGTGTCGACGTCGTGATCGGAAGCGGTGGCACGGACGCCGCCCGCGATCTCCGGCTGCTCGCGGCCTTGGCGGTGGGGCACGGGTTGGATCCCGACGCCGCCCTGCGCGCGATCACGCAGACGCCCGCCGAGGTGTTCGACCTGAAGGCCCGCTTGGGGACGGTCGAGCGTGGCAAGGACGCCGACTTGCTCGTCTTCGATGGAGACCCGCTCGCCGCAACATCGCGCATCCGTTTCGTCCTTTCGGGCGGGCGCGTGGTCATCGACAACCCGTAGGCCCGCCCATGAACGCACGAGCCATCCTGATCCCTCTCGCTTCGGCTTCCTGCACCCTCGGGCTCTCGGCGCTGTCGCCGGCGGTCGTCCACGCCCCGGCGCCGAACGTCCAGGACGAGGTCACGTCGAGCGCTCCGACGCGGAACGCGAGCCTTCTCCAGGTGCGCGCCAAGGCGATGCTCCTGGCCGACGGAAGCCGCATCGAGAACGCCGCCCTCGTCATCGAGGACGGCAAGATCACGCGCGTCGGACGGGGCGTCGAGCTGGACACGTCGCTTCCGACGATCGAGCACGACGGCGTGTTGACGGCAGGGCTCGTCGCACTGAACGCGAGTTGCGGTGCGGACGGTGAGCTGTTCGACGTCACGCGCTCGCTGCTTCCGGAAGCGCACGCGGCGCATGCGTTCGACCCCGACCACTCCGACTTCCGCGACGCGGCCGAGCAGGGCATCACGACCGTGGTGCTCACGCCCTCGAATCGCAACGTCGCCGGCGGGTTGACGGCCGTCGTCAAGACCTCCGGAGGCACCGTGCTGAGGGACGGCGCACACCTCGCGTTGTCCTTCGCGAAGGATTCGCTCGGCACGATCAGCGGCGGCTTCTTCAGCTTCGCGGATGCCGGTCGAGCGACCGATCTCGTGAGCTCCGAAGAGGGTGGCCCGGAGACGACCGATACGAGCGGGCGCGGAACGCGCGCTCCCACCAGCTATGCCGGCGCCGCGCGCGAACTGCGCGAGCGCGTTCGGGCCGGCGAGGGTGCCTTCGGGCGCGTTCGCGACGGCTCGTTGCCGGTCCTGTTCGACGCCTGGGACCGCAACGAAGTCGCACGCGCGCTGGGGCTGGCGCGTGAGCTCTCGCTGAAGGGCGCCCTGCGTGGCGCGCCGCTCGCGGGCGAGTTGGCGCAGGAGATCCAGGCCGCCGGACTCGGGGTCGTGCTCGGCCCCTTCCAGCTCGGCCAAACGCGGGCTTCGCTCGCGTCGGTCGGCGCCTTGGCGGATGCGGGCGTGCCGCTGGCCTTCGCGCTCGACGCACCGGGCCGCGATCCGCGCGGATTGCGGCTGTCGGCGGCGCTGGCCCTTTCCGCCGGCGCCGATCGCGCCGTGCTCTGGAAAGCGCTGACGTCGGACGCCGCACGCCTCGCGGGCGTGGCCGATCGCGTCGGCGCGCTCGAGCGCGGCAGAGACGCCGACTTCGTTCTTTGGAGCGGTGACCCGCTCGACCTCCGCAGTCGCGTCGAAGCCGTTTTCGTGGATGGATCCGAGGTCTACCGGGCGCAAGCCAGCGCGACGCAAGAGGATGACGACCGATGAGCAACTGGCAGACCCTGTTCCTGATCTGTGCCTTCGCCGACCTGGCCGGCGCGCAGACCCAGGACGATGACTGGATCATCCGGGCCGAGACGGTCTACACAGCGGCGGGGGCCCCGATCGCAGGCGGTCACGTCGGCGTCGTCGACGGCAAGATCGTGTCCGTCGGCTCGGGCCGCGGCAGCGGCGGCGAGGTGCTCGAGGTCGCGGCGGTCACCCCCGGACTGATCGACCTCTCGGTGCGCATCGGGACGCGCGACTACTCGGTCGAGCAGTCGACCGAGACGCCGATCGAGCTCTCGGTGGCCGACGCTCTCGACCTGTATTCGTATCGCTGGCAGCGCGAGCTGGAGAGCGGCGTCACCGCCGTCCTCGCGACGCCCTTCGACAACGCCGTGCTCGGCGGCTTCGGAGTCGTCCTCAAGACCGGTGGCCCGACCTCGCTCGAAGGCCGGCTGGTGAAGGACCAAGCGGTTCTGCGTGGCTCGATGGGCGGGCAGCCCAGCCAAGGCAACTTCCCGCCGCGCGGACTGCCGCCCGTCACGTTCTACGCCCGTCGTCCGACGACGCGCATGGGCGTCGAGTGGGTCTTTCGCAAGACCTACTACGACGCGCTCGCGGTCGCCAAGAGCGGTGCTGAGGTCGACGAACGCGCGGCCGAGCGCAACGCGATCCTCCAGCGCACCCTGCGCGGCGACCTGCCCGTCGCGGTCCAGGCCTGGGCCACGCAGGACGTGCGCACCGCCGTCTACCTCAAGGAGGAGTTCGGGATCCCGAACATGTTCGTCGACGCGGCCGCGGAGGCCTGGCGGGAGCCCGACCTCCTCGTGCGTTCGGGGATGGGCGTCGTCCTGCCGCCGCACGCGTTCGCCGGACGCACCGGCGACGACGGGGCCTTCTTCGCCTGGAACACGGCGGCCCTGTTGCACGAGGCCGGCGTTCCGATCGCGCTCTCGGGCCACGGTTCGGCCGACATCGGCGACCGGCTGGCGCGACAGCCGGCCTGGGCGATGCGCGGCGGCCTGCCCTTCGAGGCGGCGCTCGCCGCCGTCACGATCCAGCCCGCGCGCATGGTCGGTGTCGACGACCGCATCGGGTCGATCGAGACCGGCAAGGACGCTGACCTCGTTCTGTGGAGCGGCGAGCCGTTCGCGCTCACGTCGAAGATCGTCGGCGTGCTCTTGAACGGCCTCCTCATCGTCGATCCGCGCCCCTCCGACCAATGATCTTCCCCGCCTTCCGCTCCTACTTCCACGCGACCCCGACCCCGCCCACGACCATGACGGCCTTCCAGAAGTCCCTCACACGCCGCTCGGTGCCCGCCGCCCTCGCTCTCGCGCTCGCCGCCACGACTCTCGGCGCGACCCAGACCGAGAAGCTCGTGATCGAAGCCGGTCGCATCATGACGCAGGCCGGCCCCGACATTCTCGACGGTGTCATCGTCATCGAGGACGGTCGCATCACCGCGATCGGGCGCGCCGACGAGGTCGAGAAGCCCTGGGACGCGCCGGTGCTCGGTGGTCCGGACCTCGTCGCCTTTCCGGGCTTCGTCGAAGCGCATACCTCGCGCGGCATGGACCGGCCGAACGAGAACATCGACGTGGCGCCGTTCCTCGACATTCGCGACTCGGTCGATCCGGTCGCCTACTTCTTCGAGGACTGCCGGCGCTGGGGCATCACCACGGTGAACATCCAGCAGGGCAACTCCTGCGTCATCGGCGGGCGCGGCATGGTCGTGCGCCCGGTCGGCATGACGATCGAAGAGATGGCCGTGCGCCCGAACTTCGGCCTGAAGATGTCGACCGCGCCCGACAACGGCAAGTCCCGTGCGACGCAGGTCTACGCGCTGCGGGAGGCCTTCGGCGACCTGCGCCGCTACCTCGAGGACCTGGTTCAGGACGAACGGGACGAGAAGGGCTTCGCTGCGCGCGAGGCGCTGGCCCAGGGACGCGAGCTCGAGGACGAGAAGGCCAAGGGCCGCGAGATGGCGGGGACCACGTGGAAAGTCGAGGGCCTCGAACTGATCCCGCGCGGTGCGATCGACGAGAAGATGGAGCCCCTGTTGAACCTCGTCGAGGGGCGTCACCAGGTGTTCTTCTACTGCGGTGAACCCATGGACGTTCCGCGCGCGCTCGAGGTGGCGCGTTCGAACGGCTTCCTGGTGAACACGACGCTCGTGATCGACGCCTCGTGCTGGAAGGCGGCGGACGTCATCGCCGAGGCGGGTGTGCCCGTCATCCTCGACGACGACATGATGCACATCGAGCGCGATCCGATCACCGGGAAGGAGAAGGAGACCTTCGTTCCCGGCGTGTTGCACGACAAGGGCATCCGCTTTGCGCTCTCGTCGCGCAACGCGAGCACGAACTCGCTGTGGTATCAGGCCGCGCTCGCGATCGGGCAGGGCCTCGACCGCGACGTCGCCCTGGCCGCGGTGACGACCGTGCCCGCCGAGATCCTCGGGATGGGCAACGATGTCGGCTCGCTCGCGGTCGGACGCCACGGCAACGTGGCGCTGTTCTCCGGCGATCCGCTGGAGGTGACCTCGTGGGTCGAGCACCTCGTCATCGAGGGCAAGGAGGTCTACGACCGCTCCAAGGACGTGCGCAACCGCCACCTGCTCGAGGGGACGCAGCCCCCGGGCACCGCCTCCGAGCGCCACGGCTCCAAGGAAGGCGAGCACGAACACGACGACGGCTCGGACGACAAGGGCGGAGAAGGGGAGGACGACTGAGCCATGCGAGCCCCGCATTTCCTCCTCCACGGAGCGGTCGGCGCCACGGCGGCGCTCGGACTCGCTCTCGCCTCGCCACCGCGCGCGGCCGACACGGTCGCTGTGCGCGCCGGCACCATTCACCTCGTCGAGGAGGGACGCGTCGCCCACGATGCGACGCTGCTCGTGCGCGACGGCAAGATCGTCGCGGTCGGAGCCGATGTTCGCGTGCCCGTCGGGACCCAAATCATCGACTACGGGCCGGATGCGGTCATCGTTCCGGGGCTCGTCGCCGCCTTCAGCTTGTACGGTTCGGGACCGTCGTCGTCCCGCACGGCCGAGCCGGGTGTGCGGGGCGTCGACTCGTTCGATTTCTACGGCCGCTTCGGTGCGGCGCTCTCCGGCGGAGTCACGTCGGTGTACGTCACGCCGAGCGACGTGCGGCTGATCGCCGGTCAAGGCGGGCTGGTCAAGCTCGCGGGCGACGACTTCGAAAAGCGTACGCTGACCTCGACCGCGGCGCTGCACCTCGCGATCGACGCGGGCGCGCGCAATGCGCCGGGCTTCTGGAAGCCGCCGATTCCCGCCACGGTCGACGTCGGCATCGGCGTGCTCGAGCCGCAACTGCCGCGCACGACGATGGGGGCGATCGTCGCCCTGCAGGAGATCCTGTCGGACGCGCGCGCGGAGAAGCGCGATTCGTTCTACGGCCCCTACCTCGCACAGGAGCTCGATCGCATGCTCGCCGCGGGCACGCCGTGGCGCGTGGGCGCGCGCACCGAGCCCGAGATTCGCGCGGCGCTGGCCTTCGCGCGTGAAGCCGACCTCCCGCTCGTCATCGACAAGGCGGACGCGGCCAAGGACCTCGCCGGTGAGCTCGCCGCGGCCGGGGCCAGCGTCGTCTGGCGCTTGCCGTTCGAGCCCAATCGTGACCTGAGCGACCACGGTAAGGACGAAGACGCCGCCTGGCCGAGCTACGACGCGCCGACCGCGCTCGCCGCCGCGGGCGTGCGCTTTGCGATCGCCTCGACCTCGCCACGGGACCTGTTGTTCGCGGCCGCGCAGGCCTCGGCGGACGGGCTCGACGCCGGCACGGCCCTGCGTGCGATCACGCTGGCGCCGGCCGAGATCCTCGGCGCGGGAGCGCGCGTGGGCAGCTTGGCGCCCGGCAAGGACGCGGACTTCGCGGTTCTGAACGGCGCTCCCCTCTCCGGGCGCACGAGCGTGCTCGCGACCTGGATCGACGGCGCGCTGGCCTGGAAGGCGACCGAGACCAAGGCGGTCGTGCTGCACGTCGACGAGCTCTACCTCGGCAACGGCGAGGTCCTGCGCCCCGGCGAGCTCCTGATGTTGAACGGTCGGATCGCCGACGTCGGCGAGCGCGTCTCACGCCCGCGCGGCGCGCACGTCGTCTCCGGTCCCGCCGCCATGCCGGGCATCGTCGATGCGCTCGGCCACCTCGGGCTCGAGGGCACGCGCAAGGTGCCAAGTGCGGACTTCGAGCTGAGCACGATCCTCTCCCCGGGCGACCGGACGGACCGACGCGTGGCCGCGGCCGGCGTCACGACCGTCGTCCTGAGTCCGCGCGGCGAGGGGCGCGACGGCGCGCCGCTCGCGGCCTACAAGCCGGCCGCGGAAGCCTTCGACGACCTCATGGTCGACGAGCTCTGTGCCCTGCGCATGCGCTGGACCGAGCGCAACCGCTTGCAGTCGGGACAGGCGGTCAAGGCCGTGCTGGGCAAGGCAGCGGAGTACGCCAAGGAGTGGGAGCAATATCGCGCGGAGCTGGCCCAGTGGAAGCCGTCGCCCGAGAAGGACGACGAGGCGTCCGACGAGGACGCCAAGAAGGGCGACGACGAGAAAGAGGCGGGCTCCGACGAAGCGGACGACGACGAGGACAAGAAGAAGAAAAAGAAGAAGAAGGGCGACTACGAGCTGCCGCCCGATCCGGTGACCGGCGTGTGGGAGGCCGAGATCACGCGCGCTCCGCACGCGGGCCCGCAGGCCTTGAAGCTGCGCATGCTCTTCGAGGCCGCCCAGGGCAGCGGCGAGGTCTGGGGCAACCTGCGCTGCAACGCGGTGTCCGAGACGCTGGTCGAGCTCGAGGGCTACTGGAACCGCGAGGAGAACGCGCTCGAGCTCTCCGGGCTCGGCTCGTCCGGGTGGGTCAAGCTCTCCGGCGCGCTGGGTGAGAAGGGCTTCGCCGGCAAACTCGCAGTCGGTGGTGCCACCGTCGAGGTCGAGGCGAAGCGCACCGCCACCGAGTTCCAGGTCGTCCGGCGCCCGAACCGCAAGCCCGAGCCGCGCGAGAAGGAGCCCAAGGGCAAGCCCAAGGAGCCGAAGTTCGACGCCAAGCTCGAACCGGTCGTCGCCGCCATGCGCGGTCGCAAGACGATCGTGGTGGAGGTCCATCGCCGCGACGAGATCCTCGACTGCGTGAACGCCTTCGCGCACTTCGGGATCCGCCCGGTGCTCTTCGAGGCCGAGGATGCCTACAAGGTCGCCGAAGAGCTACGCGGTCGCGTCGCGGGCGTGCTCTTGTCGCATCGCACGGTCGTCTACGAAGCCGAGCGCGGCAGCGACTACCGCACGCCCTGGGCCGATGTGCAGAACGCCGGTATTCCCGTCGCCTTCTACTCGGGGGTCGAGGAGGGCGCAGCGCAGCTCTTCACCTTCGCCGCCTACGCCGTGGCGAACGGAATGAGCCCGGCCGGTGCGCTCCGTGCGCTGACGGTCGACGCCGCGCGCATGATGTCGATCGGTGAGCGCGTCGGTGCGCTCGAGACCGGCCTCGACGCGGACGTGCTCCTCCTGGACGGTCCGCCGCTCGAGCCCGGGACGCGGGTCCTGCGCACGTGGGTCAACGGGCGCGAGGTGCCCGGACTCTGATGGGCTGCATGGCCTCGATGCGGACCGGCCTGGCGGTCGTGACCGCGACCTGTCTGACCGCCCTCGGCGCGTCGGCGAGCCTTCCGCAGTCGGCTTCGACCCCGGGGCCGCTCGCCCTGCGCGCCGCCAAGATCCTGACGTGCGCCCAGGAGGGGCCGCAGGTCGTCGATCAGGGCGTCGTCTTGATCCGGGACGGCAAGATCGAGGCGATCGAGCGCGCGCGCGGCTTCACCGTTCCGGCCGGCTACGAAGTGATCGATCTGGGAGAGCGCTGGCTCGCGCCCGGTTTCATCGACCTGCACTGCCACGAGGCGGGCTACTCGCTCTACTCGCAGATCAACGATCTGAACGACGTCGTCTACCTCACGAATCCCGGCCTGCGAGCCTCGGTCGCGGCCAAGCCGGGCGTCTTCTCGATGCGACGGGCCGTGGCGGGGGGCGTCACGAGCGTGCTCTACATCCCGGGCTCGGGCTCGAACATCGGCGGTGCGGGCGTGCTGCTCAAGACGGGCTTCCACCGGTTCGAGGAGAATCTGATCCGCGACCCGGGTTCGATGAAGCTCGCGCAGTGGGGCAACCCCGAGTCGTGGACGATCGGCGTTGGAATGACGTTCGAGCACTGGAACACGCGCAACACGATCCGGCGGGGCCTGGCCTACGCCAAGCGCTGGCGCGAGTTCGAGGAGAGCGGCGGAGCGGAGCCCGAGCGAAACATCCAGTTCGACATCTTTCGCGACCTGCTCGCCAAGCGCACGCAGGTCTCGACACACACGCAGATGTATCAGGTCGTCCTGATGACCCTGACGATGATCCGCGGGGAGTTCGAGCTCGACGTGTATCTCGACCATTCGTCGATCGGCGGCTGGCTGGCCGCCGAGATGGCGCGCGACATGGGCGTTCCCGCCATCGTCGGTCCGCGCTCGGTCGATCCCGCCACGCGCGGAATGATCGAATGGGCGCGCAACGGGCACGAGGGCTTTCGCGGCCTCGCCGCCGGCTATCAGGAGCGCGGCATGACCGAGATCGGCTTCAACACCGATTCGCCGGTCATCGCGCAAGAACAACTGCACGTGAACGCGGCCATGGCCGTGCGCTACGGCATGAACGAGGTCGGGCTCGAGTCCGTTCGCGGTCTCACGATCGTCCCGGCGCGGGCCGCGGGCATCGACCACCTCGTCGGCTCGCTCGAGGTCGGCAAGCAGGCCGACATTCTCGTGACGACCGGACACCCCGCCGATCCGCGCACGTCGATGGAACGGGTCTACATCGAAGGCCGAGTCGTCTACGACGCCGAACGTGACGGAAGACAATGGTGAGACCGACGCGTTTCCTCCAGCTGGTCTTGGCCTGCTTGGCGCCGGCGGCGTCCGCGCAGGCCCCGGGCGCCGCGGGCGGACCAGGGCTCGCGCTTCGCACTTCGAAGGCCCTGATCTGCGCGCCGGACGCCGACGCACGCCAGGTGCAGGACCACGCTTGGATCACCGTCAAGGACGGCAAGATCGAGGCGGTGACGTCGGTGCACGACGGTGGGCCGCCCGAGGGCTACGAAGTGCTCGACGTGGGCTCGAACTGGGTCATGCCCGGCATCGTCGAGCTGCACTGCCACGAGGGCGGCACCTACGACATCAACGACCTGGTCTATCTCGCCAATCCCGGACTGCGCGCGAACTCGGCGGTCATCAACCGCAACGACCGACTCCTGCGCGGTCTCGCGGCCGGTGTCACGACGGTGCTCTTCATCCCCGGCTCGGGCGCGAACATCGGCGGCGCCGGCGTGCTCTTCAAGACCGGGCCGAAGCGGTACGAAGAGGCCCTCGTTCGGGAGGCTGGATCGCTGAAGCTCGCGCAGTGGGGCAACCCCGAGTCGTGGACGATCGGCGTCGGGATGAGCTTCGAGAACTGGAACACGCGCAACACGTTCCGACGCGGGCTCGCCTACGCGAAGCGGTGGGACGACTTCGAGGCCGGTCGCGGGCCCGAGCCCCGGTTCGACCCGCAGTGGCAGCTCTTCCGGCGCATCGCGACCGGGGAAGTTCCGATCTCCACGCACACGCAGGTCTACCAGGTCGTTCTGATGACGATCACGATGATCAAGATCGAGCTGGGCTTGAACGTGTTCCTCGACCACTCGACGATCGGCGGCTGGCTCGCGGGCGGCTTGGCTCAGGAGTATGGCGTCCCCGCGATCGTCGGGCCGCGGTCCGTCGACCCCGCGACGCGCGGGATGATCGAGTGGGCGCGCAACGGGCACGAGGGCTTCCGCGGCGTCGCGGCGGGCTACCAGGAGATGGGGCTCGAACAGATCGGCTTCAACACCGACTCGCCGGTCTTGCCCCAGGAAGGTCTGCCGTTGCAGGCCGCGATGGGCGTGCGCTACGGCTTCCGCGACGACCGCTTGCAGGCCGTGCGCGGACTGACCGTCGTGCCAGCGATGACCGCCGGTGTCGCGGATCGCATCGGCAGTCTCACGCCGGGTGCCGACGCCGACATGATCGTCATCTCGGGACATCCCGCGGATCCGCGGTCGCATGTCGAGTTGTCGTTCATCGACGGCGAGCGCTCGTACGAGCCCGACGTCGAAGGAAGGATCTACTGAGCCGATGAAGTCGCGCGACCCGCAACCGGACCTCAGGATTGGCGCCTTGGCGACGCGGGTCGCCGCTTGGGGAGTCATGGCCGGCCTGTTTGCGGGCTGTGCTTCCGTCGAGGCCGTGCGTTCGAGTGCGCTGGAGCCCTCGTCCGGTGCGAGCCATGCCAGCGCGGCTCCGTACGTCGCTTCGTTGCAGGCAGGCGAGACGGGGCTCGGCATCCGGGTCCGCAAGCTGATCACGATGGACGGCTCCGATCGGATCTTCGATCCCGGTTTGATCGTCGTCCGCAACGGCAAGATCGACTATGTCGGCGAGCCGATCGAGCTGCCCGCCGAGTTCCCGCTGCACGCTTTCGACCGGGCCTGGGCCACGCCGGGGATGGTCGACCTGCATTCGCACGTCCAGACGGGCTCGTGGGCGGACATCAACGACATGGTGTACCCGATCAACACGGACCTGCGCGTGCGGCCCTCGGTGCGACCCTCGAACCGCGAGGTGCGCGTCGCTTGCTCGGCCGGAGTCACGACGCTCTTCGGGATCCCGGGCAGCGGCACGAGCATCAGCGGCTTCGGCCTCCTCTACAAGACCAAGACCGACGCGACCTACGATGAGATCGTCCTGCGCGATCCCGGCGGCATGAAGTCGGCCTTCAACTTCAACCCGCAGCGCTCCGGCGGCGACCTGGGCCGCTCGTGGGCCGGATTGTCGTGGCTGACGGAGAAGGCCAACGATCGCGCGCGGGCGGAGGTCGGACTCGGTCTCGAGGATCCGCTGCAGAAGGACTTTCATCGCGTCCACAAGGGCGAGCTGCCGGTCCTGATCCACTGCGCCAGTGCGGAGGGAGTCGCCGGCACCGTGCGGATGTGGAAGGGGCGCTACGACACCGAATGCGTCGTGTCCCACGGCAGCTGGGACGGGCACCTCGCCGGTCCGTACGCGGCCAAGATGGGCGTGCCCGTCAACCACGGGCCGCGCACGCACAACTTCAACTCGATGGTGCGCGAAGAGAAAGTGCAGGGTGGGGCCGAGGCTTACATGAGGGCCGGCGTCCCGCTGTTCTCCTTGAACACCGATGCGCCCGTGATGCCGCAGGAGGAGCTCTTCTTGCAAGGCTCGATGTCCGCGCGCCTCGGAGCCGACCCCTACGAGATGCTGCGCGCCGTGACGTCCAATCCGGCGCGTTCGATCCTGGTCGGCGACCGCGTCGGCAGCCTCGAGGTTGGAAAAGACGCCGACGTGGTCATCTCGACCGGCGATCCGCTCGATCCGCGCTCCCGCGTCGAGCTGGTCGTGATCGACGGTGAGATCCAGTACTCCCGGGAACGGGACGGACAGTGGTTCTAGAGAAACGAACGATGAATGCCACCCTGAGCCTTCTGTGCAGCCTCGCGATCGCCTCTTCGGCGAGCGCCGACCTGCTTGCCATTCGCGTCGGCCGCGCCGAGACGATTTCGCAGGGGACGATCGAGCACGCCGTCCTGTTGGTCGAAGACGGCAAGATCGTGATGGTCGGCGAGGACCTGCCGATCGAGCGCGGGATCCCGACGGTGGACCGCCCCGACTGGGTCGTGACTCCGGGGCTCGTGAACTGCTACTCGCGCCTGGGCCTCGATTCGGCCGCGGGCAACATGTTCGAGCCGCAGGTGCGCGCGGCGGACGAGCTCTACCCGTTGCAGGACGTCTACCGCGACGTGCTCGAGACGGGGACGACGACGCTTGGCCTCTATCCGCCGGGCACGGGCATTCCGGGACAGGCATTGGCCGTGCGGCCGCGCGGCAAGACCCTCGACGAGATGCTGATCGCCGACTCCGTCTACCTCAAGATCATGCTCGAGTCCTCGGCCAAGTCGAAGAAGGTCCTGCGCGAGGCCTTCGAGAAGGTCGACGAGCACGACGAGAAGGTCGCCAAGGCCCTCGAAAAATGGGAGAAGGCCGAGGAGAAGCGCAAGAAGGACAGCAAGAAGAAGAAGAAGGGCGACGACGACGACAAGAGCGCCGAGAAGGGTGAGGACGATGGCGCGAAGGACGACGGCCCGAAGGAATTCGAGCCGCCGGAGCCCGACGCGAAGGTGCAGCCTTTCATCGAACTGCGCGAGAAACGCCTGCGCGCCATGATGCGGATCAACAAGGCGGGCGACTACCTGCACCTCTTGGACGTGATCGAGAACGAGAAGATCGACTGGTTCTTGCGCATCCCACTGCGCAACGACATCGACCTCTTCAAGATCGCGGAGCGCCTGGGTGAGGCCGAGCGCCTCGTCGTCACCGATCCTTCCATCACGCTCATGCCCAACACGCGGCGCGAGCGCAACATCCCCGCCGAGCTGGCCCGAGCCGGCGTCCACGTCGCGCTGATCCCGCGGCGGGACAGCGTCGCGGGCCACAAGGACTGGCTGCAGGATGTGGGCGAGCTCGTTGCTCGCGGCATGGATCGTCAGGCTGCCTTGGCGGCGGTCACCCTCGAGCCGGCCCGCGCCATGGGCCTCGAGGAGCGTCTGGGCAGTCTGGACCCCGGCAAGGACGCGAACCTCGTGTTCTGGAACGGGGATCCCTTCGCGCCCGGGACCAAGATCGAGGCCGTCATGCTCGAAGGTGCCATCGTGCACGGAGACGTTCGCTGATGAAGCTGTTGAAGATGCTCCCCTTCCTGTCCACGGCCCTCGTTGGACTCGCATGGTTCGGCGCTCCCGCCCACGCCTACGCCCTTCAAGACGACGAGGCCGAAGCCGAGGACGAGGAGGCCGAGGACGAAGACGAATCCGACGCGTGGTACGCGATCGTCGGTGGTGACGTGTACACGGGGACCGGAGCCGTGCTGCGCGGCGCGACGGTCCTGTCGAAGAACGGCAAGATCAAGGAGATCGGCCACGACCTCTTCCTGCCGGAAGGCACCGAGAAGCTCGATGCCCGTGGGATGCGGGTCTATCCCGGTCTCGTGGCCCTCTCGGCTTCGTCGCGCCTCACGAAAGGGCTCTTCCAGGCCGAGCCGGAGCCCGATTTCGATCCGCACCTGGGCGTCGACAACCTGCACCCCGACGGGCGCGCGAACGCTCACCTCGACACCGGGAACGAGGAGTACGACGAGGTCGCCGACATCCCCACCGATGCAGACGTCTTGGTCGAGGGGCAGCTGCTGCGTCAGGAGATCGCGGACTCGTTCGATCCCTTCAGTCAGTACCTCGTGTTGGCGCTGTCCACGGGCATCACGACGGCCGAACAGTCGGATACTCCGGTCAAGCTGAAGCGCGACGAGATCAAGGACGTGGACATGGGTCCGAAGAACGTCTACTCGTTGAACTTCAGCCTGTCGAACCCCAACAGTCGGCGCCAGACGCGCGAGAAGCTGGAGAAGGCGTCCGACTACCTGAGGCGGATGAAGGCGTGGGAAGCGGAGGGCGACAAGGACAAGAAGGAGCCCAGCAAGAAGGGCGTGGACATGAACTATGTCCGAGTCCTGCGTGGTGAGGTCTTCGCGGCCTTCAACGCGAACGATCGCGAGGAGCTCCTGGACATCGCGCACTTGGCGCAGCGCTATCGTTTCCGACCCGTGATCAACGGTTGCATGGAGGGTTGGACGGTCGCTTCCGAGCTCGGCCGCGCCGGTGCCTATGCCATCGTCACACCTCGCACGCGGTCGCCGAAGAGCGAAGAGCTCGTGCGGCCCGGCGGCTCGTCGATCGAGAACGCCGCCATACTGCACAGCCACGGAGTGCAGGTCGCGGTCATCCCCGGCAACACGAGCTTCGAGCTCAACGGCATGACCGGTCGCGACCTCCTGCACCTTCCGGTCGAGGCCGGCTTCGCGATCCGCGGCGGCCTGGACGAGCGTGCCGCGCTCGACAGCATCACGACCATTCCCGCTCGCATCCTCGGCGTCGACCACCGCGTCGGAACCCTCGAGGCGGGCAAGGACATGGACGCGATCATCACCGACGGCGACCTGCTGCACTACCAGACCTTCGTGCAGTACACCGTCGTCGACGGCAAGCTGGTCTATGACAAGGAAGAGGAGATCTTCTTTGCCCACATTCGGCCGCGTCCCGAGCTGCCCGCCCTCGATCCCGGCGAGGAACCGGGTGAAGCGGAAGCGGTGGTGGACGAAGAGGCGCCCGCGGACGAGGATGCCGAGGAAGAGGCACCGCCCGAGAGCGAGGACGACGACGAGGGCGAGGGCGCGGACGACCAGGGCGCGGGCGAGGACGACGACGGCCGCCTGTAGACGTCTGACAACAGTCGGGGTAGCGTCGGTTGTTCCAAGGCGCCCACCATTGTGCGCGCCGCACTCGAACGAGCCTTGCCATGGAAACCGACGAAATCACGAAGATGGCCGCCTTCTCGCCCGTCTGGGCGCCGGTCTTCACCCTGCTCTCGCTGCTCGCGATCGCCGTCGTGGCGATCAGCGGCGAGGTCCGCGCGATCGTGTTGCCCGCGATCGTCGTTCCGATGGCCTTGATCGCGAGCCTTCAGGTCGTGGCCTTGCGCCCGCTCGCGGCCGAGGTTCTGCGCCTGCGCGAACAGGTGCGCCGGCTCTCCGGATCGCCGACGGACGTCCGCTGAGTCGCGCCTCGACTACAGATCGAGCTCGCGTCGAGCGGCGGTGACGTTGGCGCGGACCGAGAGCGTCGCAGCCAACCGCTCGCGTGCTTGCTCGGAAAGGGCGAGTGCCGGCTCACGCAGGGCGCGCAGCGCGGTCAACCGGTTGGCGTCCACGCTGGCGGTCGCGATCAGGGCCGTGAGTTCGGCCTCCGTGCAGCCTGCGCGGAGGCGCGGCGCCAGGCTCTTCAGGAGGGCGATCCGATTCGCATCGACCGAGAGGGTCAGGACGGCGGCTTCGAGCTCGGCGGCCGTGAGCTCGCCCTCGAGTTGCTGCGCGATCTTCTGCAAGCCGGCCAAGCGGTTGGCGTCGACGGACAGCCGACCGGCGAGCGCGCTGGCGTCGTGCATGCTCGCGATGCGGGCGGACGGCGCGAGCAGCTCGAGCGCCGAACGGCGGTTGGCATCCACCGACAGCTTGTCCAGCACGCCTTCAACGAACGCGGCATCGATGGGCGTCACGCGCTCGGACTGCTCGCGAACGAGGCGGAGTCGGTTCGCGTCGACCCTGAGGAGGTCGAGGCAGGCGTGCAGGCCGGTGGCGTCCAGAGCCTCTCGTTTCAGCAGAGCGGCTTGCAAGACGGCCAGCCGATCGGCGTCCACCGGCACGGCTTCGACCGCGACGAACAGTCGGTCGCCATCGACGCCACCGGAGGGCAGCAGCTCGTTGTTGATGAAATCGACGATGACGTTGCGGCGGTCGAAGCCCGCCAGGATCTCGGCCAGGGCCGGTGCGCTCCCATCGTCGAAGCGCGGGAGCCAGCGCTGCGACAGGGCGTGCAACGCGTCGTTCGACTCCGTACGACCGAGGAGAAAGCCGACGTCGGCGCGCTCGAGTCCCGTGAGCTTGTCCGCCGCCGCCAGCAGGAGCTCGTCGACGACGTGTGAATAACTCGCTTCACCACGTTCGTGAAGGTGCAGCTCGCGACCGTTGATGAGGAGCTTGGCGTCTCCCTCGATGTGGACGAACGTTCCGAAGATGTCCTCGTCCCGTTGGCCCAGCGAGCCGGGCAAGGCCACGGCGTGGATGAGCAACTCGAGGTGTTCGACATCCAGCGACTTCGCATCCGCGACGAGCGCGAGCAGCGCTTCGTGATGCGCGTCGGTCTCGGGAAAGTCCACGCGACCGAGCCGCTCCTTCGCGCCGGCGACGTCGGCCGTGCGCACGAGCTCGGTGACGTCGGGAAACTCCTGTGCGAAGGCCGGGCGAACGTGCGCGCCAGCCTGGGTGGTTCCGGAGCTGTCGCAGGCCGCTGCGGCGAGGGACAGGAATCCCGCAAGGAGGGAGGATCGAAGCATTCCGGGCGTCATGGCGAGTCTCCGTCGAGGTGAACGGTCCGAGATCGTAACCCGAGACCGCGTTCGCTTGCGGAGGCTGCGGCACGCCATTTCGATCCGACTGGACGGAGGCACCGCGAAGCTTCACGATCGAGCCCAGCCTGCTCGGAGTCCCGCATGCGCCTGTTCCACATTCTCTTCGCCCTGGTCTTCGTCGCTCTGCCGCTTTCCGCGGGCCAAGCGGGCTATCCCAAGCTCTCTCCGTTCGATGGCTTGCGCTGGGAAGCGGACTCCTCGGAGTTCTGGCCGCAGGTCCGTCTGGGCGAGACGTGGTACGAGGTGTTGTCGATCAACGGTGCTTCGACGGAGGACGTCCTGACCTTCTGCGAGACACGCTGGGGCCGCGCCATGGTCCCGAAGCGCTTCGCCGAGGACCTGGTCGAAGCCTTGACGCGGATGGGGATCACGATCGAGGAAACCGTCGAGCTGCAGGTGCGCACGATCGGATCGGGAGAAGAGCTCACGCTCCAGGACGTGCCGAACACGCACGCCAAGCGCCAGCTCTTGCGAAGGGGCGCCGGCGAATTCCGCCCGGCTCCGGTCGCCCTCACGGTCGAGACGATCCGTTCCGACTTGGCCTGGCTCGCGGAGCGCGTGCGCGACGAGTACGCCTACCGCGATCTCACCGGCTACGACTGGGAAGCCGCCTTTCAAAAGGCCGCAGCGGAAGCCGACGCGAATTGGACCCGCAACGCTTTCGGAGTCCGCATCATGAAGCTGCTCGCTCCCTTCGGTGACGGGCACACGCGCCTCGCGGGGAGCGCCGACGTGTTGCCGCGCGGCTACGCACCCTTCCGGATGGTCGCGCACTCCGAGCGCATCGTCGCGCTGCAACCTCGCTCCGACGGCTTCCTCGATCCCGAGCACCCTTACCTGAGCGCGATCGACGGGCGACCGCTGGAAGCTTGGCTCGAGCTCATGGGGACGATCGCCCCCCACGGCGCGCCGCACTTCCGCCGCACCGTTTCGATCCAACGGCTGCACTTCTTGGCCTTCGCCCTGCAGGAGTCCGGGGGCGATCCCGCGACGAAGACCGTCACGCTGAGCCTCGTCGACGACTCCGGAGCCGAACGCGAGCTCGAGGTCGACCTGAGCGCTGATTTCCCCGGAGTTCCTCCGCGCCGCCCGGTCCACCGGGTGTTGCCGGGCAACATCGGCTACGTGGCGCTGCCCTCCATGGAGTCCGGCGAGGACTTCGAACGTTGGCTGCACGCCGCGCTGTCGTCCGTCCGCAAGACCCGCGGCCTCGTGCTCGACGTCCGCGGCAACGGCGGAGGCAGCCGCGCGGCCCTGCGGACCCTCCTGCCGAGCTTCCTGCCGGCGGATTCGCCCCCGCGGGTCGTGAACATCGCCGCCTACCGCTTGCACGAAGGCGACGACCCGGACCATCCCGACGGCTACCTGTCCGACCGCAACCTCTGGCCGGCGCACTGGTCCGGCTGGTCGCAAGCCGAACGGGCCGCGATCGAGGCCACCGCGGCGAGCTTCCGCCCCGCCTTCGAACCGCCCTCCGGCGCGTTCAGCGCCTGGCACTACAGCGTCATCTCCCCCGCGACCGATTCGAACGCTCGCTACGAGGCCCCGGTCGTGATCCTTCAGGATGGCGACTGCTTCAGCGCAACGGACATCTTCCTCGGCGCCTTCCAGGGACTCCCGCGGGTCGAGCTGCTCGGCACCCCCAGCGGGGGAGGCAGCGGCCGCTCCCGGACCTGTCGGCTGCCGGCTTCCCGACTGAGCGTGCGCCTGTCCTCGATGGTCTCGTTCCGTCCGGACGGCCGCCTCTACGACGGGCATGGAATCGTCCCGGACGTGCGGATCGAGCCGCGCCTGGAGGATCTCGCCGGGGACAGCGACAGCGTGCTCGAAGCCGCCCTGGCCCGTCTGTGGAACTGACCCTCTTGAATGTGGACAGGAGCCGGGCGCCGGCCCCAAGCCATTGCGAGAGCATGACTTCGGGCGCCGGGCCCGGGGCGAGGGCCCACCTGGGGAGCCGGCCGACGCTTCCACCGCCGCAAGTTCTTGCCCGGCTTCGAGCAAGGCGCACCCGCGCCCCACGGAACGGGTGCATCGTCACCAGCGATGTGGATCAGTCACGTTCGTTGCCCGGGCGGGGAGGGGGCGCTAGGCTCGCCCGCTTCGCGCGCCCCCCCGGCCACCCACCCGACATGATCCTGCGGGACCTTCTGCGCGTCCTCGGCTCTTCGGACCGCCGGGATGGACGCAATCTGAGCCACGAAGAAGCCTACCAGGCCTTCCAGTGCATTCTGGACGGCTCGGAGAGCGAGATTCAGGTGGCCGCTTTCCTGATCGCCCTGCGTTGGAAGGGCGTGACCGTGGAGGAGCTGACCGGCTTCGCGCGGGCCGCCCGGGAGCGGGCCACTCTGCCGTGCGTGGGCATGGCCGGGCTCGTCTGCATCTCGCCGCCGCACGATGGCTACGACGCGACGCCGCCGCTCGAAGTGGCGGCCGGCTTAGTGGCGGCCGGAGCAGGGGCGCGGGTGCTCATCATCGGCGACCGTGGCGTGCCGCCGCGGCGCGGGTTGACCGCGGCCAGCGTGCTCGACCACTTGAAGGCGCCGATGACCTGGGATCCCCAGGTGGCGGAGTCGCAGGTCGAACGGACGGGCTTCAGCGCTGTTGCGGCCTCCGGCATGCTGCCGGCCTGGCTCGGCTTGCGGCGCGTGCGGGCGGAGGTCGGGGTGCGGACCCCGATGGCGACGGTCGAGAAGCTCGTGGCTCCGGCCAGCGCAGCGATCGTGCTCGGGGCGCAGCACGGGCCGGTCCTGGGCTCGGCGGTCGAGACGATGGCCGGGCTCGGTCATCCCAGCGGCATCGCCATCCAAGGCGTGGCGGGCGGCGTCATTCCGACGCTGCGCAAGCGCACGCGCGGCGTCGAGCTCTCGGGCAAGCATCAGATGCCGCTCACGGTCGAGCCCAATGACTTCGGATTGGCCCATGCGGCGGATCCGGAGCTCCCGATGTTCGGCCCGCCCGAAGAAGGCAAGGGGACGGGCGACAACCCGCACATGATCCGTGCCGTCGGCGAGATGACCGAAAACGTCCTGCGCGGCGAATCGGGCGCCGCGCGCGATGCGACGATCCTCGGTGCGGCCGTGATCCTGAAGGCGGCCGGGCGTTGCATGACCTTGGCCGAGGGGGTCGACGCGGCCATCTCGAGCCTCGATGCGGGCACGGCCTACGGCATCCTCGAGCGCCTGCGCGCCGAGCCCTGATCCGCGCGGGCGAGTCTTGAACCGGGGCGCTACGATCCCGAGGATGGCTCCATCGAGGACCGCGAAAGGATGAACTTGCAAGATCTCGAGCTGGCCCTGCGGCAGCGCAAACGAGGCGCCCTGAAGGAGCGCTCGATCGCGGCCGTCGTGGCGCTCGTCCTCTTCGGCGGCATCGGCTGGCTCGTCTGGCGCTACGTGATCTGAGCGCCGTTCCTTTCCCCGGGTCAGGGGGATAGGATCTCTCCACCGAGCGCCCCCTTCGCGCCGATCCGATGCAGTACGGCTTCGTCATTGATCACTCCCGCTGCATCGGCTGCCATGCGTGCACCGTCGCCTGCAAGTCGGAGAACGACGTCCCGGTCGGGAGCTTCCGCACCTGGGTCAAGTACACCGAGGCCGGGACCTTTCCCGCGGTCAAGCGCTCGTTCGCCGTCTTGCGCTGCAACCAGTGCACCGCGGCGCCGTGCGTCACGATCTGTCCGGTCAACGCGCTCGAGAAGCGCGACGACGGCATCGTCGACATCGATCCGATGTCCTGCATCGGCTGCAAGTCCTGCATGCAGGGCTGTCCCTACGACGCGCTCTATCTGAACGACGAGACCGGCATCGCCGAGAAGTGCCACTTCTGCGCGCACCGCACGGAGGTGGGGCTGGCTCCGGCGTGCGCCGTCGTCTGTCCGACGGAGGCGATCATTCCCGGCGACTTCGACGATCCGAACAGCCGTGTCTCGGTCATGAAGCGCACGCATGCCCTCCAGGCTCGCAAGACCGAGGCGGGGACGGGACCGAACGTCTTCTACCGCGACGTGGAGCCGGCCGGCATCGACCCGATGCAGACCAACGCCGCGGGCGGTTCGATCTGGGCCGACAGGGTGCCGGGTCCGCAGCTCGACACGGCCGCCTTTCAGGCGCTGGAGGACAAGGCCAAGGCGCGCACGACCTACGACGTCGCGCACCCGCCCTTGTGGGGCGGCAAGATCACCGGCTACCTCTTCACGAAGGCGATCGCGGCCGGAGTGTTCCTGGCGGCGGGCTTCGCGGGGCTGCCGCCGCTCGAAGCAGGCGGCCACGGACCGGCTTGGGCCGCGAGCCTGGTGCCGATCTTGGCGCTGGTGTTTCTCACCGCGACGACGCTCATGCTCGTCCTGGATCTGAAGCGGCCCGAGCGCTTCTTCTACATCCTCACGCGCCCGAACTTCGACTCGTGGTTGGTGAAGGGGACGTACTTCCTCATCGCCTATGGCGGCCTGCTCGGCGTCTGGGCGCTCGCGAGCTTCCTGGGTGGGATCGAGAGCGCTTCGTTGCGTACGGTCCTCTTCGTCGCGACGGGGATCACCGCGTTCCTCAGCGCGGGCTACACCGGCTGGCTCTTCGGGCAATCGAAGGGACGTGTCCTGTGGATGCGGCGCGGACTCTGGCTGCACCTCATGGTTCAGGCCGTCGTCGCCGGAGCGGCGCTGCTTCTCGTGCTCTCGCCGCTCGGCTTCGGCGCGGAAGCTACAGCGTCCGTGCGTGGCGTGCTGGTGCCGTGGCTCGTCCTGCACGCGGCGATGACCTTCACCGAAGGGCTCTTCCCGCCGCGCCGGCGCGAAGCGGAGTACGCGCGCGCCCATGCCCTGGTCACGAAGGGCCCCTACGCGCGTCGGCACTGGCGGCTCGGCGTGCTCTGCGGCGTCGTCCTTCCCTTGCTGCTGCTCGTCCTCCCGAACGTCACGTTGCTCTCCTTCGTCACCGGCGCCCTCGTCCTGCTGGGGCTCTTCGTCGAGAAGGACGTGCTGGTTCGTGCGGGCCAAGCCACCTCGATCAGCTGAGACCATGACCGACGACGCGAAGACGCCCTCTCGGACTTCTCCCTGGGAGCTCGGGGTCGGGCCCGGCCCCGAGCACTGGGACGATTGGACGGAGCTCGATCCGTCCGCCTGGCCCGTGCGGACCGAGAAGCATTACCGTTGCATCCCGACGATCTGCTTCAACTGCGAGTCGGCTTGCGGCCTCCTGGCCTACGTCGAGAAGGACACCGGCGACGTCGCGAAGTTCGAAGGCAACCCGGTGCACCCCGGCAGCCGCGGGCGGACCTGCGCCAAGGGGCCGGCGACGCTGAACCAGATTCGCGACAAGGAGCGCATTCTCAAGCCGCTGAGACGCGTCGGCCCGCGCGGAGCGGGACGCTTCGAGGAGGCGACGTGGAAGGAAGCGCTCGAGGACATCGGCGGGCGCATCAACAAGGCCTTGCGCGAGGATCGCAAGGACGAGGTCGTCTACCACGTCGGTCGCCCCGGCGACGATCATTTCGCGCTGCGCATGCTGCAGGCCTGGGGCGTCGACGGGCACAACAGTCACACGAACGTCTGCAGCGCTTCGGCGCGCTTGGGCTTCGCGCTGTGGTGTGGGGCCGACCGGCCGTCGCCGGACTATTCGCAGACGAAGTTCATGCTCCTGCTCTCGGCGCACCTCGAGACCGGGCACTACTTCAATCCGCACGCCCAGCGGATCATCGAGGCGAAGGAGGGCGGAGCACGGCTTGCCGTGATCGATACGCGGCTCAGCAACACCGCCTCGCACGCGCACGTCTGGGTGTCGTCGTGGCCGGGCACGGAGGCGGCGCTGTTGCTGGGCATCGCGCGCGAGCTCCTGAATTCGGGCCGCTTCGACGCGGACTTCGCGCGCCGCTGGGTGAACTGGCGCGAGTTCCTGGCTGCCCGTGACGCGGACGGGCCGGGCACGTTCGAGCGCTTCATCGAGCTCTTGAAGCAGGAGTACGCCCAGTTCACGCCCGAATACGTGGCCGAGGAGTGCCGCGTGCCGATCGGCACGGTCGCGCAGCTCGCCGACGAGATCGCGGCGGCCGGCTCGCACTTTTCGAGCCACCTGTGGCGCAACGCGGCGTCGGGCAACCTGGGCGGTTGGCAGATCGCCCGCTGCCTGCTCTTGTTGCACGCGCTGACCGGCAGCCTCGGAACGCCCGGTGGCCTGAACCCCAACTCGTGGGACAAGTTCGTACCGAAGCCGAGCGAGTCCCCGCCGCCGATCACCGGGTGGAACGAGCGCCACTGGCCGCGCCAGTACCCGTTGGCCCACTACGAGATGAGCTTTCTGCTCCCGCACCTGTTGCGCGAGCAGAAGTCGAAGATCGACGTCTACTTCACGCGCGTCTACAACCCGGTCTGGACCAATCCCGACGGCTGCTCGTGGATCGAGATGCTCGAGGACGAGTCCAAGATCGGCTGCCACGTCGCGCTGACGCCGATCTGGTCGGAGACGGCCCAGTGGGCGGATTGGGTGCTGCCGATGGGGCTCGGTTCGGAACGCCACGACCTGATGAGTCAGGAGACTCACGCCGGCACGTGGATCGGCTTTCGACAGCCCGTGGGGCGGCGCTTCGCCGAGCTCGAGGGCCGTCAGGTCGACCGCACCTACGAGACGAACCCGGGCGAGGTCTGGGAAGAGGCCGAGTTCTGGATCGACCTGACCTGGCGCATCGACCCGGACGGCTCGCTGGGCGTGCGCAAGTACTACGAGTCGAAGACGAAGCCTGGCACGCCGATCACGCTCGACGAGTACTACGCCGACATCTTCGAGAACGCCGTCCCCGGTCTGCCGGAGGCCGCGGCCAAGGAGAACCTGAAGCCGCTCGAGTACATGAGACGTTACGGCGCCTACGCCGTTCCGTACGCCGGGCAGCGTCGGTACGAGGCCGATGACGCCAACGGAGTCGAACTCGAAGGCGGCGACAGGAAGGCCGGCTTCAAGACGCCGAGCAAGCGCCTCGAGTTCTATTCGAAGACGTTGACGGACTGGGGCTTCGACGACGAGGCCTTGCCGGGCTACATCCGGTCGCAGGTGCACTGGAGCAAGCTCGACTTCGCGAAGGGCGAGCGCGCCCTGTTGCCGACCTTCCGCCTGCCGACCTTGATCCACACTCGCTCGGCCAACGCCAAGTGGCTGCAGGAGATCAGCCACACGAACCCCCTGTGGGTGCACCCTGAAGACGTCGCGGCGCTCGGTCTCGAGAACCAAGCCCTGGCACGCGTCTCGACGCGCATCGGCCACTTCATCGCGCGCGTCTGGGAGACCGAGGGCATCCACCCCGGCGTCGTCGCCTGCTCTCACCACGTCGGGCGCTGGCGTCTCTACCGCGACGTCGGTGGGCACAAGCAGGCGGCTCCGCTCGTCGACATCCATCGCGCTGGCTCGACGTTCCTCTTCCGCCGCAAAGAGCCGATCGGGGCCATGCTGAGCGACGATCCCGACACCCGCCGTGTCTGGTGGAAGGAAACCGGCGTGAACCAGAACCTGACCTTCCCGGTTCAGGCCGACCCCGCCAGCGGCATGCACTGCTGGCACCAGCACGTCCGCGTCGAAGCCGCTCACCCCGACGACCAGTACGGCGACGTTTTCGTCGACACGAAGAAGTCGATCGAGGTCTACGAGGAGTGGCTGAAGCTCACGAAGCCCGCCCCGGGGCCCGGCGGCCTGCGCCGCCCGCTGTGGATGAACCGTCCGCTGCGCCCGGTCGACGCGTCCTTCGAGATGAGCTAGACAGGACAGGTCCACCTGTCCCGTCTGGCCGCGCCTGCGGCCCCACCGCTCGTTCGAAGTGCACAGCTCGTTCTCGGTCGACGATCCGTAGACTGACGCGCGGAGGGAGAGGCATGGCTGATCGAGACGACGAGAGCCACGAAGCGCTGCGCGAGGAGCTGGGTCGCCTGACACGCACGGTAGCGGGGCTGTCCGAGCGTCTGGCGCGTTTGGAGCGGGAGCGGCGCGACGAACGTCCGGCCGCGACCGTCTCGGCAGAGGCCGTGGCGACAGAGAAGGCCAAGGCGCTCATCACGACGCCGCTCGCACGGCGCGGAGTCGACCCCCCGCGACCGGAACGAAAGCCCCCGCGCGTCTCCCGTGTCTCGCGCGAGCAGTTGCCCGTGCTCGCCATGGGAATCGCCGGCGGCGTCGCGCTGTTGATGGGGCTGCTCTACTTCGTTTGGCACTCGATCCGCCAGGGCTGGTTGTCTCCGGAGATCCGGCTCGTCGCGACGGGAGCGTTCGGGCTCGCGGCGATGGGGGCAGGTTGGCGTTTGGCTGCACGGTCGCAACGCTCGGTGGCGGCTTCCCTCGCGGGAGCGGGTCTGGGGGGCTGGTTCGGTGCCGTGCTCGTCGCGCGGCACACCTACGGCTTCCTCGGACCGGGCTCGACCTTCGTCCTTCTCGCCTGTGGCGCCGCTCTGGGTCTCGCGATCGCGTCGCACCGAGGGCTGCGCTTCCTGGCGACGCTCGCGGCCTTCGGAGCTTTCTTGACGCCGCTCGTCATCGACTCGGGCAGCGGGCGCTTGAACGAGGCGATGGCCTACCAGCTCGTCGTCGTGTTCGCGCTCTTCGTTCTGGAGGGGCGCCGTCGCTGGCCCGAGCTCGGGCATCTTGCGCTCGTGAGCACCTGGATCCTGCTCTCGGCTTGGGCGGGGGAGTACCTCGCGGACGACAACCGCCGCGTGCTCTTGGTCTGGTCCTTCGTCGTCCTCGTTCTCGGTCACGCTCAAGCGGCCTGGCTCCTCGTCCAGGCCAAGCTGCGGGGGAGGCACGGCGCGGCGCGGCTCTGGGTCAACGGCTTCGCGTCCTGGACGGTCGGCGTGTGGGCCACGAGCGGGGATTCGGAAGCGGCCTGGGTCGGCCTCGCGATGGCGGCGTGCAACGCGGTCGTCGCCGTGCTCCTCTTGCGACGCGTGTGGGCTCCGGGTTCGAGCGCCGCGGTCCGCGGCGCCGTCGGCGGCGTGGTCTCACCGGCCTGGATCCAGCTCTGGGCCTTCGGCCAGCTCTACTTCGAGACGGACCGCGCTTCGATCCCCTGGTGGACGGCCCAGGCGACGATCGCCGCCGTGCTCGCGTTGCGCTCGCCAGAGCTGCGCTTTCTGCTGCTGATGGGGCTGCCGTTCGCCACGGCCTTGGGCGCGTGTCTGGACGACCCGGGCAAGGTCGAAGCCGGCTTCGGCTTCTGGCTGGCGGCGTTGCCACTCGCGATCGCGCTGTGGCCGACCCGGGAGCGTCTCGAAAGCGCCTCCTTCGCCAGGAGTCTCGGCCTCGCGCTGCTCCTCGTGTTCGGAGGTTGGGTCTTCGACGCAGTGGCCTGGGCGCAGTTCAGCGGTCCGGCCCGCGAGGGCCTCATCCAAGGCGCCTGTCTCGTCGCCTTGCTCGTGATCCTCTGGCGCTGCCTGGGCGAAGCGACGGGTCGTCGTTTCGCCGCTGGGCTCGCCTTGCTCGCTGCGCTCATCGCGCAAGGCATCTCCTTCGCGATCGACCTGCGCCTCTTGGGTCCGGTGGCGGTCGCGGGCAACGAGCGCACGTGGCAAGGGCTCGCGCTCGTGGGCGTGGCCGTGCTGGCGACCTGGGTGTCATGGGCTCTGCGGTCGCGGCTCGGTGAGGAGAAGGAGCTGCCGTGGATCGGGAGCGTCTTCGACACGGCCGGCCTCATCCGCGCCGCCGCACTGGTCGTAGCGGCGATGCTGTGCGTCTCCGCGCTGATCCACCGCGCAGGTTCCCAGGAGTCGAGCGCGGGCTCGTGGCTGCAGGCCGGGTGGAGCGTCGTCTACGCGGTGGCCGCGCTCAGCCTTCTGGTTCAGGGGCTCTTCGTGCGCCGTGTGATGTGGCGTCGCGTGGGCATCGCGGCTTTGTTCTTCACGGCCGCGAAGCTCGTGCTCATCGACCTCACCCACGTTCAGATGGCGATTCGCGTCTTGAGCTTCATGGGGTTGGGCCTGTGCTTCTTGGCCGGGGCCTACGCCTATCGGCGACTCGGATCGTGGATCGCGGAAGAGGCGTGAGCCGGCTCAGACGGTCTGGGTCTTCCAGCGGCCACGGCGGAACAAGACGATCATCAAGAGCGCCAGGAAGGTCTCCGACAACATCACCGCCCAGAAGACGCCCTCCACGCCGAGCTCCGTGTGACCGGCGAGGAACCAGGCCAGCGGGATCTGACACATCCAGAAGGCGATGATGTTGGCCCACGTCGGAGTCAACGTGTCGCCCGCGCCGTTGAAGGCCTGCATCATGACCATGCCCCAGGCATAGAAGACATAGCCGTAGCTGATGACCCGCAGGGCCTTCGTTCCCGTCGCGAGGATCTCGGGATCGTCCTCGAAGATCCCGATCAGGGGACCTGCACACAGGGCGAAGAGCAGCGTCACCGTGCCCAGGAAGAGCGTGTTGTAGAAGCCGGTGAGCCACACCGATCGCTCGGCCCGTTCGGGTTGCTTGGCCCCCAAGTTCTGTCCGACCAGCGTCGCCGCGGCATTCGCGAGGCCCCAGGAAGGCAAGAGCGCGAAGATGATGACGCGAATCGCGATCGTGTACCCGGCGACGGCCTTGTCCCCGAAGGGTGCCATGATGCGCATCAGGACGACCCAGCTCGCGGTTGCGACGAGCATCTGCGCGATGCCGCCGGCGGAGATGCGCAACAGCCGCACCATCGCACCCGGGTCGATCCGAAAGCCGGTGCCCGCGAGCCGGATACGGCCCACTCCCCTGCGCAGGGCCCAGAACTGGTACAGGACTCCCGTTCCGCGGCCGATCGTCGTGGCGACCGCCGCACCGGTCACCCCGAGCGCGGGGAACGGCCCCCAGCCGAAGATCAAGCACGGGTCGAGCACCAGGTTGATCCCGTTCGCGATCAACAGGCTGCGCGTCGCGATCACGGCATCCCCGGCCCCTCGAAAGATCGAGTTGTTCAGGAAGAGCAGCATGATGACCACGTTCGTGCCGAGGAGTGTCGACGTGTACCCACTCCCGATGGCGATGGTCTTCTCCGACGCCCCCATCAGCTCGAGGATCTCGGTTCCGTACAGCACTCCCGGAACGCCGACCAGGATCGAGATCACGATGCCCAGGGCGATGGCCTGCTTGCCCGCCGTCACGGCGGCGGGTACGTCCTTCTCTCCGACGCGACGCGCGACCATGGCCGTCGTCGACATCGCCAGGCCGAAGGCGATCGCATACAGGAGCGTCAGGACGGCTTCGGTCAGACCGACCGTCGCGACCGCTTCGGCTCCCAGGCGACTGACGAACCAGACGTCGCAGACGGCGAAGATCGACTCCATCGCCATCTCGAGCACCATCGGGATCGCGAGCAGGAGGATCGCGCGATGCAGGCTGCCCGAGGTGTAGTCGTACTCTCTGCCGCTCAGCGCCTCCTTGACGGCGCCGAGCAGGCCGCCACCTTCCGGCGGCGGAGTGGCGGCGGTCGCCGTGGGTCCTGGTTCGATCTCTTGCATGCTGCACCTCCGCGTGAGCGGATGCTTCCGCCGTGCACGCAACAGAAAGAGGCCAGACGGCGTCCGGGGCGCACCGGTTCCCTTGGTCCGGCGCCTTTTTTCCGAGGACCCGAGCCCCGCGCGCTCGTCTGTCCGCCGGGCGGATGCTAGCTCAATCGAGATGAGCCCGCCAAGCCTCGGCAGGCGACTCGTAGCGTACGAGTTTTGGCAACTCGCCCTCGAAGCGCAGGGTCTCGTCCGCGCGCGTCCATTCGAGCCGCACCTTGCCGTCGGTGAGCTTGGGCCAGGCGGCGCGGATGTCGCGTTCGTCTTCGATGGCGGTTCCGTTCACGATTCGTACGCAATCGCCCTGGCGCAGGCCGAGCAGGAAGCCCAGGCCGCTCGGGTCGATGGCGCTGACGCAGGTGCCGTCGAAGTTTGCACGCAGGCTCCGGTCGGAGATCTCCCGCTCGAGCACCGAGCGACGGACGTCGAGGCCCGCTGTGGCGAACCATTCGACGAACGAGACCGATCCGAGCGGCTCTTCGACCACGGCCGCCAATCCGCTCGCGCAATCCGGCCCGGCCAGTTCGGCCACGAGCTCGGACAGGGTCGCGAGTTTGAGCGGCCTTCGATCGTCGGGCGTTTCGTTCAAGAAGCGGCGCATGAGCTGATCGAGCGAGGTCGCCGGCTGCGCTCGCCGCAGCATGCGATCGAGCCAGGCACCGACGAGGAAGCCGCCGTCGTAGACCAGGCTGTACGCCTCGCCGCCCTCGAAGAAGGCCGGCCCTCCGGCCTCCGCCAACGAAAGCCGCGCCACCGCAGGATTCGCTTCGACGCTCGCGAGCCGTTGGACGAAGCTCTGGTTGAACGTGCTCAGGTCGGTGATTCCGAGCCGGGCGAGGACGAGGTTGGCGTAGTACTCGGTGATGCCTTCCTGCAGCCAACGCAGGTCGTCGTCCAGCGCGCCGACGCGCGCGCCCCAGGTGTGGAAGAACTCGTGCGCGATGAGATGGGGAATGAAGTCACCCGCGGCGTGCCGCACGTCACTGCCCACGCTCAGCGTCATCGAGTTCGTCTTGGGCGACCCCGCCATTCCCGGTGTGTCCGGTCGCCCGAACAGGAAGAGGTAGCGCCCTTCGGGCGGGAGGCCGAAGAGTTCGAGCTGATAGGCCACGATCTCGGTGATCGGACCGACGACGGCTTGCTTCAGTGCACCCTGGCCGGGGGCGACCGCGACCTCCGCGCGGAAGTCGCCGAGTTCGATCGTCGCCGTGTCCCACGGACCGATGGCGACGAGATCGTTCGACGTGGCGGCGGGCGAACCCGGATCGAAGGAGCCGTCGTCGCGGCGTGGCCACGGCGCCAGGACGTCCCAGCCCGCGGGCAAATCGAAGACGACGCTCCAGCGCTCGACGTCGATCCCGTCCGGCGTCGGGAAGAGCGTGGCCGTGACGAGAAAGCCGTGTCCCGCCATGAGGTAGGGATACTCGTACTCGTCCCGCCCGCGGACCTCGTCCAGGCCGCGATGGACGAGCGGGACGTCGTAGCCGAGCAGGATCGAGTCGTGCTCGCCGGGTTCCAGCTCGAAGTGAAAGGGCCGCGGCGAACGGACGGGGATGTCCTTCCCGACCGCCTCCGCGAAGAGGCCTTCGAGCAGTGGCTCGGGCAGGCGGGCGAAGGCGAAGCCCGCGGGCAGGCTCAGAGTGAGGCGCTCGAGCGGGGGATCGAGGTTCGTCAGTCCGTCGAGCTCGAGGCGCACGGTGACCGTCTCGTCCGCGGGGTCGTCGATCGACACGTGGTAGGTCGCTCTCACATGCTGCGGAAGCGTCGCGGCAGGCGGAAGCGGGCCCGGTAGGAGCCCGAGGACGACGTATCCGAGCAAGCAGAGCATGGGCGCCTTACGCCGTGAGGCCGGCACGGTTTGCGCCTTGTCGCTAATCCGCGGGAGAACCGCCATGGACGAGGCGCGCGAACTCGATCAGGCGGTCTTCCTTCAGGTACGCGACGCCGAGGTCGCCCGCCCGCAGAGAACCGGCGAGCTCGGGGGAGGCCTCGAGCGTGCGTCGCCCGGAGCCTTCGAGCTCCAAGTCGATCCGGTGTTCGTGCCGCTGAGAACCATCGGAGGTGTCGAGGATGCGCGCACCGTCGTCCAGCACGCGGGCCGGTCGACGCTCGACGGGAAGGCGCCGCAGGCGCCCTTCCTTGCGGCCTTGATCGAGTACCAGGTAGAGCCCGATCGCGGCGACCGCGAAGGGCAGAAAGGCCATCGGCGGGCAGAGGAAGAGCGAGAAAAGGACGCCGAAGGCGCCGAGGATCACCAGGACCACGACCGCCGCCAAGGTCCCCGTGCCGCGCGCGGGGCGCGGGTCGCCGAGTGGCACGTGGTGCATCCAGCGCTCGAAATCCGGATGCGCGTGGACGCGTTCGAAGGTCTGCGTCAGCGCGGTAGCGGACCCGCAAGACGGGCAGACGTCCGTATCGCTCCCGAGGCTCGCGCCGCAGCTCGGGCAGTTCGAGCGGGATGCCGTCATCGAGGGCGGTACGTCACGAAGCGCTCAGGAGCGCTTCGTACCGCAGGTGCCGCAGAAGTGCGCGTCGGGTCCCATGGCCGCGCCGCACGACGTGCAGAAGGCACCCGCCACCGGTGCTTCGGCCTTGGGCGCGGCGAGCTCCTTGCCGCAGGAGTTGCAGAACTTGCCGGGTGGAACCGAGCTCTGGCACGAGCCGCAAACCACTCCGGCGGTCGCCGGTGCGAGCGTCTCGCCGCCGCGCGGGTCGCGCACGAGCATCTGTGCCAGACCAAAGCCCACGCCGAGTCCCGCGCCGCCCATCAGGCCGCCGGCTCCGCCGCCTTCGCCGTCGCCGCCGCCTTTGGCCATGCCCTCGCCCGCGCCCATCAGCGCCTTGCCGGCCGCGAACTGCTGGTAGCTCTGCACGCCGCCGACCGTCTTCAGGTAGGCCGCATCGGTGTAGAGGCGCTTGAGGTTCGAGGCGTCCTCTTCGTCGATGTCGATCACGAAGTTGCCGAGCCGCGCGATGAGGATGCCGTAGCCCTTGACGTGCTCGCCGACGCCGGCCAAGACGTCCTTCTCGATCTCCTCGGTGTACGCACCGGACGTGACGTCCAGGAGTGGCCAGCGATTCTTGACGAGGAGCTCGCCGATCCGGTCGCGGATGACCTTCAGGACTTGCTCCTTCATCCACGAGCGCACGCTGTGGGACTCGGCGCGGCCCATACCGACCAGACCGATGATCAGGGCCTCGGGGTTCGTGACCTTGAAGGAGAACTGGCCGTGGACCATGGCCTCGACCGGGATTCCGCTCTTGGGATCCTCGACGTGGCCGACGCGTCCGCCGAACTTGACGCCCGTCGTCTCCCGGACGTTGACGAAGAAGACCTCGGCGATGAAGACGTTGCCGCCCGTGAAGGAATCGACCAGGTTCGAGAGGAACGGCAGGTTCGCGGAGTCGAGCGTGTGCCGTCCGGGCTCGAGGGTCGCGACCACCTTGCCGTTGCGGAAGAACACGGCGCGCTCATCGGCTTCGACCGTGAGCTGGCTCTTCATCGGGATGGTGGAGTCGGGATGCTTCCACACGACCTGCGACTTGGCGTCGTCCGGTCGGGCGACCATCATCTCGCCGACGCCGCGCTTGAACCAATCCATCATTCCCATGGCAAAGCTCTCCTGATCGAGACGGTCTGGGGTCGAGTTCGGCGGAACCTGGCGCGAAGCGGTTCGAGCCTGCGAAGCTCCGGCGAAGCGGCGCGTAGCCCGCGCGCCGGCGGCCGCCTACGATCACCATAGGAGGCCCTTCAGCGATTCGCCACAATTCCCGACCATGCCCGCAGACCCCCGTACTCCGGATCCGAGCGCCTCGGACGATGCTTCCGAGGAGCTCGTGCGTGCGCCTTCGCCAGTCCACGAGTTCCCGTGCGAGACGTGCGCCGCCAACATGACCTGGGACCCGGCGGTCGACGCGCTGGCCTGCGCCTACTGCGGCGCCCGGCAGCCGGTCCCGCGCGCCGACGGCGAGATCGAGGAGCGGCCCCTGGACGCCGTCGCGAGCGCGGCGCGCGGGCTCGGGATCGAGGCGCGCGTCGCGAAGTGCCAGAACTGCGGCGCCGGCGTGACCTACGGCGGCAAGGGCACGTCCGAGGTCTGCGTCTATTGCGGCTCCTCGAACGTCCTGTCCCAAGACGCCAACCGCAACGCGTTGAGGCCCGAGTCCGTGGTTCCGCTCGACGTCGGCGAGGAGGAGGTGCGCGCGAGCTTCCAGGCCTGGATCGCCGGCCTCTGGTTGCGCCCGAACGCCCTCGCCAAGACCAAGCGCTTCGAAGCGGTCGGGGTCTACGTCCCGTTCTGGACCTTCGACTGCCACGTGGACTCGTCGTGGTCGGCCGATGCGGGCTACTACTACTGGGTGACCGAGACCTACACGGTGGTCGTCAACGGCAAGACCGAGGTCCGGACGCGCTCCGTGCGCAAGGTGCGTTGGGTGCCGGCCTGGGGCGAGCGTTCCGACGACTACGACGACGTCTTGATCCTGGCTTCGAAGGGGCTGCCCGGCGAGCTCGTCGACGAGCTGGGTGGCTTCGATACGAAGGCGCTCGTGCCGTATCGCCCCGAGTACCTCGCCGGCTGGCGCGCGGAGGAGTACGAGGTCGAGCTCGAGAGCGGCTGGGACCAGGGTCGAGAGCGCGTTCGTGACTCCCAGCGCGCGCGCTGTTCGGGGGACGTACCCGGAGACACACAGCGCGACTTGCGCGTGCACGACACGTTCACGGACGTGCGCTGGAAGCACGTGCTCTTGCCGATCTGGAGCCTGCAGTACCGCTTCCAGAACGAGGTCTACACCGTCCTGATCAACGGTCAGACCGGCAAGATCGTCGGGAAGGCCCCCTACAGCTGGGTCAAGATCGGCGCGCTCGTCCTGGCGGTGGTGGCGGTGGTCGTCGCGGTCGTCCTCGCGACCTCGTGACGTCCGCCCGGGGTCGGCGAGCCGACGAAGGATCGCCTGGAACGCGATCCATCCCACCAGGCCATCCGCTACCCTGGCACGCTTACCGCGGAGGTGTCCCGTGTCGTTGCCCGCTCTTCTGATCGCAGCCAGTCTCTTCGCCGAAGTCCCTCGAGTCGACATGCCACTCGTCCTCCCCGAACGACGCCGCGCCGAGCTGCGCGACGCCTGGCTCGGAGCGCGGCTGAGAACGATCGTTCCGGCCTTGATGCGCGAGAACGGCGTCGATGCCTGGGTTCTCATCGCTCGCGAGTACAACGAGGACCCCGTCGTGAAGACCATGCTGCCGGCCACCTGGCTCAACGCGCGGCGAACGACGATCCTGCTCTTTCTGGACCATGGACCGGACGAAGGCGTCGAGCGCCTGGCTGTCGCGCGCTACGCCGTCGGCGAGCACTTCGAAGGTGCCTGGGACAAGGACCTCGAGCCGGACCAGTGGGCACGCCTGAGCGAGCTCCTGACGGCCCACGACCCGGGGAAGATCGCGATCAACGTGTCGCCGACCTTCGCCCTGGCGGACGGGCTCAGCGCATCCTTGCACGAGACGCTCGAGCGCGCGCTGCCAGAGCCGCTGCGCGCGCGCATCGTCTCCGGCGAGAACCTCGCGATCGGATGGCTCGAGACACGCATCCCCGCCGAACTGGAGGTCTATCCGTCGCTGTGCCGGCTCGCGCACGAGATCATCGCCGAAGGGCTTTCGAATCGTGCCGTCCAACCCGGCGAGACCACCACGCGCGATCTCGAATGGTGGTTCCGCGAACGCCTCCGCGACCTGCGGCTCGACACGTGGTTCCATCCGAGCGTGTCCCTCCAGCGCGCGCAGTCCGTCGAAGCCTCCGGCTCGTTCGCCGATGAGCCCGCGAACATGACGATCCGCCGCGGCGATCTGCTGCACGTGGACTTCGGCCTGACCTATCTGGGCCTGAACACCGACACGCAGCAACACGCCTACGTCCTGCGCGCCGGCGAGAAGTCGGCCCCTCGCGGGCTGACCGCCGGACTGCGCGTGGGCAACCGCTTGCAGGATCTTCTGACCGAGGCCTTCGTCACCGGGCGTTCGGGCAACGCGATCCTCGCCGCCACGCGTGCCCGTGCCGAACAGGAAGGCATCGACGCGCTGATCTACACTCACCCGCTGGGTCTCCACGGCCACGCCGCAGGACCCACGATCGGAATGTGGGATCAGCAGGGAGGCGTCCCCGGTTCCGGCGACTACTCTCTGCGTCCGTCGACGGTCTTCTCGATCGAGCTGAGCGCCGGGGCCGACGTCGAGGAGTGGGGAGGCCAGCGCGTACGCTTCATGCTCGAAGAGGACGCCTACTTCGATGGCACGACCGTGCGCTATCTCGATGGACGCCAGACGGAATTGATCCTGATTCCATGAGACGACGCGCACGGGTTACTTGGCTCGCGTGGCTGATCCTGGCGGCGAGCTGCGCCAAGGACGAGCCGCGCACAGCCGTGGTCACAGCGGGTTTTCGGCTGGACGGAGCGAAGCGCTACGAGCTCCAAACCAGGCTGCCCGACGACGGTTGGAAGGACATGGGCGACGGCATCTGGGTGACGCCGGATCCCTTCGCGGGCTGCGAGTTGCCGCGCCTCGCCAACCGCAGGCCTCGCCTCCTGTTGCGGGGCAAGGAGATCGCCTGGCGCACGAAGACGTCCGAGCGCCCCGACTTCTCCCAGGGCGACGCGCTGATTCGGTTGCGGCAGGACCCGGAGGCGAAGCCACCGCGGGACGTCTTGCTCGGGCTCCCGCTCGCCGTGGGTCGGCCGGCTCCCCCCTTGTCCTCGAACCCGGAAGTGGCGCCGGGCGAAGCCCGCTGGCGCACGCACGTGGAGGGCTTGACGAGCGATGGCATCCCGCTCGTCGCTGGTCACGAACAGAGCGTCACCGTCCCGGTCCCGAGGAAAGGCAGCTTGCGGTTCGCGACGACCTGTGTCGGGCCCGTGGCGGCTTCGGAGATCGCCTTGTATGTCGAGGTCGACGGCGTCGTGTTCGAGCCGCTCGGACTGGTGGTGGAGCGCCGGCCCGACATCGTGCGGCACGAACTGCCCTTGCCCGCAGGCTTGCGAGGGGAAGCGACCTTCCGCTTTTCGATCCAAGGGCCTCCGGCTCTGGTCGTCCTCCACGCACCGGTCGTCGTTCCCGAGCCGCCGCCCCGGCCACAGCGCCCGAACATCTTGCTCTTCGTCGCCGACACGTTTCGAGCCGACAATCTCACGGCCTATGGAAGTGAGGTGAACGTCACGCCGGTCCTGGACGCCCTCGCGAAGGAGAGCAAGCGCTTCGAGGAGGCTCGAGCGCCGGCCGCATGGACTCTGCCGTCGCACGTCTCGCTCTTTCTCGGCCTGCATCCGTACCAACACGGATCGACCCAGAAGCTCGTGCGCATGACCGACGGCATGACCTCGCTGGCGGAGTGGCTGTCCGCTGCCGGGTATCGAACGGGCGCGGTGACGAATTCGCTGTACGTGTCGGAGCGCTACGGCATGGACCGCGGCTTCGAGTGGTTCGAGGAGCACAGCGCGACCGACCTGCAAGGGACGCTCGACGCGGCCGTCTCGTTCATGGAGGCCTCCGATGGCAGACCGACGTTCCTGTTCGTCCACACCTACCGTGTGCACGGACCCTACCGCGTCGAACCACCGACGGTGCACGAGCTGGCCGGGCGGCTGGACTTGCTCGATGGCGCAAAGGCTCAGCGGGACCTGATTCTCTCGGCCGTCGAATCGGGCGAGAGTGCGGGCGCGGACGAGACTCTCACGTTCCGCGAGCTGAACCTGCACGGTGAGTGGATGGACCTCCTGGAAGGCCTCGTTCGCTCGCGTGGAGTCGACGGGGATCAGCAGGTCCAGGAGGCCGCTCGCGAGCATGCGCGGCGCATCGAGGCGCTGTACCGCGGAGGTGTCTTCGAGCTGGACCGGGCGCTCGGTGGTTTTCTCGAGCAGGCGGATCGCAACGGCTTTGCCGCGGACGAGGGCTTCGTCGTCTTCACGAGCGATCACGGCGAGGCCTTCGCCGAGCACGACGCGCTCTTTCACGGCGTGGGCGTCTGGGACGAAGTGCTTCGCATCCCGCTCTTGATCCGTGGCCCCGGTATCGAGCCCGGAGGGGACGAACGCGTGGCCAATCTGGTCGATCTGGCGGCCACGATCGCTCGGATCGCGCAGCTCTCTCCGGCGCCTTTCTGGGAACAGGCCTCGCTCCTGCACGACCCGTTGGTTCGCACGGGCTACACGTTCGACTGTGCGGAGGGCGGGCTGGGCTTGGCGGTGATCCTCGATGGAGACTGGAAGATCGTGCTGCCGGCGGATCCGGAGCGGATCGGTCCCCAGCATGTCCTGCACGCCTTCGATCTGGCAGCCGACCCGATTGAATCGAAGGATCTGAAGGACGTCGACGCGAAGACGATCGCGGGCATCGTGGAGCGGCGTGCCGAGGAACTGCGCGAGCTCCTGCGGTCGCTCGGCGACGTCGAGCGTGTCGAGCTGGACGAGAAGCTCCTGCGCGAGATGGCGGATCTGGGCTACTTCGGGGCCGAGGCGGGAGACTGATGATGATCGCGACGTTGGCCTTGGTTTGCGCTCTGCAAGCGGACGACGCCTCGCAAACTCCGGACGAGCGCGCCGAACTCCTCGCTGCCATCGAGCGCTTTGGAACGGCCTTGACGGAACGGGACCCCGAACTCTTCGAGCGAGCGGTCGATCTCGACGGATTGATCGAGCTCGCGGACCAGCTGCTTCCTGAGCCGAGCTTGCAGATCCCGGCCCAGCGACGAGCGTTCAAACTGCGGTTCGCGGCCGAGGCGCTGGGGCAGGGGTTCGACTTGTGGGAGCAGCTGGAGCTTCGCCACGTACACACGCTTGCCTCCGGAGATCGCTCCGCTACCTGTCGCATGCGCGGCAACGGCTTCCACAACTACGTGCGCTTCTTCCTGCGGAGGGGGCAGGGCGGCTTTCGCGTGATCGATCAGGAAGACCTCGACGTCGGGATGCGGATGTCGCATGTCGTCGCGATGGCGCTCGCCGAGCCGGAGGTGTCGAAGGATTGGGCGCCGTTCGTCGAAGCCTTCGCGCGCCTCCTACAGGCGCTCGAGGACCATGACCTGGACTCCGCGCAAGAGGCCCTCGCACGCATGGCAGGGCTCGAGGTCCCGGACGAGTTCCGCGCGCTCTACTGGCTGCACGTCTCCACGATCGCCCAGCTGGAAGAGCGCTGGGACGACAGCCTCGTCGCGCTGGAGCGGGTCGTCGAGCTACGCGACGACCTTCCCTTGGTCGAGCTCCAGCGCGCCGCGGCGTACATCGGGAACGGCGAGTTCGAGCAGGCGTTGGCCGCCGCGCAGCGCTACGAAGAAGAGTTGGGCGCCGATGCCGAGGTCCTGGATCTCGTGGGCCGGGCCTACGCGGGTCTGGGTCGTGACGTCGAAGCGCGGGACGCCTTCCGACGCGGGCTCGCGGACGATCCCCAGAACCTCGACGACGTGATCGGATTCGCCCGGCTCGCCGGAGCGGACCAGGAAGCCGCGCTGCGTGACGCGTACGAACGCGTCGAGGACCTGCCCGACCGGATCGACGCGATCGCGGAGGGGCTCCTGGAGACGGAGTCGCGCTACGGACTCGAGCTCTTGGTCGACGTGCTCGCCGAGCTCGCCCCCGAAGACCCGAACGTCGGCTACTACGGTGCCGTCACGCTGGAGCTGGCCGGTGACGTCGAGGCGGCTTGCCCGCTTCTGGCGGAGGCGATCTCACGCGTCCCGGAGCTCGAGGAACGCAGCTACTACGTCTCCTACCTCGTCGACCTGTGCGAGCAGCTCGGTCGGCCGCTTTTCGCCTACGAGCTCAGTCCGGACAAGCCGCTCGCCTTCGATACGCTGGGCATGCGGCTCGTCGAAGCGGAAGACGTGCCCGGACTCCACGAGCTCGTCGTCCTCCACGCGGGCGTGGCCCCGGACGACCCCTGGCTGCCCTACTACCGCGGACAGCTCGAGTCGTTGAACGGGGTCCTGCACAAGGCCGCCAGCGAGTTCGAGCGCGGCTGGCGTGCCAGCGAGGACCCGGAGATCCGGGAGGAGTACCGCTGGGCCTGGGTGGGTGCCCTGTACGAGATGGGGGCCGGAGTGCGCGCCTACCGCGACGTGCCGCCCCGCGAGGAGACGATGGAGCAGTTGCTCGGCAACGCCTTCTTCGAAGCCAACTCCACCTTCCTGCTCGAGCTGGCCGGCGAGGTGGGCATCCGCATCTCGGAGGCCGAGGCCCTGAAGGGCATCTGCGCCTTCTACGCGGGCGACTACCCAGGCGCGTTGTCGCTCGAAGCGGTCCTCGCGAAGCTCGATCCCGAAGGACCGCTGCTCCCGGAAGCCGAGCTGGCCCTGATCCTGTCCGCCTTCCGATCCGGGCGCTCCGACCTGGCCCTCGAGCAGGCCCGCAGGTCGACCCGCCGCGATGGCGATCCGTACTTCGAGGTGTTCGCCCACGCGCTGCGCGGCGAAGCGCCCGCGGCGATCGCTGCGCTGGAGGCCTGCGTCCTCCTGGGCTACGAGCCCGAGGACTTCTTCGACGACCCGGACGTCGGCCCGCTGCTGCGCCTGGCGCCGGAGTACGCGGCCTTGCGCGAGCGCTGGAACATCCGCTGACCCCACCACCACCCCCTCCACCCTGGGGTTGGGACCGGGTCGCGCGGCCGCAGGTCACGCTCCAAGTCCGCTCTTTCGACCCCGGCCTCTCCGAGCTCGGAGCTCCCGTCCCGGGGATGGGCGGACTACAATCGCCCAGGACTCCCCTCGCCACGAACCGGATTGTTGTCAGCCATGAGCGAAACCGCCGCGATCACGCCCGAAATGACCATGGAAGAGGTCATGAAGGCCTTTCCCTCGGCCCAGCGGGCTCTCTTCCAGCGCTATCACGTCGGGGGTTGCTCGGCCTGTGGCTTCCAGCCGACCGACACGCTCGCCCAGGTCTGCAAGGACCACAACCTTCTGGACGTTCCGGCGGTGCTCCGTCACATCGTGCATTCGCAGGAAGTTGACGCGAAAATGCAGCGTTCTCCCGAGGAGGTCAAAGGGTGGTTGGAGGTCGACGAGCCGCTGCGCTTGATCGACGTTCGCATGCCGGCGGAGCTCGAGCAGGAGCCCTTCGAGCTGGCCGAAGTGCTGGATACGCAGAACAACCAGAAGTACATGGAGCTGCCCAAGGACACGCGCATCGTGTTCGTGTGCCAGAACGGCGAGCGCTCGCTCGACGTCGCCGCCTACTTCGCGGGGCACGGCTTCCAGAACGTGCATGCCCTGCGGGGTGGTGTGGACGCCTGGCGTCAGGCGGTCGGCTCGCGGGCCTGAAAGCCCATCCAGAGCCCCCTTCGGCGCAGACGGAACCTGCCGCGAGGCCGCTCCGAACGTGCGCCTTCGAACGAAGACGATCGGTCGCCATGCGGGCCCGATCCGCGCTCGTTGGGGGGCGCCACGCGGCCCGGGATTGGTAGTTGCGGTCCTTCCCGACCCTGCTAGGCTGGCCGTGCCTGGGAGGCACCCCTGCTAGCCAACCGGGCCGGATTTCGGTCCGCTTCCGGATTCGTTCGGATCGGGCTTCGCACGTCGCCCCTGCCAAGACGCCGAGGTTCGAGGGCTGAAGTCCCGGGTTCGAGGGTCCCTGCCGTTCCTTCGATCCCACTGGCGACCCGTTCGCCAGGCGCGACCCGCGCGGAGTCGTCTCCAGCAATGGAGGCGACTCCTCTTTTTTGCAAAGGCGCGGTTAAATCAGTGGCCCAGATCGCGCCAACCGCTCGAGGAGTCGGGGATCGAGATCGTCCCGCTTCCTGGCTCGATCGCCAGGTGACGCTCGCTGTCCCGGAAGGAGAGGACGATCTGGCCGCCTCCTCCACAGACGCCGTGATTGTCGAAGCGGATGCGACCGTCCCCGCCGACCTGCAGCGACTTGATCCGGACCCCTTCGAAGACTCCGTCGCGGGAGTACTCCCGGTCGAAGGCCAGATTGGTCCGTGGGTTCGTGATCAAGAGGCCCTTGGAATCGACCACTTCGTAGCCCGATTCGTGGAAGACGAACTCGCAAGGCGAACCCAGGAAGGCCGAGCGGTTCTGGGCGGCGCGCAGGTCGCGGGCCAGCAGGATCGCGGCCTGCTCCAGGGTGATGCCGGGGCTCGCGAAGTAGGCGGCGATCGCGGCCGTCGCCACGACGGAGATCGCCGTGAGCGAGATCAGGAGGTCGAGCAGGGTGAAACCGGCCTGCGAGCGTCGGAGACTGCGCATCACGGCTCTTTTCGACCTGGGCCACCCGCGGTCTTGAGGCGCTGCCAGACACGGCTTGGGCCGGATTCGTGGAAAGGACTTCCCGCCCGTCGACTTCTGGCCGCTACATGGAGGGCGTCTTGCGACTGCTGCGGCCCTTTCCGTTCTCCCACTCCTTGAGGCGCTGGTAGATCTTCGCGCGCGAGATGCCGAGGATCTCGGCGGCACGCCGCTTGTCGCCGCCGGTGTGGTCGATCGTCTCCATGATCGCACGCTTCTCGAGTTCGGCGAGCGAGAGCAGCTTGCCTTGACCCTGGATGGTCGTGGTCGTCGCGGGAGAACGGACGATGGACGGATCGTCGAGATCACCCTCGCTGAGGACGCAAAGGCGTGCGATCTCGTTCTTGAGCTCGCGCACGTTGCCCGGCCACGGCCTGCGGCAGAGCCGCGTCATCACGGCCTTGGAAAGCTGGCGGAGTTGTGTGCCGTTCTTCTCCGACTCGAACTTCAAGAAGTGATCGACGAGGAGCGGGATGTCCTCGGTGCGCTCCTCGAGCGGAGGCATCATGATCCGCAGGCCATCGAGGCGGAAGAAGAGGTCTTCGCGGAAGCGACCTTCGCGCACTTCGCGTTCGAGGTTGCGGTTCGTCGCGACGACGAGGCGGAAGTTGACCTTGAGCGGAGCCGCGTCGCCGAGGCGGCGGACCTCGTTCATCTCGAGCACGCGCAGGAGTTTCGGCTGCAGGTCGAGCGGAAGCTCGCCGATCTCGTCGAGGAACAGCGTGCCGCCATCGGCGCGCTCGAAGACTCCGGCGCGGTCGCGATCGGCGCCGGTGAAGGCTCCCTTGCGATAACCGAAGAGCTCCGACTCGATCAGGGAGGGCGGGAGGGCGGCGCAGTTCTCGGAGATGTACGGTCCTTCGCTGCGCGGCGAGAGCTGGTGGAGGGAGAGCGCCGCGAGCTCCTTGCCCGTGCCGCTGGGCCCGGCGATCAGGATCGGGATGTCGCTGGGAGCCGAGCGTTCGAGGAGGTCGTGTACGGCGTTCATGGCCGGCGACTCGCCCACCAGTCCTCCGACCGCGGCTGACAGGCCCGCTTCACGCAAGGCATGGCGCGCGGAGCGCAGGTCGGTCTCTTGCTGGACGACGCGCTTCTCGAGCTCTTTGTTCAGGTGCCGGATCTCTTCGACCCGGCGCATCTGCTGGATCGCGAGGACGGCTTGATTCGCGAGCAGCATGCAAAGGCGCTCGCCGCGGTCGTCGAATGCCCCGGTACGCAGGCGGTGGTCGACATAGATCGCGCCACGCAGGCCGTCGGCGATCCGGAAGGGAATGCACAGAACCGAACGGAGCTCGAGAGAGACCACCGAGTGCGTGTGCCCCAGCATCGGGTCGTCTACCGCGTTGCTCACGCGGATCGCTTCCATGCGATCGAGGGCTTCGCGAACGACCGAGCGCGAGATCTCGAACTCGGGCTGAGCGATGTCCCCACGACACGAATCGAGGGCGGTATCGAAGCGCAGCTGGCCGTGTTCTTCCAGCACGAGGAAGCCGCGTTCTGCTCCCGTCACGGACAAGGCGTTGTCCACGATCGTCCCGAGCAGCGTGTCGAGGTTCTGTTGTTGAACGAGTTGACGATTAATGTCGTCGAGTAGGGCGACAGCCTCCATCTCGAAGTCCTCTTCCGCGGTCGATGAATCGGGTCTCGGCGTGAAGTCACCCGGCCATGGGTCTTGCATACCCAAGAGTCGAAGCCGGAATGCCTCCTGTTCCGCCGAGGTCAGGCCGGCAGAGCAATTGGTGAAGCATGCGCGCGCACGCTCCGTGAACTCGGAAGACTGTTCCGCTCGGCTCGTGCGCGCTCCGAGCGCGAACCAGAGCCGCGCGGCGCGATCGTCGCGGCCTCTGCTTTCCAGGTCTCCGGCCAGGCGGATGACCTCGTCTTCCTTGAAATGTTCGCCCGTGCGATCGAGGAGCTCGAGCACGTGAGCATCCTCGGCCGGAAGCGTGCCGGGCTCGAGCTCACCGATGCGGGTCATGTCCTTCGAGATCCAACCCACGACGAGTCGGGCCTCCTGTGCATGCCGCTCGAGCTTGAGGGACGAAGCCAGGGCCTCGGCGCGCTCGGCGAATTCGAGTGCTTCGGACTTCGAGGACGACATCCAGGCGGCGCGCGCCTTCGAGAGCAGAATGCGCGGATCGGCGTCCTCTTCGGACGTTTCGAAGTCCTCGGGCTCATCGAAGGTGCCGCCGACGCGAGTCAGCATCTCCGCAGCCTTCGTGTACAAGAGCGGCGCATGACGACGGCGCTGGGCGCTGTGCATGGAGTCCGCGCTGGCGGTCAGGGCCTCGATGGCTTCGCGCGCATGGCCCCGCTCGAAGTAGAGCAGGCCGAGCATGCCCCGAACGGTATTGGCACCTTCGTTGTCGCCCAGTCGCTCGCGAATCTCCATCGCGGACAAGAGCAACGGCTCGGCACCCAGGAACTCGCCCATCTCGCGCAGCAAGCCGCCGAGGGTGGCCCGGGCATGGGCGAGTCCGCCGACGAGGCCGGCGCGATCGTAGAGCTCGACCGAGGCTTCGAGCTCTTCCCGCGCCCGCTGCAGCGAGCCGGCGCGGCGCTCGAAGATGGACATGTTGATGCGCAGGGGCGCTTCGATGGTGACGTCGCCCGAATCGCGAGCGGACTGGATCAGCTCGGCCGTGAGCGCGCGCGCTTCGTCGACTCGCCCAAGGCGGAAGGCGCTCATCGCCGCGAGCGATTCCACATAGAAGCGCTTGCGCTCGCGCAGCTTGCCGCTTCGCACCAGCTCGCGCGGGCTCAGGGACTCGACGGCGTCGCAGACTTCCTGATCGCGACCGGACGAGTTGAGCAGGTGGATTCGCCGCACCTCGACCTCGGTTTGCGCTCCCGGGTCGAGTTCGAGGGCCTTGCGGCAATGCTCGAGAGCTTCGTCCGTTTCGTGGCGCAGGGCGGAGACCTCGGAGCGCACGAGCTCGATCTTCGACGCCACGGGGGCCGTCACTCCTTCCCCGAGGCGCCCGATCGTGCGCTGCGCGAGGTCGGGTTGCCCGATGCCGCACCAGGAGCGAGCGGCTTCGACGATCAGCAACGGGGCATCGACCTCGAGTGCGATGCCCACGACGCCGGACAGGGCTTCGATGCGCTCGATCGTCTCGAGCGCGATCTCCGAGCAGCCGAGGTCGCGCAGGTTCGAGAGGCTACGGCATAGCGCGTTGGTGGTCTCCGGCGTGGGGTCGCCGAGGAAGCGGTGCAGGGCGACTCGGTGTGCATCCTCGCCATGCGCTTCCAGTTGGTCCGCGCGGCGCAGATGGAACTCTCGCAGCTTGGGAACCGGAGTGCCGGCGTGACGCAGACGCGACGCCGTGCTGATCTCCATCACGCCGCTGTCGCGTGAAATCGCGATCCGGCGGCTGCCCGTGAGCTTGAGCAAGTGGCGGCCGAAGACGTTGGAATCGAGTCCGGTGATCTCCCGCAGTTCCTCGGGAGAGACGCTGCCACCGATGATCGCGAGGCCATCGAGCAGCGTGGCCTGATCCGGTTCGAGCTCATCGGCTCCCGGGCTCGAATGCGCATGGGCCGTGAGCTTGGCAATGGGACCCGGACGCAGGCGGAAGCGGTTCTCGGAGGCCAGCACGCGGCCGCTCGCGACGCTCTCGCTCAGGATCTCGTCCAAAGCGGTGGCGGAACCCTTGGCCGCATCGTTCAGGTTGTCGGCGAACTCGGAGAGTCGCTCGGGCTCGTCACCGAAGTGGGCCTCGAGGAAGCGGACGATGGAGTCGCGCTCGACGGCGGGGACGTCGATCCGGGTCCAGCCCTCGAACGGGGCGTCGCGCAGGGGGCGCGAGACGAGGAACAGGCGCGCCGTGTGCTCGGCGGTCGCGTTCGAGAGCGCTCGCGCGAGGACCTGGACGGCCTTCGCCTTCCAGGGATCGATGTCGGCGGAACAGGCCATCGTCCATTCGGAGGGGTTCTCGGCGATCCGGCGCGCCCAGTCGTCGATGGCCCGTGTGCTCTTGAGGCGCGGGACCTCCTGATCGAGGTCGAGGCTCGCGCTGGAGCGACCGTGCAGCGAAGCGTAGAGCCGCAGGTGCGACCAGAAGGGGCACGGGGTCTCGAGCGGCGAGAGTCGGATCCACTGGGGCTCGGGGTCGGCATCCTCGGCCGAGGCGGCGCGGAACCACTCGGCGAACCAGCTCTCGCGTCCGGTCGTGACCGGCCAACGCAGCTCGTCGGAGGTTTCCGACTCGTCGAGCTCGATCCCGAGGCGCGAGGCCAGGGTGCGCCCGACTGAGGCGGCCGAGGCCGGCCGGCGCGACGGGTCGCGGGTGGTGAGGGAGACGACCAGATCCCGGGCCCACTCCGGGAGCTCCTCGGGGCTGGAACCGGCGGCGTCGAGGAACGAGCGCTGGGGGAAGAGGCCGTAGAACTCGCGCGCGCTCTTGCGCTGGCGGACGAGCAGACGGTGCAGCATGGCGCCCAGGGCGAAGAGGTCGGCCGCAGGACTGACGGGGTTGCCGAGCAGGACCTCGGGGGCGATCGCGAACAGGGTCCCGCTGACCCCGTTCGGGTCGGCGGCCGCGCCTCCGCGCTGGGAGAGACCGAAGTCGCACAGGACGGGGTGCCCGGAGGCCTCGACGATGACGTTCTCGGGCTTCAAGTCGGCGTGCACGAAGCCCAGGCGATGCAGGTGGTCCAGGGCCAGGCACAGGCGCGCCAGGGCCGCTCCGACCTCGGTGGGCTCGCGATGGGCGGCCCAGGTCAAAAAGTCCTCTCCTTCGACCCAGGTGCGGGCAAGATAACGCCCCCCGCCCGGCAGCTCGCCGTGGTCGACCATGGGCGCGATGCCCGGGTGCTCGACCGCGGCCAACACGGCCAGCTCCGAAAGGTCTTCCGCCCGGGAGTCGCTGGCCGGCGAGCGGTCCATCCGCAGGACGACCTCGGCTCCGTCGGAGCTGCGGCGGGCACGAACGACCTCCACTCCGTCCTCACGCTGGGTCAGGACGTCGATCCGGACGTATCCGGGCGGCAATGGGTGAGAGGAGTCGGTCAAGTGAGGGGAGCCGGCGAGTCGTGGATTTGGAGCTTGGTCCAAAATTTGGACATTCTCAAGCTACCTGGTCATGGAGGGCGGGAGGGCAGGTCAGCCTGAAAATCGGGAGATTCGGGTGGGAAAGGGCGCTTTTCGGGTTCCGGGTCTGGATCTCTGGGGTCAATTTGGAGGATCGGGCACAGGACTTGCGCACATCTCGTGCCAATGCGAATGCACCCGCAACGAAACCCCAACACGGAGGACTTCGCCGTGAGACGCATGCTTCCCCTGCTTCTGCTCTCGGTCGCCTGGACGACACCCCTGGCCCAGCCTGGGGACGTCTCCTTCTTCGTCGGGGTCCCGGGTGGGACCGGGAACGTCCAATCCTCGGACGAGCTCGACCCGAGCTCCATCCAATCTCCCGCCGCCCTCCAAGGGATCCGGCTGTTGCCGATCGATTTCGTCGGTCGTACGCAGTCCACGATGCTCCTGCGCTCGAGTCCGCGCCTGTACACCGACGTCGCCGGTGGTCGGATCCGTCTGCCCGAGCGGCAAGGGGGTCTTTACCGTTACCGCCGCGACGAGCCGGGCCAGAGCGTCTTCGGCTACCTGTGGGTGGACCCCGGCGGAACGGCCCAGAGCGTCTTCGAGCGTCCAGGAACCGGACCCCAGCTCGACGTCGACCCCCTGCCCTTCCCCGTCGGCATCGCCGCTTCCGGGGAGGCGATCCTGTTCGGCACCAGCCTCGCGGCAGGAGGGGATCTGTGGGAGGTCGTGCTCACGAGCGGGCAGGCGACGAACCGCACGAGCGCGTTCGCGGCGCTCGATTTCCTGCCGGGTGGGTTCTCTTTGCAGCCCATCTGGGGTGCAGCTGCCCATACCTCCGGAGTGGTGCGCTTCGACCGCGGCGCCGGCGCCCAAGTCGAGGGGCTCATCTTCCCTGGATCGCCCGCTCATTTTCAGGGTGATCTCGTTGCCAGCGCGGACGGTTCCACGGTCGCGACCGAAGCCGGCTCGGCTGCGGATGCGCTGTCGGTCTTCGCCTTCGGGGCCACGGGCAGCGTGGTCCGTCTGACGGCGACCGAAGAGCCCCTTGCGGGTGCCGGATTCCTCCCCGCCGCAGAGTCGGGTCCCCACCTGGCGCTCGCCCCCGACGGGTCGATGTGCGCCTGGAAGGGTCGGGTCGGGCTCGCGAACGAGATCTTCTCGACCCGCATCCAGAGCCTCGGCGCCTCCACCCAGGTCACCGGGGACGCCATCTTCGTCGACACGCTCGACGATGCTGGCGTGATCACGTTCATCGCTCCGGGTTCGATGGTGGTCGTCGTCGGCGAGGTCGACGGCCCGACGATCGACGGGGCAGACCTCTACCGGTTCGATTTCGACGCGAACGGCACGTTGACGGCTCAGACGAATCTGACCCTGACTTCGGGCCACACGACGACGCCCTTTGGCGCGGGCGGCGAGATCAAGACCGAGGGCGGGCTGTACTACCTCGACGGCTTCGACGGGCACCTGATCTACAACGACATCAGCGGCAACGATGGCGAGCTCCTGTCGGTTCCGTGGGACGGCAGCGGCCCGACCGTCCATCTCGAGCTCGTACGCGACGTCAACTTCATCGAGCGCGTCGGCGACCACGTGGTGCTGAGCATGCTGCGCGCCGATCCGATCGACAAGCGCAACCTGGTCCGCCTCCCGGTGGATCTCTCGGCGGGGCCGACGGTCATGATCTCGATCGAGCCCGGCTACTTCTTTCGGGATCCCGTGTCGACCGAGACCGGCTTCCTCGGTGCCCTGGTCAATCTCCCCGGTGGCGGGCAGTGGCTCATGCGGACCTTCGTCCCGACCGGAGCGACGCGCGCCCTCCTGAAGGTGCCGTTCGCCTGGAGAACGCCGCTCGCCTTCACGCCCTCCGCTGCGCTCGGGGCCTCCACCACGCTCCCCTCGACCTTGCCCGTCACAGGCCTGTGGCACCTGCCGCTCGGCTTGACCCTCGTCCCCAACGGCTTTCAGGTCGGGCACCTCTTGCCCGGTGCCTGACCGGCTGAGGTGAATCGGGACCGCGGTTGCGGTTCACCTCGAGCCGACGGCTCGAAGCGGGGTCACTCCGCGTAGCCGATGCGTCGGAGGTCCTGGATCGCTTCCTCCGTCAGGAGCATGCGGTCGCCGTCTCCGAAGACGCGCTTGCGGACGGCCTGGGCCGCGAAGTCTTCGAGGAGCGTTCTGATTCTGTCGTCACCGACCGCTTCCGGGTCGAGCTCGAGCGGATCGCGGGCGAGATCGTAGAGCGCTTCGTCGAAACGACCCGAGCCGCCATTGCTGGCGAGGATCGCGATGATCTCGTTGCGGTCGAGGGCGGGGCCCTTCGTGATGACGGAGGCGTTCTTGAGCTCGGTCGCGGGATCGATCCGGACCTCGATCCCGCCGATCACGATTCGGCCGAGCCGAGTGGCGAGGTCGACGTCGATCTCATCGACAGGCCCGCGGATCTCGAACACCTCGTCTTCGCCGACCGGGTAGACCTTCACCCGCTCCGCGGTCATCACGCCGCCCTCGATCGGTCCACGCACCTTGACGATCCGGCCGTCGCGCACGGAGAGGTCGCGAGCTTCGTCGTCGTGGTCGATGTCGGTAACCGGGTTGATGTGGATGGGGATAGCGCCGAGGGTGAAGCCCGCCTCCGTGTAGTTCTGGATGGCGCCCTTGATCTCGACGGGCTCGTCGAGGGGCTCGTCGCGCGGCTTGAGCTGTGTCGCGAAGAGCACGCCGTCCTTCGCGCGCTCGAGCTCGGCTTCCCAACGTGTGTGAGCGTAGACCGGGTAGATCTCCATCACCTCACCTTGCGTCGCGTAGCTACGCTGCAACTTGCGCCCCTCCCAGCGGAAGGAGTGCTGGTAACGGTCCGACGCCTTGTGCTCCGCGTAGATGGGGCCCTTGGCGTCGCGGTGCGTCAGGCGGTCGACGCCCATGACCTTCGTGGAATGGGAGACGCGTGCGGCGGAGAGCAGGGTCGGGAAGAGGTCGACCAGACTGACGGCGACCTGGACGCGCTGCGGCTCGCCCCCGGGGACGTGCAAGATCCACGGCACGCGCAGGAGCCCCTCCCACAGTCCGTGTCCGTGGCCGATGCGCCCGTGCTCGCCGAATTCCTCACCGTGGTCCGACACGATGCAGACGATCGTGTCTTCCTCGAGGCCGCGGATGCGAAGCCCTTGTACGAGCAACGCGAGCTGGTCGTCGAGGTAGCGAATCGCTCCGGCGTAGAGGTCCTCGAGCGCTGCGAGCTCGGCCGGCTCGAGCTCGGCCTCTCCCTTGTTGACCGCGCTGAGCAAGCCGCCGGACTGGAACTTGGAGACGTCCGCCCCCTCCGCGAACATCGTCGCGTAGGTCTCTGGGATAGGGTACGGCCAGTGCGCGTCGAGGAAGTGCAGGTAGAGGAAGAAGGGCCGTTCGCCGTGCTCTCGGTCGATCCAGTCGAGGCCGTGCCAGCGGATGCTGCGCGCGTCGCCGGCCTCGTCCTGGTAGAGGTCAAAGCCCTGTTCGAAGCCGTTGCCCGGGCGCAACTGGGCGTTCATGACGAATGCCGCGGTCTCGTAGCCCGACTCCTGGAAGACCTCGGCCAGGGTCACGGAGGCCTGGGGCAGGACATCCGTGATCGAGCCTTCGCGGAGCTTCGAGCTGCCCTCGTAGACGCCGTGCTGGCTCGGAAAGGTCCCGGTGAGGATCGAGGGCACGGACGGCTTCGTCCATCCGGCCGTCGCGGAGGCGTCCTCGAAGACGATCGAGCTCTCCGCCAGCCCGTCCAGGAAGGGCGTCGTCGGATGCTCGCGATGTCCGTAAGTGCCTAGCAGGTCGGCGCGGACCGTGTCCAGGCAGATCAGAATGACGTTCGGTCGCTCCGCTGCTTGGTGTTGGCCTCCACACCCGAGCAGGAGTGCCGAGGTGCCGATCGTGACGAGTTTGTGCTTCATCGTCCTGGCAGTCGGTTCAAACGACCCTCTGGTGCGTTGCGAGCGTCCGGCGGCCCTGGCCACCCGAACCGCCTCGGAAGCAGTCAATCATCCGACTGCTAGAAACGATAGCGAAGTTGGAACTCACCGAGAAAGGCGTCGTCACCGCTCGAGAAGGCATCGCCCGAATCGAAGTAGGCGGCGACGATCTCCAGGTCCCAATTGTCCCAACGTCGACTTCCGAGAATCAGATCGAGCTCCCAACCGATGTCGCGCCGGAGGCCGTCCGGGCGCCGGCGCAAGTTTGTGTCGATGAGACGGTCGAGGGGCTCGACCTGGCGGTACATGTGGGCCACGACGTCGAGCGAGGTCTTGTCCGCGATCCGCGCTCCGACACCGGCCGTGATGATTCCGAGATTCGCGAGTTCAGGATCCAGAAGCTCACCGTAGTAACGGAACGACGTCACACCGGCGAACTTGCCGTTGTTGTCCTGGAAGCCGGTCTGGCGGAAAGTCTTGTCGGATTTGCCGCCCGGGTCGTCGTCGCCCGAGCCCCAAGCGTAGCCCAGGGTGAACGCGAAGGGATCGAGAAAGTCCGGCTCCCAGGTCGTACCGATGTCGAAGGCCCAGCCGTGCAGCGCGGTCTCGGACGCGCTCCCGGGTCCGGTCTCGTCCCGCGTTCCCTGCACCGTCGCGATGTCGAGCCAGCTCGCGTGGTCTTCGAACCACTCTCCATAGGCTCGGACGCCGGCGTTCACGACGTCCTCGTCGCGCACGAAGCGGGTCGGGTCGTAGAACGTCTCCGCCCCGCCGCCGCTCACGTGACGGTAGAAGAGCCAGGCGGCCAGGTGCTTGTCGTTGTCGCCGTTCGAGAGGTACGCGATGGTGTTCGTCGAGTCCCGATCCCGGTCGCTGCCGTCCGCGAGCAGGGTGGCAGCCGCGACTTCGAGGTCCCAGCTCGGGCGGTCGATGAAGACCCGCACCCCGTCCAGGTTCTGGTCGTAGATCCACTCCCGTTCATCGTCGAAGTCCTGACGACCGACCATGACGTCGATGCCCGGCCGTCCGACGTCGTTCCAGAGGCCGTAGAACTCGCCGATGCCCACGTCCCTGCTGTCGGAGTCCTTGTCGTCGGTGTCGTAGCGGAAGCGTTGCGTGAAGCGCACTTCGCCGAGGGCCGTGAAGCCCTCCGTCCCGAGCCAGGACAAGCGGATGCGTGCGCCGAAGTCGATGTCGAAGCGATTGCTGTCCTTCGTTCCGTTGATGTTGAAGTCGTCTTCGTAGGTCTCCTTGTTCTCGAGCTGGCCCGTGATCCACAAGCCGTCGATCAGCTCGTAGCCCTCGCCGAAGATGTCGTCCTCGTCGAACTCGCGGTCGTCGTTCAGGCGCGGAACGTAGCGGACGGGTGAGAGCCCGAGCGTTGCGAGCGGCCCGTCCAATTCGAAGTTCACGTCGTGCGGCACGAAGATCGTGAAGTTCATGACCCTCATGTGATAGCCGCCTTCGACGAGCTCGATGGAGTCGACGCGGCCCGTGATCCTCTCGCGGCCGGGCCCGCGAGCGGAGATCTTGCGGGCGGCGAAGTTGCGCGGACCGCGGTACTTGCCTTCCAGCTGGATACGCGCGCCGGCCAGTCGTTCGGGGTGGACGTCTTCCCACTCGGTCTTCGAGGACGTGTGGACTTCTTGCCCGAAGAGGTAGAAACGATCGCCGTCGACCAGCTTCGGATCGACGGTGCCGATCAGCTCTTCGTCGTTGTCGACCTCTTCGATGGTCGCGCGCTCGGCGACGAAGAGGTCGCCTTCAAATTCACCGCGAAACTCGACCCAGTGTCCGATTTGGATCAGGGCCGGGCCTTCTTCCGGTGCTTGCATCACCGCGACGCAGGGGGAAACGATAAGGAGGAGGGAGGAGAGGAGGGTCATGCCGATGGCTCAAGCCGTGAGGAGACGGAGAGCATTCCGACCGAGTCGGGTCAGAGGATCAGGAAGTTCCGTCCAGCGTGGACGGACCGAATACACGAGTGCGAGACGCAAGTAAGACGAAGCGAGATAGAGCGTGAAGCGTTGATCGAAGCCCGGATCATCCGCGCGATCCAGGCCGCCGAGGAAGGCGCGCTCGAGCTGGACGGCGGCGTCTTCGTTCGCCTGTCCCTGGAGCGCACGCAGATGGAGATGGGCGCACAGGTTGGCCGGGTCGAGAGCGACGTCCGCGTGTGTGAGGAGGTCGAAGTCGAGTAGCGTCGGCCGTCCCGGCGTGACCAGGAACTGGCCGTCGTGCAGATCACGGTGGCACAGGCCGAGAGCCGGTGCGGGGGTGCTGCGCGCGTGCTCTCGGAGTTCGTCGCGCGCGCTCGACCAGCCGCGGGGCAGGCGGCCTCGCAGGCCTTCGACGCGCTCGGACCACGTGTCGAGCACCGCGAGCTCGCGCTCGAGGCCGAACGGTTCGCGCTGGAACTCGACGCGGGCCTCCTGGAATTCGCGCAGGGCGGCGCCGATGCGGCCGAGCTCGTCGGTCGCGTCCGTCACGAGTCGCAGCGTTTCACCTCGAATGAAACCGAAGACGAGAGTCGCGTTCGGCTCGTCGTGCTCGAGCAGCGGCGGAATCGCGAAGCCGCCCGCGGCCTCGGCACTGCGGTGGGCTGCGCTGGCGGGTTCGGAGCGCCCCTTGCGCGTACCCTTGTAGATGCGTTCCTCGTCCCCGGCCAGGCGCACGACGAGCCGGCGCCCCGGGCGGTAGGCCAAGACTCGGACCTCTTCCCGCGCGTGACCTGCGGCCCGCAGGCGAACGGCCAAAGGCAGGCGCTCGTCGTCCAACGGGTCGAGCTCGTTCCACGCGCCGTCCTCGAAGCGGAGCCAGCGGGGTCCTGCGGGGGCATCGACGAACAGCGTCGTCGTCCCGCGCCCCGTGTCGATGCGTTCGGCGCTGGCCCGCGTCGCGCCGTCGAGCACGCCGAGGGAATCCCAGGCGGAGATCGCGTCTTTCATGTCGTTCAGGACGCGACGTCCTTCGTGGTGCGAACGATCTCGCGGTAGAGCGGCAGACGCTCGAGGAGCTCGTCGTGGGAGCCCTCGTCGATCTTTCTGCCGGCGTCCATGAAGACGACGCGGTCATACAGTTCGAGTCGATCCAGGTCGTGGGCGATGACGACCACGATCTTGTCGTTCGCCAGGTGTCGGAGCGTCTCGCTGACCTTGCGCGCAGCGATCCGGTCGAGACCGGCGAAGGGCTCGTCGACGATCAGGACCTGGGCCTCACGCAACAGGGTGCGCGCGAGGGACAGGCGGCTTTTCTGTCCGCCGGACAAGCCAACGCCGTTGGACCCGAGGCTCGTGTCGAGGACCTCCGGAAGGTTGCGAACGAAGTCGTCGGCCTCCGCGAGGTGCAGCGCGTGCCACAGCTCCTCGTCCGAAGCCTCCGGTTGGGCGAGCAAGAGGTTCTCTCGCAGGCTGTCGCCGAACAGGACGCTCTGTTGCATGCACAAGCCGACGCGCTCGCGCATCGAATCCAGCTCGAACTCCCGTAGCGAACGCCCGTCGAGCAGCACGGCGCCCTTCTGCGGATCGAAGAGCCGCATGGCGAGCGAAGCGGCGGTCGACTTCCCGGCGCCCGAGCGACCGACGAGCGCTGCGAGCTGGCCCCGACGGAACGTGGCCGTGAAATCCTCGAGGGCGGGCTTGCCCTCTTCGTACTGGAAGGTGACGCCCTGGAACGCGAGCTCCTCCGGGTCTTCAGGCGCCGGAACGGCGTCGGGCGCACTCTCGATCATGTCGGTCTGATCGAGGATCGAGAGGATCCGCTCGCCGCAGGCCGTGCCCTTCGCGATCTTGGCAGCGTGCTTCGAGGCCGCTCGCAGGGGCTTGATCAGCATGCGGACGTAGGAGAGGAACATGAGCAGCTCGCCCGCGGTCAAGCGCCCATCGATCACCCGCAGGCTGCCCATCAGGAGCACGGCGGAGGTGGCGACGCCCATCAGGGACTCGACGGCACCGGTCATCTTGGCCGAGAGCTTCCTGGCCTTCAGGCCGGCCCGCGTGCTGCGTCGGTTGCTGCGCGCGAAGCGTCGCACGACGTGCTTCGATCCCCCGAGCGCCTGAATGGTCTCGGTCGCGGCGATCGCTTCGTGCAGGTAGTCGGCCAGGTCACCTTCCTTGCGACGCTGCTTGCGGATGGCCACCTTCAGCCGGTTCGACAACCAACGCACGATCAGGAAGAGGAACGGAAGCGTCGAGAAGACGGCGATCGTCAGGAGCCAGTCCATGTACAGCATGGTCCCGACGGTCATGACGATGAGCAGGCTGCGGGTGGCGACCTCGACGGTCGAGTCGACCATCATCGTCGTCACCATCGGAACATCGCCCATCAAGCGCACGAGCAGGTCGCCCGACTTGTGCTTGGCGTGGAAGATCGGCGAGAGCTCGGAGAGGTGCGAGAAGATCCGAAAGCGCAGGGAGCGTGTGAAACCGTGTCCGATCGCCGCTCGGCGGAGCTCGGCGAAGTACTCCACCAAGGAGCGCAGCAAGACGATCGCGACCGCGGCCAAGGACCCCAGCCAGATCACGCGAGCGACGTTGTCGAGCGCGGGGGGCTCGAGGGCTACGGTCACGACCTCGGTAGAGGCAGGCGTCCCGCCGGTGGCCTCCAAGCCTTCGTCCGGCGTGGGCACCACCAGCTCGGTGCCGTCGGGTAGCGTCGGCGTGCCAACGGCGAGCTCTTGGGCGACATCCGTCTTCACGGCCTCTACCGGCACCAGGGCACTGTCGATGATCCACTTGAGGGGCCACGGGCGTGCGACCTCCAACCCGGCCATCAGGAGCGAGAGCAGGCCGACGATGACGAGCTCTTTCCAATACGGCTTCAGGTCCGCCGACAAGCGCCGACCGATCGCGAGGCTTTCGAACCACTTCTCGAGACGGTTCACGCGGTGCAGCCCCTGCGGATGTGGACGTGCGGGCAGCGCCTTCGACGCGCGTGGAAACGCACGCGAACTCGCGCCCTCTTCGAGAGCCGGGTTGGCAAGGGGGACGTCGTCATGGCGCCGGTTGATCTCCGCGACGGGCCGTTAGCCCCGAGCCGGGGCTCCGTTCTTCTGGGCCGCCTTCAGGGCGAAGTCGGCGATCTTGGTCCAGCTGAGCGCTTCGGCCTTGTCGATCGCTCCCTGTGCGAGCTTTGCGCGCAGAGCCGGCTCGTTCCAGAGGCGGTAGATGTGTTCCTCGAGGACCGCGAGGTCGTCCGCCGGATAGACGAGGCCGTTGCCGCCGTCCTCGACCACGCTGCGCAGGTCACCGAGGTCCGGCACGACCGGAACGACGCCGCAGGACATCGCCTCGGCCAGCTTGAGCGGCGAGAAGTAGCACGGCAGGTTGGGAGCATACGTGATCGGCAGGACATCGAAGGTAGCGACGTAGCGCCCCACGTCGTGATGCTCGACCCACGCGACGCTCGAAACGCGATCGGGGGGAATGACGCCCTGAAGGTGTTCCTGAAAGTCGCCGACGCCGACCGTGACGAGATGCGCCGGAACGCCGCGCTTCAGGAGACGGTCCATGACCTCGACGAGGCGTCCGAAGCCGTGCCACGGGCGCAAGCGTCCGTGGAAGCCCAGCACGAGTCGATCCGCCTCGGGAACGAGCTCGTTGCGGAGCCCGTCGTCCTTGCGCGGCTGGAAGCGGTCCGTGTCGACACCGTTGGGAAAGACGTGGACGCGGTCGGCCGCCGCGCCGGAGCGCACGGCGTACTCCGCGACCTGGGTCGAGACCGCGATGACGAGGCTGGCCGAGCGGAAGACGAGCTCTTCGTCATCCTCGGCGCTTGCAGGGGTTCCGCCACGCCAGCGTTGCTCCTCTTCGGACAAGGGTGCGTTCACCTCGAGCACGTAGGGCACGTTGAGCTTGCGCGCGAAGCGGGCGCCCGACGTGCCATGGAGCGCATAGCGCTCGTACACCATCGTGATCGGGCCTTCGGCGTGGGCCGCGTCGAGCCGCCGCAGGACTTCGCCTCCGTCGCTCTCATCGACGCTGATGACTTCCGCGCCGAGCCGTTGGAAGGCTTCGCGCATGGCGATCAGATGCACCGCGGCGCCCTTCTGACGCGTCGGCGAGATGCCGCCGTCTTGATTTACGTAGGCGATTCGCACGACTGGCCCTCCCGGTTCAACGCTTCCTCGAAGAAGTCGAAGAGGATCTGCGCGTTCTTCTTCGTGTTGAAGAGCGTCTCGGCGCGTTCGCGGCCGAGGCGGGAGAACTCCCTGCGCCGTGCCTCGTCGCCCAGGAGCTGTTCGATCGCCTGCGCGGTCGCCGCCACGTCGTGCTCGGGCACGATCAGGCCGCAGCCGCCGTTGTCGAGGATCTCGGGGATGCCGGTCACGGGCGTCGAGATGCAGGGCAGGCCCATCGCGAGCGACTCGAGCAGCACGGTCGGCAGTGCGTCACGGTTGCCATCGTCGCCGATGATGCAGGGCAACGCGAAGACCGTCGCCTTGCCCATCAACACGCGCACCTGACCCTGGTCCATGGCGCCGTGCATCGTGACGATGTCGCCGATTCCGAGCCTCTCGATCTGTTCCAGGAGCTGCTCGCGATCCTCGCCTTCGCCGACGATGGAAAGGCGGAAGGCGAGGCCCTTGTCTTTCAGGAGCTTCGCGGCGTCGAAGAGAATGTGGAAGCCCTTCTTCTCGACCAGCCGTCCGATCGAAAGCACGTGCCCCTCGTCGCGGCCACTTTCCGTGAACTCGAACGAGTCGAGGTCGATGCCGTTGTAGAGTCGTCGGACCTGCCGTGCGCCCTTCTCGTCGATGGTCTCGGCGAGGTAGCGTGCGTTGGCGTCGCAAACCGTGATGCTGAAGGCCGAGTTCTCGAAGATCTTCGAGAGCAGCTCGGGCTTGACGGTGTTGCGATAGATGTCCTTGGCGTGGGCGGTGATGCTGTAAGTCGGTCCGCCGAGCATGTTCAGGATCATCGCGACGATCGCCGAGTCGGTGGCGAAGTGCGAGTGGATGTGCTGGATGCCGAGCTCGTTCGTGCGCCGCAGGAGATGCAAGGCTTCGACGAGCAGGCTCGGAAAGCGCGGGTGCTCCCAGGTCTTCCCTTCACGCACGACGCGTCCGACCTTGGAGAACACGGCTTCCGCGTCCCAGTCGTCGGCGAAGAGCGTGTCCCAGGGGTCGATCTCCCTGTAGTGGGGGAGGTTCTCGATCGTCGCCTTCAGGTGCGCGAGTTCGGGGTGGCGCGGTTCGTCGTCCGGTGAGCGCCGCGAGAAGACGTGGATGTCCCGCCCCATCCTCTCCTGCGAGAGGATCTCGCCGAGGATGAACGTCTCCGAGAGACGGGGGAACTTCTTGAGTAGATATGCGAGACGGGGAGAGCTCATGAAACGGGATGGTGGTACGGCACCCGGACGGGATGAAAGGGTGAGGACAAGAGATCTCCCGCGACGCGACAGAGCCGCGCGCTTCCTTCCGTGCAGGGGATCCCGTCGATCGGGGGGGGATGGTTCAGGGCTCGCTCGATCACCGACCGCAACTCGGTGGGGTTCGAGCCGAAGACCGAGCGCGCGAGACCCAGGTGAGCGAGCCGTGTGGCGCGGATCTCCTCTTCCCGGCGCGGATCGAGCCGTGGGACGAGGACGGCGGGTCGGGCGGCACGCACGATTTCGGCCACGACATTGTACCCGGCGCCGCTCACGACAGCGTCACACGTGGACAGGCAGGCGCTGAGGGGTTCATCGCTATCGAGCAGCGTCACGCCGGCGAGCAGGCCGTCGCGCTCGAGCGTCCAGCGACGCGCGGGACCGCAGCCTTCGCGTGAGCGGCCTACGAGTACGGTTTCCCAGCCGGGGGTGCGTGTCCCGTGCGCAGCGAGGACGAGTTCGAGGAGTGCGCCATCGTCCGACTCGTCGTCGAGCACGAGCACCCGGCGTTGCTCGGAGCGCAAGCCGTGGCGCCCGGACGCGGCTGCCTCCATCTCCGGCGGCGCGAGATAGCCCCCGAAGCTGAGGCGTTCCGTCGAGCCGGACAGGCCGGACAGGCCGGACAGGAAGGGGTACTCCACGGTCGGGTCGAACACCTCGCGGGTGCCGAGCACGAGGATGTGGTCATAGCCTTCCCGCAGGGCCCAGCGGGCTTCCGCGTGGCCCCAATCACGCAGGAGGGCTTGCGGAGCTCCGATCACGTCGCGCAGCACGAGCAGCGTGCGCGTTCCCCGACGCCGCGCTTCGCGCAGCAGCGAGGACAACTCGCCGCCGTGTCCGAGTACGTCGTGATCCACGACCAGGAGGTCGGGAGCGAACGACCGGAAGGTGCTCTGGAGCAGGCTCCTGCGCAGGAGCAGGCGAAAGGTGGGGGATCCCGGCAAGCTCGAGCCCGGGCCACCCGGCAGGCCGACGAACTCGACGCGCGCGGGCAGCGGGGAGCTCACGCGTTGCGGAGCATCGGCCACGGCCAGGACGCCCGCCCCTGGAAAGCCGGCTGCGAGCGCGCGGACCAGGGCGCTCGGCGACCCGGCGCCGCGGCCCCCCGCACTCTCGTTCCCGAAAACCAGAATGCGGGGCGAGCCCCCATCGCGGCCTCGGGCCGGATGGCGGGCGCGCCCCCAGCGGGGTGAGGCAGGGGCGAAGGGATCGAAGGCGGCGGAGCGCATGGGGGTCTCGGAGGGCAACTGGGGTGCCAAGGAGCCGGGCGAGGCCGTTTTTTGGCTTCCTTTGGAACCTGCCGGCCCCCTGGTGCCGTCTCGGGGCGCTCCCGCCCTCGGGCCCTTACTCTCGGGAAAAGCAGGAAGTTGGAATAGCGTCCAGATGTTGGACGAGCGGTGCAGGGCCTGGACTCTCCACGCTCTGGACTCGCGACGGGGGCAAGGAAAACGGGCCTGGCGACCGGGAGAGGCCCTCAGCTGGCCTGGAAAGCAGGGAGCCAGATTACCTTTTAGAAAGGCGCAATCTTGGCACCGGGTTTGCTCAAGTCCTTCCGTCCGACGTTCTCTTCGCCCCCGAGCGGGTCTGGAGGACGGTCCGAGGCCAAGCGGCCTCCTCCCCATCTGTTCCCCATCTCAGGAGCCCCCCCAACGTGAAGCGCTTCCCCGTCATTTCCTTCCTGACCGTCTTGACCCTGGTCGGCGGATCGGCCCGGGCCGACTTCCTCACCGGTCGCATCGTCGACTCGAACGGCGTCGGCGTGCCCGGCGTGGACATCGACGCTGACAACATCGGCAGTGGGGGCGACCCCGACATCTTCAACGACGGCA
>JAJDEW010000044.1 GCA_029259595.1 Planctomycetota bacterium | reverse complement strand
CCCTGGATCTCGGCCTGGCCGTTGTCGTAGACGTGCACGCCGAACTGTCCTCCGCGCACCTTGGAACGCACGAGCGCGAGCTTCGAGCCCTCGCCGGAGACGGTCGGGCCCTCGCGGTGACCGACGAAGGTGCAGGTCGTGGCCTGGGCCCGGGCGCCCGAGCGCACGACCAGGCCGTTGTCGAGCGCGCGCACCTCCTTGCCCGTGCGAGTCGAGGTCACGTCGTGGAGCTCGACCTGCGCCCGCTCGGCGACCCACACGCCCGGGCAGGCCTCGGAGAGGCTCGTGTCGCGCGCGCGCACGAAGGAGCCTGCGCCCTCGGCGTGGATGCCCGAGCCGTAGGATCCGCAGTCGATCGTGACGTCCTGCGCATCGAGTTCCCCAGCCTCCCAGACGCCGAGCCCGAACGCATCCGAGTCCTCGCGCGTCGTGATGCGGCTCGAGGAGAGGCGTGCGTGCGCGCCGCGGGTGGAGAGGAAGCCGGTCAGCGCGTCCTCGATGACGAGGCCCTCGGCCTCCGCCGTGGCCTCCCAGTTCACGACGACGCCGCGGTAGACGTTGCGGATCACGAGGTTCTCGAGCGTGGCGCTGCCGCCGGGGACGTGGACGCCCCAGGCGTCGTCGGTCTCTTCGCGCGAGCTGCCGTCGATCGTCATGTTCTGCACGGTCGCCGTCACGCCTGCGGCGATGACGATGCCGCGCGGCTCCGGTGAGAGCAGGATGCAGCGCTCGGGATCTTCGCCCACGAGGCGCACGTCGTGTACCAGCACGACCGGCTCGATCCATGTTCCGTTGCGCACGAAGATCGTGTCGCCGTCCCAAGCCTGCGCCAGGGCTTGGGCGATCGTCGCGTAGCCGTCCTCGCCGCCGACGGCGAAGGTGCGCGGCTCGCGCGTGGCGTGGGCGACGTAGCCGAGGCCGATCTCGACGCCCGCGAGCGGTTCGTCCGGCGTCCACGTGAAGGCCCCGCGTCCGTCGCCCGCTGCGGGCGCGTCGAAGGGCAGCCGCTCGGCGCCGGGCACGGCCTGCCACGCTCCGCCCGCGGCGCGCACGTGGATCGAAACGCCGGAGCCCGCGGGGAAGCCGCGCGCCTGCCACGCGATGCGCACCGGGTCGCCGGCGGCGAAGCTCTGGCCGACGCGCGGGGACAGGAGCTCGAGCTCGATGTCGAGCGGCACGAGCGCCGCGGCGGGCTGCTCGAGCGGCGTACGCAGCGTGGAGTCGCCCGAACCGTCCCACGGCAGGGGCTCGAGCCAATCGGTCGTGAGCCCCTGGCCGGACGGCGCGGGGCGCCCGAAGGAGAGCGTGAGCGCCTGCACGCCGAGCGCGCGGGCGCCTTCGTTCGCGATCACGAGCTCGTTCGCTCCATCTCGGAAGCGCCAGCCGTCCGCGCGGCGCGGGAAGCGCTGCGTGACCGCGGCGCCGGCCGCCGCCGAGGGGCGACTCACGGCCTTGCCATTCAGCGTGAACGTCGTCGATCCCGCGCCTTCGCCCGCATCGTTCCAGCCCAGCTCGCGCACGAAGAGCCGCACGCCCCGTGCGCCGTCGGGCAGTTCGAAGGAGAGCGTCATGTCGGCGCCCGGCGCCAGCTTCCAGACCTTGCCGTCGGCGAGCTGCGCGAGCTCGGTTGGCAGCGCGACCGCCGCGTGCTCGATCCGCAAGCCGTCGGCCGGCGCGTCCGGCGTCGCGATGCGCGTCTGGGGCACGAGCGCCTGCGCGAAGGCCGGGACCGAGGCCGCCAGGAGGGCGGCCAGGGTCGCGGCGAACCGACCGGGGGTCGCTCGACGGAGTGGCCGAGCGTGCCGGAATGGCCGAGAACGAACGTGGTCGTGGGTCTTCCGTGCCCGCACGCCGTTTGCTTCGACGTGGCTTCGGGCTGCGGGGCGCGCACTCTTCTCGGAGAGCATGTCCTGCGCGAAGGCGTCGAGCTCCTGCGGAGCACGTGGAGCGCAGCAGAGCCCGCGCGCGCCGTGGTTTCGTCCGTGGTGTTGCATCAGAAGATCCTCTCGATGGCGAAGCCGAGCGCGGTCGCCGGGACGCCGACGGACTGGCCGAGGGCTGCGCGCACGGCGCGGAAGTCGTCGGAGGTCGTGGCGCTCGCGTTGCGCTCCTGCCAGCCGCTCGCCGCCGGCGGTGCGCCGAAGACGCGCCCGGCCAAAGCATGTTGCTGGCGGGTCTCGACCACCGTGGCGTCGTAGGCCACGCCCGCGAGCTGGCCCGCGATGGGCACCTTCTGGAACTTCCCGGCGACGCCGGCGGTGACGGCGGTGCGCCCGAGATCGAGCGGGTCGAGCGGCTCGCCGGCGACGGCCTTGTCGAGCACGTCCCCGACCACCGAGCCCGCGACCGAGCCCAGGATCGGCCCGACGCCCGGCGCGAAGGCGCCGACGACACCCAGCGTGTCCTTGAAGAAGCTGCCGCCGCGTTTGCGCTGGCTCTGGACCGAGGCCAGCATCGAGCGATTCGACTCCGCGATCTGCGAGGCCGCGCCCCAGGTCGCGTCCTCGAGCCGCGCGAAGCCGACGTTCAGGGTCGTGTCGAGCCGCCCGAAGCCCTCGTAGAGGGTCGAGTCGAGCCGCTCGAAGCCGTAGCTCAGCTCGTTGAGCGTCTCGAGCTGCAACTCGACGGAGTCGTACTGCACGTTCAGCGACTCGATCTGCACGTCGTAAGAGGCGTACTGCAGGTCGAGCGCTTCGTAGGCGACGTCGAGCGTCTGGTGCTGGACCCACAACGATTCCGACTGCACGTCGAGCTGCGCGCGCTGGACGTCGAGGCTCGCGCTCGCGACCTCGAGCTGGGCCAGCGCGATCGCCTGCGAGCGCTCGAAGCCGGCGCGCAGCGTGCTGTCGAGCTCGACCAGGCGTCCCTCGACCGCCTGGAAGCCCTGGTTCATGTCGCGGTGCAGCGCGACGAGGCTCTTGTGCATGCCCACGAGCCGCTCGTCGAGCTGTCCGAGGCGCGCGTTCGTCTCGCGGATGCCGCCCGCGACGTCGGTCAGGGTCGCGTGCAGGCCGCGCAGGTCGCCGCGGACCGCGACGAGGTCGTCGTGCAGGAGCCCGAGCGACGACTCGACCCGCGCGAAGCCCGTCGCCAGCGCCCGGCGGTCCAGCCGGTGCTGGCGCACCAGCTCGTCGAAGCCCGTGCGCAGCGTCGCGCGCGTCGCCGCGAGCTCCTCGCGCAGGGCCGCGATCCAGGCTTCGCGATTCGCTTCCAGCGTCGCGCGGATCTCCTCGAGCTTGGCCATGAGTTCCTGGTGCTGTGCCTCGGCGACGATCGCGTCGGAGGCCTCGGCGGTGCGGTAGGGCTCGAACCAGCGCACGACGTAGTAGATGCGCTCCGTGCGCGCCGCCAGCTGGCGTCGCAGCGCGGGCGAGATCGAATCGGGTCGGTAACCCAGCACCTCGCGCTCGAGGAACTCGAGCGTCTGCGGCCGCGGCGCGGGCTCCTGCACCGCCGTCCAGAGGTCGCGGTAGGCGAAGCGCAACGAACGCAGCTCGCGGTTGACCCACGCGGCCAGCGCGGCGTCGTCGAGCTCGGCCCGCAGCGCCTCGTAGCGGTCTTCATGGATGGACAACAAGCGCTTGCGCGCCAGCTCCATCGCCCCCTCGACCTGCGCTGCCTCGGGAAACGCCAACGTGAAGTCGTCGTAGGCCGCGAGCGTGTCGAGCTTGGTCGCGAACTCGAAGGCGAGCGCCTCGGCGTGCAGCCGCGCCACGACCGCCTCGGGCGTGCCCGGATAGCGCCGCACGAAGTCGAGGTAGCCCGAGAGACGATGTTGCTCGCGATAGAGCGCGAAGACCTCACCCAAGGCCCCCCGCGACGCGGCCCGATCGGAGTGCACCGCGAGGAAGGCGTTGTAGGCCGGAATCGTCCCCTTGGCGCGCACCCCCTCGAGCCGCAACGCGAAGGCTCCCGCCGCCGTGTCCGCCGTCGGATACCGCCGCACGAGCTCGTCGAGCACCGGCGGTGCGAGCGAATGCCCGAGGGCCTCCCACGTGGCCCGCGCACGCACCTCGAGCTGGTCTGCGGCGAGGACGTCGAAGGTTGCACTCCGCACGAGCGGCCGAAAGGACGAATCCGACTCCTGGGCCCCGAGCAGGGGCGCCAGGGCCAGAAGGTGGGCAAGGTAGAGGCGCTTCATGATGGGTTCCGCACGGACAGCGACCCCCAGGTCGACGACTGCCACGATTCAGGCCAAAAAGACCATACGTCACGAGCAGGCCTCCGCGTCCCGAAGCCGAGTTCCCTTCCTGTGTGGCAGGACTCCCAGCCCTGGGAACAGGTCGATTCGCTTCTGACGCCCGCTGCGCTCAGGCCGTCCGCTTGCTCTCGTCCAGCGGAACGAGCCGGATCTCGAGCCGGTTGTGGAGCGCTCGCGCGATGCGGACGAGCATCGAGAGGGAGTGGCCGCCGTAGTCGGAACTCTCGAGGCGGGCGATCGCAGACTGGGTCGTGCCGACGAGCTCGCCGAGCTCCTTCTGGGTCATGCCGGCCTGCTTGCGGGCGGCGTAGACGAGGCTGGCCACGTGCGAGTTCATGCTCTCTTCCTCGATCGTGGCGCGTAGCTCCTGGTCGTCGCCGACCATGCGCTCGACGATGTCGAGCGCCTTGCGGATCTTCTTCTTGGGCATCAGCTCACCGTTTCCTGATACGTGTGTGCCTCCGGATCGGCTGCGAAGGCGTGCTTGCGGTCGAGCGCGCGTTGCAGGTCCGCTTGGGGAATCTCGCGCTTCTTCGTCAGGGCATGTCCCAGTACGGCGACGTTTCGGCCGTGGAAGAAGTAGAGCAGCCGGTAGCGGACCTTTCCGTGACGGGCTCGGAGCTCGTGGATCCCGTCACGAAGATAGTCCGCGGCGGGGCGCCGCAGCTCATGGCCTTCGAGCGCCAGGCGCCGAATCAGCGCTGCGCACTTCGCGAAGGCCTGCCTGTCCTTCTTCTTCAACATCTCGAGCCATGCCACGACCGGGGCCTTTCCATTCGGCTCTCGGTAGAAGACCACTTCGGTTCGGGGCAACTTCCAGCTCCAGATCGTATAGCAATATTGCTATTTCGCAAAGCGATGCCTCGAAACGTCGTTGGCAAGGCTCGACTGCACCTGGGGATCCAGGGTCCAGGTGCGGAAGTTCCCTAGACCGCCGGGCTGCCGGCGCGGTTGCGTCTTCCCTGGGCTTCCTGCCGGGCACGCCGTCAGTTGGCCGCCTTCGGGCCAGCCTACGACGGCGCGCCGGAGGGCTGACGAAGGGTCAGCCCAAGGCCGCCTTCACCTTCGCCACCGCCTCGTCCACCGACAGGTCTGCCTTCGTCATGCCTTGGCGGACGACGAATTCGACCTGGCGTTCGGCCGCGCCGCGGCCGACGTAGATGCCGTAGGGGAAGCCGAGGAGTTCGAAGTCCTTGAACTTGGGGCCAGGGCGGCCGGGGCGGTCGTCGAGGCAGGCGTCGATGCCGGCGGCGCGCAGGGTTTCCCAGATCTGCGTGCCGAGCTCGAGCTGTTCGGGTTTCTTGACGTCGACGACGACGACGGAGCAGGCGAAGGGGGCGATCGCGGCGGGCCAGATGATGCCCTTGTCGTCGTGGTTCTGTTCGACGGCGGATTGGGCGGTGCGGCTGACGCCGATGCCGTAGCAGCCCATGACGAAGGGGGCGGGCTTGCCGTTGTCGGCCATGAAGTTGGCGCCCATGGTCGAGGAGTACTTCGTGCCGAGCTTGAAGATGTGGCCGACCTCGATGCCGCGCGCCTCCTTGAGGGGGCCGGCTCGATCCGGGGCCAGTTCGCCGGCGCGCGCCAGGCGCAGGTCGTGGAACTCGGGTGCGCGGGTGTCGCGACCGAGGTTCACGTTGAGGCAATGGAAGCCCGTCTCGTTGCAACCGGTCAGCAGGTTCGTGCGCTCCTTCAAGGTCACGTCGGCGAGCAAGCGCACGTCGTCGGGCAACCCGAGCGGGCCGGCGAAGCCGACCTCGGCGCCGGTGACCCGCTGGATCGTCTCGTCGGAGGCGAGGGCGAGGCCGAGGCAGTCGAGCGCGTTCGTGAGCTTGACCTCGTTGATCTCGAGGTCGCCGCGCATCAGGACGGCGACGACGCCTTGTTCCTCGGCCCACGTCACTTCGAACAGGACCGTCTTTGCCATCGCGCCGGCCGGCAGGTCGAAGAAGGCGATCAGTTGCTCGACCGTGCGAACGTCGGGCGTGGCGTGCTTCTCCATGGCCTGCGGCGTGCCGCAGGGCGGGGCCTCGGGCGCGATCGATCCGGCCTTCTCGACGTTGGCGGCGTAGCCTGACTCCTCGCAGTAGAGGATCGCGTCCTCGCCGGCGTCGGCGATCACCATGAACTCCTCGGAGCCGCTGCCTCCGATCGCGCCGGCGTCGGCTTGCACCGAGCGGAAGGCGAGGCCGCAGCGCTCGAAGACGCGCCGGTAGGCGCGGTCCATCGCTTTGTAGCTCTCGTCCAGCCCGGCCTCGTCCGCGTCGAACGAGTAGGCGTCCATCATGATGAATTCGCGCCCCCGCATCAGGCCGAAGCGCGGGCGGATCTCGTCGCGGAACTTGTCCTGGATCTGATAGAGGTTGACGGGCAGATCCTTGTAGCTCGTGATCAGCGTGTTCGCGAAGTCGGTGATGACCTCTTCATGGGTCGGGCCGAGGCAGAAGTCGGCGCCCTTCTGGTCCTGCAGCGTGAACAGGATCCCGTCGGCGACATAGCGATCCCAACGGCCCGAGCGCACCCACAGGTCCTTCGGGTGCAGGATCGGCATCAAGAGCTCCTGCCCGCCTTCGCGATCGATCTCCTCGCGCACGATCTCGATGATCTTCTTGAGCGTGCGCCACAAGAGCGGGCTGTAGGTGTAGAGCCCGGAGGCGGTCTTGACGATGTAGCCGCCGCGCAAGAGGAGCTTGTGGCTCGGGATCTCGGCGTCGGCGGGATCCTCGCGGAGGGTGGTGATCAGGAGTCGGCTGAGGCGCATGGAACTTCGGGGCGGCTTCCGGTGGAGGTCGGTTGGCGCGTGTCGGTTCGAAGACCGCACGCCGAGCGGTGCGGGCGCGGCACCAGGGCGGAAGCCTAGCAGCCCGATGAAAAAATCCTACGGCGCGCTAGCACGCGTCCGGAAAGCCGGCCGGGACGCGCGAGTCTCGCCGAACCGAGCGATTCGCCGACGTTCGCGCGGACTTGCCGGGCCTCCCGGTCACGTCGGTCGCACCCGAAGCACGTTTCCATCGGGCTGCCAGCCCGCGTGGGAGAGCCATCGGGATGGAATCCGGGGCCTTTCGATGCGCGGAGCGCGGCGCGCGCTTCGGGCTCGCGTGCCGCTGCGTCAAAGGCCCGCGGATCCGGGGCGTCCGGTTCGATGCCGGTACGAAGCCGGTACGCGTCGAGAGACGCCGGAGCCGAGCTGCTACCTTGGCCGGCATGCAACTCGCCCTCCTCCTGCTGCTCGCACCGAACGTGCAAGCTCCCTCACCGGATCTGAGCACGACCCTGGAACCCGCTCTGATCCGGCTCGTCGAGCAACGCCGGCTGCCCGGACTCGCGCTCGGCGTGGTGGCGAACGGTCGGGTGCTCTACGCCCGCGGGTTCGGGGAGACGGCGCGCGGCTCCGGCCGGCCGATCACGACCCGGTCGATCTTCCACATGGCGTCGGTGTCCAAGCCCTTCACGGCCACCGCGGTCCTGCAGCTCGTGGAAGCGGGCAAGCTGGATCTGGACGCGACGCTGACGAGCGTTCTGCCCTACTTCCGCTTGGCGGACGAGAGCTCGAAGGCAATCACGCTGCGCCAGGTGCTGACGCACACGTCGGGCTTTGGGGACGTAAGGGACTACGAGTGGGACAAGCCGCAGTTCGACGCCGGCGCGGCCGAGCGTTACGTGCGCAGCCTGCGCGACCAGCACCTGTTGTTCGAACCCGGCCAGGGCTCGCGCTACAGCAACATGGCCTTCGATACGGCAGGGGACGTGATCGCGAAGGCGTCGGGCATGCCCTTCGAGGACTACCTGCGCGTGCACGTCCTGGAGCCGCTCGGGATGCGGAGCAGCTCGTTCCTCCACGCCGAAACTCCGCGCGAGCAGCACACGCAAGGCCACTCGGTCGGGTACTCCGAGCGCATCGACCAGGCGCCTTGTCCGGTCTACCCGTACAACCGGCGCCACGCCCCGAGCTCGACCCTGAACTCGAACGTCGAGGACATGTGCCGCTGGATGCTCGCGAACCTGCAACGCGGTGAGCTGGAGGGGACGCGCATCCTCGGCGCCGAAGCCTATGCCGCCCTGTGGTCGCGGGACGACGACACGCCCGGGGTCGGACTCGCCTGGTGGCTGGAAGTGTTCGAGGGCCACGACATCGTGCTGCACACGGGCGCGGACACGGGCTTCAACTCCTACCTCGGCCTCTTGCCGGACGAGAACGTGGGCGTGGTGGTCATGGCCAACTCCGACCGCGCGCCGTTGTCGGAGGTCGCCGGGGCCGCGCTGCTGGCGGCGCTGGGCCGGGAGTTTCGCTTCAGCAAGCCCCGCATCTCGGCCGAGTTCGCCCACGTGTTCGAGAACGAAGGCTTGGAACGGGCCCGCGAGCGCTACTTCGAGCTCGAGCAGAGCGAACCGGACGCGTGGAGGTTCGGCTTCGAGGAGTTGGAGCGTGTGTGTGGCGCGCTCCTGGAGCGCGGCCGCAGCGACGAGGCCGTCGGCGTCGCGACTCTGAACGCGGAGCTCTTCGACGACCTGGCCGCGGCACACACCCGACTGGGCGCAGCCCTGGAGGCGGCCGGCGCTGCCACGCGCGCGCGGGCGAGCTTCGAACGCGCCTTGCAGCTCTCTCCCGGTGACCGTGCCGCGCAGGCCGGCCTAGCAGGCCTGGACGCTGCACCGAACCCGCTTGAAGACGGGCTATAGCGCCGCGGCAGGTACCCCCGAGGATTCATGATGTTGCTCTCGCTTCTCTTCGCGTTCGCCGTTGCCCAGGACGCATCGTCCGCGACCGCGCACCAGGTGCGGGCCCGGCAGGACGCGCACGGCATCGGCCAGGTCTTCGTGCCGCCCGGCTCCTTTCGAAGGGGCACACCGGACGACGTCGAGCTCGAGCCGCCGGCGTGGGCGCGGGCCGAGCTCGCGCTCGAGCGGCCGGCGCACGCAGTCCGACTCTCGCGCGGCTACTGGATCGACGTGCACGAGGTGACGAACGCGGCCTTCGCGGCCTTCGTCGAGGACGGGGGCTACCTGCAGGAGGAATTCTGGTCCGCGGCGGGCCGCGCCTGGCTCGAGCGCCAGCAGGTCGACTTCTTGCCGATCGCCTGCACGCAGGACGACCCGGACGACCATCCGCGCGTGTGCGTGTCGTGGTTCGAGGCGCAGGCCTACGCGCGCTGGCGCGGCGGGCGGCTCCCGACCGAGGCGGAATGGGAGTACGCGGCGCGCGGACCTTCGTCATCGACCTATCCCTGGGGGAACACCTTCGATCCCGCCAAGACGAACCTGGTCGCGAGCACCGGACTCGTCGCGGTCGGCACCTACCCCGCCGGACGAAGCTGGGTCGGCGCCCTCGACCTCTGCGGCAACGCGATGGAGTGGGTCAGCGACTGGCTCGCGCCGGACGGGTACGCGGCCTATGCGAGCGATCCAGACGGGCCGACCGATCCGACCGGGCCGACGGAGGGTCGCCGCAAGGTCGAGAAGGGCGGTTGGTGGGGCGCGGACCCGTACGTCGCACGTTCGGCCTACCGTCACTTCGAAGACCCGCCGAGCTACCGCGACCACCACATCGGCTTCCGGGTCGTGACCCCGGTGAAGCAAGACTGAGGGCGGAGGGCCCGCGTCGTCTCCGGCGAGCGCGCCCTGGCACGTCGCGGCGCCTCGGCGGCGTCGCATTCCCTTCCGTGGGCCCGTAGGAGGCCTTTTTTCGGTCGGATGGAGGCGCGAGCCATCCGGGGCTTGCCGGAATGGGCCCTAACGCAGAGCATACGCGACGCTTACCCCTGCTGCGCCCCCCGGCGACCGCCCGTGGGCGTTGCTCCCCATCACCGAGGAGAATCGCATGCGTCGTCTCGTCATGCCCGTCGTCCTGGCCGTTCTCGGAGCGAGCGCTCTGGTTTGGGCCCAAGGTCAACGTCCCGTCCAGTCCCCGTCCATCCGGGCCCTGGCCCGCAACGAAGCCCCGCACCAGAGCGTGCCTTCGTTCTTGGGCTGGGTCGAAGACGAACTGATCGTCGTCCTGAAACGCCAGGAGGCCCGCAGGGTGTTCGCGCGTTCGGGACCTTCGGGAGAACCGATCGTCAACGACGCGTCCTTGCAAGGCGTGCTGCGAGCCAACGCGGTGGAGCGCTTCGATCGCCAGTTCCCGAACGCGCAGTTCCGCGACGAGGGCTCGCCCTTCCCCGACATGTCGGGTCACTACAAGGTGAAGCTCGGTGCAGGACAGGATCTCGACGCGGCCGTCGCCGCCTTCGAGGCTGCAGCGACCGTCGATCACGTCGAGAAGATCGGCGTCCACTCGCTCTATCAGCAGACGCCGAACGACCCGTTCTTCACGGGCACCGTTCCGAGCTTCCCCTACAACCAGTGGCACCTGTGGGACGTGCACAGCATCGACGCGGACCTCGCCTGGGACGACCAGACCGGCGACCCGAGCGTGCTGGTCGGCATCCTCGACAGCGGTACGCGCTACTTCCACGTGGACCTCGGCGGCAACGTGCCGACCTGGGGGCCGAACAACCCTTCGAGCGCGGGCAACGTCTTCATCAACCCCGGTGAAACGGCCGGCAACGGCGTCGACGACGACGGCAACGGCTTCGTGGACGACACCGTGGGGTGGGACTTCGTGAGCAATGCGGGTGGCGGCGGCGTCCAGTGCCGCGACCAAGACTGCAACGGTGTCGACAACGATCCCGACGACGGTGACGGGCACGGCACACACACCGCCGGAACCGTAGGCATGATCACGAACAACGCGATCATCGGTGCCGGTGTCGCGGGCGGCTTCAGTGACGGCACGACCAGCGGTACGGGCAACGGTTGCCGCATCGTCCCGCTGCGAATCGGCTACCACGCGCGCTACCAGGGCGTCGAGACGGGCATCGTCCGCATGGACTGGGCCGCCGAGGCCATGAACTACCTGTCGGACCTCGTCGACGCCGGCCACAATGTCGCTTCGATCAACTGCTCGTGGGGTTCGTCCAACTCGGGTGGACTGGGTGCGGCGGTCGACAACCTGCAAGCCCACGACGTCCTGATCGTCCATGCGGCCGGCAATTCGAACTCGTCCAGCTCGGATTACCTGGGCAGCAAGGCGGGTGTCGTCAGCGTCGCGGCGACCGACATCAACGGCAATGGCGCGAGCTTCACGAACCACGGCTCGTGGGTCGAAGTCGCCGCCCCCGGCGTCGACATCGTCAGCACGTTCCGTGACATCAACGATCCGGACCCGGCCAACCATTACCTCGGGCTCCTGAGCGGCACCTCGATGGCCGCTCCGCACGTGGCGGGCATCGCGGCTCTGCTCGAATCCTGCAATCCGAGCCTGTCGGCCGCGGACAAGGCTGCCCTCATCATCAACAACACGGATCCGTACTCGGATGCGCGCAACCTCGGCAGCGGGATCGCGAACGCCCGCCTGGCCTTGAACGCGGCAACCTGCGGCGTGGCCTGCAACGTGAGCGCGGACTTCAGCGCGGACACGACGTCGGGCTGTGCCTCGCTCCTGGTCAACTTCACGGACCTCTCGACGGGGGCCGGGGTCGATGGTTGGGACTGGTCCTTCGGCGACGGCGGCTCTTCGAGCGCGCAGAACCCGAGCTACAGCTATGCGTCGGCGGGGACCTACGCCGTGAGCCTGACCGCTTCGAGCTCGTCGCAAGCTTGCTCGGACGGAGAGACGAAGTTGGCCTACGTCACCGTCGGGGACGTACCCGTCGCGAACTTCAGTGGATCGCCTACATCGGGCAACGCGCCCCTGTCGGTGAACTTCACGGACCTGTCGAGCGGTAGCCCGACGGCGTGGTCGTGGACCTTCGGGGACGGCGGCTCCTCGAACTCCCAGGATCCGAGCCATGGCTATGGTTCTCCGGGCACCTACACGGTGACGCTGAACGTCTCCAACGCCTGCGGTGCGGACGGCGAAACCAAGGTCGGCTACATCACGGTGAACGAAGTCGTTGGAGCGACCGACATGTGGGTCAGCGACATCCTCGTGGTCCGCGTGAACGACGGGCAAGGCTTCAAGCATGGACAAGCCACCGTCACGATCGTGGACAACAACGGCGCCGCGGTCTCCGGTGCGACCGTCACCGGGGACTTCTCCGGCAAGACGAACGAGAGCGGACTCTCGGGAGTCACCAACGGCAGCGGCCAGGTCACGTTCAACTCCGCTTCGGTCAAGGGCGGGGGCGAATGGTGCTTCGAGGTGACGAACGTCACGGGCTCGTTGACCTACGTGCCCGGCAACAACCTCGTGACCCAGTCCTGCGAGAGCGGCGACGTCTTCTGACCCGCTCCCTTCCGACGCTTCCACGGGGGACGGACCACGCGCGGTTCGTCCCCCGTTTTCGTTTGGAGTCGAATTTGCACGGCGCGTTGCAATGTCTGGAATCCCCACGGAGGTCTCGATGCAGCGTGACGTGTTGATCGGCGTGTCCGCCGGAGTGTTCGGCTCCCTGTTGGGTGGGTTGGGAGTAGCCCTCCTGGTGGTTTCCCCCGCGAGCGGGAGTGCGAGCGAGGGCCCGGTGCGCCGCGAGGTCTCGGTTCCGGGCCGCGACGTTGCCGCCGGCACGGACATGCAGGAGCTGCGCGCGGATCTGCAAAGGCTCACCCGCGCCGTGTCCTCCCTGGAGGCCACCTGGACCGCGCGCAACGCTCGCGACGCCGCGCAGACGGCTCGGGTTCCCGTCGAGGCCGCGGCGAACCCGGGGGCGGAGTCCACCGCCGACGCGCACCTCGTCGGCGTGCTGCGCGAGCTTGCGCGCTCGCTCCGGCAGCGCTCGTCCGGCGGCACGCTCGGCCTGCGTCCGCCGGCCTTCGTGGAGCGCGGCGTCGCCCTCGAGACGTCGCAGCTGCGTCAAGCGTTGCAGGCGGACGACGAGTCACGCTACGAGGCCGA
>JAJDEW010000043.1 GCA_029259595.1 Planctomycetota bacterium | reverse complement strand
GCCGGGCACGCGGCGGCGTGCCGGTCGATGCGTGGACTGCGCCGGCGCTCCTCGTCGCGCTGCATGGAGATCCGCAGCTGGACGTCGTTGCAATTCAGGCTGTCCATCGTCTCGAAGCCTCTACGCAGGCCGAGCGGGGAGGTTGGCGGCGGCCGCGAGAGCGAGAGGCGTGGGCCAAGAGCGCGAAAAGGGCGGCGTCCGGCGCGGCGCCTGCCTTGGATGCCCTCGCTCAACGGGCTGCTGGCTCGTCCGCCTCCGCCTCCAGCTCGTTGGCGCGTTCGGCTTCTCCGTCCTGCCGGTAGAGCTGGGCGAGGACGCGCAGGATCGCGGGCAAGGTGTCGCGCAACTCGGGGCGCAGGTCGCGGATGCGTTCGGTCAAGAGTTCCAGGAACTCGATCGCGGCCCAGATGTCCTCGCTTTGCTGCAGGCCGCGCGCGATGAGTTCCGCGTTGCGCGCCAAGTCCGGTTCGCTGGGCGCGTCGGAGCGGCTCGCCAGGTCCAGGAACCCGAAGAGGGACTCGGCCGCGGCGCGGTGGTCGGACGCCAGGATCTTGTGTTGGACCAACTCGTTCCACGCGAGCAACGTGTAGAAGTGCGCCTCGCCGTGGACGGCCGTGCTGACTTCGACGGCCTTCTTCGAGGACGCGACGGCCGCCGCGAAGTCGCGCCGGACCAGGTGTCCCTTCGACAGGGTCCGGTGCAGGACCGCCTCCTCGCGCGTGGGTCCCCCGGCGAAGGTGCGCATCTCGGCGATGCCTTCGAGGCACAGGGCCTCGCCTTCGTCGATGCGCGTCTGCTTCATCAGGTTGTAGGCCAGATCGGCCTTCGTGCGGACGATGCCGGGGTGGGGTGTCTGCAGGTACGTCGGCTTGATCTCGAGCAGGCGGCGCAGCATGCGCTCCTCGCCGGCGAGGTCGCCGGCCTCGCCGGCGAGCAGGCTCTTGACGCGCAAGAGGCTCGCGGCCGGGCGGCACTCGTCGCCGAAGAGCTCGCAACAGCGTTCATAGGCTGGTTCGACCAGGGCGGCCGACGCTTCGGTTTCGCCGGCTTCGCGCAGGAGGTTTCCGTAGTTCGACAGGAACTGGAAGTAGGCCGGTTGGTCGGTTTGGCCCGCGGCTTCGTGGGCTGCCTTCAGCCGCTCGTACCAACCCTTCGTCGTCGGGTAGTCGTTCTGCTCGAAGCTGATGTAGCCGAGCGTCGACAGCAGACTGAGGACGGGGGACGGATCGTCGAGCCGGAGCGCTTCGAGGTCGAAGAGGGCCTGCTCGCAGACGGCTCGGGCGTCCGTGAAGCGCGAGGCTCGATGCAGCGCTCGGCACAGCTCGTGTTGGCTCTCGGCGAGCTCGAAGACGGCGTCCGGAGTGTGCTCCTCGCGCAGCGCGATCGCGCGTTCGAGCTCGGAGATGGCCTCGTCCGGGCGCCCTTGGCTAAGGAAGATACGCCCGAGCATCTCCCGAACGGAGGCCTCTTGCACGGGGTCCTGACCGAAGCGTTCCTGGACGCGCGCGGCCGCGACGTCGACCATCTGGCGCGAGTCCAGGTGGCGCTCGACACCGTCGCGGGCGCTCCAACTCGGGTCGCCCCCGAGCAGCATGTCCTCCAGCAGAAAGGTCAACGCGGCCTCGGCGCGCTCGCGCTCTTGCTCTTCGGCAGCGCGGGCATCGAAGGCCTCGTCGCGCTGCCGGGCGAGCTCGATCGATTGCCAGCCGGCGAAACCGCCGAGCGCGAGCACGGTCGAAAGGGCGAGGAACCCACAGCTCCAGGCGACCGGGTGCCTGCGCACCATCTTGCGCAGCTGGTAGAGGACGCTCGGCGGGTGGGCCAGAACCGCCTCGCCGGCGAGGACACGCCGGACGTCCGACAACAGCGCGTCCACCGACTGGTAACGTTGCGCGCGGTCGTGGGCGAGCGCCTTGCCCGTGACGAGGTCGAGGTCCCGGCTGACGCCGCTGCGGCGTCTGGACGGTGGCACGTGGGCGCCGCGCTCGATCGCGCCCAGGAACTCGCGCAAGCCGCCGCTCTGATCGTAAGGTCGTTCGCCCGCGAGCATCTCGTACAGAACGACGCCGAGCGAATAGACGTCGCTCTGGACGTCGAGCCGGGCGGAGCCACCGTCGAGCTGTTCGGGAGAGGCGTAGGCCGGCGTCCCCACGAAGTCGGACGACATCGTCAGATCGGAGTGCTCGGCGTCCGCTCCGATCTCCTTCGCGAGCCCGAAGTCGAGCACGTGCGGGGCGTCGTTCGCATCGACCAGGATGTTCGACGGCTTCAGGTCGCGGTGCAGGACCCCGTTCTGATGGGCGTGGTGGACGGCCGCACAGATCTGCTCGAAGAGCTCGAGGACCGCTCGGACGCCGGGCCTGGGTCCGTCGGCTCCGAGCGCCCACTCGCGCGTCGAACGCCCCTCGATCCACTCCATCGCGAGCAGGGGCTCGCCGTCGACCAGCTCCATCCCGTAGACCGTGACGATCCCCGGGTGGCGCAGCTGCGACGCGGCCTCGATCTCGCGTTCGAAGCGTCGTCGCATCGCCGTTCCAGCGAGCGAACCCGCACGCAACCGCTTCAGAGCGACCGGACGGTGCGTCCCGGGTTGCAGCGCGCGGAAGACGACGCCTTGTCCCCCGCGTGACACCTCCTGGGCGTCCTCGTAGGAGCCGAGCCGACCCGCCGGCAAGGGGGCACGCGCGCTCTTGGCGAGCTCCAGCCACCGGTCCGGTTCCTCGTCGGAGTCGAATCCGAACAAGGAGGAGTCCTCCGGCGGGAGCTCGGGCATGTTCGTGGGCTCTTTCAAGCGCATCTTAGAGTAGACGCGTCGCGCTCCGTTTGGACACGTCCTTCGCACAGAGTGCGTTCGATCCGCTTCCGGCCGTCATCCGCAGGTGCGAACTCCTGGATCGTCCGACGTGCCCAGGCTAGATTGCTCCTCCTCCTCCGGGGCGAAAGGCACACCGTGACGTCCTCACTCCGCATCCGCGTGCCCGCGCCCGGCGAGCTCCCGCCGTTCGTGGAGCTCGTCCGCAGCACCTTCGACGCCTTCATCGCACCCGATTGCGAAGCCATCGGCGTGCGTCGCTTCCGTGAGCTGACGACGCTGGAGGGCATGCAGGCACGGCTGGGAGCCGGCTATCCGACGTGGATCGCGGAGTGCGACGGTCGCGCGGTCGGTTTCCTGCAGGTGCGCCTGCCCGCGCATCTGCTCCTGCTCTTCGTCCATGCCGAGCACCAGCGGCAGGGAATCGCGCGGCGTCTGCTCGACCGGACGATGGCGGAGCTGGCCGCAAAGAACGATCCGCCGAGCGAGCTCACGGTGAACGCCTCGCCGTTCTCCGTCGCGGTCTACCGGCGCCTCGGCTTTCGCGAACAAGGCACGGTGCCACAGCAAGGTGGCATTCCGACGGTACCGATGGCGCTCGAGCTCGGGTCCCGCAACTGAAACGCGCCGCGGCTCCCCGTTGCGAGGGCAGCCGCGGCGCGTGCGTGGAGAGCGAGCCCCGGTCAGTTGCCGAGGCAGATGTCGATCGCGTTGAAGAGGAAGACGCCGGGCAGGACGCCTGCGCCCTGCGTGTAGATCGTCACTCCCGCCAGGACCGGATCGCTCGGGATCCCGATCACGTGGAGGCCGGCCGCGACGCTGACCGGCTTGATGGTCGGCGGCAGGACCAGTACCTCGCCGGTGAAGGCGCCCAGGAAGAGTGAGGCCGGACCCGCCGTCGACAGGCTGACGAGGCTCGCCACATGTCCGGTCGAGCCGATGTCGACGCTCGTCGTCCAGCTGCCCCCGAGGACCGAGGGGGTGAGCTCCGTGAAGCCGAGGGGATTCACCCCGGTTCCGTTGCGGACCGTGGAGCTCGCCAGGTGGTAGTCGAGCAGGCAGCTGCCGACCGCCGCTTGCGCGGCCAGCGTGAGGTCCGCCGCGATGCTCGGGTCGAACGAGGTCTGCGAGTTGAAGATGCCGCCCGGGCACAGGTGGCAGTAGCTCATGATCGTGCCGGTCTGGCAGCTCTGCGTGACCTGACAGGCCCCGAAGGAAGGCGAGCACTGGTCGACGGGCGTCGGGCAGATCTCGTGCGTGTGCGTCGTGCCCCAGTTGTGTCCGGTCTCGTGCGCGACCACGATGAAGTCCCAGTTGAGGCCGTCTTGCAACGGAACGGGGAACGGCGTGAGTCCCGCGAGGTTGCCGCTGACGCCGACGCCGAAGCCCGCGTCGCAGAACAGTCCCACGCCCTGGTAGCCGGCGTAATAGGCGACGCCACCGCCCAGGGAGTCACCGCTGACGAGGTGTCCGAGGTGGGCGCCGTTCGGGAAGCCGCTGGTGGTCCAGTAGTCGTCGAACTCGAAGAGGCGGTCGAGGGAGTTGTTCGTCGTCCAGGGATCGGAGCCCGAGTAGAGCTGCAGGTAGGGGATCGTGATGACCGTGTTGACCTGCGCGAGGTAGCGCGAGCTGACCGCGCCCCACAGCGACAGCATGTAGTTCTGCGCCGCGGTCATGTTCCCGAACAGGTTGAAGTAGCCGACGTCGCTTTCGACCGCCATCTTGCACTCGATCGCGAGCGTCGAGGCCTGGGTCGGCGGCAGCACGCCGCCCGCGTGACGGTTCCCTTGCTGGCCGCCGGGGGCGCGCAGGGGACGGGCGTCGACCGGAACGGTCTGGGTCTGGCAATCGAACTCGAGCCCGTCCTGGGCCGCGATGTACAGCGGATCGCTCGTGTTCACGACGATCGAATCGGGGAAGTCCCAACCGCCGTCGTCGTTGCGCTGGGCGATGAACGAGACCTTGTCTTGCCCGCGGCGGATCCAACCGCGCGAGCCGGTGCTCGAGAAGGCGAGGTAGACGTCGGAGTCCGCTTCACCGGCGACCTGGCCGACCCAGGCGCTGAAGCCCGCGGTCAGCTCCGCGTGGCCGCCCGCGAGCTTGCCGTCGAGGAAGAGCTGCGCATCGGGCGTGACGACCGGCAGGCGCTTCAACACGACGTCGACGTCGTCGAAGCCGGAGCCCGTGGGGTAGGGCACCCCTTGCAGCGTGACGTTCGCGAGGTCGTGCACCTCGGCGAGCAGCGCGGGCACCGTGGAAAGTCGCAGGGCCGAGCCCTCGTGCACTTCCTCGGCTTGCAACGGGAAGGCGCGGGTCGCGCTCTCGACTTGGGTCTGGGCCTGGATGGCGTCGGCCGTCAGGCCACAGAGGATCGTCAATCCGAGGGAGGCGGAGAGGTGTCGCATCGCGTTGGGTTCGTGGGTTGGAGCCGCCGCCTGCGCGTACGTGAGCTTTACGTTCAGGCGGCGCCGGGGCTCTTGGGAGGGAGGAAGGCCTGCGCAGTGCGCGAGAGCGCTGCGCGGGTCCGGGGGGACCTTAAGGGTACCGACGCTTCCTCTGTTCCGGGGTGACCGGTTTCTTTGGGGCTCCCCAGGCTCGAATGGGGCTCGCGATGAGCCGCAGGACAACGGCTCTCGGCCTGCCGGGCCCCCTGCCTCCACGAAGCGGATCCGTCTCTGACGATGGCCGCCGAATTCGAGCGGGAGCCGCGTCACGGATCACGGGCCGGGGTTCCTCCCCGAGGCCGAGGCTCTCGCGCGCGCTCGGCACGGCCTGCGTCAGCGGATGCTCGCGTCGGTCGCTTTCGCGTCCGTCCAGGGCGGGCCGAGCACGGCCGCCACGGCTCGCGCCGCGACGTCGTGACCGCGCGCGTTCCAGTGGGCGTCGGTCTCGAACTCGAAGCGCGCGCCGTGCGCGGCGAAGTGCTGCGCGAAGACGGTCTGCAGGTCGACGAGGCGGAAGCCGCGCTGCTCGGCGGCGGCGAGCAGGAAGCGCCGCATCCGTCCGAAGTAGCTCGCCTGCGCTGCTTCGAGCAGCTCCGGGGCGTAGATCGCTTGTCGCAGACCGTCGACGACCAGGACGATGTCCGCTGGCTCCAGCCGCGAGCGCACGGGCAACGCGTCCAGGAAGAAGAGCGTCGCGCGCTCGGACCAACGCAGCCGCTCTTCGTCGAAGTCACCTCGAGTGTTGCCCCAGTACTCGGCGGCCGTCGCGGCGACCGGGCGCGGGTACGTCCCGTTCAGGCGCAGGTAGCGCACGAGCGCGAAGGCCCGCCCGAGGCGTCGGATCGTGCTCGGCGTGTAGTCGAGCTGCACGAGGTCGAGCCCGCCGTCCTCGGTCTCCGCGAAGTGGTGGAAGCCCGCTCGGCGCCGGTAGCGCAGGAGGCTCTCGTCGAAGTCGTTGCCAACGACGACGACGACCAGCTTGTCCGGTGCGACCTCGGTCGCCGCGAACTCGGCGTAGGCCAGGTACTGGCTCAACGGCGCGCCCGAGGCCGCGTAGCTGTAGACCCGGGCGTGGCCGTTCGCGAGCGTCGCGAGGCGACCTTGCAGGGTCGCCGGGTGCGGGACCATGAGCGCCTCGACGTAGCTGTCACCGAGGACCGCCACGAGCGGCCGCTGGCCCTCGCGCGCATAGTCGTCGTCGTGGACGAAGCCCTGGGCGTTGACGTGACCGCGCGTCGCGAGGTCGAAGGCCCAGCCCTTGGACCACACGAACTCCGCGTTCGGGGCGAAGCGCAGGATGGGGCAGGCGTCGTCGACCCGCTGCGTGGCGAGCCCGGTGTTGACCGGCAGAAAGCGCAGGGCGACCTCGAGCGCGACGAGGGTCGCGACCACGCCGAGCGACAGGGCGGCGATGCGCTTGCGGAAGGAGCGGGCCATGGGCCCACTTCAGGGAAAGCGCGCGCGCGCTGCAACTCCGGTCCGTACCGCGGCGCTGGTTCGAGCGGCGGTGGTCAGTGCGTCAGGCGGGCTTTTCGGCCTGGATCCAGAGCGAGCCGGCCTCGTGGTTGGCGACGCGTCGGAGCCATGCCTCGGCCTCGTGCTCGGATTCGTCACCGGGACCGCGCCGGTCGATCACGCGCCGCGTCGTGACGTTGACGAACCCCGCTTGCTCGAAGTTCGCCTGCCACTCGGCCTCCGAGAAGGAGGCCATGTCGAGCCCGATCTGCTTCGGCCACACGTCGGTGCCCGGCGCTTCCTTGTAGTAGTCGACGACGATGTCCGCCCGGCCGCCCGGCTTCAGGACGCGCAGGGCCTCCCGCAGGGAGCGGGCGAGGTCGGTCGCGTAGTAGATGGCCTCCATCGAGAAGATGCGGTCGAACTCGCCGTCCTTGAACTCGAGTTCCTCGAAGAAGCCGAAGTCGTAGCGGGCGCGGATCGTGAAGCTGTGGAGCTCGTCGGCGCGCGCGATCATCTGCGGGGAGCAATCGACCCCGATCGCCTGCACGCCGGCATTCGCCTGCGCGAGCTTGCGCGTGGCCCAGCCGTTCCCGCAGCCGAGGTCGAGCACCTTCTCCCCGGGCGCGAGGTCCATGGCGCCGATGACCTGGTCGACGACGTCGCCGTGACCCTTCTCCATGCCCTCGGCGTGCCCTTCTTCGGCCCAGCGATCGAAGGTCTTCGCGACTCGTTCCCGGCTCATCGTCTCTCCTGAAGGCTGCTGGCTCTGGTTCAGTAGCGCAGGACGCCCGCGCCCCACGTCAGTCCCGTTCCGAAGGCTGTGAGGACGACGAGGTCGCCCCGCTCGATCCGGCCTTCCGTGAGCGCGTCGTGCAGCGCGACCGGGATCGAGGCGGCCGAGATGTTGCCGTAACGGTGAACGACGGAGTAGAGCTTCTCGGCCGGAATCCCCGAGCGCTCGCAGGTCGCCCGCATGATGCGCGTGTTGGCCTGGTGGGGGATCAGGAGCTTGATCTCGTCCGTCGTGACGCGGGCCGACTTCAAGGCCCTCGTCGCCGCGCTGGCCATCGCGCGTACGGCGCGGTGGAAGACTTCCTTGCCTTCCATGTGAACGGTGTGCTCGTTGCCCTCGACCGTCGCGCGCGTCGCGGGCTTCTGGGTCCCGCCCGCGGGCTGGTAGAGGATCGGCGCCAGGTTGCCGTCGGCGCCCCAGTTTGCGCTGAGGAGACCGGCGGGGGGATCGCCTTCTCGGGCCGCACGGATGACCGTCGCGCCGGCGCCGTCTCCGAAGAGCACGCAGGTCGAGCGGTCGGTCCAGTCGACGACCTTGCTCATGACCTCGGCACCCACGATCCCGATGGTCTTGCTGTGGCCGCCGGCCAGGAGGTTGCTTGCGATCTCGAGCGCGTACAGCCAGCCGGAGCAGCCCGCGTTCACGTCGAAGGCCGCCATCCCGCGCACCTCGAGGCGGCGCTGGACCCAGCAGGCGGTCGACGGGAAGAGCGTGTCCGGCGTGGACGTCGCCACGATGATCGCGTCGAGCTCGTCCGGCCGGAGTCCGGCCGCATCGCAGGCGTTGCGCAGGGCCTGGGCGCCGAGAACCGACGTCGAGACGTCAGGCTCGGCGATCCGACGCTCCTGGATCCCGGTGCGATCCGTGATCCATTCGGCGGTCGTCTCGACCATGCGCTCGAGATCGGCGTTCGTGAGGACCTTGTCGGGCAGGCTGACGCCGGTCCCGAGGATCGTGAACTGCTTGCCTTGCGGGGGGGTGCCCAAGGGAATCCTCTTCGCTTCTCGGCCACCCCCGGACTCGATTTCCGGCCGGAGGGCGCGACGAAGCTCTCAAGAGTAGCCCGCGATCGGGGGGGAAGGAAGTCCGGCTCAAGAAGCCGTGACGCGAGTCGCGAGCGCGTCCACACGGCGCTCGATCGGATCGAGGCAGCGCTCCCAATCGTAGTGCTCTTCGACGAAGGCTCGGCCGCGTCGGCCGAGCGCCCGAGCCTCCTCGGCAGCTTCGAGCAGGCGACCGATGGCTTCGACCTGGTGATCGGCCGAGTCGGCCACGATGAAGTCCCGCCCGTCCTCCCCACCGACCCCCTGGGTGGCCGACGTCGTGCCGACGACGGGCAAGCCCATCGCCATGGCTTCGAGCACCTTGTTCTGGATACCCCGCGCGATGCGTAGCGGTGCCACGGACAGAAACGCTTTCCTGAGCCAGTCGCGCGTGTCGTCGACGAAGCCGGTGACCGTCACCCCGGGCAGGGCTCCGAGCTTTTCGATCTCCGGCGTCGGGTTCGAGCCGACGATCGTGAAGCGCAGCTCCGGCCGACGCTCGCGTAGGCGCGGGAGGATCTCCCGTGCGAACCACAGGCAGCCGTCGACGTTCGGGTAGTAGTTCATGACGCCGACGAAGACGAGGTGGTCGGGCTCGGCCTGCTCGGGAGCGGGCTGGTACATCTCGAGGTCGACGCCGTTGCGCAGGACCATCGACGATGCCCCGGGAATGCGCTCCTGGAAAATCGCCTCCTCGAGCGGCGTGCAGAAGACGTTTTCGTCGACCGCGTGCGCGAGCCGCTCTTCGAAGCGGAAGAGCGTTCGCCACTCGCGCCGGTAGATCCAGCGCATCGGAGGTCCGGTCTTCTCGGCGTACTGGCGCCACTTGTCCGAGTCGAGCTCGGCAAAGTGCATGATCCGCGGCTTGTCCTCGCAGGGGAGCAGGAACGCGCCCATGGACGAGGAGTAGGCGTACAAGAGGTCCGCGTCGCGCGCCTGGCGCAGGGTTGCGCGCTCGAGCTCCTTCGAACCGAAGACGCCCAGGGTCAGGGGCGTCGACCCGAGCAACAAGGGCAGGGAGCGGATCCGGTCCCAGCGCGGGTGCAGCCGAAAGACGCTCGTCGCGAAGCCCTTGGCCTCGAGTTCCCGTGCCGCCTCGACGTCCCCGTCGTCGTGAGCGAAGGCCAGAATCCGGACCTCGTGCCGGCGTGCCAGGCGCTCGACCAGGCGCCAGGTCGTGATCTTGTCGCCGCGATTCGGCGGGTAGGGGACGCGCTGGGAAAGGAAAAGGATGCGCACGGGCGGAGCCTAGCCCGCAGCCATCACAAGATCGAGTGACCGTTCCGTCCAACTCGCTGTCTGGTGGGGCCTTGCGGACATCGGCCCCGCAGGCGCCGCCGGGCCGAGTTCCCTCGGCCGCGCGGCGTGCGAGCGGCGACGGAGTCCTCCCGAACGCTTGTTTCCGCCCCGGGGAGAGCATCCAATGGGTGCGCTCCGGCCGCGCAGTCCCCGTGCCGAACGCGAGAGGTCACGAACGAGAATGACGGAACAGCAAACGACGCAGAATCCGGGCAACGAGCCGCTCCTCTCTTCGGAGGAGAAGCTCTGGGTCGTGGTCGCCCATTTGGGCGGTGCCTTCCTCTTCTTCTTGCCCCCGCTGATCGTCTGGCTCGTCAAGAAGGACGAGTCCGAGTTCCTCGCGGACCAGGCCAAGGAAGCGCTCAACTTCCAGATCACCGTCGGCATCGCGATGATGATCGGGATGCTGTCGATGTGCTTCTTCATCGGCGTCCTCCTGCTGCCGGGGGTCTACCTCGCCAACGTCGCCTTCTCGATCCTGGCGGCGATCTCGTCCGCCGACGGCGTGCGCTACCGCTATCCGGTCACCCTGCGCCTGATCGACTGAGGGCGCTCCGCCCTCGCCTCCGCCCCCGGATCTCGATTCGGGCGCGAGAATCCGGAAGACGGGCGACGTGGGTTAGGCTCTGCTCTCCTCCATGAAGCGGGCCGAGCTCCTCGAACGGTTCTACGCGCGGGACGCGCGTCACGACGGGACGTTTCTCGTCGGCGTCGTGACGACGGGCATCTACTGCCTGCCGTCCTGCCCGGCCAAGAAGCCCAAGCCGGAGAACGTGCGCTTCTTCGAGGACGAGACCGGAGCCCGCGCGGTCGGCCTGCGGGCCTGCAAGCGCTGCCGGCCGGACCACTTCTACCGGCACTACGATCCGGACCGCGAGCTCGTCCAGGCGACGATCGCCGCAGTCCGGCGCCGGCCGGGAGACTTCGCCGACGCGCGCGAGCTGGGGCGCAGCGCCGGGGTCGGACAGACGAAGCTGGCCGAGCTCTTTCGGGCCAAGTTGCACACGACGCCGGCGGCCTTCCTCGCTCGCAGTCGTGTGGTTTGGGCGGCGGCCGAGCTGCTCGCGACCGAGCGGCGCGTGCTGGACATCGCGCTGGACGCCGGCTTCCAGAGCCAGTCCTCCTTCCACGAGAACTTCCGGCGCAGCTACCACATGGCGCCCGGCGCCTACCGGCGCTTGACGCGCGAGGACGAGTTCACGCTGAGTCTGCCCGCGGATTGGAGGCCCGACGAGGCGCGCGCGATGTTCGAGCGCTCGCATGCCGGCTTGTGCGAGCGCGCGGACGGGCGTACGTGGGTCAAGGCTCTCGAGCTGGACGGGCGGACGGTGCGGCTCGAATACCGCTTTCGCGCCGGCGCGGTGCGGGTCCGCCTCGAGAGCTCGAAGCGTACGGCTCGCTCGACGCGCGCGCTGGCCCACCTCACCGCGCTGCGGACGCTGGGGCTCGTCCGTGATCCGGCTCCGTTCGAGAAGCGGGCGCTGCGCGTTCGCTCGGGCGCGCGTTTGCTCGGAGGCCGCCGCGGGGTGCGCATTCCCCAGACGGCTGACGCCTTCGAAGGACTCGTGTGGGTCATCGTGGGGCAGCAGGTCAACCTGACCTTCGCGCGCACCTGCCGCGACGTCGTGATCGAGCTGGCGGGGAAGCCCACCGGTGGGCTCACGGCACACCCGTCGCCGCAGGCCGTCGCCCAGCTCGACTACACGGATCTCACCACGCGGCAGTTCTCGCGCCGCAAGGCCGAGTACGTGATCGACACGGCCCGCGCGATCACGAACGGTGAGCTCGACCTCGAGAGCCTGCGGGACACGACCTCGGACAGCCTGTCGGAGACGTTGAACGCCGTGCGTGGCCTGGGGCCGTGGTCGATCGCCTACCTCTCGATGCGCTCGTTCGGGCTGGAGGACTGCGTGCCCGTGGGCGACGCCGGACTCGTCGCGGCCCTGCGGAACTTCTATCGACTGGACCACCGACCTGACGTCGACGAAACGCTGGCGTTGCTCGCGCCCTTCGCGCCGTACCGCAGCCTCGCGACCTACCGTTTCTGGATGACCTTGGGAGACGACTCGTGACGACTTACGCCGACCGCATCGCAACGCCGCTGGGGGAGCTCTTCGCCGTCGTGAACGCCGGCGCCCTCGTCCGCCTCGACTTCGTGGACAGCAAGGACCGGCCGCACTCGGAAGCCGAGCTGGCGGCGCGCGTCGGGGGGACCTCCGCCCTGGAGTGGAACACGCGCGCCCTGAGGCCGGTGCGAACCTGGCTCGAGCGCTACTTCGCCGGCCGCTTCGAACCCCTGGCGCTGCCCCTCGCTCCGCTCGGAACCGCCTTTCAGAAGGCGGTGTGGGACGAGCTGTGCCGTATCCCTCTGGGTGAGACGTGCTCCTACCGCGACCTGGCGAGACGCATCGATCGCCCGCGCGCGATCCGTGCCGTGGGGCGAGCGAACGCGACGAATCCGATCGCGCTCGTCGTGCCCTGCCATCGCGTGATCGGCGCGAGCGGGGCGCTGACCGGCTACGCCGGCGGAATCGAGCGCAAGCGGGCCCTGCTCGAGCTGGAGGGAGCGCTCACGCGACGTTCCGCTTCGGAACGACCGCCAGCCAGGTCTCGAGCATCGACGTCAGCGTCGTCAGCTTGACCGGCTTCGACAGGTAGTCGTCCATGCCCGCCTCGAGGCAGCGTTCGCGATCGCCCTTCATCGCGCTGGCCGTCATGGCGACGATCGTCGTGTGGCGAGACGAGCCCTCGAACTCGCGGATCATGCGCGTCGCCTCGTAGCCGTCCATGACCGGCATCATGCAGTCCATCAGAACCACGTCGTAGCGCGTGGCCTTCAGCGCTTCCAAGGCTTGGCTACCGTTCGAGACGACGTCCACCCGCAGCCCGATCTTGTCGAGCATGCGACGCGTGACCATCTGGTTGACCGGGTTGTCCTCGGCCAGGAGGATGCGCCGGTTGCGATTCTCCGACGGCAAGTTGAAGGCGTTGAGAATCTCGGACCGCGCACGCGGCTCCTCCGCGCGCGAGCGCTCGAAAAGGACGCGCAGGGTGTCATAGACCTGCGAAGGCTTGACCGGCTTCGTCAGGAAGGCGTCGAAGCCGATGCCCTTGGCTTCTCCCAGGCTTCCTCGCTGGGACAGCGAGGTCAGCAGAATCAGCTTGAGTCGTGCCAGGTGCGGTTCGTCGCGGATCCACGCCGCGAGCTGGATGCCATCCATTCCCGGCATCATGTAGTCGAGGATGGCCGCGTCGAAGGTGTCCTCGGTGGCGAGCAGGGCCTGGGCCTCCTGCCCTGACGCGGCCTCGATGCAGTGCAGGTCCAGCGGTTCCAGGAGCTTCACGAGCAACTTGCGGTTCGTCTCGTTGTCGTCGACCACCAGCACGCGCTTGTTCGCGAGCTCTTCGACAGGAGCCAACTGTACCGGCTGCGGATTCGTCTGCCGTTCGAGCGAGAGGGAGAAGTAGAAGCAGGAGCCGACGCCCGGCTCGCTCTCCAGCCAGACACGGCCGCCGCTCAGCTCGACGAGCCGCTTCGAGATCGCGAGCCCCAATCCGGTCCCGCCGTACTTGCGCGTGGTCGTGGCGTCGACCTGCGAGAATGAATCGAAGACGGCGTCGACGCGATCGGCGGGAATCCCGATGCCCGTGTCCCGGACGCTGAACAGGAGCTCGGTGAAGAGGCCGTCGTCCCGGAGCTTCTGCACCTGCAGGACCACCTCCCCTGTCTCGGTGAACTTGACCGCGTTGTTCGCGAGGTTGACGAGGACCTGGCGCAGACGACCCGGGTCGCCCTCCAGGTAGCAAGGGACCTCCGGAGCGATCTCGTAGACGAGTTCGATCTTTTTCTCGTTCGCGCGCGGAGCCAGGAGGTCCACGACGTCTTCGAGGGTCGTCGCGAGATCGAATTCCTGATTGTCGATCTCGAGCTTGCCGGCTTCGATCTTCGAGAAGTCGAGGATGTCGTTGATCAAGGACAGAAGCGAGTCGGCGCTACGACTCAGAGTCTGAGCGTATTCCTTCTGCTCCTCGTCGAGGGAGGTCTCGAGCATGAGCCCCGACAGTCCGATGACCGCGTTCATCGGCGTGCGGATCTCGTGGCTCATGTTGGCCAAAAACTGGCTCTTGGCCAGCGAAGCGCGATCGGCCGTCTCCTTGGCCTGGGAGAGGTCTGCGTTCGCCCGTTCGATCTTCTCCTGGTCGGCAACGATCTTGCGAGCGAGCTTGTGTCCGTAAACGGTGACGGCCCCGACGATCAGGAGGATTCCGCCGGCCAGCAACCATTCGAACTTCTTCAGGCTCGCGGCCAGGGCGAGCTGGGAAGCGAAGACATCTTTCTGGATCTCCGACACTCCGTGCCGAAGCTCGCTCGTCACGCGGGCGGCTTCCGCGTACTTGCGGTCCATCGTCGCCATGCGCGTTCCGGCTCGCTCGTCCTCGTCCAGCTCGAAGTCGGTGAAGATCGCGTCAGCTTCGCGAATCATCCCTTGCATCGCGGCTTCGACGCGCGCGAGGCGCTCTTCGAATACGGCGCGGTCTTGCTCTTCCAGGCCGGTACGAACGTCCTCGCGCGCGTCGCTCAGGCGCTTGGCGAAGACGGCCGCCGCCTGCTGCATGCGGCTGCGCTCCAGGGCGACCTCGCGCGTCTCGAACACGTTGTTGCCGGGCGCATTGACCTCGATCGCCAGCTCGCCCAGATCGGAGTAGATCGCGCTCCGCGAGGCCCACTGCAGATTCGTGGCGACGGACTCCTCGTACATGTCCGTGAGCCGGTGATTGAGCGCGAGGCTCGCGGAGATCGTCACCAGGTCGAAGGCGGCCAGGACGTAATAGACGAGGTGCCAGCGGGACTTCTTCTTTGCGGTGTGCATGGGGAGACTCGATCGAGCCTCCCTGGCATCGGGCGCCGGGACGAAGGCGCTTGACGCAGAGTCACGAGAACGGGACCGACCGCTGCAAGTGGCAGCGGGGTCAGGAAACCGTCGCCTCGGTCAGCCCGCCATCTCGGCGTAGGTGCGCTTGGAGAAGGCGTCCACGGCGACCGCTTCGTTGCGGGCAGCCTTGGCAGCCTCGACCAGCTCGCGCTCGGTCTCGGTGATGACCTTGGCCGCGACCGCGCGCTCGAGCAAGCTCTCGGACGGGCGCTTCTCGAGCCGCTTGTGCTTCATGGCGTCGCGCAGCTTGCGCTGAACGGACTGCGCCTGGACGACGACCACCAGGGTCTCCTCGAGAAGGGCGAGCCCGAGCTCGCTCTTGTCCGGAAGGAAGATGCCCTGGGTCAGATGCTCGCGCGCCGCGTGCCCGTCGACGAGCTGGCTCGCGACGCGCTGTGTGAGGCGATCGGACGGCGGGCTCCAGCGCGCTCCCAGCGGGAACGCGAGGAAGCGCAGCAGCCAGGCGGCCGGACGAAGCGGCAGGTTGCGCAGCACGCCACGGTAGGCTTCCTGGCACTCGTACAGCGCGTGCTCGCAGATCCACTCCAAGAACGGCAGGTCGCGTTCCTTGGCGCCTTCGGTGTGGAAGCGCTTGAGGGCGGCCGAGCCGATGTACATCCACGACAGGATGTCGGACAGGCGCCCCGTGATCGCTTCCTTGCGCTTGAGCGAGCCGCCGAGCGTTCCCATGGCCATGTCGGAGGCCAGCGCGAAGGAGGCGCTCATGCGCGTGAACTTGGCGTAGTAGGGCGCCGCCTTCGAGTTCACCGGCGCACCGGCCAACGCTCCGTCGGTCACCCCGAGGAGGAAGGAGCGCGCCATGTTCTGGAAGACGAAGCCGACGTGCCCGAAGAAGGCCTTGTCGAAGAGGTCGACGTCCTTCTCGAGCGCTCCCTTCATCTCGTCCTGGACGAACGGATGGCAGCGAATCGCGCCTTGGCCGAAGATGATCATAGAGCGCGTGAGGATGTTGGCGCCTTCGACCGTGATTCCGATCGGAAGCGCGCTGTAGGCGCCCGCGAGCACGTTGCGCGGTCCGCGGCAGATGCCGGCGCCGCCCACGATGTCCATCGCGTCGTTCACCACGTTGCGCATGCCTTCCGTGAGGTAGCACTTCACGATCGCCGAGGCGACGGAGGGCTTCTCGCCCGAGTCGACCGCGCCCGCCGTGAGGATCCGCGAGGCGTCCATGGCGTAGGTCATCGCGCCGATGCGCGCCAAGGGCTCCTGGATGCCTTCGAAGCGGCCGATCGGCGTGCTGAACTGCTCGCGAATCGTCGCATAGGCGCCCGTCGCCCGCGTGGCGAGCTGGGCGGCACCGGAGGCCATCGACGGCAGCGAAATCCCGCGTCCGGCGGCCAACGACTGCATCAGCATCATCCAGCCCTTGCCGGCCATGTCCTTGCCGCCAATGATGAAATCGAGCGGGATGAAGACGTCCTGGCCATGCGTGGGGCCGTTCATGAACGCGACACCCAACGGGTCGTGACGCTCGCCGATGGTGATGCCCGCCAGGTCCGCGGGCACGAGCGCGCACGTGATGCCGAGCTCTTTCTCTCCGCCCAGCAGTCCGTCGGGGTCCGACAGTTTGAAGGCCAGACCGATGACCGTGGCGACCGGCGCGAGCGTGATGTAGCGCTTGTCCCAGTTCAGGCGGATGCCGACGGTCTTCTTGCCGTCGAACGTGCCTTCCGACACGACGCCCACGCTCTGCATCGCGCCCGCGTCGCTGCCGGCGTTCGGCTCGGTGAGGGCGAAGCACGGTACGTCGACTCCGCGCGCGAGCCGCGGCAGGTAGTGCTTCTTCTGTTCGTCGGTGCCGTAGTGCAAGAGCAGCTCGGCCGGGCCGAGCGAGTTGGGCACCATCACCGTCACGGCCAGCGCGACCGAACGGGACGACAGCTTCGTGATGACGGCCGAGTGGCCGATCGCGGAGAAGCCGAGTCCGCCGTGCTCCTCGGGGATGATCATCCCCATGAAGCCCTCTTTCTTGATGAAGTCCCAGACCTTCGCCGGAAGGTCACCCGTGCGATCGACCTCCCAGTCGTCGATCATGTCGCACACTTCCTCGACCTCGTTCTCGAGGAAGGAACGCTCCTTCGGAGTCAGCTCCTTCGGGTTGAAGTTCAAGAGCCGCTTCCAGTTCGGCCGCCCCGTGAAGAACTCGGCCTCCCACCAGACGCTGCCGGCCTCGATCGCCGTGCGCTCCGTCTCACTCATCCGCGGGAGGATCGGTGCGATCAGCGGGCGCAGGTGCTTCGAGATCAACGCGACCCGGAGCGGACGGACTCCGAAGACGACCGCCAGCAGCATGAAGGCGGTCAGCGCGGCGAAATACAGGCCCGGCGACGAAACTCCCGTCTGCTTCCATCCCACGAAGAGAACGAAGCAGGGTACGACCCAGCCGAAGTAGTTCTTGGCTTGGTAGAAGAGCGTGAAGGCGAGGCCGATCGCGACGAGGAAGAAAATCCACATGGGAGCACAGGCACCGAGCGAGAGTTGAAGAGAGGACCGCCCAGCCTATCGGACACGATGGGGGGGTTCCCCAACCGGAATCCGGCGAGGCCTGACCATTTTTTCCACGCCCCGGCCCTTGGCTGTTCGGCACGGGTTCGGCTCGCAGGGTCAAACGTCGAGAGACTGGGCATCCGAAGCCCTAGTTCGACGGTCTCCTCCGCGGGCGAAGGCCGTGGATCAGGGGTCGCGACGCCAGGCGTGGCAGCGTGCCAGGGCGGCCTCGAGTCGCTCTCGCTCCCGTGTGCGCTGCTCCCCGTTCCAAGCCAGGGTCGCGGCCAGGCGCTCGAGCACGCTCGCGGCCGCCGCTTCGGCCCCCGCACGGGGCCCGAGGCCCAGGTCCGTGCGCCGAAAGCAAAAGTCCTCGGCCGTGAGGCAGTCCTCGTAGCTCACGGCCCAGTCGACCTCGCCGAGCAGCGTCTCCGCATCGAGCGCGCGGCGGCCTTGCTCCACGCGGCCGCAGAATTCGGCGACCTCGGAGGCGAGTCCGGCGTAGCGACGCTGCCAGGCGACGTCGTGCGCTTGCAGCTCGGACGGGGCGGGCAGCGCGGACCAGGCGGGGCGCGCCACGGGTCGCGGCAAGGCACCGCGCAGCTTCGTCGTTCGCGTGGGAGAGTGCTTCGAAGCGTTGCCGTACCCGAGGTCCCGGGCGAGCCGCGCGCCCAGCTTCTCCGCCATCGAGCGGTAGCCCGTGAGCTTGCCGCCCGCGATCGTGTAGATGTGACCGTCGCGCGCCACGCGCTCTTCACGCGTGCGTGCCGAAGGATTCTCGTCGTCGGCGGCGAGCAGCGGCCGGAGCCCGGCCCAGCTCCCGACGACGTCGTCGTCACTCAAGGCAGCGTCGGGCACGAGTCCGTTGGCCGAGTCGAGCAAGTAGTGCACCTCCGCGCGCGTCGCGCGCACCTCGGCGCCCGGATCGGCATCGAGGTCGGTCGTCCCGATCACGGTGTAGCGGGGCCACGGGATCAGGAACATGATCCGTCCGTCGACCGGCGAGGGAAAGATCACGGCGCCGTCGGTGGGCAGCCGCTCGCGCGGAACGAGCACGTGCGTGCCGCGCGTGGGCGAGACCCAGCGTCCGTCGAGCTTGGCCGTCGAGCGCAGCGACTCGGTGAAGGGTCCGCCCGCGAGCACGACGGCGTCGGCGTGCAACCGCCCCTCGTTTCCGTCGAGCAGGTCGCGCCAGCGCAGCTCGACTCCGCTGACACCGTCCTCGATCCCGACGACCTCCGTGCGCGACAGCGCCGTCGCGCCCGCCTCGATCGCCGAAGCGACCACGGCCAGGGCCAGTCGGGAGTCGTCGGTGGCGCCGTCCAGATAGCTCCCGCCGCCGCGCAACCCGTTCGTGTCGCTGCCGGGGATGCGGCGCGCGACGGTGGCGCGTCCGTGCAGGGCCGGAAGCCCGAGCACGCGCGGGAACGACACCAAGGTGTACAGCGAAAGCCCCGCGAGCAGCTTGGCACGACCGACGCGGTCTCCGGCGTGCACGGGGAAGGTGAAGCGCTCGGGCCAAACGATGCCGGCCGCGTTCGAGAGCAACAGGCCGCGTTCGAGGCAGGAGTCGCGAACGAGCGCGAACTCGAACTGTTCGAGATAGCGCAGTCCGCCGTGGATCAGGCGCGACGACGCGCTCGACGTCGCGCTGGCCCAGTCCCCGCGCTCGAAAATCGCGACTTCGATCCCGCGCAGCGCGAGGTCGTGAGCGAGCCCGACGCCGGTGATGCCGCCTCCGACGATTGCGACGCGCGGCGGGCGTTCCTCGAGCGCGGCAAGACGGGCGTTACGGTCGGGCAGGGGTCGAAGACTGGTCACGGGCTTCCACGAGCGGCTCGTCCGTTTCGGACGCCGGGTCGACTTCCTTTATCAATTCATTGACGCGGAGGGAACGGAGGGCGGGCGGGAGACCCTACCGGAATCGACTAAGCTGGCGGCATGCTGACTCTTCTCGTCGCCGCGTGGTCCCTGTCCCTCTTCCCCGGCTCTCTGCAGGAGGAAGCGGCGCCCGTCCGTGCCTCCGGTTCCGTCCGCGCTTGGGAGCACGAGCGCTCTGACATTCCGCCGAACGAACGCCTCCGCTTCGGCGCGCTCGAAAACGGGCTGCGCTGGGTCTGGGCCAAGAACTCCGAGCCGAAGTTCCGCAGCTACCTGCGCCTGCACGTCGACGTCGGCAGCCTGGCGGAGACCGACGACGAGCGCGGCCTGGCTCACTTCCTCGAGCACATGGCCTTCAACGGCTCGGAACACTTCGAGCCGGGCACGCTGGTCGAGTGGTTCCAGCGCCACGGCATGGAATTCGGCGCCGACCTCAACGCGCACACGGGCTTTTCGGAGACGGTCTACCAGCTGGACCTGCCCGACTCCGACGAGGGCACGCTCGACGAAGGCCTCGTCGTCCTGCGCGACTTCGCCTTCGGCCTGACCCTGTCCGAAGAGGAGATCGAGGCGGAGAAGGGCGTCATCGACGGCGAGGAGCGCGAGCGCGATTCCCCGGGTTGGCGGGTCTTCCTGGCGCAGCTCGAGGCCCTGTTCGGCGAGACGCGGTTGGCCGATCGCCTCCCGATCGGCGTCTCCGCCGTGCGTGCGGAGTTCGACGCCGCTTCGGTGCGCGCCTTCTACGAGCGCTGGTATCGGCCCGAGAACATGACCGTCGTCCTGGTCGGCGACCTGGGCAAGCTCGACCCCGTAGCGCTCTTCGAGCGGCACTTCGGCGACGTGCCGGCACCTCCGACGTCCGTACCGGTCGAGCCGTCGCGGGGGCGCAGTACCGACTTCGAGCACGTCTACGCCATCCACGAGGAAGAGATCCCCTCGGTGACGGTCCTGATCGAACGGCTCGCGCCGTGGAAGGAGGAGCGCTTCGATCGCCGCGCGATCCAGGCGGACATCCCGCTGACCTGGGCCTGCCGGATGCTCAACCTGCGCTTCGCCGAGCTCGCGAAGCAGGAGGGCGCACCCTTCATCGGCGCGACCGCCTCCGAGGACAAGCAGCTCGAGATCTACGAAGGCCTCAGTCTGTCGATCACGTCCGTACCCGAGCGTTGGCCCCAGGCGCTGGCCTTCTGCGAGCGCGAGCTGCGCCGCGCCCTGGCCTTCGGCTACCAGGACGTCGAGCTCGAGACCGTCAAGAAGAGCGCCGCAAACCTGCTCGACGAAGCCGTCGAACGCGAGCAAACGCGTCACTCAGCCGCGCTCTTGAATGACGTCCTGCGCGCCTGTGAGGACCCCGTGGTTCCGGCCACGGCCGCAACGCGACGCGAGGTCGTCCTGGCTGGCATGAAGGACGTCACGGTCGACGATTGCCGCGATGCCCTGCGCGCGGCCTGGAAAGAGGGCGAGCTCACGCTCGCTCTCATCGGCAACTTCGAGCCCCGCGAGGGCGCCGAGGAGGAGCTCGCGCGCGTCTACGCCGCGAGCCTCGCGACCGAGGTCGAGCGCGGCGCCGAGGTCGTCGTGAAGGCCTTCGCCTACGCGGCGGGTGAGGAAGCTGGCGCGATCGTCGCGCGCAGCAAGGTCGAAGACCTCGACTTCGAGACCGTGACCTTCGCGAACGGCGTGCGCGTCAACGTGAAGGCCACCGACTTCAAGGAGCGCGAGATCCTGGTCGAGCTCGAGCTCGCCGAGGGACGCCTGACGCTCGCGAAGGAGGACATGGAGCTGGCCTGGCTCTCCGACCGCGTCTTCGGGTCGGCCGCGCTCGAAGCGCACGACTCCGACGAGCTGCGGCGCCTGTCGGCCGGCCGCGACGTGGGCTTCTCGTTCGGGGTCAGCCCGCAGACCTTCGACCTGCAGGGACGTACGACCCGCGAAGACCTGCTCTTCCAGTGCGAGCTGCTCTGCGCCTACCTCGAGCATCCCGGCTGGCGCGCCGACGGACTGGTGCAGCTCGTGCGCCAGCTGCCGCTCTTGTACCAGTCGCTCGCGCGCAAGCACGACGGTCCGGTCGTCACCCACTTCATGCCGGCGCTCTTCGACGGCGACCCGCGCTGGACCTTTCCGTCCCAGGACGAGCTCGAAGCCCGCGACATGGAACAGTTGGCGGCCTGGCTCGGGCCGCACCTCGCCACGGGGCCGCTCGAGGTCAGCTTCGTCGGCGACCTCGACGTCGAGGAGACGATCGGGCTCGCCGCGCGCACCTTCGGTCGCCTGCCCGCGCGCCGCGAGCGCCGTCCGTACACCGAGCGCCTCGTGGCTCCCGCGCCGCGCTCGGATGTGCACCAGGTCCACGCGATCCGGACGGAGGACAAGAAGTCGCTCGTGCTCCTGGCCTTTCCCCTGCCCGACGGTATCGACCCCGAGCGCCGACGCACGCTCGAGTTCCTGCGGCGCGTCGTCGACGACCGTCTGCGGCTCGAGGTGCGCGAGCGGCTGGGCGCGGCCTACTCGCCCGGCGCCGGGCTCCAGGCCAGCCAGACGCTGCCCGGCGTGGGGTTGCTCTTCGTCCAGGCCCTGTCCGAGCCCGAGCGCGTGGAGACCCTGGTCGAGGCCTGCACCAGCGTCACCGACGCCCTGGCGCGCGACGGCGTGACCCGCGAAGAGGTCGACCGTTTGCGCGAGCCGATCCTGACCTCGATCCGCGACGCCTGGCGCTCCAACGGCTTCTGGCTGAGCGTCCTGTCCGGCTCCGGGCGCGATCCCGCCAGCCTGGGCGACGTGCGCACGACCGAGGCCTTCTTCGAAGCGCTCGGCCCCGAGCCGCTCTCGAAGCTCGCGGCCACCTGGCTCCCGCGCGAGCGCGCTTCCAGCCTCGTCGTGCACCCGGAAGGGACGGGCGCAGCGGCCGAGCCGAGCAGCGCCAGCCCGGAACCGGCGCCCGGACCGGCGGCGGACGAGGAGCGCTGAGCAGCGGCCCGCGCACCCCCCTTCGCGGGCAGGCGGGTTAGGATGGCGGCTCCGACGTCCCTCCCCGAGTCCCCGAGTCTCCACTCTGCGACCCCCGCAGCGGCGCCGGCCGCCTCCCGTGGGTCCCTCCGTGCCCATGAAGAGCCGCCTCTCCCTCGCGCTTTGGTGCGCCGTCGCCGTGCTGCCCCTCGCCTGTCGGCCGTCGCGCCCGGTTCTGAAGCCGTCCCTGGATCCACAGCTGGCTCGCAGCGACGCGCCGCTCGCCCCGTGGATCCGCAGCGAGCGCCTCGTCAGCACCTACACCGAGAGTCGTCAGGAGGACGGCTCGATCGCGGTGGATGCGCGCGGCCGGCTCTTCGTGGTCTGGCAAAGCCGCCGCCAGGAGGGCGCCCACTATGGCGTGTTCGGCCAGTTGCTCGATCCCCTGGGCAGGCCGCTCGGGACCGAGCTGCATCTCAACCAGACCCGCGACGGGTCGCAATGGGACGTCAACGCCGCCTTCGGGCCCGATGGCACAGCCTGGGTCGCGTGGGCCAGCGCGCATCCGCGGACCGACGCCAACGGCATCGTCTTGCGGCCCTTCGCCGACGGTTCGGCCGGCTTCGGCCCCGCAGCCGACGAGCGGCTCGTGGCCGGCAACCCGCGCGACCGCTACCTCGACCCGGTCGTGGCCGTGGACCGGGACGGGACCATCCTGTGCGCCTGGGTGCGCCAGTTCGAGGGCGGGGCGGCGCTCGAGGCGCGCCGCTTCGGGCCCGGGGGCGAGCCGCTCGGTCCGGTCTTCGCCTTGGCCGCCGATGCTGCCCCTGTGGATCCGGAAGAAGCGGACGGTCGGCGACGCTCGCGCGCGAGCGTGCCGGACGTGGCCGCGCGCGCGCGCTCGGGCCAGACGCCGGCCGGCTTTGCCTGCGTGTGGGCGCGGGCCGAGCCGAGTGGGGTGCCGGCGGGACTCTTCGGGCGCGTCCTGGCTCCGGATGGCACGCTCGGGCCCGAGCTCGCGCTCGACGACCGGCCGGACGAATGCGCCGTCGAGCCCGACCTCGACGTCGACGCGGACGGGAACTGGGTCGTGGCCTGGATGGCGGCGCCCGCGACCGGCGATCTCGAAGGGGACCCCGGCTACCGGGTCCGCGCTCGCCGCTTCGGACGCGAAGGCGCCCCGCTCGCGCCCTCGTTCGCGGTCGAACTCGGCGGCGCAGGCACCCGCAGCGCGGCGACGGCCATCGTGGCGCCCGACGGCGGTTTCCTCGTGGCCTGCAACGTTCAAAAGCACGCCAAGTACGTGAAGCCCAACGGCAAGGTCGGCCGCTTCATCGACGTTCGCGCCCGGCGCTTCGAGGCCGACGGAACGCCGCGCGGCGAGGGCTTCCAGGTCAACGAACCGAGCCGGGGCCGGCACTCGTTCCGCAACTCGCAGAGCGCGCGCCGGGCGGTGTGGACCGCGCTCGACCAGATCGCGTTCGCCTGGCACGGCAACGTCGGCGGGGACGGCTGGGGCCAGGGCCTGACCCTGTTCGTGCCGCCCGGACTGGACGTGCCCGCGCCGGCTCCGGTCGAGCCCGTGGCCGCCTGCGAGGGCGACTTCCGCGGCGCGGGGGCCTACCCGACGATCGCACCGCCGGTCGTGCGCAACGCTCAACGGCGACGCTCGTTCGCGGGCGCGCCCGGAGGCTTCGTCGCCCACGACATGACGGGCTGGGAACCGCCCGATCCGGACATCGCCGTCGGCCCGAATCACATCGTGACCCAGGTCAACCAGGAGATCGCCTGGTTCACGAAGGACGGCGTCGAACAACATCGCCAGGACAACACCGGCGCCGGTGGCTTCTGGGGCGCGCTTGGCGCCGAGAACTTCGTCTTCGATCCGATCTGCGTCTTCGACCCGCACATCCAGCGCTTCGTCGTCGCCAACTCGGAGCTCGCGAGCGACGGCGACTACCTGGTCCTGGCCGTCTCGATCACCGACGACCCGAACGACGGCTGGCACCGCTACCGTCACAAGGTCTCGCCGACCTGCGGCTTCCCCGACTTTCCGAACCTCGGCCTGAACGACCAGGCCATCTTCATTACGAGCGACTGCTTCAACGGCGGCGGCAACCGCACGTTCATCTACGACAAGGGGATCGTCGCGAACGGGCTCCCGCTGCCGAGCCTCGCGAGCGTGCAGACGTCGTCGACCTTGATCTCGCTCGGCAACACGAAGAACCACGACGCGGGAACGCCGGCCCACTACCTCGTGACGTCGAGCGGTGGCGGAGGCAACCTGCGTGTGCGCGCCATCGTCGACCCCAACGGCTCTCCGCAGGTCTTCGTCCGCAACGTCCCGGTGTCGGGCTGGAGCGGTCCGCCCGATGCCCAGCAGGCCGGTAGCTCGAACCTCCTCGACACGATCGACACGCGCATCAAGAACGGTGTGGTCCGCAACGGCCGGCTCTACTGTGCCCATGGCGTCGGCGACGGCGGCGTGACGCGCGTGCGCTGGTACGAGATCGATCTGCGCGGCTGGCCGACGAGCGGCAACAACCCCGAGCTGGTCCAGGAAGTGACGCTCGACTACGGCCCGAGCGTCTTCACCTGGTTCCCCGACATCGGCGTGACCCCGGCCGGACACGTCGCGCTCGCATTCAGTCGCTCGTCGCCCAACGAGCTCCCCGCCATCCACACGACCTTCCAGCGCGCGAACGATCCGCTCGGAACCGTGCGCTCCTCCAAGAGCCTGCAAGTCAGCTCCTCGCCCTACAACGGCGGCCGCTGGGGCGACTACAGCGGCCTGGACGACGACCCGGCCGACCCCAACCACTTCTGGAGCCACGCGATCTACAGCGAAGGGCCCTGGACGACCTGGGCCGGCCGCTTCACCGTGCCCGCCCAGCCCGGCGTCCGCGTCGACGTGCGCGCCCCCGTCGCCTCCCCCGGGCCGCGGATCGAAGGTCCACTCCCGGGCGTCGTCGGAACGAACGTCGTCTATGCGCTCGGCTCCGTGCCGAACACCCCCGTCGTCGTCGCCTGGGGTCTCGCCCCCGGCAACACGAGCGCCGGCTGCGGCCAGACACGCTGGTCGATCTTCTCTCCCTTCGTGACCGACGCCTTCCAGGCCAACGCCGCCGGCACCGCCACGGTCGTCCTGTCGATCCCCCCCTCGGTCGCCGGCCTGACCGTCCGCTTCCAAGCCATGAACCTGACGAACTGCAGCGTGGGCGACGTCGTCGAGCATGTGTTCCCGTGAAGGGGGGGGTGAGGGCATCCTGGACGCTTCGCTCGTCCTGGGCGCTTCGCTCGGGCGCCTCGCTCTCCTGGACGCCTCGCTCTCCTGGACGCCTCGCTCTCCTGGACGCCTCGCTCTCCTGGACGCCTCGCTCTCCTGGACGCCTCGCTCTCCTGGACGCCTCGCTCGCTTCGCTCGCAATCGCTGGGCGCGGTGAGACGGGATTCCGCCAGGAGGAGACGATCCCTGCCGCGAGGGACGCAACCCGGAGGCCGGGCTGTCCGACATTTGCGGCCCGACACCTCCTTTTGGACGCGGCGCGCACTGCGTCGCGCGCCTGTGCCTGATTTCGCGGCTGCGCCGCGAAACGGCACAAGCACGGAGCCTTCGGCTCCGAGGCTGCGCTACGGCCCGCCCATGGCGGGCCTGCGCTCCGCGGTCAGCGTCATCGACCGTTGGATGAGGACGAGGCGCTGGGATGACGGGGGCGCTCCTTCCAGAGTTCGTGACGACGGTCGACGACGAAGGTTGCGAAGGCTCGCCGTAGGCGGGCCGTAGCCTCGGAGCCGAAGGCTCCGTGCTGGTGCCGTTGCGCGGCGCAGCCGCGCAATCAGGCACAGGCGCACGACGGAGTGTGCGCCGCGTCATGAGGTGGTGCCGGCCCGCGACCATCGGACCGCGCGGCTCTCGGGTTGCGTCCCTCGTGGCCGTGCCGTCGCAGCCCCTCGATGCGCGCCCACCGCGCCCAGCGATTGCGAGCGAAGCGAGCGAGTCCGTGGGCTCCGTCGGAGCGGACGTCCTCCGTCGAGTCGGTGGATCTTCGTTGGGTCCGTCTCGGTGGAAGTGACGGAGGAGCTCTCCTGGACGCCTCGCTCGCTTCGCTCGCAATCGCTGTGCGCGGTGATACGGGATTCCGCCAGGACGAGACGATCCCTGCCGCGAGGGACGCAACCCGGGGGCCGGGCTGTCCGATGGCCGCGGGCCGACACCACCTCATGACGCGGCGCGCACTGCGTCGCGCGCCTGTGCCTGATTTCGCGGCTGCGCCGCGAAACGGCACCAGCACGGAGCCTTCGGCTCCGAGGCTGCGCTACGGCCCGCCCATGGCGGGCCTGCGCTCCGCGGCCAGCGCCATCGACTTTGGATAAGGATCAGGGGGATGACGGGGCGCTCTTTCCAGAGTTCGTGACGACGGTCGACGACGAAGGTTGCGAAGGCTCGCCGTAGGCGGGCCGTAGCCTCGGAGCCGCAGGCTCCGTGCTGGTGCCGTTGCGCGGCGCAGCCGCGCAATCAGGCACAGGCGCACGACGGAGTGTGCGCCGCGTCCTGAGGTGGTGCCGGCCCGCGGCCATCGGACAGCCCGGCCCTCGGGTTGCGCCCCTCGCGGCCGTGCCGTCGCCCCCCCCCGATCCGCGCCCCGCGCGCCCCGCGATTGCGCGCGACGCGCGCGAGTCCGTGGGCTCCGTCGGAGCGGACGTCCTCCGTCGAGTCGGTGGATCTTCGTTGGGTCCGTCTCGGTGGAAGTGACGGAGGAGCTCTCCTGGACGCCTCGCTCGCTTCGCTCGCAATCGGCTCGCGCTGGGGACGGGTTGGTGGGAGTGACTCCATGCGGCCGCGCGGGACGCAACCCGAGGGCCGGGGGGTCCGAGAGTCGTGGCCCGGCACTTCCTTATGACGCGGCGCGCACACCGTC
>JAJDEW010000042.1 GCA_029259595.1 Planctomycetota bacterium | reverse complement strand
CTGATGAAAAAGTGCTTCGGATGCGATGCATGTGACCGGGAGGCCCGGCAGGTGCGCGAGAACGCAGGCGAATCGGTCGATTCGGCGAGGCTCTCGTGTGCCGGCCGGGCTTTCCGGACGCATGCAGCGCGCCGGATGACTTTTTCATCAAGCTGCTAGAGCAGCCTGATGAAAAAGTGCTTCGGATGCGATGCATGGGACCGGGAGGCCCGGCGGGTGCGAGAAAACGCAGGCGAAGCGGTCGATTCGGCGAGGCTCTCGTGTGCCGGCCGGGCTTTCCGGACGCGTGCAGCGCGCCGGATGACTCTTCATCAGGCTGCTCGTTGCTAGTGCACGCGCGCGCGCGCCTGCACGAAGGCGTAGAAGAACACCGCGTTCGGATCGTGGGCGACGAGCTCGAGTTCCTCCGTCATGGCCGCGACCGTGTCGTCGGAGACCTTGCCGGCTTCGCGCAGCCCTTCCGCGCCCGACAGCAAGAGCTCGGTCCAGAACGCCAGGAACTCCGCCCGCTCCCCGGGGTTGCGGTTGTCGAGATGGATCGAGCGCACCTCGGTCGTGATGTCGCGGAAGCCGACCGCCTGGAGCAGGTTGCCCAGCTTCGCGCCGACGAACGGATCGCCGCCGATTTCGAGCTGGTGGTCGTTGAATGCCATCCAGTAGCCGAGCGTGTGCGGGCTGTAGGGGTCGATGAAGAAGGTCGCGTTCTGGACCTCGGTCACGACGATCGGGGACCCGGGAGACAGCACGCGGCGCGTCTCGGAGAGGACGCGCATCGGGTCGCCCACGTGCTCGAGGATCCAGCACAAGAAGGCCGCGTCGAAGCGTTCGGCCTCGAACGGGAGGCGCGCCGCGTCGGCCTCATGGAACTCGAAGCGGCCTTCCGTCCACGGAATCGAAGCCATCCGCGAGCGCGCGAAATCCAGGTTCGAGCTCGAGCGGTCGATGCCCGTGACGAAGAGGTCGGGAAAGTGGCGCAGGAGGATCTCGGTCTGGGCACCGACCCCGCACCCGATCTCGAGCAAGTTCTTCGAGCGCCGAAAGGGCAGTCGGTCGTGAACGCGGTGCTCGACGAAGCGCGCTTGGCGGAGGAGGCGTTCGCGTTCCGCCGGTGTGAAGCCGTGGAGGTAACCTGAAGTCGTCTTCGTCATCGTGCCGCCTCGAAACGCGCTCGAAACCACTTCGAGAGCTCCTGGATCTCCTCGACGCAGACTTGATGCTGCATCGGGTACTCGTGCCAATCCACGCCGTAGCCGAGGGCCCGCAGGCGCTCGCGCGCCGCGACTCCGCGCTCGGGAACGACCATCGGATCGAGCGTACCGTGGGCCTGGAAGATCGGGACGCCCGCGTTGGCCGCGCTGCGTTCCTCCGCGAGCCGCTCCTCGCACACGAGGTAGGTCGACAGCGCGACGATCCCCAGCAAGGGCTCCTCGAAGCGCAAGCCCGTGTGCAGCGCGATCGCGCCGCCTTGTGAAAAGCCGGCCAGGATGATGCGCTCGCTCGGAACTCCCCGCTCGTTCTCGCGGCGAATGAGGGCGCGCAGGGCGAGCGCGCTGCGTTCGATGCCCGCCTCGTCGTGCTTGCGACCGAGATCGACGCTCACGATGTCGTACCAGGCCGGCATGACCATCCCCATGTTGATCGAGACCGGCTGCGAGGGGGCGTGCGGAAAGACGAAGCGCACCGCCGCTTCGTCGGGGATCCCGAGCTCCGGCACGATCGGCTCGAAGTCGTGCCCATCGGCGCCGAGCCCGTGCAACCAGAGCACCGAGTGCCGCGCAGACTCCGCCCCGCACGAGGGTTCGAGCTCGACCGCGGGGAGGAGTTCGGAGTGGGAAGGATTCATCGAGCGCACGGTAGCGCCCCGAGAGTCCGTTGAGAACGTACTTCGGTGCCAGGGCGATCAGCCCGAGCCCTTTCCCGCGACACTCCCGCTGCCGCGGCCCGTCAGCCCCCGCGGGCCCCGAGAACGAGTCGAAAGGCACCCCAGACGCAGAGCCCGGCCAGCGCGAGCCCGACCAGGACCAAGAGTGCGCGCATCCAGAAGGGCAGCTGTTCGAGGTCGCCCGTCAAGATCCCCGCCGGGCGCCGCTCCGCCAGGATCCGCGCACGCCCGTCGTTCGCTGCGTCAAACGCCGCGCTCCGCACGGGCGCGGGGTCGCGCACCGTCGTCTCGCCGAGGTCGATGTCCTCTTCGAGCTCGATCTCCGACTCGTCCTCGAGCGGTCGTGCTCTCCCCGTCCCCCCGAGCCGCAGGCGCGGAGACGCTTCCACGTCCACCGCTGGCGCAGGGACGTCCGGGGGCTCGGTCGGAGCCCCGCGCGCGGGAGGCGCTGGCGCCGAGGGAGCCTCGAGTTGCTCCCGGAAACGCACCGACAGCTCACCGAAGAGGAGTTCGTCGTAGTCGGCGAGCTCCGCCTCCTCCACGCGCTCGCCCTTCAGGCGCACGCCGTTGCGCGAGCCCAGATCGAGCACGAACCAGCGCGTTCCGCGGCGCTCGATCTTGCAATGCTTGCGGGAGATCGAGCGGTCGTTCAGCCGCACGGTGCACTCGGGACTGCGACCGAAGGTCGTCTCGTCGGAGAGTTCGATGGAGCGACCGACGTCGCGACCGCTCAGGACGAAGAGGCTGGCCATCAGGTCGGCTTCGCTCCCGTCGCGAGTCGTTCGAAGACCCGCTCGAACTCGGCCGCGCTGAGCCTGCCCTCGAAGACGACGCGACCGGCGATCTCGAGCACGGGCACGCAGAGACCGAAGCGGTCGAGCAGCTCGGGGTCCGACTCGATGTCGACCTCCGTGAGCTCGAAGGGACGGGACACGCGCGCGCGCGCGAGCTCGCGCTTCATCGCGTCGCACAAGGAGCAGGCGGGCTTCGTGTAGAGCACGAGCGCAACGGCGGGCCCACCGGACTCGGGTGCGCGCGAGCCGAAGAGAGACGACAGCGAAAACGGCGACATCCGCGTCACGATAACGATCTCGGCCCGCTCTCGCGACCGGGCGGCGCCGGCCGACTCGCTTCGTCGCGATCCCGCTGGTAGCTCGGCGCCGCGGTCGGGATACTCGGAGAACATGGGCAGCCCATCCCCCTTCGCCTGCGAGCACGTCTCGAAGGCCTTTGCACGCGGTTGGCTCCGCGGCCGCACGGAAGTCCTTCACGACATCAGCCTCACGCTGGAGCCCGGAGAATGCCTCGGGCTCGTGGGACCGAACGGTTCCGGCAAGACGACCTTGCTCCGGATCGCCGCCGGAATCGAGTCCGCCAGTTCGGGCACGGTCGCACTCTTCGGTGCGGACGGAATCCCGGACGCGGCACGGCGAAGGATCGGCTACCTCTCCGAGGACTCGCCCTTTCCAGGCGAGCTCCGGGCCCGGGACGCGCTCCTGCTCCTGGCACGACTCTCCCGCATGAACAAGGCCGGCTTCGCGTGCGACGCGATGCTGGAACGCGTCGGTCTCGACCACGTCGCGCGTCGACGCCTGAGCAGCTTCAGCAAGGGCATGTTGCGCCGCTTCGGACTCGCCCAGGCCTTCGTGCACCGACCGGATCTCGTGCTTCTGGACGAACCGACGGCCGGACTCGACGCGGCGGGCTACCTCGTCCTCGGCGAGCTGCTCGACGAGGCCCGGGACCGCGGCGCGGCGTGCGTGCTTTCCTCCCACACGCTGAGCGACCTGGCCGAACGCGTGGCACGCCTGGCCGTGCTGGTCGAAGGACGACTCATGGCACTCGATTCGCCGCACGCCCTCGTCCACGCCGGTGCACGCCTGCGGCTCGAGTTCGAAGGCCTCACGCCGCAAGCCCTGGACCTCCTCGAGCGTTCCATCGTCGACGCGGGCGGTCGCATCGTGTCGCGCGGACCCGCCCAGCGGACCTTGCTCGAGATCTACCGCCGACCACGAACGGAGACAGGGTGAACGTGAGCGAGCTCGCATCGTTCTGCCGACTGTCGTGGACCCGGCTCGCGCCCGGGCCGAAGCTCGCCTTCGTCGCGGTGGCGCTCGCCCTCGTCAGCCTGCGTTCGCTCGAGCTCGAGGGGCAACACGAGAACGATGTTGCGGCCTTCGTGCGGGCGGGCTGGACGCGCGCCGCGGTCTGGGCGGCCTTCGCGCTGTGTACCGGCCTCTTGCTCGTCTGGCGCAGTGCCCATGTCCACGCCACCTGGCGCGACCGTGATCGCTTCTTCCTGTCTCCGCGTGGAGCCTCGGCGGTCCGCTTGGCGCTGTCCGAGCTCGTGGTTCAGATCGCGTGGGTTTCCCTCGCGGCCGGACTCGTGTTGATCGGGCTCGAGCCAGGACGGAGCACCGGGGACTCCGCGCCGACGACCTGGAGCCGCGTGCGAGCCCTCGAGACGCTTCCGGTGCTGCTCGCCCACGACGGCCAAACGGTTCGCCTGCCCCTCGACCTCGAGTCCCCCAAGTCCCCCGGGCCGGACGGAGCGGCGCAGCGGGACGCGGGCCGAGCCCTGGGCTTCGCGCCGGTCCTGGTCTCGGGCTCCGGTCCGAGCGCCGAGCTCGAGGTCCGCATCCTGGCAGCCGATGGCGCACTCGTGGAGACTCGACTTCTGCGCGTGAGCGGAACGGGGCCGCGGGTATTGGAGCTTCCGAACCAGCTCGCCCCGGCCGAACTCGAGCTCTGCCTGCGGGGACACGCTCTGGTCGCGGTGCCCGGTGACGCTCTCACCCTGCTGCACGCGAGCTCGGGGCCCGCCGCCGCCTCCTTCCGACTCGCCTGGCGCATCCTCGTCGCGCTCGCGGCGGTCTCGGCCCTGGCACTCGGGCTCGGCGCCTGGATGCGACCCGCGCTCGCGTTCCTCGCCACGGTCGCGCTCGGGATCTTGCTCGTGTCCCGCGGTCCGGCGGTGGTCCTGCTGCGGCGGCTTCCCGGCGCGGACGCCGTTCTGGCCTGGCGGGACGTGGGAAACGGCCTGGTGCCTCCGCCGGCCGATCCCGTCGCGCTGGCGCTGGCGCTCGCCAGCGTACTGGCCGCGCTGCTCGCTTTCGGCGGGGCGACCCGCGCGGGAAGGGAACTCGGATGAGGCGCGTTGCCGCGCTTTTGATGTTCGTTCTCGCCGCCGCCTTCGGAACGCGGCGCGCGCCACCAGGGGCCGAGGACAGCGTGCTCGTCGGACCGCTCGCCCGGCTGGCGAGCGACTTCGCCTGGGTCCGGTTCCAGCACGCGCGCATCGCCGGCGCCCAGAGTGACGCCATCCGACAGGCGGAGACGGCTCTGGCCCTCGATCCATCGCGCTCGGAAGCCTGGGCGCTCTTCGCTTCGCACATCGGCTTGTTCCTCGCCTCGGTCGAGCGCGGCGGAAGCGCCGAGGAGCGACTGGCCTGGATCGAGACCGCGCTCGCCGTGCTCGCGCGCGGGGAGGCGCATGTGGCGGACCCCGAAACCCTGGCGTTCGAGCGGGGCCTCATCCTGCGCGTCCACGCCGAGTTCGATCCACAGAGCGCCTGGCCGGGCGGAACCGCCGGGTTGTGGCGGGATGCGGCGGAGGCCTTCCGACGGGCGACGGAGCTCGGCCACCCCCAGGCCGAAGGACTCTACTTGGACGCGCTGGAACGCGGCGCGAAGGACTGACTCCAGCGCGCCGCCTGCACGAGGGCGTGGATCAACGGCGTCGCATCGGCGCGCCCCGTTCCCACCAGGTCGCAAGCCGTGCCGTGGGCAGGACTCACGCGCAGGTACGGAAGTCCCAGGAGCACGGTGAGACCGCGCTCGCGACCGAGCAACTTGATCGGAATGAAGGCCTGGTCGTGGTAGAGCGCGAGCACGCCGTCGAACTCGCCATCGAGCGCGCGCACGAAGACCGCATCGGGCGAAACCGGTCCGGTGACGTCGAGTCCGGCCGCGCGTGCGCGCTCGACGGCGGGTTCGAGCTCGAGCGCCTCCTCGTCCCCGAAGCGACCGCCCTCGCTCGCGTGCGGATTCAGACCGGCCAGGGCCAGGCGCGGGCGCTCGAAGCCGAGCTGCGCCAGGCCACGGGCGAGGAGTTCGAGATGCGCCACGACCGCGGAACAGCGAATCGCCTCGAGCGCTTGCTTCAACGGTCGGTGACGGGTCAAGAGCAGGATGCGCAGGTCCCCGGTCACCGCCAGCATCTCGACCTGGACCTGAGGCCGCTCCCCACGGGCGGCTTCGTTCTCCCACCGACCGAGCAGCTCGGTCTGTCCTTCGACCCGCTCACCCGCGAGGTGCAAGGCCTCCTTCGAAACGGGTGCCGTGACGAGCGCGTCGACCACGCCGGTGCGCGCCAACCGCGCACCGCACGCGAGCGCGGCCAGGGCCTCGCGTCCGGAAGCCGCATCCGGCCGCCCCGGAGTCCAGGCGGGCACGTCCGTGACGGACGTGTCGACCCAGACCGCGCCGTCTGCCCGCTGTGCCAGGTCCTGTTCACGGACCAGCGCGATGTCGTGCGGACGGAAGGCACGCGGTCCGAGCACGACCAGCGCGAGCTCCGCGCGCACCTCGGAAGACGCGAGCGCGCGCTGCACGATCTCGCCTCCGATGCCGGCCGGATCCCCCACCGTGAGGGCGAGCCGCGGGCGGCCTCCCGCGGGTTCGGGCGGGGCCGTGCCTCGGCCGGGATCAGGAGCCTCTCTCATCCCCGTGTTCTAACTCGGAAGCGCGACGAGGAGAAGGAGCTCGCGCCGGAGCGGCCGCCCGCCAGCCGCCTTGCGTCACTCCACTAGCATCCTGATGGAAAAGTGCTTCGGATGCGATGCATGGGACCGGGAGGCCCGGCGGGTGCGCGAGAACGCAGGCGAAGGCGGTCGATTCGGCGAGGCTCTCGTGTGCCGGCCGGGGCTTCCGGACGCGTGCAGCGCGCCGGATGACTTTTTCATCAGGCCGCTAGGCCGCCCGCTTGCCGCCGAGCTCGCCGTTCAGCTCGTAGAGGTAGGCGAGCAACCCGGCGACCGCGGAGAAGAGCTCGGTCGGGATCTCGTCGCCGAGCTCGCAGGCCGCCAAGAGCCGCAGGAGGTCGGCGTCTTCGCGCACGGGCACGCCGTTCTCGCGGGCGATGGCCAGGATGCGCTGCGCGAGCTCGTCCGAGCCCTTCGCGACGACGGTCGGGGCCGGCGAACGCTCGCGGTCATAGCGCAGGGCGACGACCGCCGGTCGAGGGGGTTTGGAGGCGCTCATCCGGCCACGTTCATCAAGTGGTGGGATCGAAGGAAGTGGATGTCGAGCGGGTTGGTCTCGAGCATCACCTCGCCGAGCGAACCGAGTCGCGACGACAAGTGCACGGTCCGACCGGACTTGGCGAAGAGCTCCTCGAGCTTGGCGTGATCGGCGTCCAGGCGCTCGGCCAGCTCGCGGCGCGCCGCCACCAACCGCACGGAAAGCTGGCTCTTCGTCCAGAGGAAGTCCGCGCGTACGGGCCCCGTCGCGGAGAAGCCCACGCCCAGGGCGATGCGGCGGATGTGCTCGCCCTGCTCCTGCGCGTCGGCATCCTGCTTGGTCTGGTCGTGGACGATGAGGCGCGCCGTGGTCCAGCCCGAGCCGTCGGTCAGAGGAAAGCTGAAGACGGACGGTTCGCCGGTGCGCTGGCGCGCGAGGTTCAGGAGCTGCTCGGCCTCGACGCCGGCCAAGGCGCGCTTCACGCTCTCCTTCAGCGGTCCGTCCTCGAGCGCTTCGAGCAGGCGCAGGAGCTCCGCTTTCAGGTCCCCGGACAAGTGCCCCAGGACATCCGCCCCGAGCCCGCCCTGCAGCGCGGTCCAGAGCGCGGCTTCGTAGCGTTGCCCCGAGCGTTGGAGCAACGTCGACAGCTCCTCGCCGCTCTGTCCCGGCTGGAACACCCGGCCGGCGAGCGTGTCAGCCAGGCCCCGGAGCTCGTCGAAGGCAGCCCCCGGGCGGGCGAGCTCGGCGCGGATCCGCGCGGCGATGGCTTCCAGCATCTCGCCGATCGGCCGTCCTTCGCCTACGACGCGGCGCAGGGCCGACAGGAGGTCGGGCTCTCCGCCGTCCGCCTCCGAGATCACGTTCAGGACGAGGCCACCCTCGGTCAACTCCACGCGCAGGAGGAAGGCGCTGCCCGGATCGAGCTGGAGCTGGGTCTGGGCCGGCACGCGATGGCGTCCGAGGGCGAGCAGCACCGTGCCGTCTCCCTCCTGCCGCAGCACCTCGCCCGCAAGGATGCGTCCATCGCGCAGCACGGCGGCGAGATCCCCGTGCAGGGCCGCGGGGCTGGGCCGGAAGGCCTGGGCGGCCGGGGAGGACGATAAGGGATCCATGGACAAGGAGGCTCCAGTTCCCTTCTCGGAAGCCAAACCGACGGGTTGAGCACAGAGGAGGAAAAGCCCGCGCCCAGGGACGGGGGCGCGGGCATCCACTCCGGATGGACGTCACTCGAAGGAAGGAAGGTGAGCGACGGCATGCCCCACCGTGAGGTGAAGCGGCGAACCGATCGGAAACCCGCCCTAGGGTGCCTTGGAGGATGGGCGGGGCCCGGCAACGATCCGGCCCGGCGTGGTTTGTTCCTCTGCGTTCAGTTCGGGAAGACCTCTGACACGGACCCTTGTCGTCCGCGACCTCTCGATGGGGAGCCGAAACTCTTGGGGACTTTCGGGGAAGCACACTCCTACGCAGGAGCGTGTTTCCGAGGTCAAGATACGTCAATTCGAATCCCGGGACGCCAGGAAGTTGGATTTTTTGGACGTCGAATCCGAGAAGCTGGAGCGCACCGGGGCGCGGTCGGAATCAAGTCCGCACGCGCTGCACCGCCGTCGCCCAGCCGGCCAAGGCCGCTTCCCGCTGGGCCGGATCGAGTCTGGGGTCGAAGGCTTGGCTCGAGCCCTGCAGGGCCTGCGCGGAGCCCGGATCGTCCCACACCCCTGCTCCGCGCCCCGCCAGGGCCGCCGCGCCGCGGGCCGTGGCTTCGACGTCGGCCGGACGGCGCACTCGCAGGCCCGCGTAGTCGGCTTGCAGTTGCATCAAGAGGTCGTTCGAGGCCGCCCCGCCATCGACCAACAACTCCTCGACCGCGAAGGGCGCGGCGGTCCGAAAGCACTCGATCACGTCCGCGTTCTGGAACGCCAACGCTTCGAGAGCCGCCCGAGCGATGTGGGCCTTCGTGCTACCACGCGTAAGTCCCAGGATCGCTCCGCGTGCGTCCGCATCCCAGTACGGTGCCCCCAATCCGGCGAAGGCCGGGACGACATGGACGCCGCCCGCATCCTCGACCTGGCGAGCCAACGCTTCGATCTCGGCCGCCTCGTGCACGAATCCGAGCTCGTCCCGCAGCCACTGCACCAGGGCACCGCAGACGAAGACGCTGCCCTCGAGCGCATAGCAGGGAGAGCCGTCCCGCCGGGCGGCCAGGGTCGTCACGAGACCGGTCTTCGAATCGATCCGCTGGGAACCCGTGTTCAACAGGAGGAACGAGCCCGTTCCGAACGTGGCCTTCGAGCTGCCCGGCTCGAAGCAGCCCTGGCCGTACAGCGCCGCCTGCTGGTCCCCGGCCATACCGAGGATCGGGACCTCGCGCGCCAGCGGCCCGTCCCCGCGCGTGCTCCCGAAGGGCGAAATGCTGGGCAAGACCTCGGGCAACCACGTGGCCTGGAGCCCGAAGAGGCCGCACAACTCGTCGTCCCAGGCCTTGCGATCGATGTCGTAGAGCAGCGTTCGCGAGGCGTTGGTCGGCTCCGTCGCGAGCTGCGCTCCGCCCGTGAGGTGCGCGACCAGCAGCGCGTCGACGGTCGCGAAGACGACCTCGCCGGCCTGGGCCCGTCGCTCGAGGGCAGGATCCGCCCGCAGCATCCACTCGATCTTCGTCGCACTGAAGTAGGGATCGAGGGGCAGGCCGGTCTTGCGCCGAACGAGCTCGGCCTGCGGCGCCAGCTCGCGACAACGGGCGGCCGTGCGCCGGTCTTGCCAGACGATGCCCGGTCCGAGCGCCATGCCCGTCGCACGCTCGAGGGCGAAGACGGTCTCGCGCTGGTTCGAGATCCCGAGCCCCACCACGTCCTGCAGGCGCGGATGGCCGGCCAGCTCGGTCAACACGGCGTCCGTCGCGGCCCGGATCTCGTCCGCGTGATGCTCGACCTCGCCGGGGCGTGGGAAGTGCTGGGGAAACTCTCGGTAGGCCCGGACCAGGGGAAAGAGATTCCGATCGAAGAGGACGGCCGTGACACCCGTGGTGCCGGCATCCAGAGCGAGGAGGGTCGTGTCCATGGGCGCAGGTTCGTGGGAAGGAGGATGAGGCGACAGGCGTGACACCCGCGCCAGACTGGGGATCGAAGGCCTTACGACGAATGGTCTCAACCCCGGGGCCGTGCCGACACGAAAGCAGCCTGGACCCACGGAATCAACCGGATGCAAGACCCCTTCGACCTTCCCCCCGAAAGCCCCTTCTGGGAATTCCTCCAGGCGATCGAGATCCTCGATGAAGCCGCCGTCGAGGAATTCAAAGCCGAGGCGCGCCACAGCTGGCGCCCCCTCGGGGAGATCTTGATGCGCCAAGGCGTCCTCTCCCGAGCGGACATCGCCGACCTCCTGACCCGGCAGGTCGACGAGCCCATGGCCCCGCTCGGTGATCTGGCCATCCGCAAGGGTCTGTGCACCCAGGCCGACATCCAGAACGCGCTGGAGATCCAGAAGCAGTTCTCGCCGCATCCCATCGAGCTCGTGTCGTGCGACTCACGCATCGACCCGTCTTCGCTCTTCGGCGCCATCCTCGGCTACGTGAAGTTCCTGGAGCGCCGCCTCCAGGAACAGGCGCCGGCCGCCTAGCCGCACAGCCCGCCTGGCCGGATGGGGTGAGAAGGCCGGGCTGGTTGGCTGAAACGAGAACTGCCCCCGATCCCACGCGGAATCGGGGGCAGTTCGCACGTCGCGCGGACGCGGGCCGTCGTCAGAGGCCGAAGCGCTGGCTGACCCAGAGCTCGTCGGACTCGGCGCGGACGTCGATGCGGTAGCGCAGGCCTTCGCCGCCGAGCGCCCTCAGGACGAGGGCCGGATTGGCGGCAGGATCGCGGTAGATTCGGGCCAACGGGAGCCCGAGCCGCAGCGCGCCTTCGAGGGCGAAGGAGCGACGGAAGCCGCCTTCGAGCCCGATCTGGGCGACGCCCGGGGCCAGAAGGTCACCGGAACTCCAGAGGGCGCGCACGTCGCTCGTCAAGAGCGACTCGCGTTCGAGACGCACTTCGAGCCCGCCGTAGAAGGCGACCCGGAAGAGACCGTCCGGGGTCAGGCGCTCGACGTGAACGCGGCCTTCGCCACGCACACCGTTCACCGTCCGGCGCAGGTCGAGCCAGGATCCCACGAGCACGAAGGCCGGTGGATCGGAGGCCACCACCGTCGGCAGGCTGCCGACGTCGTCGCCTGGGGCAGCGGCACTCTGGGCGAGCGGGTTGCCGCCGACCGCGATCAGGCCGGCAAGGGCGAGCAGGGCGGCGGCTCGGGAAAGACGCCACGTCAAACGGTCGAGAATCGAGATGGGACTCTGCATGGTCACTGTTCCTCCCCAGGAGCCGTTACAACATCGGCTGTGGGTGCTTCTGGCTGGCGGAAGAGCTCGGGACACATCTCCAAGAGCTCTTCGGCAAACCCCGCTTGCAGCCCGATCACGGCCTGGGTCGCGGTCGCGTTCCGGAAGAACTCGACGACGTCCATGACGCGCTCGGGGTTTCGGTCGAGAAGTTCCCGGAAGGCGGCAAGCGAGCGCTTCCGGTCCCTGAGGTCCGCGTAGTAGACGCCCAGGTTGAAACGAACAAAGAAGAAGCGCTCGTCCTCGTCTGCCAGGCCCGAGAGGATGACCCAGCGACTGCATGCGATCGCTTTGCGGTACTCCTCCTGTTGGGCGTAGAGGCGTCCGAGTTGAACGGCCGCGTGGGCCCGATTGGCGGGATCGATCGCGCAGCGGAAGATCTGGCGGTAGGACGCGGCGGCGCGCAACGTCTTGCCTTCGTGCGCCTGCACGTAGGCCAGATAGAGGCGGGCCTCTTCGTGGGACGGATCGGCGGAGATCGCCTCCTGGAGGAGGCGGCGACCCTTCTCGAGCGGATCCTCGATCCGCGCGAGCCGTCCGTTGAGCATGTGCCGAGCTTCGCCCCAGTCCAAACCCCCGGCGCCGTCACGGCCGCTCGCCAGCACACCGTCCACGAACCCGCGCCCTTCGGTCTGGGTCGGCTCGACGGAGACGCACTGTTCGAACACGCGCGTGTGGAAGTCCGGGTCGATGGCCGTGAGCACGTAGGCCTTGCCCAGCTGGTAGAAGATCGTCGAGAGCCGGTGCACCAGCTCGATCGTCTCGATCTCCCGTTCGGTGTCCCGGTCCCCCACGAGCGACGCATAGCGCTCGATCAGAGCCTCGGGGTCGGCGATCTCCCGATGGGCGCGCACTTGGCTGCGCGCGTCGTCGAAGAACGAATTGCAGTCGGGGCAGGTCTCGAGGTGGGCGATCGCCCGAGCCGCGGGGATCCCGTCGAGCTCACCATCGACCAAACACGACAGATCGAGCTGAAACTGGACGCACACGTCCTTCAGATCGTCAATCCACCACGGTTTGCTGGCCGAACTCATGAGTGTCGTTCCTTGGTCGGACGCTGGCTCTCGGCGTGCGCCGCAGCGTCGTCTCGGTGTGCGCCGGGCGCCCGCACCGACGATCCACGCGGATCGCGGGCCGGACGGACATCCGGCGGGAGTCCCTCGAAGACGCGCTTCATCGAGCGGTGGATCTTCCGGCGTGCGCGGAAGATCACCATCTTCAGGTTCTCCAGCTTGATCCCTAGGTCCCTGGCGGCATCGCGGTAACTCAATCCGTCCACTTCGACGAGGTGGATGGCGCGCTGCTCGCGCTTCGAAAGCATCGAGTAGAACTTCAGGTAGAGGTGCAGGTACGTCACCAGGACGCGCGAGCACTCCTGGCGGCTCTCGTTTTCGATGACGCCCCGCAGGGGGCCGGCCGCCGAGGGTTCGGGCTGCTCCGGAAGGTCGTCGAAGGCCACCTCCGCCCGTCCGCTGCGGGACAGGGAGCGCAAGTGCTTCAGAACGGTGTTGCGCACGATCGTCGCGGTCCAGACGCGGAAGGCGTCGTCGCGGGCGCAATTGAAGCGGTGCGGATAGCGGTAGATGTTGACGAAGACCTCCTGCAGGACGTCGTTCGGATCGGCCTTGCTCGCGTAGCGGCGCAGGCGGCTCGTCACGTGCTGCAGGAGATGGTCGCGGTTCAGCTCGAAGAGCAAGCCGAAGGCCGAGCGACTCTTGTGGACCCGGAAGAGCTCCATCAGGCGGGTCGACAGGCCGTCGCGCAAGGACTCGGGTGAGCGCTCTGGATCCTGGGCGACGGCGAGCAGTCCCGCGATCCCGACTCCCCCGAGCTCCGGCTCCACGTCCGCCAAGCGGGCGAGCAGAACCGGGTCCGCTTGGGGTCGACCGGACGTCACGGGAAGATCGGGGGGATCGATCATGCGTGGACCCCGGTGGGCTGATGGAAAAATCGCATGGAGAGGGGTGAGTGCTCGGCGAAGGTGGGCGAGCGCGCTCCCGGGCCTTCGCTACTTAGCTTTAGCGCGATTTTGGAAATCGGTTACGAAACCTGGGCGAGGGTCCTGGGTAGCAGGCCGTCCGTTTGCCTCAACCTCCCGGAGAACAAGGGCTTACAAACATACCCGCAACCTTCGGAAAGGGCCAGGACACACGGCCGGGGCAGCGGTCCCCGCTTCCCGTTCCCCCTCAGCCCGCTAAATTGACGGGGCGAACGATGGCGACCGAAAACGAGATCCTCGAGCTCGCCCTGGAGACGGGCTTCGACCTGGCAGGCTTGACGCCCCTGCGGCCGCCGCGCGCCGCCGAGCGCTTCGAGGCCTGGCTCGCGGCCGGACACCACGCCGACATGGACTGGCTCGAGCGCGAGCGGGAACGGATCCTCGACCCGCGCCGCATCCTCCCGGAAGGCAAGAGCCTGCTCGTGGTCGGGTTGGGGCACGCGCGCGCCCCGATTGCGCTCGAAGGCGGCGGTCGCGTGGCCCGCTACGCCGCGGGACGCGACTACCACAACCGCATGACGAAGCTGCTGCGCAAGCTGCGGCGGCGCCTGGTGGAGCGCGGCGTCCTGGGGGCCTCGCGGATCGTCGTGGACGCCGGGCCTCTGCTCGAGCGCTCGCACGCGGCCGAGGCGGGTCTGGGCTTCGAATCGCGCGCGGCGAACCTCCTGCATCCCCGCTTCGGGCCCTGGTTCTTCCTGGGCGAGCTCTTCCTGGACCTCGAGGTCGAGTCGACCGCAGCGCCGCCAGCGGGCTCCTGCGGGACGTGCACGGCCTGCCTCGACGCCTGCCCGACCGGGGCCATCCGGTCCCCGGGCGTGGTCGATGCGGGGGCCTGTCTGAGCTACCAGACGATCGAGAACCGCGGCAGCGTTCCGCGCGAGCTGCGGCCGCTGGCGAGCGACTGGGTCTTTGGCTGCGACGTCTGCTCCGAGGTCTGTCCCTGGGGGCGCGAGGCGCCCGACAGCGCGGCCGACTGGGGCACCCATCCGGCCGTCGAAAGGAGCCTCGTCGATTGGTTGCGGACACCGGCCGAGCGCTTCGCGCAGGACTTTCGGGGCTCGCCGCTCCAGCGGCCGCGGCGCGCGGGCCTCGCCCGCAACGCTGCCCTGGGCCTGGCGGGCGCGCCGTCGGAGGAAGGGCGCGACGCCCTGCGGGAGGCCCTGCGAGCGGACCCGGCGCCGGCGGTGCGGGAGACGGCGGCCTGGAGCCTGATCCACGTCCACGCGGCGGATGCCGGCGTCCGCGCCGAGGTCCTGCGCGCCGCGGCGCATGACCCCGATCCCGAAGTCCAAAGCGAGATCGAGCGGACCCTGAAAGAAGCGCACGACTGAGCGGACGGACCGACGTCGAGAAGTCCGAACACGGCGCGCGCGGACGTTTCGATTTTCGAACAGCTCTCCCGCCCGGAACAGATGGCAGGGGCCGCTTGAAAGCCCCGCCTCTCTGCCCCAAGGGAAGGGGTCGTACCCGGGGAGCGCGCGCCCGTGCTCCTCGCCCTCGCTCCATTTTGCGCTCTCCCCGGCGCTCCCGCGGGCGCGCGTCCCCTGAGCGCTCAGGCCGTGTTCAGAAATCTCGACAGCTTGCCCCCCGCGACCCCCCCCGAAGTTCGTTCTCGAAAGGGCCCGCGCGGCGACCTCCGCGCCCCTTCGGGCACGCTCGGTTCCCTCCCGACGCACTTGGCCCCGCGCTTGCGTAGGGACTGACGGCAAGGCCCGAAGACCCACCGAGAACAGCATGGACAACACCGACTTCTACAACGACCGCAAGTACTGCCAGGACTGCCAGGAGTACGTCCCGTACCTCCAATCGATGGAGCACTCCTACTGCACCCTGTGTGGCGCTCAGGTCCGGCTGTTCTCGGAGGAGGACTGGGAAACCTTCCACGCCGCCGTCAACGAGAAGAAGCCCAAGGGCGGACGTCCGCGCAAGCCCTCGCTCTCGAAGGGAGAAGGCAAGGAGACCGCTTGAACCCCCCTCTCGCCCCCCGCTAACCTCGGCTCGTCTCCGTTGGCACGATGGAGACTTCCTTTGGATTGGATCCCTCAGGGTCCGATCAGCCGGAGTCCGGTCCGCCGGGCTCCGGTTTTCGTTGGCGATCCCTTTCCGCGCGCTCTCCGCCGCACCGCTCAGCGTTGTTCGAGCCTTCGCCGGCGTTCCCCGGCGCGCACCTGGGCCGGCCGATCCCGCAGGCCGGCGTAGAAGCGCTCGAGCCGCGCCCAGGCCTCGCTCTCCTCGGGGAAGCGGGCTTCGATCCGCTTGGCCGCGCGCCGCGCGCCCTCCTCCCGGCCGGTCGCCACGAGGGCGTCCAGCACGAAGAGCTCGCATTCCAGGGCCGCGACCTCCGCCGGACGCGTCGCCAGGAAGCCGGACGCGGCCTGCTCGAGCGCGCGGCCGTCCCCGATCTCCGCCAGGAGCTCGACCCGGCGAACGTGCAGGCCGAAACTCGTCGGAGACCAGCGCAACTTGGCCTCGACGGAGCGCAGCTCCTGGACGAGCGGGTCCAGCTCGCGCCAGCGCGCCTCGCTCTGGCGGGCCTCGTCCTCGTCCTCGCGCGCGAAGGCGAGGCGCGTCGCGAGGTACCACGTGCGCGGGTCGAACGGAGCCAGCTCGCGCGCGCGCGCCACGAAGGCCCAGGCCTCGTCGAGTCGGTCCTGGTCGAACAGGATGCGCGCGACGACCCGGTGGGCTTCGGCGTGGCCGGGCTCGCGCTCGATCACGCTGCGGAGGAGTCCGAGGGCGCGCTCCTCGTCACCGCGGGCCAAGGCCGAGAGGGCCAGGCCGCGCAGGACCTCGACGCTCGGCACGCCGGTCGCGAGGATCGCCGTGTAGTGCTCCGTGGCGCGCTCGTAGTCCCCCAAGCTGTAGTAGCAGTGTGCGAGGGCCTGGGTCCGCCACAGGTCGTCGGGCGCGAGCTCGAGGAAGCGTTCGAGCGCGTAGCGCGCGTCCTCGTAGCGCCGCAACCTGAAATAGACCGTACCGAGCACGAGCCAACCCGGGGGCACGTCGGGCTCGGCCTCGAGCAGCGCCCACACCCGCGCCAGCGCGGCCGGGTAGTCGTCCCGCGCGTAGAGCTCCGTCGCTTCGTCGAGGGCCCCCGCGACCGCCTCCGAGAGGCCCCCGCCAGCGCTCGCTCCGGCCGCGAACGCCTTCCAGCGCCCGTCGGGAGCACGCGGCAACTCGTGCGGTCGACGCGCGAGGACCGGGTTGCTCTCGAGCGCGCCTTCGGCGCCGGGCTGGGCCGCGTCCTCGACGCGCTCGTCGTGCGCCTCCTGGGCCCGCGCGCCGGCGCCCTGGGCGGCCAGCGCGGCGAGCGCCAACAGGACATGGCAAGGTCTGCGCGGCTTCAACGCTCGCCTTCCTCCGTGCGAAGGGCGGGGTGAACGAGCTCGTGGCGACGGTCCGCGGCCAGATCCGCGAAGCTCGTCCGCGTTCCATCCGGCCAGTGCACGACGACCCGCGCGACGCGCTCGGCCGCTCCCAGTCCGACGTGGGCGGCGGCGGGAACGGCGCTCTGAAAGCCGCCCGCGGTCCGGATCTCGCGCGTCGCGCGCCCGCCCTTCCACTCGATCTCGAGACGCGCGCCGAGGCCCGCTCCGTTGGGGCCCGGTGCCCGCAACGTGAAGCCCGCCCAGTGTCGGGCCGCGGAGCCGGACGCGAGCGCGCGGCGGTTGCGCAACACCCGCACCCCACCTCCCAGCTCGAGCGCGACGAGGTCGGGCCAACCGTCCCCGTCGAGGTCGGTCGCCGCGGCCGCGCGGTCGACGACCGGCGCGCCAGCGACCAGGTTCTCGGTCGTGAAGGTCGGACGCCCGCCCGGGCCCGGCTCGAAGCGGTGCAGGAAGTCGGGCTGGGCATAGCTCGTGTCGCTGCCCGGAGCGTCAGCTTGGGGATAGACGTGCCCGTTGAAGACGACGAGGTCCAGGTCCCCGTCGAGGTCGAAGTCCTCCGCCGCCGTACCCCAGCCGAGCCGGACGATGCTGGGCCCCGCCAACCGTGCCGGCGCGCTGCGTTCGCGATAGCGCATGCCCCCCGAGCTGAGATACAGGGCGTTCGCTTCGCCCGAAAAGTTGCTCACGAACAGGTCCGCGATCCCGTCGCCGTTCCAGTCGCCACAGGCGATGCCCATGCCCGCCTGCTCCTTGCCGTTCGCATCGAGCGAGGCCCCCGTCCGCAATCCGACCTCGACCAGGGCCGGCCCGTCCTCGCTCCCACGACGGTTCTCCCAGAGATGGTTGGGCGTCGAATCGTTCGTGACGTAAAGATCGGTGTCGCCGTCGACGTCCGCGTCGAAGGTCATCACCCCGAGGCCGAAGCCGGCCGTGCGCGGCCGGAAGCCGAACTCGATCGTCGCGTCCTCGAAGCGGCCGGCGCCCGTGTTGCGATAGAGCTGATCGTGCACGGGAATGAGGCCTTCGGGTCCGCACAACACCGCGTGCCCCTTCCAGCGACACGCGCCGCTCGCGCGCGTCGCGATCTCGGCCGGATCGAAGTGCAGATAGTTGGCGATCGCCAGGTCCAAGAAGCCGTCCCCGTCGACGTCCAAGAAGCCCGCGCTCGTTCCCCAGCGTTCGCCGACGAAGCCGCTGTCCACGACCTCTTCGAAACCGGCGCCAGCGGAATTGTGCACCAACCGATCGCGCCCCCACTCGGTGACGACGAGGTCGAGCCAGCCGTCGCCGTCGACGTCAGCGGCGCTACCCCCCATCCCCCAACGCCCCCCGGAAAGCTCCCAGCCTTCGCCGGCGGGTGTCAGCTCGCCGGCGCCTCCGTTCGTGAAGAGCCGCGGTGGCCGCCCCGCTTGCCCGGACGCCACGCGTTCGAGCGTCGAGCCGTCGATCACGACGAGATCGCACGTCCCGTCCCCGTCGAAATCGCCGAGCACGAGGCCCCCGCCGTTGACCTCGAGGATGAAATCCTTGTCGGGGCTGCCGCAGACGGTCTCGAGCCCCGGTAGCCGGCTGGCCTCGAACGGGGGCGCGGCCAGAGCATCCCCTTGCATGGACGGAGTCGGCGTGAGGCCGCAAACGAAGAGCGCAATCATGGGCCGTGCATCGTACTCGAAGGTCGGGGGGCTCGATTTCGGGGTCTCAAACTGCTCCGGCGCTCGAAAGCCCGAGGTCGCATGGGCTACAAAGGCTCGCGCAAACTCTCCCGGAGACCCCCCCATGAGTTCCGATCCCGCCAGCGCCGACGTCATGGACGTCGTGCGCGAACGCTACGCCGAAGGCGCCAAGACCCAGGTCCCGGCGCTCTGCTGCCCCGTCGACTACGACGCCTCGCTGCTCGCGGTCCTGCCCGAGGAGATCATCGAACGCGACTACGGCTGCGGTGATCCGAGCCGCTTCGTCCGTCCCGGCGAGACCGTGCTCGATCTCGGCTCGGGCGGCGGAAAGATCTGCTACATGGCCAGCCAGATCGTGGGCGCCGCAGGCCGGGTGATCGGCGTGGATGCGACCGCCGACATGCTCGCCCTCTCCCGCCAGTGGACCGGACCGGTCGGCGACGCGATCGGCTGGCACAACGTCGACTTCCGCCACGGCCACATCCAGGACCTCGCGCTCGACCTCGACCTCCTGGCGGCCTGGCTCGCCAAGCGGCCCGTGCAGACGGTCGAGGACCTCGCCGCGCTCGAGACCGAGAAAGAACGCCTGCGCCGCGAGGCACCGCTCGTCGCCAGCGAATCGATCGACGTCGTGCTCTCGAACTGTGTCCTTAACCTGGTCGACAACCGCGACAAGGAACGCATGTTTCGCGAGATCTGGCGCGTGTTGAAGCGCGGGGGCCGGTGTGCGATCTCCGACATCGTCAGCGACGAGGACGTCCCTGCGCACCTCCAGGACAATCCCGAGCTGTGGTCGGGCTGCATCAGCGGCGCCATGCGCGAGGATCGCTTCGTCCAGGCCTTCGCCGACGCCGGACTCTACGGCGTCGAGATCGTCTCCACGATGAAGGAACCCTGGGCCGTGGTCGAGGGGATCGAGTTCCGCTCGATGACCGTCGTCGCCCGCAAGGGCAAGGAAGGCGAGTGCCGCGAGCACAACGATGCCGTCGTCTACAACGGCCCCTGGAAAGAGGTGAAGGACGACGACGGTCATGTTCTGCGGCGTGGCGAGCGCACGGCCGTTTGCCGCAAGACCTTCTCGATCCTCACGGGCGAGCCCTACAGCGCCGCGATCACCCCGGTTCCGCCTTTGGCGCAGATCCCCGCGGACGACGCGGGCGTGTTCGACTGCCGGCGCACGACCCGCCGCGATCCCAAGGAGACCAAGCTCGGGGTCCAGCGCGCTGACGTGGCCCCCGGCTGCAGCGACGACGCCTGCTGCTGAGCGCTCCGGCCGCCATGTCATCCGGCGTCGGTCGTTCGAAGCGCCTCGACGGGCTGCGGCTCTTGTTGCTCTTCTGCCCCGAGCTCGTCGCCGAGCCCCTGGAGGTACTGCGCACCGTCTTCGGCGTGGTCGACGCCGTCCAGGTCCGCGTGAAGCCGAGCGGGAGCGCGACTTCTCCCGCGCGCGAACTCTATCGCTGGACGGAGACGGTGCTCGAGCTGCGCGCGGAACTGCGCCTCGGGACGCCGGTCTTCGTGAACGATCGCGTCGACGTCGCCGCGGCGCTCCTCGACCGGGGCGTCGACGGGGTGCACCTCGGTGAGGACGACCTCGATCCGCGCCGTGCGCGCGAGCTCCTCGGCGAGCAGGCCTGGATCGGGCTCTCGACGCACGACGCACGCGCCGTTCTCCACGCCCAGGACCTGCCGGTCGACTACCTCGGCTTCGGCCCGGTGTACGCCACGCGCACGAAGGGCTACGCGCGTGGCCTGGGGCACGAGGCCGCGTGGATCGCCGCCAACGCGAGCGCCCTGCCGCTCTTTCCGATCGGTGGCATCGACGCGTCGAACGCGAACGAGCTCGCACCCCTCGGCCGCGCCGCCGTCGCCGCCGGGATCCTCTGCGCGCCCGACCCGCGCGCCGCCGCCGAGAGCATCCGCGCGGCGCTCAGCGCCTGAGCCCCGCTCCCGCGCACGGTCCCAGGAGCAGCTGCGCGTCGCCGTAGCTGTAGAAGCGGTAGCGTCGTTCGATCGCCTCGGCATAGAGCGCGAGAGCCCGGTCGCGGCCCAGAAAGGCGCTGACCAGGACGAGGAGCGAGCTCTTCGGCAGGTGGAAGTTCGTGAGCAGGGCGTCGGTCACGTGGAACGGGCTCCCCGGGCGCAGGAACAGACGCGTCGAGCCGCGCTGCGGCCCCCACCCCTTCCGAGCCGCGTGCTCGAGCACCCGCACGCTCGTCGTTCCGACGCAGACCACGCGCCCGCCCGCGCGCTTCGTGCGATCGATCGCCTCGACGGTCGCCTCGCCGAGCTCGAAGCGTTCGGCGTGCATCACGTGCTGATCGAGATCCTCGACCTGGATCGGCCGGAAGGTCCCTGCGCCGACGTGCAAGGTGACGCTGGCGCGGTTGATGCCCCGTTCGGCGAGGCGCTCGAGGAGCTCGTGCGACAGGTGCAAGCCGGCGGTCGGCGCGGCCACGGCCCCCGGCACGCGCGCGAAGACGGTCTGGTAGCGCTCCCGGTCCTCGGCCCGATCCGTGACCGCGGCCCGCTCCGTGCGCCTTTCGATGTACGGCGGCAAGGGCATCTCCCCGAAGCGCTCGAGCGTCGCGGCGACGTCCGCGACCGCGCCGTCGCGCGTGCGCAGAACGACGCTCCAGATCGGTCCCGGACGTCCGTCGTCGCCGGGTTGGCGCTGACGCATCTCCACGGTCCCGCCCTCCGCACCAAAGGCGAGCCGTTCGCCCGGACGCGGCTTCTTGGCCGGCTGCACGAGCGCGTTCCACACGCGTCCGACCTCTTCCGCAGCGACGTCGTCCGAGCGCGGCTCGAGGAACAGGAGCTCGATCACGGCCCCGCTCTCGCGCCGCGCGAAGAGTCGCGCGGGCAGGACACGCGTGTCGTTCACGACCAGGAGATCGCCGGGGACCAGGATGTCGGCCAAGTCTCGCACGTGCCGATGCTCGCTTTGGCCACTCTCGATCGCGTGCACGAAGAGTCGCGCATCGCTGCGCCGCGCGGCGGGATGCTGTGCGATGAGCTCGCTCGGCAGTTCGTAGTCGAAGTCGGACAGGTTCACGCGGGACGAGGCTCGGAACGTGGGCGTCGCGCGCGCAGGGTATCGACGAGCGCGAGTGCGGCGAAGGGCAGAGCGACGAGCGGCCAGAGCCAGCCCGGCTCGACCCAGACCCCCTCCGCCTGCCAGCGCGCGACGGGCCAGTAGAGGAGCGGGGCCGCGGCCAGGAGCCAGGTGACGGCCAGCGAACGGAACCAGACCAAGAAGGGCGCGAGCCAGACCAGGTACCAGGGGTGGACGGTCGGCGAGAGCACGAGGACCGCGGTGAGCAGCAGGAAGGCCGCGCGACGCGGATCCCGAACCTTGCGCCACACGATGGCGGCGAGGAGCACGAGCACGAGGAGCACCAGCGCTCGCCCCAACCGGCGGGGATCGTGCCAGCTCTCGTCCAGCGCGAAGACGGCCCGCAGGGGCGCCTCCACGAAGCGGTAGACGAGGCTCGTCGCTTCCCAGCGCAGGGCGTACTCGGACAGGCCGCGCAACAGTCCGTCGAAGCCGCCTTCCAGGGCGGCCAAGGGCGCGACGCCGAGGACGCCGCCCAGACCGAAGGCCACGAGCACCCGCCGGGCTCCGCCGCCCTGCGCGCGGCGCGCGACCCACGGCAGCGCGACGACCGGCAGGAGCTTCACGAGCGTGCCCGCCGCCAGGGCGAATCCGGCCGCGAGCTCACCGCGTCGGCGCCCGCCGCCCGCGGAAGCGAGCGTCAAGCCGGCCACGAGTCCCAGGATGCCGAGGCTGTCGAAGTGTCCGTCGCCGGCGAAGGCCGTGACGACGAGCGGGCTCCAGCCCCAGGCCAACGCGCGGGCGGGCGCTTGACCTGCGCGCGACCCGGCCCGCAGCAGGAGAACCAACACGCCGAGGTCCGCGAGGGTGAAGGCCAACCGCAGGGCTCCGACCGCCCGCCAGCCGTCCCCCGCCGCCGGTCCACCGGCCAAGCTGACGACTCCGGCACACAGGTACTGCATGCAGGGCGGATAGGCCGCGCTGACCTCGGGGTGGTTCAGACGGGCGTACACTCCGGGCCAGTCGGCGCGCTGGGCGGCCCGCTGGGGCGCGGACGGAGCCGCCGCATAGGGGCTCACGCCGGCCGCCACGAGACCGCCTTCGAAGACGTAGCGGTGCACGTCGTCGGAGAGTCCCGGCGCTCCTTGCGCCGCGAGCACCCGCAGGAGTACGGCTCCCCCGAACACGACGGCGAGCGAGCTCCGTCCGGCCGCGAGCCCCCGCGCGCGCCCAAGGGCCAGGACCCAGCCGGCGCTGGCGAGCGCGAGTCCGAACTGCCAGCGGCGCATGTCGAGCGCCCGCGCCCCCCAGTCGCTTCCGGACTCCGCCGCGATCCAGAGCCCCACGACGAGCGCGACGAAGGCCGCGAGGAGCGGCCAGGCGGGCGGGCGAGGGGGCGACGTCACCGCGCGAGCGTCCGGCACCCCGAGGGGCGGGGCAAGCCCTGGATCGGAAGTCGTGCGTCACCCCACGGCCCCGGCTCGGTCCAGGCGAAGCGCCACGACGAGGTCGCAGCCCTGGCACCGGCGAGGAAGTGGCTGCGCCGCCAGGGCCGAGCCGGGGCCGTGGGGACACGGGCTCGCGGGACGTTGCGGCCGGCCAGGGTCTCGGAGGTGGGAATCGGAGACGAAATCGTCCGGAAAGCGCACGCGGGGGGTGAGAAGGGGTTCATGGATCGGGCAGAAATGCCGTTCTAAGCGCACGGAGCCGCAAGGCTCCCTGGCTTTGGGCCGCGCCCGGGGGGGCCACGGTCGAGAGTCGGCAAATCTCCGCGTAGGGAGATGGACACTAGGGAGGCGTCAGCGAGGGACACGGCTGACGCCTCTCTTCTTTTTCGAGCGGCCCGGAGCGCTGTGACCCGCGCCCCAGGTGCCAGCCTCAGAACAGGCGCGCCTCGGCGCCCTGCGCAGGAGGCGTTCGGCGCTTGAGCCAGGCCCGCAGCGTGTCGGGATCCCAACCGAGATAGAGCGCCGCGCGGGTCTTGTTGGGTCGACCGTTGCGCTTCTTCGTGCTGGCCAGCGCAGCCTCGACGTCGACCTCCGTGGCGTCGCGGGGCGGGATGCGCTCGCGCAGCGCGAGCCCGCCGCAGCGCGCCGTGCGGACGAGCTCGTCGGCCTGCACGTCGCCGCGTCCCGCGCGAAACACGAAGAAGGCCTCGAGGAAGGCACGCAGCTCGCCCACGTTGCCGCGCCAGTCCTGGCGCCACAGCAGCGCGAGGGCGTCATCGGAAAACTCCGCACGCGGCTCCCCCGCCCCCGAGGACGGAGGGTGGCGTGCGCAGGCGCGTGCGAGAGCCGGAATCTCTCCACGGCGCTCGGCCAAGGACGGCACGCGCAGGCCGAGCCCGAGGAAGCGTTCGGCGAGAGCGCTCGGCAAAGCGAGCTCGTTCAAGCGGCGCGTCGACGTGGCGACGAGCCGCAGCCGCGGCGCGGTCCGCAACGCGGCGGCGACCGGCGGCGTGAGCTCTTCGAGGTCGCGCAGACAGACCGTCGCGCCCGCATCCCGCAGCTCGTCCAGGCGCGTGCAGGTCTCGGCCGCTCCGGCCGAAAGTTCGACCCAGGGCACCTCGTTCGCCGCCGCTGCGAAGCGGGCGAAGTGGATCCAGCGCGCCAGGGTCGTGCGACCCGCACCCCGCGGACCGCTGAGGAGCACGCCGCGCGGTCCGTGCGCGGCGCACTCGAGCTCGCGCCCGAGCTGCTCCAGCACACTGCCGCGGGCGACGACGACCTCGCGCTCGAAGCGGCTGCGATGCCAGGCGCGAAAGCGGGCGGCCCGGTAGGCGGGCAGTCCGTCCGCGAGCACGGTGGCGAGTCCGTCGCGCGCTGCGCAGGCCCCCTCGCCTTCGACCTCGACCAGGCCGAGGAGGCGAGCGGGGTCGCCGTCCGCTTCCCCGAGCGGCAAGACGACTCCCCTGCCCGCACCCGACGTGCCCGCTGGGCGCTGGTCTCCGGCCGATTCGAAGGCAACGACGGCGCCCGAGGCGGCCGCGCGCGTCAGGGCCAGACCGCGCTCGGGAGCCGGGGCCGATTCCCCGTCGTCGTGAGGTGCTGGCCCCCGGGCCTGCGACGCGCGCCGCCGCTCGTCCGCCGGCTCGGCCTTCGAACCCCGCTCCTCACCGCGCACCGCGACGACCGTCCAGTGCTCGGTCCCGTCGGCGTTCACGAGTCGATCCAACACCCGCACCCCGAGACCGCGCGCGCTCGCGAGACCGACGTCGAGGAGCGCCTCGGCCACGCGTCGGCGCGGATCGAACGGAGCGACCTCGCAGGTCGTGAGCCCGAAGGCGCGGGGCCGTCGACCTGCGAATCGCATCGCCCGCAACTCGTTACGCGCCGAGACGGCCAGGGCCGCGAGGGCCGGGCGCGCGGGCACCAGAGCGTGCTCGAATTCGAGCAGCACGAAGCCCGGCACGGTTCCGTCGACCTCCTCGACGGGCACGGCGACGCGCGCCCGAACGTCGCGTGGGCGCGAGACGTCAGCCAGGGGTTCCTCCCCGAAGCGGCGATCGATGCGGAGCGCGGGTGCGAAGCGCAGGTCCGCGTCGGACGTCCGCGAGCGGGTCGCCAGCCAGGCCTCGGCCGCTCGCAGGCGCTGCTCGGCCACACGGCCGGGCGCGACGTGCGTACGGACCGGCCGGCTCTCCACGCCGTTCGCGCCCGCGTGAAAACGGAACAGGACGTCCAGCGCCGCCCCCGCTTGCGCGCGCGGAAGGGCGGCCGTCGCGGAGGGCGCGCTGTGCGGAGCGGTCGCGACCACGTCGCCGGCTCCCTCGAAGGCCAACGCCAGCTCGCGCACGGCCCCCGGCGCCCGCCGCAGGGCAGCGACAGCCAGCAGCTCACGGGCTCGTTCGACCCGTCCGGTCGCGAGCCATGCGGCGGCCAGGAGCAGAGCGGGATCGCCATCGACTTCGGAGGTCGCCGTGCACCGCAGCGCGACCGCGTCGGTGCGTTCTTCGAGCCAACGGGCCGCTTCCTGGGGACGCCCGAGGTCCAGGAGAAGCGCGGCCACGTCGCACGCGGCCCGGGATCTCGAAGCGCCCGCCGCCTGGACCGCTCGCTCGTCGACGGCGAGCGCGCGGAACCGCTCCAGGGCAGCGGCCTGCCCTTCGTCCAAGAGCAGGAGCCACGCCCGGCGCCGGACGCGCGCGCCGGCACGCTCTCCGCGCCCCGCGAGCAGGGCGTCGAGGGCCCGCGCACTGGCGGCCGGCGCCTCGCCCGGGGCCCGGAAGAGTTCCTCGGGCAGCGGCACACCCGCGGCGTGGAGCGAGCGCCAGATTGTCGCGAAGGCCGCGCGCGGTCGCGGCCGACCGAGGAGTTCGGCCGGGATCGCCGCCGCGACGTAATGCTCGAAGAGTCCCTCCAAGCCACGCCGCACCAGCGCGCGTGACTCGCGCTCGAGCTCGCGGACGGTCGGGGGCTGACGGTCCAGGCCGTGCAGGCCGCGCAAGAAGCGCAACACCGCCTTGGCGCGCGGGGGCTCGGGCTCGGCCGACGACCGGCTGACGGGAAGATCCATGGCGTGCCTCGCGAGGTGGGGCCGCAAAAGCAGAGAGACCGACGCCGGAGAGCGGGTACCGGTGCCGGACGCGTCGCGACGAAAGCGGGCGCGTGCAGCGAGGGAGGCTACAGCAAGGCGCGACAGACGAGTTCGGCCGGCGAACGCCCCTTGCCCAACAGGGCGAGAGCTCCGGACCGGACACGCTCGACTCCGTCGGCCCCGAGTCGATCGCGAAGGCGCCGCCAGCGCGCGATCGAGGCCTCGAACTCGGGGTCGAAGGGGTTGACCAGAAAGTCGAGCCGGGCCGCCGCACGGCGCGCGCGTCCGTCGTCGGCCAGGGCCAGCGACAGGACCAGGCAGCCGACGTGGGCCGCGCTGCAGACGCGGGGATCCTCGGCCGCGCGCTCGAGCGCGTCCAGCGCGGCTCGAGCACGGCCGCTCGTCGCGCGCGCGGTCGCGAGCCCCTCCTGCACACGCCACGGCTCGCGCAGGACGTGCTCCCGTTCGATCAGCGCCTCGAAGACGGCACGCGCCTCGTCAAAGCGGCCCTCCGTCAAGTAGGCGAAGCCGAGCGTCGTCGTGGCGCGCTCTCCACCGCGCACGGCGACGAGCGCGCGCGCCAGAGCCACCAGCGTCGGCCAGGTGCGGACCTTCTGGCGCGCGAGCGTGCGCAAGAGCCCGAGCGCGGGACCGTGGGCTCCCTCGGTGTTCGCCGCCGCCAGAGCGCGATCGACCTCGCTGCGCCAGGGACGCAAGGCGACCGGCAAGACGGGGAATCCGGTCACGGTGCCGAAGCCGGGTTCACGCACGGCCCGGATCCCGATGGCGAGCAGGAGCAAGCGCGACCACTCGGCGCGGTGGATCGCGTCGAGCTCGGAAGCCGCGGTTCGCGCCGGAGACTCGTCCTGCGGACTCATGCGTCGTCCCCACCGAGGAGGACGTCGCAGGCGAGCCGCAGCCGGCGACGGAAGGCGACGACGCCACCCGGACCGAGCTCGTCATCCGACAGGGTCTCGACGGCGCGACCGGCGTACAGGCTCGCGCAGAACGAGCGGCGCACGCTCTCCTCGAGCCGATTGAAGCGGCGGCAGCGATCGGCCAGGGCCTCGGGGTCGAGCTTCAGCCGGCGCGCGAGCCCGACGAAGGGCTCGCTCGAGACGGCCGGCTGTCCGTCGAACAGGCCGTCGTCATCCTCCGCGAGAAGGTCCTCGATGGCCTCGTCGATCCGCGCCCGGACCCACGCTTCGAGCGCCGGCGGATCGTCTCCGGGCGGTGCGTAGATCCCCGCGTGCGCGCAGCGCGCGAGCGCTCGGCGTTCCAGGCGGGCGGGATCCATGAGGAGCGCCTGATCGAGAGCCGCCCCGCGCACCCGGCGATGGAGGTCGAGCGCATCCGAGGCGCCCAGGCGTCCGATCCATTCGCGGGCCGAGCCCAGTCGGAAGAGAGCCGCCAGGGCCGCACGATCCCGCGGAGACTCCGCGGTGTCGGTCGCGCGGATGTCGGTCCGACGAAGAGGGATTCCGTCCTCGGTGCGCTGGCGTTGGCTCACGGCACTTCACCTCGAATTCGAGCAGTCGTGCGGGGGGAGAAGCGGCCGGCACGGCAGAGAGAGAGGGAAGTTCCGTGGCGCCCGACGGGTCCGAGTCTAGCGAGACGTCGAAAGTCGGGGGGATTCAGGGCGAGAATCGTGTCGCGGGACAGCCACGAGACGCGCGGAAACGGACCCGAGCGGGCTCCGGGCGTCCCCGGGGCCCCGCGACGTCCGCATCCGGAAGCGATGATCCGTCGTTCCGAGCTCGATCGAGACCTCGCGCCCGGCCGTCGCTACCATCCTGCCGCGCCTCTCCGAAGAGCGGGAGGGCTACCCCGTCCCAGGAGCGATCGGTGCACGGATTCCTCGCAGGCAAGAAGGGTTTGATTCTCGGTGTTGCCAACAAGCGTTCGGTCGCTTGGGCTTGCGCCCAGGCCCTACGGCGCGAAGGCATGGAGCTCGCCCTCACCTACGCCAACGAACGGCTCGAGCGCTCCGTGCGCGGCCTGGCCGAAGAGCTCTCCGTCGATACGGTCCTGCCCTGCGACGTGACGAAGCCCGAGGAGATCGAGAAGCTCATGGACGATGTGCGCGAGCGCTTCGGAAAGCTCGACTTCCTCCTCCACGCGATCGCCTTCGCCAAGCGCGAAGAGCTGACCGGGACGTACATGGACGTTTCGCGCGAGGGCTACCAGATCGCCCAGGAGGTCTCCGCCTACTCGTTGCCGGCGGTCGCACGCCGGGCCGCATCGTTGATGGAGGGCAGCAACGGATCGATCGTGACCCTGACCTACATCGGGTCGGAGCGCGTGATCCCGAACTACAACGTCATGGGAGTCGCCAAGGCGGCCCTCGAGGCGAGCGTGCGCTACCTGGCCCACGACCTGGGACCGATCAAAGTGCGCGTCAATGCCATCTCCGCCGGACCGATCCGCACGCTCTCCGCCGCCGGGGTCGAGGGCTTCAACACGATCCTCGACAAGATCGCCGAGCGCGCGCCGCTCAAGCGCAACATCACCGCCGAAGAGGTCGGTGAAACCTGCGCCTTCCTCGCGAGCGACATGTCGAGCGGGATCACCGGCTCGACGATCTACGTCGACGCGGGCTACCACATCATGGGCCTGTAGCAACCGGCCGCCATCGGACGAGGGCGAGGGCGTGCAGGCGTCGCGCCCCTCTTCTGGCGGAGTGCTGGCTCCTGGCGGGCAGTCAGCGTTCGAAGGTCACGGTGAATTCGGTCTCGCCGGCGAGCTCGAAGTCCCCTTCCATGTCGTAGGTCTGCTCGAGCATGCTCTCGTCCCAGGCGATGTGCGTGAGGATCGTGAGTTCGCCCGTGAACGACAGGCTCTTCGCGCGGCCGTTCGCGAGGTCCCAGACCAGCTCCCCTTCGCCCTCGACGGAGAGCTCGAACTCGAGCGTCTTGCCGACGGACGACCCGTCGCTGACGATTTCCGCCACGAAGAGCGCGAAGCGCTCGGAGCTGTCGAGCTCCGACTCGACCTCGAGCTCGAACGCCATCGTCGCCTCCTCATCCCCCAGCTCGGTCAGCGTGACCTTGCATTCCCCGTCGAAGTCGCCCGAGCACGCGCCGACGTTCGCGAGCGCCGTCGCGATCACGATCGCGGTCGGAACGGACATCAAGCTGCCTTGCGTGGCCTCCGCGGGCAGGAAGGGGAGGTCGCCGAAGGCCCGCAGGAAGGCGGCGGCCGGCGCCGCTTCGACCTCCCAGCTCTCGTCGACCTCGACCTCGCCGTCCGGCAAGAAGACAGCCAGATCGAAGGCACCGTCGAGCCCTTCGAGCCACGCCTCGTCCCCGCTCTCGTCCTCGTCGAAGCGCGCCGCCCAGGGCTCGTCCTCGTCTTCGCGGGTGAAGGCGACCGTCAAGTCCTGGAGTTCGCTCTTGCACGCGGTCGCGAACTCGAGCGACCTCGCCCCCACGTCGGCGGTGAAAGCGCTCGCGCTCGCGAGCTCCGAGAAGGTCCGCGCGAAGGCGGTGACGTGCCCCTCGGCGACCGAACGCAGCTCGTCCTCGACCACGGCACGACGCTCCGATCGTCCGCTCACGTCGGGCACGCTCTGTTGAACGACAGCGCCGTCCATCGCGAGCTCCATGGTCTCGAGGGACCAGGCGGTGGCCTCTTCCACGGTGATGGTGTGGGTCGTGTCCGCCTCGGGAGAATGTCGCAGGCCGTCGGTCAGAGCGGGGGCGAACAGGACGGTCGACGCGGTCGCGGCGAGGATGGCTTTCAGCATGGGTTCTCGCGGGGGAACGGGGACGGGACAGCGCGATGGTACCTGGCCGCGGCCGCCCCGGAAGTGCCCGGTGTGGTCCGCGCCGCGCACGGGGGCGAGCTCAAAAAAAATGTCCTTGGCCGCCAACCCCGCATGGGGACCCTCGTAGCCGCCGCGAGGACGCGTGCGGCCGGCCCCGGTCGTTGCATGCCTCCCTCGTCTCGTTAGGATCTTCCCGCGAATCCGCGCCTGGAGCTCCCCCGCGCGCGCCCGCCCGGCCCGGTCGTCAGCGACCTGCCGGTATCGGCCGTCCGGGTGGTGCTCGTTCGCGTTTCGGCCGGGAGAGTCGAGACCTCGACTCACGGATCCGGCGGATCGTCCCTGCCCCCCAACGAAAGCCATCCGAACATGAGTGCTCTCCTCGAGATTCGAAGTCTCTCGAAGGCCTTCGGTCCGCTGAAGGCCGTCTCCAACGTCTCGTTCGACGTCCAGAAAGGCGAGGTGCTCGGTTTCCTCGGCCCGAACGGAGCCGGCAAGTCCACCACGATGAAGATGGTGACGGGCTTCGTCACGCCGACCTCGGGCGACGTGCGCGTCTGTGGGCACGACATCCTCCAGGCGCCGGTCGAGGCGAAGAAGCGCATCGGCTACCTGCCCGAAGGCGCGCCCGCCTATCCCGACATGACCCCGCTCAGCTTCCTGCGGTTCATCGGGGAGATCCGCGGGCTCGACGGTCCGATGCTGCACGATCGCATCGACGAGATCGTCAAGACGGTCCACCTCGAAGGGGTCATGCACCAGCCGATCGAGACGCTGTCGAAGGGCTACAAGCGCCGCGTCGGACTCGCGCAGGCGATCCTGCACGATCCCGAGCTCCTCATCATGGACGAGCCCACCGACGGCCTCGATCCCAATCAGAAGCACGAGGTGCGCAACCTGATCCGCCGCATGGCCGCGAAGAAGGCGATCGTCCTCTCGACGCACATCCTGGAGGAGGTCGAGGCGGTCTGCACGCGAGCCATCATCATCAACCGCGGCACGATCGTCTTCGACGGCACGCCCACCGAACTCGAGGAACGTGCGCCCGAGAGCGTCACGAAGAACCGCCTCGACTGGGTCTTCCGGACTCTGACCTCGGACGAAGCAGACGCACCGCAACCGATCGCCGCTCCCGCTCATCTGCAGAAGGTCGCCAAGCGATGAAAAACGTCAAGAGCATCTTCAAGCGCGAATTCCTCGGCTACTTCGCCACGCCCGTCGCGTTCGTGTTCATCGTCATCTTCCTGCTCCTCTCCGGCGCCTTCACGTTTCAGCTCGGAGACCTCTACGAGCGTGGTCAGGCGGACTTGCTGCCCTTCTTCGGCTGGCATCCGTGGCTGTACCTCTTTCTGATCCCGGCCGTTTCGATGCGCCTGTGGGCGGAGGAGCGGCGGCAGGGCACGATCGAGCTCTTGATGACCCTGCCGGTCACGATCCCCCAGGTCGTGGTGGGCAAGTTCCTGGCGGCCTGGGCCTTCACAGGGCTCGCGCTCTTGCTCACGTTTCCCACCTGGCTCACCGTCAACTACCTCGGCCAGCCGGACAACGGCGCGATTCTCGCCGGCTACGCGGGCAGCTTTCTCCTGGCGGGCGGCTTCCTTTCGATCGGAGCCTGCATCTCCTCGATCACGAAAAACCAGGTCATCGCCTTCGTCATCAGCGTCGTCGTCTGCCTGCTCTTCATGCTGTTCGACCTCCCCGACGTCGCCGACGTCCTGAGCGGGTGGGTTCCGACGGTGCTGATCGACGCGGTCGCGAACTTCAGCTTCCAGGCTCACTTCCAGGCCATCTCGAAGGGGGTCATCGACGTGCGCGACCTGGTCTTCTTCTTCTCTCTGATCACCCTGTTCCTGTTCGCCAACGGCCTGATCCTCGACGCGAAGAAAGCGGACTGAAGCGATGAACAAGCGATCCAGAACCCTGTTCGCCCTCTTCCTGGGCGTCGCCCTCTTCTTCGGCGTGAACATCTTCGCGACGGTCGGATTGCGCTCGCTGCGCTTCGACCTGACCGAAGGCAAGCTGTTCACGTTGTCCGCAGGCTCGCGCAACATCGCGAAGCAAGTCGACGAGCCGCTTCGGCTCTACTACTACTTCTCGGAGACGGCCGCTTCGGAGGCCCCGCAATACAAGGCGTACGGCAACCGCGTGCGCGAGCTGCTGGAGGAATACGCCTACTCCTCCGACGGCAACATCCTGCTCGAGGTGATCGAGCCGGAGCCCTTCTCGGAGGAGGAGGACCGCGCCATCCAGGAGGGCGTACAAGGACGGCAGCTGCCGAGCGGGGACGCGCTGTACATGGGACTCGTCGGCACGAACTCGACCGACGACCGCGAGGTCATCGCCGTGCTCGACATCAGCCGTGAGCGCTTTCTCGAGTACGACGTCTCGCGACTGATCTACACCCTGGCTCACCCGAAGAAGCCTCTGGTGGGCATCCTCTCCGGGCTCCCCCTGGAGGGCTCGCCGCCGAATCCCATGACCGGCCAACCGGGTCAGCCGGGCTGGCAGATCGTCGAACAGATGCGGTCGTTCTTCGACGTGGAGACGCTCACGCACGACCTCATGACGATCGAGGAGGACGTCGACCTCCTGCTTCTGATCCACCCCCGCGACCTGCCCGAGCCGGCGCTCTATGCCATCGACCAGTTCGTGCTGCGCGGCGGCAAGCTCGTCGCCCTCGTCGATCCGCATTGCGATGCGGACATGAGCCAGACCGACCCGACCAACCCGATGGCCAGCATGGGAGCCTCGAAGGCCTCAGGCCTCGAGCCGCTCTTCGGAGCCTGGGGTGTCGAGCTCGTCAAGAGCAAGGTCGTCGGCGACCGCCTGAACGCGCTGCGGGTGCAGGCCGGCTCCCCGAACCAACCCGAAGCGGTCGACTATGTCGTCTGGCTGGGCGTGGACGAGGCCGCCTTCAACAAGGAAGACGCCGTCACCAGCCTGCTCCGCAGCATGAACATCATCTCCGCCGGCGTGCTGAAGCCTGTGGATGGAGCCACGACGACCTTCGAGCCCTTGATCCGGACCAGCGAAGAGGCCATGCAGCTCGACGTGGGCATGGTCCAGTTCATGCCGGACCCCAAGGCGCTCTTGGCCCAGTACGTGCCCGAATTCCAGCGGCTCACGCTCGCTGCGCGCATCCAGGGCCCGGCGGAATCGGCCTATCCCGATGGCAACCCTGCCGGCTCCGAAGTCGGCGGCGAGCACCTCGCCTCGGGCGACATCCAGGTCATCGTGATGTCCGATGCCGACTTCCTGGCCGATCGCTTCTGGATCCGTGAGCAGAAGCTCGGGCCGCTCTCGCTCGGGTTCGCCAAGGTCGCCGACAACGGCGACTTCGTGATCAATGCGCTCGAGAACATGGCCGGGGGCGACGACCTGATCTCGGTGCGGGCGCGCGGTGAGTTCGCGCGCCCGTTCGAAGTCGTCGAGGAGATCCGCCGCGACGCCGAACAGCGCTTCCTCGACGAGGAGCGCGAACTGCAGTCCAAGCTGGACGAAGCGCAGCGCAGGATCGACCAGATCCAGAGCGAGAAGTCCGCCGACGAGCTCGCCTTCATCACGCCCGCCGAGCAGGCCGAGATCGAGAAGTGGGAGCAGGAGAAGCTCGCGAACCGCAAGAAGCTCCGCGACGTGCGCCACAGCCTGCGCAAGGACATCGAGGGGCTCGGGACACAGATCAAGTTCCTGAACGTCCTGGCCTTGCCGGGCTTGATCGCGCTGGTCGCGGTCGCCCTCGGCGTGGTTCGCGTCCAGCGCCGTACCAAGAAGTAAGGAGACCCTCGCGATGAAGTCCAAAAACCTGGGTTTGCTCCTGGTCCTGACCGTCGCGGTCGCCGGCACCGCCTACGTCACCGTCCAGGGCCGCGGCCCCTCCGATTCTTCCGCTGCCGAGCAAGGCAAGCTCTTCGCGACCCTCGAGGACAAGGTCAACGACGTCACCGAGGTGCACGTCGAGCGGGGCGGCGAAGCCACGACGTTGCGCCTGGAAGGCGACCGTTGGGGCGTCGTCCAGCGCGGCTCGTACCCGGCCGAGTTCGACGACATCAAGAAGCTCGTCCTGCAGCTCGCCCAGCTCGAGATCGAAGAGCCGAAGACCCAGAAGCCCGAGAACTATGAGGCCCTGGGCGTTCAGGACCCGGACGCCGAGGGCTCCGAGTCGGCCCGCGTCACCCTGCGTGGCAAGGACGGCACGGAGCTCGCCTCGGTGATCGTGGGCGATCCGCTGAACCGCGGGCGCAGCCCGGCGACCTACGTGCGCAAGAATGGCGCCCTGCAGGCCTTCCTCTGCTCGGGCCGGATCACCGTCGACCCGGCTCCGACCAACTGGATCGATCGCAGCATCCTCGAGGTCGAGAGCAAGAACGTCACACGCGTCACGATCGCCCACCCCGACGGCGAGGTCGTCGAGATCGAGAAGCTCGATCCCACCTCGTCGCAGTTCAAGGTGCGCGACGTGCCCGACGGCCGCCAGCTCAGCTACGAGGGCGCCGGGAACAGCATCGGTACGGTCCTGAGTCGGCTCACGCTCGAGGACGTCCGTCCGGTGGACGAGGTCGACTTCAGCGCGGCTCCCCTCGCACGGACCAGCGTGCGGTTGTTCGACGGACAGCTCATCATCGTCGAGCTGGCCGAGTTCGAAGACCAGACCTGGGCGCGCTTCCAGACACGCTATGAAGCGCCGCCGGAAAAGGCCGCCCCGCCCGAACCCGTCGAGGACGAGGACGGCGAGACGGCCGAGGACGAGGACGAGGACCCGGGTGACGACGCCGCCGCCGTGGCCGCCGCGGTCCAGGCCCGCGTCGAAGAGCAGAACGCGCGTTGGACCCTGTGGGCCTACGCGCTGCCGTCGTACAAGGCCGACAACCTCGCGAAACGCATGGAGGACCTCCTGGGTCCGCCCGCGGAAGACGCCGGCGTGGACGACGGGAGCCTGCCGCTCGACGGCCCGGCGCTCGAGGATCTCCTGGGCCCCGACGAGCCGAATGCCGTTCCCGCCGATGGGGCCGCGACCGAGCCCGAGGGAGACAGCGACGAAGCCGTCGAGCCGCCCGTGGACGAGGCCCCGACCGACGCGGCAGCGGCCATGGAAGGCGAAGGCGACTCCGAAACGGCCGTTGAGCCCGCCCAGGACGGTGGCGAGGACGCCGGCGGAGACGACGCGGGCGTCGACGACGGGCGCTGATCCCGGACGCGCGGCGCTTCCGTCCTCATCCATCGCGCCCCTGGAGCCGAAGAGGGATGCGGCCCCAACGAGACCGACCATGAAGACCTCGCTCACGCTCCTCGCCTCCCTCGTCCTGACGGGTGGATCGCCTTCCGCTCCCGACAACCTCGAGCTCACGTGGGCGCCCGAGGAAGGGCTCGTCCTCGTTCGCACCTTCGAAGCCTCGCACGACTTCGCGCTCGTCGAGGCCTCGCTGAGCGTCGACGACGAGGTGCACGCCTCGGACGAAGTGCCCGACTGGGAAGTGGCCTATTCCGAACGCATCGTCGTCACCGACACGCTCGTCTCCGTGGGCAACGGTCGACCGCTCGAGCTCCGCCGCACCTTCGACGAGCTCGAAAGCGAGGTGGCCTATTCGGGCGACGACCTCGAAGAGGACTTCGCCTACACCTCGATGAGCGACCTCCAGGGCCGCACTGTCCGCTTTGTCCGCGCCGAGGACGAGGACGACTTCGAGGTCGAGGGCTACGAGGAGGAGATCGACGAGGACCTGCTGGACGGCCTCATCGAGGACATGGACCTGCGCGCCTTCCTTCCTGACCACGAGGTCGAGGAAGGCGACACCTGGGAGGTCTCCCCCGCCGCCTACCTCGCCTACATGTGGCCCGGCGGCAACCTCGACTTCTACATGGAAGACGAAGGCGAGGTCGACGAGACCAGCGCCGAGATCGGTGAGCTCCTGTACGAGAGCATGGACGGCGAAGCCACCGTGACCTACGCCGGCACGCGCGACGAGGACGGCGTGCGTGTCGCGGTGCTCGAGCTCGAAATCGAGGTCGAGGCCGAGGCAGAAGTCGAGGTCGAGGAGCCCGCTCCCGGCACCCAGACGATCCGGCTGTTCCGGTCGGTCTCCGGCGAGCTCCTCTGGAACCTCGAGGGCGGACACCTGCACTCGCTCCACGTCGACGGCGAAGGCGGTGAGCGCACGAACTACGCCTTCACGGTCGAAAGCCCCGAGGGCGACGAAGTCGAGGTCGAGGAAGGGCGCGCCTTCGAAGGCGAAGTGTCCTACTCGGTCACGGTCGAAGCGGACTGAAGCGGTCCCACCGCCTCAACCCTGCTCCTTTTTGAAGATCAGCAGATGGTTGAAGCCACGCAGGAAGAAGTTCTCCTCGGCCGCCACGCGGTGAAAGCCCGGCTTTTCGAGCTTGCGGTTGCCGCGTACGACCGCCACGTGATCGACCGGTCGAAAGCGTGAACGCAAGAGCGCGTAGAGCTCGAACCCGATGCCCATGAAGCCCTTCTTCTTCTTGAAGGTGTCGGAGACGTAGAGCGCCAGGTAGCGGCGATCGGCGAGGCAGCGCTCGACTTCCGCGAAGACGAGGTCGAGCGCTTCGAAGTAGCCCGGCTCGAAGGCGTCGAGCGTTCCGATGCACTCCCCCTGACCGGAGTACTCGACGTGCGTCGAGTACGGCGGGTCCATGAAGAAGAAGTCGGCTACGCCATCCTCGAGCGGCAGAGCACGCGCGTCGGCGCGGCGGATGTCCTCGCGCTGCGGATCGACATCGAAGCCCGCCGCCTCGCGCCCCATCGAACGCGCGACGTCCAGCGTGGTCCCGCCCCCACAGAACGGATCGACGACGAGATCCTTCGCGCGCGTGTAGCGCTCGAGCAGGTTCCAGATCACGTAGGTCGGCGTCCGCCCGAGGAAGCGCGGATCCCCCATCGGGACGTCGGAATGCTGCTGCGAGGGGTAATACCAGAGCGTGCTGGTCTGGAGTCGCAGGGGCGGCTTGGAAGGCCTGGAGGGCATTGCAGCGGCATGGTAGCGGACCCCTTTCGCGAAATCCTTTCCCGTTCCGCTCCCCTCCCGGACGGATCCGCAACTCCGTCGGCGCGCGCCGAACGAGTCGCGCGACCTCGACGTCCATTCCCGCTGCATGCGCGGACGATAGCCCTTGCGGACCGACGCATGCAGACGACAGATCAGGCGACACGGCTCGGGTGGGCCCCCTTGGAGCTCCCGCGCGCGACGCGGCAGCTCGAGGTCGAGGAAGGCGAGCTCGTCATCCTCGAGGGGCCCGACGTACCCCCGAACGCCGGCTGTCGCTGGCGGCAAGCAGCGGGTCACCCGGTTCCGCTGCGCGACGTGGACGGTCCTCGGCTCGTCTTCGAAGCTCCGGAAGGGCTCGCCAACTCGGCGCTCGTCTTCGAACTCTGGCAGGTTCGCGGCGAGCCGCGGCTGCTCGAGTGCGTCGCCTTCAGCCTGAATCCCGACGAGCGGGCTCCGATCGCCCGGGCCCGCGCGCCCGAGACGGCGCTCGACGGTGAGCTCGTGATCCTCGACGGTTCCGGCTCGTCCGCCGACCACGACCTGCGCTACGAGTGGATCCAGGCCCGGGGACCGCTCGTCGCCCTCGACGATCCACGCCGGGTACGCCCGCAGTTTCGCGTACCACCGGGCTGGACGAACACGCGGCTCGTCTTCGAGCTCGTCGTCCGGGGCCCCGGAGGGACGTCGGTCGACACCGTCGACCTGGTCGTTCGTCCGGATGCCACCGCCCCCCGCGTCGACGCTGGCCCGGCCCTCCTGGCTGACGAGGGCGAGACGACGACACTCCTGGCCGACATCCAAGGCGGCTCCCGGCGCCTGTGCTCCTGGCGTCAGATTGCGGGACCGCCGGTCGAGCTCGACGACCCGCGCGCAACGCGACCGACCTTCGAGGCGCCCGAAGGCTTCACGAACTCACGTCTGGCCTTCGAGCTCTCCGTACGCGACGGGGATCGAACCGTGATCGACACAGTCCAGGTGATGGTCAACGCCTACGACGATGCCCCCACCGCACAAGCCGGAACGACCAGCGCTGCCCGGGCCGGCGAACGCATCGTCCTGTCCGGGCACCACCTCGAGCTGCCCGGACCACGTCCGGAAGTCCGCTGGAAGCAGGTCCACGGTCCCAGGGTCGCGATCGAAGCGGCGACGTCGCGCGACGCGAGCATCCTCGTGCCGTCCGAGTTCGTGAACACCTTTCTCGAGTTCGAGCTGTGGGTCTCGGACGGAACGCGCACGTCCATCGATCGCGCGACGGTCTGCATCGAGCCGGCCCTCGATCTCGTGATGGCGCACGCCGGGGACGATCGGACGGCCGAGCCCGGCAGCCGAGTCCTGCTGCAAGCCCTGCGCGATCCGAGCGAGGTCCCCTGGGAGTCGCTGGCCTGGCGTCAGGTCGAAGGACCGCCGGTCGAGCTCGACGACGCGCACGCCGCCACGACCCGCTTCCATGCACCGGCGCGCCTCGAAAACACGCGCCTCGCCTTCGAGCTCACGGTTCGAGCCGGCGGTCAGGTTTCGATCGACACCGTCGCGATCGTCGTGGGCACGGTCGAGGACGGCCTGAACGCCAGCGCCCGGGCGGACTACGACGAGGGCACGCGCCGCATCATCCTGCGGGGCAGCTCCTGGAGCCCGAACGGGACGACTCCACTCGACTACCGCTGGGAGCAGATCGAGGGCCCGCCCCTCGACTTCGAGGCGGATTGGACGACCACCGAGATCCGGTTGCCGGCGGACGCCGAGGGCGAACTGGCCTTCCGCCTGCGCGTGGACGACGGCCTGCGTACGTCCTACGACGAGGTGCGCCTCTTCGTGCCCCGCCGCGCCCACGAGCCGCGCGCCTAGCCGACGGTCCGGCCGGGCTGTCGGAGCCCGCACGTCCCGTGGAAGCTCACCGGATCGGACGGCTCGCCACCCGTCGACACGTTATGCTCGCTCCGATGAGTGCCGAGCGTGACGTGGAGCGCTTTTCGATCCCCTTTCCCGACCATCCCGTCGGTCGCCTGGAAGCGGAGCTCGGGCGCGCCGCCGGGGCTCCGGACCCGCGCCATGCCACCGCCGTCCTCCTCGCGCACGGCGCCGGTTTCCACATGCGCTCGCCGTTCATGACGAACGTCGCCGAGGGGCTCCGCGCGCGCGGCCTGCACGTCCTGCGCTTCAACTACCCGTACCGGCAGCGGGCGCTCGACGAGGACAAGCAGCGCCCGCCCGATCGGATGCCGGTGCTCGAGGAGGCTCACCGCACCGCCCTGTCCGCCTTGCTCGAGCGCGTCGACGCGGAGCGCATCGTGCTCGCCGGCAAGTCGCTCGGGGCGCGCGTCGGGAGCCACCTCGCCGCCAAGGGCGAGCCGTGTCATGGACTGGTCCACCTGGGCTATCCCCTGCACCCGCCGAAGAAGCCGGAGCGGCTGCGCGACGAACATTTTGCAGCGATCGCCCAGCCGTCGCTCTTCTTGCAAGGGACCCGCGACGCCCTCTGTGACCTCACGCTGCTCGCGCGCTCGCTCGAGCGCTACGGTGGTTCGGCACGCGTCGAGGTGATCCAGGACGCCGACCACGGCTTCCACGTCCTCGCGCGCACGAAGAAGAGCGACGCGACGGTGCTCGAGGAGCTGCTCGACCTGGTGCGGGCCTGGGTCGAGGCGACCTTTCCGGACCGCCGCACGTCCTGAACCCGGTCCTTCTCGTCCGGGTTCGTCCACGACGCAGGGGACGCCCGCTGACATGCCCGACAGCTCGGGCCGGACGGCAGGAAACTTCACGCCCCGAGCCCTGGATCCGGGCGTCTTCGGGACATTTCTACCGTCGCAGTCGGGCCTGCTCTACTTGATCCGTCAGAGTCCTTGCGTCGAGTCAAGACCGCCTCTCTCCGGTGCCGAAAAGACCGGCTACGACGACTGCCTACTCATTCATGATGCCTACCCCCTGCTTGCCCAGGGCGCCGGGTCGTTCCTCCCGACGACACGACCGCGTTCTGCTCGATTCCCGCCCGCTTCCACACGGAGCTCGCTGCGATGAATTCGAGGCCTGCGTTCCCCGCTCTCGGTGCGGCGAACGCGCGCAAGCGCTGACCACACGAAATGTTCCGCGATGCGCCTGAGAACGAAGCTACTCGCGGGGTCGTTGTTCATGGCCTTCTCGCTCTGGCCGGTGGCCTGGTACGCGGAGCAGGCCAGTCGTGATGCTCTCGAAGACCTGCTGGTCGAACGGGCGACGCACCAGGCCAGCGACGTGCTGGACGAGGTCCTGCGGGTCGAGGACAACCATCTGCACGACCTCGAGGTCTTCGTTCAGCAGCCCCAGTTCCTGCAGCACGTCACGGCTTCCAACGAAGACTTCGAGCGCATGAAGGACGTGCGGTCGGAGATCGACCGCTTGGATGCCGAGTGGCGCTCGACCCCGGAACATGCGCTCTCCCCGACCATGGTCGAGCTGCTCGAGAACGACTGCGCGGCGGCCCTGGACTCGTATCAGGAGGTGGTCGGGCGACAGCACGGCTATGCGGTCTTCGGCGAGATCTTCGTCACCAACCGCTTTGGCGCCAACGTCGGCCAAACGGGCCGAACGAGTGACTTCCGGCAGGACGACGAAGAGTGGTGGCAACTCGCGGTCGAGCGCGGCGTCCACATCGGCAACCTCCACTACGACCACAGCGCAGGTGTCGTCTCGACCGACATCTGCATCCGAATCGACCACGAGGGAGAGCTGGCCGGCGTCTTGAAGGCCGTGCTCGACATCCGGAGCGTGAACCAGATCCTCGAACTTCGAGCCCAAGGCTCCGACACGCGGCTCGTCCTGTTCGACCGAGTCGGGGCCGTCGTCCACGACACGCTCGGCGGCGGCAACGAGACCGTCGACATGGCACGCTTCGCGGGGGCTCCTCGGAACGAGGTCGGGGTCTCTGTCCTTCACGCCACCCGCAGTCAGGGCGGATCCGACCTCGTTGCCGCCCTGGCCACCGACGCCGAGGGGATTCCGAACGACGCCGGCTGGAAGCTCCTGGTCGAAGTCCCCACCGACGAGGTTCTGGCTCCCGCCCGGGAGCTCGGGCGCAGGATCATGTGGGTCGCCTGTCTCGCCACGGTGATCGGTTCTGCACTCGGCCTGTGGCTGTCGCTTTCGACCGCGCGCCGTGTCGAGGCCCTGCGCGCCGCCACGAACCGCATCCGCGACGGCGAGCTCGCACACCGCGTGGAAGACGGCGGTCAGGACGAGCTCGGCTACCTGGCCGCGGGCTTCAACGACATGGCCTCGGGGCTCGAAGCCGCGCGCCAGGCCGTCGAGACGGCACGCGCCGCCAAGGACTCGTTCCTGGCCAACATGAGCCACGAGATTCGGACTCCGTTGACCGCCATCATCGGCGCCATCGACCTGCTCTCCGAGCCCGACTGGAGCGAGTCCGAGCGCAAGGCCTACTTCCACACGATCCGGACCAGCTCCCAGCACCTCGTCTCGCTCATCAACGACGTCCTCGACCTGTCGAAGATCGAGGCGGGCAAGCTCACGATCGAACACGTCCCGTGCTCGCCGGCCCTGCTCGCACACGAGGTCGTCGAACTCCTGTCGCACCAGGCCGCGAGCAAGGGTCTCGAGCTCGACCTGGGCTTCGAGACCCCTGTACCTGCCGCGATCGAAAGCGATCCGACACGGATCCGGCAGGTCCTCGTCAACCTGGTCGGCAACGCCATCAAGTTCACCGACACGGGCGGAGTGAAGATCGATCTCGCCTACGAACCGGGCGCGATCCCGTCGGTTCGCTTCTCCGTCGTGGATACCGGAATCGGGATCGACAACGAGAAGCTGGAGCGCATCTTCCGCCCCTTCGAGCAAGCCGACATGTCCACGACACGTCGGTTCGGTGGGACGGGCCTGGGGCTCGCGATCTCCCGAAAGCTCGCCAGTGCGCTCGGCGGCGAGCTCTCGATCCGCACGGGACCGGATGGAAGCACGTTCACGCTGACCGTCGCTACGAACTCCGTCGCGACGAAGGAAGTGATCGGATCCGTTGCGGAGGTCGAGCGGTACGTGGGCAGCGAACTTCCCGAAGAAACCCCGTCCGAGCTCCGCGGTCTGCGCGTGCTGCTCGTCGAAGACGTGCCCGTCAACCGCAAGCTGATCGCGACGATGCTCTCCCGGCGCTCCGTCGAGGTGATCGTGGCCGAGAACGGGCTCGTGGCCCTCGACCTCGTGGAGGAGGCGAACGCGGCCGGCAAGCCCTTCGACCTCATCCTGATGGACCTGATGATGCCCGAGCTCGATGGCTGGAAGACGACCAGCAGGCTCCGTGAGTCGGGCCACTCGAAACCGATCGTCGCCCTGACGGCGGACGCGACCCGCGAGACGGCGAACCGCTGTCTCGGCTCCGGCTTCGACGAGGTCGCGACCAAGCCCGTCCGCAGCGCCACCTTGCTGAGAACGGTGAAGCGCTTGACCGACAAGCCGAACGAGAGCCGCGAATCCGCCTGAAGCGGGCTAGCCGGATGGGGTGAAACGGCCGGTCTCCTGGCCGCAGTCACCACGAGGGGCTAGCAGCCTGATGGAGAAGTGCTTCGGATGCGATGCATGTGACCGGGAGGCCCGGCAGGTGCGCGAGAACGCAGGCGAATCGGTCGATTCGGCGAGGCTCTCGTGTGCCGGCCGGGCTTTCCGGACGCATGCAGCGCGCCGGATGAC